>NZ_FMBK01000006.1 GCF_900095025.1 Acinetobacter albensis | reverse complement strand
ATCATTGTCAAGAAAAAGCCATAAAAGTTTTAAATGAAAAATTAAGACTTTTAGAACTAGATATAATGAAAAAAGATCAGGAAATACAGTTAACTAGAGAACTTAGTCAGCAATTACCTGAGATAAATTTCTGCCTAAAAAATCATATAAAAAACAGTCAAGATACTATTACAAAAATCAATAACAAGAAGATAATTATTTCCAAAATTATTAAAAATATAGACGAATGTATTTACTAGTTTTAAACACTACTTATTTTAAATCAACAGAATTAGAAAAAATAAAATATCAATGATATGAAATATTAATTCATTCTATAAATAAATACGAAGTGACGCTATTTGTCGTCAGACTTTATGCATTGATTGAATAACCTTATGGTATCCTTATTACATCAATTGATTCTTTTATTAGCTACAAGAAGGACAAGATCGTGAAGCCTTTTTATCAAGCCAGAGAGTTAACACATCAAGAAAAACTACTGGCTCAGTCTGTATTTGGCGATCAAATCAATTACACCAGACCCAAAATAATTTCCAAGCCATTTCTTCCTTGGCAGCCACGAGGCATCTTCATGGCTCCAAATGGCAACATTTATATGAATCCATCCGATTACAGCGAAAATTACGCACTAGAGTCTCCATACATACAAGAAATTTTCATACATGAAATGACTCATGTGATGCAACATCAAAAAGGAGTTAATGTGCTTCTTAAGGGAGCAATATTACAAATTGCTTATTATTTAAGTTTCAAGCTGTACAACCCCTATAGATATGTCTTCCACCAAGACAAACCATTTGAGGCATACAATATTGAACAACAAGGGGATATTGCTCGAGATATATGCTCAGGTCGAATACCTAACATGATTTGCAAACCTAATATAAAATTGTAACTAGTACTTGATTGGTCGCTATCCCCTCCTTTTTCTGATTGGGATTACTTTTGCTCCAGTTAGAAGATTAATTTCTTTTTTCACCTCATATAACTCATATAAAAGCGAAACCTCTCGAGCCAATGCTGCTTCCAGCTCTTTACGGCATTGATCTAATTCCGATTTCAATTTCTCAATTTTTTTGTCCTGAGTGTTCACAACTAGCATCTGCTGTTCAGAAGCAATTTGAATTGCAACAATTAAATCGGCAAATATTGGACGAGACTTCTTTATGCTCCCCTTACCTCTTCCAGCCTCAAGCGAAACAGCATCATTCGTGATCTTAGTTCCTTTTAGAACCCTCATTGGAGTATCTTTTTTTAAACGCTCTAAAGCCTCGTAGTACTCTAAAAAAGAGTCTGTCATGATCCCTCACCTTGAATATCTAAAATTTTATTTTTTGTTGCATTCAATACATCTAAATGTGAGATCTCAGTCCTGTACTCCACAGAAGTAATGTCCAGAGAACTAATCATTTTCTCTTGGGCTTTGATTACACGCTCCAGTTTAGGTAAGTTCACAACCAAATGACGACAGTTATCCTTTAAACAATCTATTTGAAGCCAATTTACAGCTATTTGATTACATGCCCCGACCTTTGTACATCCACCTACAATTGTCTCTTTATATGAAATTTCTCCTTTTTTGAATCTATCCATCGTTTCTTTACGATCAACAAGTAATTCACCATCCTTATCTTTAAGTCTATGCTCTACCCAATGAGCATGCCCACCATATAAAGCATCCTTCGATAATAAGACATTAAAAATATAACTTAGGGATGCCGACTCAAACTGGGAGTCTTGCCATTCATGCCCAAAGTGCTTTTTGTCGTTATTGAAAAAATCCTTGGCAAATGGAGAACCTTTTGCGTAATAACTCGTCATTTCACTAGTTATATGTTGTAACTGCTTTCGGAGTGACGGCAGAGAAACCAATCCTGATCTATGGGCATATAAAGCCAAGGAGCGCCTCAGTTGGTGCGTCGTAAGACTCCATTGAGCTCCTAGTTGGAATTTTTCTTCTGAAAGCCAAGCTCTATGTGGATCCAGTTGTTCTAACTCGTATAAATCTTCTGCTTCAATAGTTGGAACAGTATCTAATAATTTTCCAAGGTCTTTTAGATACAGACAGGCTATTCCAAACTGATCATATTTGGTGGCAACAGGCTTTCCTGTAAACCCAAAATAACTGCTAGAAATAAATAACGGTGCATTATTTGATAACTCAATAATTTTTATTGAAGTTATACCCTGTGAAATATAGATTGCCTCTGCAACTTTTTGGGCTGCTTCAACTGCCCTAGCTCCTTCAAAGTTACTTACCCACTTTGTCCTCTGAATTTTACCGTAATTTAACTTTGTCGTTCTGCCCTTAATTACATAATGTCGTTGACCATTCGAAGTTATTTTCTCTAAGCAATTAAAACCTAAAGATTGCGCCTCTTCATCGCGCATCCCTGTAAATACCTGAATAATTAGCTTTGAAACCCTCTGTACTTCTGTAAGTGCAGCAGTAATTGTCTTTATCGTAAAAATATCACTTTTGCGTGTAATAAAGTTAACAAAAGCATTTGAGGCTGTAGCTTTAATATTTGAAGAATAATTAAGTCTGTTACCATCTCGTTCTCTTAAGTGATAACACTCTAGTACTAAATCCAAGTGCTCATCTGCAACCTTTTCCCAACTCTCAAGATATGCAAGCAAACCCCTGATTATACTTGAATAAATTCTTGTTGGAATTGGAGCGTGCTGCTTTAGGGTATCTCTGTATTGTCGATTATTTTTATATAACAACTTAAGTGTTTCCTCGCCCACTACACTAACATTGAGTTGACTTTCTCCAGTGTTAACTAGCACTAATAATCTTAATAGAGAGGATAACGTTTCAATCAACCATCCAGAAGGATTTTTACGTATAAAGCACAATATTAAATCTGGACAACCTATAATGGCTTTAATTGTTAAAGACTCATCTTCAGCATACTTGGCTAATGCATTCACCACACTTAAGTAATTTCTTAATGTGCCATTACTCAATGGGGTTTTGTTCCGCATCCAAATAATTAAGAATAAAACATGCTTCATTTCACCTACTAACTGTTCTCGTTGACGTGTTACCTCACCATACTTCCAATATTTGAAATTCAATGGATCTAGTTTCTTTTCTGGATGATAAATTGAAAAATCCCATACTAAATCCCCATATGTAGATACAACCGTTCCATCTCGTAATCGACTCACAACAAAGTTACTTGATGGAAGGCCAGTACTCTTGAGATCAAAGACATCAGGAGCAAATGAATTAGCAGGCAAGTCAATTTTTGCTTCAGCAAAGATTTTCATATAACAACTCCCAGCTCCATGAACATCTCTAGTTTTCTTCTCCAATAAGACTCAAGCTCTCCCTCTTCATCCACTTCATAACGTATCTTTTCCAGCAAGTCTTTATTGTGCTTTGCTATTTCAGTGATAATAACTTCAATCCGATTAAGGATAGGGTTAATTAACTTCTGATACATCTCTTGATCTCCAGCGAGATGTGCTGTTTTGCTGACACAATATCTACAACTTAACAACTTCCGAATATCAATTTCATCTACATGAATTCTGAATTTATCGCAAAACAAACAACCTTCTGGCTCAATACAATTAGATACTATAGATGTAGCTGTGCTAACAGAGCTCGGCTCCCCAAAGGATGAACACCCCCCTACGGCTCTTAAAGTTATATTCTGAGTTTTCTCTCTTTTATCTCGCACAACATCAGAAACTTGATTCAAAAAATTTGACATCTCCTCCCATTGCTTTGTCTCAGACCCAGCAATATAAGAAGTTAAAACTGTTTTCTCAGTATTTTGCAAAACCAAGGCTGTAGTAGAAATATCTGTATTACGAATCAACCAATCACTCTTAGCAGCTCGCCATTGTCTAGAGTGAATCTCCGTTAAATCAGGATCTATCTTTTTTAAAGATTTATAAAAATAGTGTAATGTGCCTTTAATTTGAGACGGGCTTCCTATGCCTCTTTCACCTAACTTAAAGAACAACCACTCGCAAGATTGATTTCCTAATAAAAAATCTCTTAACTGTAAATATCTTTTGAAAATTGACATAAAACTTGAAGGCAACTCAAAGAAGCATTCTTTTCCACCAGCTCTCCACTTTATCGTTCTAAATAACTGTCTCTCACTCTCAATTTGATAATCATTTGACCAAGTTAAGTTGATTAACTGAGCCCAATTCATGCCTGTTTGTGCTAAAAAGAGCACTACAAATGCATTTAGTGCAACTGTTCCAACATGCATGCGCTGACTATCCCTAAAATCAGAGTTAGCAGCATCAATATTACTTTGAGCCTCTACAATAATTTTTTCATCGCCACGCAATGAATGACCTCTCAACCTTTTGATTTCATTAATTGTATTTAGCTCACCAGTTAAATAATTAAAGCCGAGACACATTTTGCGTTGTTCCAAAGCAATCTCTGGACGCTTAAACCATGACTCGGCAGGAAAAAGCCAAAGAAAATTATTCGGAAGTTGAAGAAACTCGGGAAGGGTTAATTTATAAGGATAACCTTTACAATCTAATACCAATGAAGATATTCCATAAAATAGCGCATTGCACAATGCCAAGAGCCTAGTTTGGGTATCCTCACTTGGTGGGTGAGTTGCTGTGTTTATATCGCGCGTTACCCTCAATAAAAACATTCCATGACTAAAATTATCCTCCTCAAAAAACTCAGATAAAAAATTAACCACTGATGCCTGTTGTCTTGCTGCATGGTTTAACGAGATTTCATTACGAAGAAATTTTTCCTTAAGAAATTGTGCATAAATAATCACAACCTTCTTTGCATTAACAGCACTATCCAATACATCATGAAAGTTCCTTTCATCAGCCCATCTTATAAAAGCGATAAATCGACTAACCAAATCTTTAATCGTTTCCACCCTACGACCACTGTACATAAGTTGATCTGAAATATGATCAATCAACTTTCTAACTTGATGCTTACGAGTTTCACTTAAAGATCCTAACTGAACTAATCGTCCACGCTTCTGATACCTAGCGGTCCCTTGTTTATAATCTTTTACGGGCTCAACTTTTAGATAACATAAAGCTCCGATATCAACTGACTTTCCACTAGCGAATCTTATTATGGCTTGCTCAGGGTTTAATAAAACCTCACCAACTCCCAAAGGTAAATCAACAATTTTGATCGGTCTAATTTTATAATTACTTGCCTTTTGAGCAATTTTGAAGGTCTGGGGCTTCAACCTCTTATTAGAATCCACACTCCTCAACTTTATAAGTCCCTGTTGAAAGCAATCTTCCTCAAAAAATTCAGATAAAAATCTAGGAACTATACTTCGTTGAGTAGTTGAATGTCTTAATGAAATGTTACCCTTAGAATATTCAACATCTAAAAAATTCGAGTAAAAAATAAAAATTTCCTTTGCATTACCAGCACTCTCTAGGACATTATTAAAATCACTTTCATCAGCCCACCGAATAAACTTAATAAAAGCAGTAACTAATTTTTTCACTGTCGCTGAATTTCGGCCACTGTACTTAAGCTGATCTGAAATAAGCTTAGTCAGCTTTCTAATTTGATGCCTACGAGTTTCACTTAAAGAACCTAACTGAACTAATCGCCCACATTCCTTATAATTTGTGACCCTTTGTTTAAAATCCTTTATGGGCTCTGATTTTAGGTAACATAAAGCTCCTATATCAACCAACTTTCCAGCAGGAAATCTTATTATGACCTGCTCAGGATTTAATAAAACTTGACCAGCTCTCAAAGGTAAATCAACAATTTTGATCGGTCTAATTTCATAATTAACTGCCTGTTGAGCAAATTTGTAGGGCTGGGGCTTCCACCTCTTATTAAAATCCAAATCCTTCAACCTTATAAGTCCATGGTGAAAGCTATCTTCTTGAAAAAATTCAGATAAAAATCTGATAACTTTACCTCGTTGAGTAGTTGAATGTTTTAACGAAATGTTTCCCTTAGAATATTCATCATCTAAAAAATGTGAGTAAACAATAATAATTTTCTTTGCATTATCAGTACTCTCTAATACATTATTGAAATCGCTTTCATCAGCCCATCGAATAAATGCAATAAAAGCATCAACTAAATTTTTCACAGTCACTGAAGTTCGGCTACTGTACGTAAGCTGATCTGAAATAAGCATAATCAACTTTCTGATTTGTTGTTTTCTAGAATCAACGAGGGATCTAAGCTCAACAAACCGCCCAAGATGTCTGTTTTTCCCTTTTGCGCTAATATTTTTCAAATAGCATAGGGCTCCAATATCAACAAAGTTCCCATGAGGAAACCTTATAACTACAAGCTCCGGATTTAATAAAACTTCACCTGCTGCTAAAGGCACATCAACAACAATAGTAGGTCTTAGCTCTAAATTCATGATCTATCCACCTCCAATTCTGTCTGAGCTAAACGGACCAAATGTTGGTCATACTCGGTAGCAATGCTTCTCACAAGTTTTAAGTTGCTTCGGTATTGAAGATATAAATCGGTGGTAGCTGAAGACTCATGGCACATTCTAATTTTGACAAACTCCCTTGCCTCATGGAGAGATCTTTCACCATGAGAAACCAACTCCAATTGAGCATCAGTCAAATTCATTCCATAAGAAGCTCTAAGATCATGAAACTTATAATTGAAATTTGGAGCATCAAATCGCTGTCGAATAAATGGAACTACTTTCTCAGTAATAAATTGACGAACTGCCTGCCCTGTTTTGGCATGATGTAAAGAAAAGTCCTTATTAAAACGATGTAAATCTTCTTTAGATTGATAAAAAGGAGCACCTCTAGTACTGAGAAACAAATATTGATCCTCAGAGTCACCATTAACAGCTTTTTGTCGCCTTTTTTGAGCCCGTTGGCTTAGGGCATATGTATGTAACTTTTGATAAAACCAAAGAGGTAGATGCAGAACTATTTTTTTATCATTCTTGGTATCTATCCCAGTTTTGGGACCAACTGGAATTCTGACTTCAAATAAATTAGGGTTATCAATCTCGGTAAACACATGATGAAGCCGAAACGTAAGAATTGTTTGTATTCTCGCCCCTGTTAATAAGCTACACAGATGAATAAGAGTCATCTCTGTGTTAGCTAAAGAAAGTAGTGCTTCTAAAACCCACTTTTGCTCTTTTATAGACAATGGCCTTAACTGTCCACCATCATCAATCTCATCAGCATAAGGATTATTGGAATTAATTGATTTAATTGAAATATCTGTCGATTTTACATGCTTACTATAATGCCCCCCATACTGATTTTTCAATTCAATATAATGATCTGACTCTTTCCACATAGGAAACTCAGGAATCAAAACTCCCTCCGCATGGAGCCATCTATAGAATGCAATAATGGAACCCATTCGTCTTCGAGCAGTTGTTACAGCAACTTCATCTGTTTCAATAAGCATCTTTAGATAAGCTCTATAGCGGTAAGTTGGTCGATTCAACTTATTTTTTGGAAAATCTATCCAATTGATTTCGGACTCATCTAAGAATTGACGATATGCCACTAAGTCACTCGCAAGACTTGTATAAGTTGACATAACAACTTTCAGGCTATTTTTTATTTTCGAAAGCAAAAATATGTTTGCTTCTGCCCAAGGTACGTTCTTTGAGTCCATCACTATCGGATACAAATTGAAGCGGACTGGTAAAGCTACCTGTATTGCGCCAAGTACCTCATCATATTCAAAATCTAGCTGTTCAACAGGTGTAATGAAATACTCTGATCCATTAGCTAACTGGACTCTAGAGGCTCTGTCTGCATCTTCAGTTGTAACCTCGGTCTGAACAAATGTAGATAATGTGAGTTTTTTTGCTCTCTTGATCATGGATTCAGTGAACTTAGAATTTTAAAAATTATTCTTAAATTACAATAAAATATCTTCTCGTCAATTGGAATATTGAATATTAATTGACCTGTCCATTTTTCATATACTTGTAGTTATTGTCGATTCATCGATTACTTGCAGGTACTAATTCATGAATTAACCATGACTGCTGCTGCAAAGACCGTTTTGAGAAGTCTTCACACCAACTTTTGGGGTGAAAATAAATATTGCCATTGGGGCTGATTGCATAGTCTTTAAGGACGGCTCTGTGGGCCAAAATTTTAATATCATCTATCTGTAAAGATGAACCAAAAACTGAGTATGCAAGTTGCTTTTCACCCAACGTGAGTAGTCGGCATTTCACCTCAAACAACTGATTTATATGACGCAATATAGATTTCATAAGGAATGTCATCTGATTGGATAAAAAAGAAGAATTTAGTCACTGTTTGAGTGTCGCATTAATGCTGTAGCTTTTTGTCTAAATTCAGATTTATTTTTGTTTTTATCTCAACAAATGCTGCATTTCGTATATAGTATCGAATTACAAGTATTGATTATTACTTCTATATGTTTTTCACGTACACAGCGCTGAACCCATAGCCATAATAAATTTTAAGCCTGTGTATACACCCTATAGGTATAGGATTAAGTTGGAATGAAAAGTTTTAAAATTGCCCTTGCACAATTCTCTCCGCATATTGGCAATATCGAAGCAAATGCTCAAAAAATGATTGAACAAGCCAATCAGGCTAAAAAACAAAATGCTGATTTAATTGTCTTCCCAGAACTTTCCTTAATTGGCTATCCTGCAGAAGATTTATTAATACGCCCAAGTTTAGCTAAACGCACTCAAAAAGGCTTTGAACAGCTTAGCCAAGTGAAAGATATTGTCATGGTCTTTGGCTTTGTCAATCAAACCGAAGATGGTGAACGATATAATGCTGCTGTAGTCATGAAAGATGGGCAAGTATTGGGCATCTACAATAAGCAAAATTTGCCACATTACGGTATTTTTGATGAAAAACGTTATTTTAACGAAGGTCATCAACATTTAGTATTTGAATATCTAGGCCACAAATTTGGTGTACTGATTTGCGAAGATGTTTGGTCACTCAATACTGTCCATCAATTATCACAACTCAATGTCGATACCATTCTCGTTCTAAATGCTTCACCTTATGAAGTGGGTAAACCACAGCACCGTGTAGCAACCATGCGTAAGCTTGCTAAACAGCTCAATATTAATTTGGCCTATATCAATCAAGTCGGTGGTCAAGATGATCTAATATTTGATGGTACCAGCTTTGTCATCAATCAAGATGGTGAAGTTGCCTTACAAGCACCAAGTTTCCAAGAAGAACTTTACTATACTGAGTATTTAGCCGAACAAAAAACATTTAAAGTCCTTGAAAGTACGCCGGCCTTAGACACTATGGCAGAAATTTATCAAGGCTTAGTCTTGGCGACGCGTGATTATGTACAACGTTCAGGTTTTCCAGGCGTTATTTTAGGCTTATCAGGTGGAATAGATTCTGCGTTGACACTTGCAATCGCTGTAGATGCAATCGGAGCAGATAAAGTTCAGGCCGTCATGATGCCTTACACTTATACCGCTCCAATGAGTGTGGAAGATGCTGCTGCCCAAGCCAAAAGTATGGGTGTTACTTTCGGAATTGCTGAAATTCATCCGATTGTAAATAGCTTCATGCAAACCCTTTATCCATTTTTTGGTAATAGTCCTGCAGACACCACAGAAGAAAATCTACAAGCACGTACTCGCGGTACACTTTTGATGGGTTTATCAAATAAATTTGGCAATTTAGTATTGGCCACTGGAAACAAATCAGAAATTTCTGTTGGTTATTGTACTTTGTATGGCGACATGGTCGGCGGTTATTCAGTTCTCAAAGACGTGTATAAAACCATTGTATTTGAGTTGGCCAAATATCGTAACAGCATATCAGAAACACCTGTCATTCCAGAACGTGTAATTACTCGCCCACCTTCGGCCGAACTTCGCCCTGATCAAAAAGACCAAGATTCATTACCGCCATATGACATCCTTGATGCCATTCTTTACGCTTACATTGAAGAAGATATGAGCCAAGATGACATCATTGCCAAAGGTTTTGAGAAAGAGGTGGTTGAAAAAATTATTCGTTTGGTTGACCAGAATGAATATAAACGTCGACAAGGTGCGATTGGCCCACGTATCAGTTCTCGTGCTTTTAGTCGCGAACGTCGCTATCCAATCGTAAACGGATGGACACCTGGTGTCTAAGTTAGACCTAGCTCAACAGTTTGCTCAAGCACTTATGCTTGAGCAAACGCAGTTCATTAAAAAACAATTATCATCTGAACATCACAATATTTATATCGAAAAATTTATTCATTATCTTTATATTCATTCTGATCAAATTTTATTAAAACAATTTATCGAGCTTGATGCACTACAAGACGTCGTTCAAAAATATGCGTTTGAATTGAATTTAGGTTCGGATATTTTAGAGTTTATTGGTGTCATTGCACAAAAAATCCACGCTCTAACTACTCAAAGTGATGCCAATTTTAATACTCTTCTTTCCGATGAGTCATTTGAATTATGGCTTGCTAAAATACTTGAATTAGAACAATTACGTTATTACATTCAAACTCACCTGCTTCACAGTCCGCAAGTGCAGCATGTCAGCTTACAACTGGCCAATCAAATCCTTGAAAGCAATACTCCATGGCTTGATCATTTACGTAAACTCAATACACATAAATCGAATTTGAGTTCTAAAGTACTCAACTTTATTCAAGATCAGCAGCAAACAATTGAATTGAAACTAGAACAACAATTGGCGCATACGCTACTTAAACAACTTGGACATATTATCGCATTACCCAATGAAGAATTGACCGACATCAGTTTATATTTATGGGATGATATTAAACAAAAAACACTCAAAGAAACATTCTCTCAATTTCAAGCAATCGACTTTGAAGAGTTCTTTATTTTGGTGTATGAAACATGGCGACAACTCAGACAAGGTGAATACTTACAGCATATTATTTTAGATGTTGTGGCCAGTTTTTATCACCATTTTGCAGAGTATAACTTACAAGAACTATTACTCTCAGTTGGCTTAGACGAGCAAGATTTACATCAAGAAGCATTACGCTTTTTACCACATAACATCGCAGCCTTGGAGCAACAAGGATTACTGGATGGCATCATAAAAGAATTGATCTCACCTTTTTTCTTAAGTGACAGCACACACCAATTTATTCAGCAGTTCATAGAAAAAAATCACTCAATTTAATTGTTATCTTATAGTTCAAAAAATTTGATGACTATTTTAACCCACAAAAAAAGAGACCATGCTGAGAGCATGGTCTTTTAAAATGGTGGCTATGACGGGATTTGAACCTGTGACCCCCGCATTATGAGTGCGATGCTCTAACCAACTGAGCTACATAGCCTTAAACTGTGTGCGCATTATCTAAATTTAACAGAGTAGCGTCAAGCCCTTTGTTTTGCGAATGTTCACACTTTAAACAATTTAGAAGGTTTTATTTAAATTTTGAACAAAATCGGTTTTTGTTTGTGTTATTTTTCTGCATACTTTCTAATTCAACGTTCAAAAAACAGCGAAAATATGAATCAATTCAAATTAATATGCTTGAGTTTAATTACCATGATCAGCTCAGGTTGCCAAGTCATTTCACCTATATTTGTGGATTATAACGGCGTTCGGATGGATGTTGCCAAATGGATTAATCATCACCCATTTCTGAGTATGCAACAAAAGCGCAGTTTAGTAGAGCTCAGCAAGGCACAGCAGAAGCTGTCTCAAATAAAAAATAAACAGGAAGAACAAAGAACACAAATTATTGAAGAAAATATCATTGCAATGCATTGTGCTCGGCCTTATCTCAGTGCGGAGAAAATTAAGCAGCTACAGAACCAAATTTTTGATCATGATCAAAAACAGCATATTTTAGATTTATACGACCAAGAACGCCAAAAAACAAAAATTGATTTAAACACAGTACAATGTGAGTCATCGATTAAAAATCTTGTTGATAAAACTGCCAACACTGGGAAATAAAGAAGCTCTTCACTATTCTTGATCTTTTAAAAGTAGAAGTATTGCTTCCATTAAGTGATAAAAATTAAATTAATGAGATGAGTAGTTAATACTCTTTTAAACAATCAAATATAGATTATTTTTAATATTAGCGCGTACATACTCAACCTGTATAAGTTTGAGTATGTTTATCTAGTGATCATTGCTTAATAGTTTCAGCTTATTTATTAAATTTCACGCAAAAAAAGACCACGTTTTTAGAAACGTGGTCTATAAAAATGGTGGCTATGACGGGATTTGAACCTGTGACCCCCGCATTATGAGTGCGATGCTCTAACCAACTGAGCTACATAGCCAAAACTGTGCGCGTATTATGTATTTCAAGTCACTTTCTGTCAAGAAATACTACACATCAATTGTAAAAAATAGTGAAGTGAGCCGATAAGCCGGGTTCTGTCGTGAACGATCATTCCTCTAGGCGTACAATCACTCGTACGCTCAAGCGACCTACCCGGATCCAGCACGGGCCGTGCCTCAGGATCCCTATTTGGTCTTGCTTCTGGTGGGGTTTACCTTGCCGTGAACTGTTACCAGACACGCGGTGCGCTCTTACCGCACCCTTTCACCCTTACCTCCGATTCCAAAATTACTTGAAAACATAATGAAGGCGGTCTACTCTCTGCTGCACTTGCCGTCGGCTTTCGCCGCCCAGGCGTTACCTGGCACCCTGCCCTATGAAGCCCGGACTTTCCTCCCCTGCTTCAATCACGGAGATTTCCACAGCAGCGATCGTCTGGCTCACTTCGGAGCGCATCTTATCAAATTTTTATACTAATTGCTTGTGCTTTTTTGAGCAGTCAGTCTTTTATATTTATCCATTAAATCATCCTGCGATTCTGCATGCTGAGGATCTTGAGGAATACAATCAACTGGACAAAAGAGTTGACACTGTGGCTCATCATAATGTCCTACACATTCGGTACATAAATTTGGGTGAATTTCATAAATGAGTTCACCCATGAAAATAGCCTCATTTGGACAGACTGGCTCACAGACATCACAATTGATGCATTCATCAGTTATATATAAAGACACACTACCAACCTTGTTGATGTTTATGATTAAAGGCATCTACAACACAGGGGGGAACAAATTTGCTCACATCACCTTTTAAGCGGGCAATTTCCCGAACCATAGTCGAAGAAATAAATGAAAACTGTTCAGAAGGCGTTAAAAACACCGTTTCAAAATGCTGGTCAAGTTGACGATTCATATTGGCCAATTGAAATTCATATTCAAAATCGGATACTGCGCGCAGTCCACGCAGCACTGCTGTTGCATTTTGTTCATGTGAAAAGTTCACTAATAAACCATCAAAACCAACGAACTCCACATTGGAAAGATGATTTAATGAAAGTTTAGCCAAACGAATACGTTCTTCTAAACTGAATACTGGATTTTTATGATGCCCAACGGCAATTGCAACCACGACTTCATCAAACATTCTTGCTGCGCGAGCAACCAAGTCGACGTGACCATTAGTGATGGGATCGAATGTGCCTGGATAAATGACGCGAGTTTTAGACATCCATTTGTACTCTATTTTATTTTGTAGAAGCTTATTTTAACAAAAACTAATTTTCTTAGTAAAAAATCTCCTTAATTTTTAAAAAACTTCACCTTAAGGCCAGTTTGAGGCAAAATATAGTTAACTTGGGAATATTCGTATTATGTCGAAATCAATCGTAGTTAAAAAAAATAATGGTGGCACGATTGCGCAGAACAAACGCGCACGTCACGATTATTTTATTGAAGAGAAATTCGAAGCTGGTCTTTCATTACAAGGCTGGGAAGTAAAATCTTTACGCGCTGGACGTATGACCATTACTGAAAGTTATATTCTTTTTAAAGACAACGAAGCATTTTTGTTTGGCGCACAAGTTCAACCCCTGCTCTCTGCATCCTCGCATGTTGTTCCTGAAGCGACGCGTACGCGTAAGTTACTGCTTTCACGTCGTGAGCTTGAAAAGCTTATGGGTGCAGTCAATCAAAAAGGTTATTCATGTGTTCCACTGGCATGTTACTGGAAAGGTCGTTTAGCTAAAATTGAAATTGCATTGGTGAAAGGTAAGCAAATGCATGATAAGCGTGCGACAGAAAAAGATCGTGACTGGCAACGTGATAAAGCGCGTATTTTTCATAAGTGATTTTATATAAAAAAACCTCCAATGAATTGGAGGTTTTTTTATTCGAACTGTTTAGCCATCAATTTACTTTATTGCTCAATAAAGCTAAATATTCGCCAAAAAGAGTCGCCGTTTGCAAATCCCCTTTAGGCGGGGTGATTTCCGCAGGGGCATTATCGGATTGAGTCATTAAACCTAAAAAACTCGACATACGATTAATGTCTTGTGAACCACGACCAGTCGGCATAAAAGGCAAACCAGCCCATAACATGCCGTGCTGCATGGCAAACAAATTAATTTGTTGTAATACTGCCAACTTATCGCCACTCAACCCCCCACCATTGGTAAAGCCTGCAGCGATTTTTCCTTGCCATGTCCTTGCCAACCAACGCTTGGAAGATTGCTCCATAAACAACTTTAAAGCAGAGGTTAAACTTCCCATATAAGTTGGGCAACCAAAAACAATTATATCTGCTTGATCTAACACATCCCAATCTACATGCTCTATATTCATACAATGCACTTGAGCACCTGCTTGTTTTGCACCTTGCGCAATAGAAGAGGCCACCTTTGCAGTGTGTCCATATGGGCTGTGATAAACAATAGCGAGAGATTTTGGAGAAAAAGACATATCAATAAAAGCAATAAATTTTAAACAAGCTTAACATTTTCAAGCCATAAACACGAATGTTGCCATACGCCCTGTTTTGGCTTCACGACGATATGAAAAGTATTCTTCTGCTTGCTGATAAGTACATTGATCACCACCTAACACCATGTCAACGCCTTGCTGTTTTAAGATATAACGCGCAATCGCATATAAGTCAGCATAGAATTTATCCACTTTTTCACTCGTTTGAAAAGCACTGTCTAATTCTGGATATTTACCACAAAAAGCCAATTTTACTTCTGCACCAATTTCAAAGTTTGGTTGACTAATTGCTGCACCCAACCATGCCCAAGTCGGCAAAGTTTGCATTGTCGAAATAGTATGCTCAACAATCCCATTGGCTAAGCCACGCCATCCCGCATGCAAATTAGCAACTTCAGTACCCTCTGCATTCCCTAAGACAATTGGCAAACAGTCTGCCGTCATCATCATTAATGCATGGGCTTTACGCTGAGTTACCAATCCATCGCCTTCTAGTGCTGCAAACGGAATTTCCTCATTAATGGTCTGACATAGGGTGCTGTGCGTTTGCGTCATCCAAGTCATTTTATCAACACCGAACTCGGCAAACTCTTGCAACAAAGTCATGCGATGCTGCTGTACACGCTTTGCCTCATCACCGACATGCAATGCCAAGTTAAATCCTGTAAGTTCTGCTTGTAGACATGACCGAGCTTTCTCATGGTGCACTCGCGTCTGTCCAACACATATACCTTGTGGAAGTCCTTGAACAAATTGCATACCTATTTCCTTATCCTTTAGCGCAATTTAACACAACTTAATATGCTTGATTTTCACTGCGTAAAACTTCAACCAAATGAGCAAAGTCCTCTGTCCATGGCGCTTCAAACATCATGTCTTCACCCGAACGTGGATGTACTAAACCCAATTTTGCTGCATGTAAAGCTTGACGTTTAAATGCACGTAAAGTGTCACTGAGTAACTCTGAAGCACCAGCTGGTACACGTACTCGGTTCATGTACACCTGATCTCCAACCAGACCAAAACCCAAATAACTAAAATGAACACGAATTTGATGGGTACGACCTGTTTCTAAACGTGCTTGTACACGGGTAAAATGCTGAAAACGCTCTTTAACATTATAATGGGTTATTGCGTCTTTCCCACCGGGTAAGATCGCCATTTTAATGCGATCGACTGGATGACGTTTAATCGGTTCATCAATGGTGCCACCCGCGATAATTTTACCGTAAACCACTAAATCATATACACGATAAACGGTTTTCTTAGCCAATTGCTTGCTCAAAGCAAATTGAGATTCGAGATTCTTCGCCACCACCAATAAACCGCTGGTGTCTTTATCAATACGGTGCACCAAACCTGCACGTGTCAATTCAGCCGATTTAGGATAATGATAAAGTAAAGCATTCACCAATGTACCTGAGCTATTGCCCGCGCCTGGATGAACAACCATGCCTACAGGTTTATTAATGACGATAATATCGTCATCTTCATAAACAATATTTAAAGGAATATTTTCAGGCTGACTCTTAGTTTGAACTTCAAGTTCAACATTTAGGGTTAAAAGCTCATCACCTTCGCATTTATACTTCGGTTTAACGCTGTTACCATTTACCAACAAATGACCATCTTTCAACCACTGCTTCAACTTTTCACGAGAAAAGTCGTTCCAGATAATGGCTGCAACTTGGTCGATACGTTGCCCTAAATAGCTTTCATCCAGTTGAAATTGCAACGATAAACGTGTTGCAGTTGAGTCTGAAGTATGGTTATCTGCATCCTCAGAATCTTCAAGTAAATTGAAATCAGTTTCGGGGATATTAGAATTAGAAGATTGTGCTTGACTCATTTGCTCATTCAGACAAAAGTGGTTTAATAGCGCAATTGTAGCTCATTGCCAGTACTAACAGAGGAATTTTTATGTCGTTACCACGTTATAAAATGACAATGCTTGCTTTATCTTTAGGCGTTGCAACGGCAATAGTGGGCTGTAGCAGTAATCCGAAGAAAGATGTTGTGGACACAGGTCCAAAATCGAGCGAGCAAGTTTATATTGAAAAAGCAGAAAAAGCCCTAGAACGTGGGCAATATACTGATGCAGCAACGCATCTTGAAGCATTAGACACCTATTACCCTACAGGTGACTATGCGCAACAAGCGCAATTAGAATTACTCTACGTCAAATTCCAACAAAAAGATTATGAAGGTGCTATTGCTCTTGCTGAACGATTTATTCGTCTTAATCCTCAGCATCCAAATGTAGACTACGCTTACTATGTACGTGGTGTTTCTAATATGGAACAAAATTACGACGGCTTGCTGCGTTATACTTCATTAAAGCAAGCCCATCGTGATGTCAGTTATTTAAAAGTAGCCTATCAAAACTTTGTCGATTTTATTCGTCGTTTTCCATCTAGCACTTATGCCGTTGATGCTGCACAGCGTATGAAGTTTATTGGCAATGAGTTGGCTGAAAGCGAAATGAATGCTGCACGTTTCAACATCAAACGTAAAGCATGGTTAGCCGCAGTCGAACGTTCTCAATGGGTGGTTGAACATTATCCACAGACACCACAAATACCTGAAGCTTTGGCTACGATTGCTTATGGTTATGATCAGCTCGGTGACAAAACGACTTCACAACAATATATTGAAGTTTTAAAACTCAATTATCCAAATTTAGTAAAAGCAGATGGTAGTGTTAATCTGCGTGCTGCGCGTAGTGAAGGTAGCTTCATTAACCGTGCAACTTTAGGTGTATTTGGCCGCGAAGCACAAAATTCTACAGATGAAGACAGCTCACAAGAGTCTGATGTTGTTGAAACCACCGAAAAGCGAAGTATGACCAATCGCTTAAGTTTTGGTCTTTTAGATCGCCCTGAAACGAAAAATGATATTCCTGCTCCACAACAGCAATTAGTAGCGCCACCTGAAGTGCCAGCAACCGAATAAACGTTTGTATTGGTCGCATTTTCATAAAGGGCAAGTTATTATACTTGCCCTTTTGTTTGATTCGATTTTGTTTGTCTCAATCATGATATTGATCATTGCGTTTAAAAGGTATACAAATTAAAGATCAACGATTTAGATCATTTGGGTTTAAATTATTCAATTCTCTTATATTTTAGTTATTTTCATCAATAAGTTCATCACGCGATTGCAAACCTATGGCTATTCCTCAACACACGATTGATCAAATTTTAGATCGGACCGACATTGTCGATCTGATTGGTCAACGTGTGAAACTTAAGAAAACAGGCCGCACCTATTCAGGTTGCTGCCCTTTTCATCAGGAAAAATCGCCATCGTTTCATGTCTATCGCGATAAACAGTATTTCCATTGTTTTGGCTGCCAAGCCAACGGCAATGCTATCCGTTTTTTAATGGATATTGATGGCCGAAATTTTGTTGATGTCATGAAAGATCTGTCTAGTCAAACAGGCATTGAACTTCCTAAAGACAATCATGATTCGAAAAAACTACTGTATAAACGCATTGCCAATAAACCTGACGTAGAAAAAAAAGTTCAAGCGAAAACTCATCAGACCATCACTCAAACCACTTCTACACCTTCTGATGCAACCGCCAGTTTTGACCCTTTTGAACAATTTCAAAACAGTGATGATCCATTTGCAAGTTTTGAACAATTTTCAGACTCAAGCAATGAGCCAAATCAAGAAGGTAATCTTTACGATTTACTTGAAAATATTGCCCAATTCTATGAGCGACAGCTTCCACATAGCCAGACTGCACAGCAATATTTCAAACAGCGTGGTTTAAGTCGCGACACTATTCAATATTGGCGTTTAGGCTATGCGCCAGAAGATTGGCAGCATCTTGAAAAAGCCTTCCCTTACGATATTGAAGGCTTAAGACGATTGGGCTTAATTCGTACCAGTGACAAGGGACGTGATTTTGATTTGCTTCGTGATCGGGTGATTTTTCCAATTCGAGATGCCAAAGGCCGTGTGGTCGGTTTTGGTGGTCGGGCCCTAAATGATGAAATCAAACCTAAATATATTAACTCGCCTGATTCGGAAGTGTTCCATAAAAACCAACTCCTCTATGGTTTATATGAAGGGCGTAAGCAAAAAGCTCAAGAATGGCTGATGGTCGAAGGCTATATGGATGTGATTGCATTACAGCAATACGGTATTTATGGTGCAGTCGCAACTTTGGGTACGGCCAGCAATACTGAACACTTAAATATTCTATTTAAACAGAATAGTCGTATTACCATTGCTTTTGATGGAGATGCGGCAGGACAGAAAGCAGCACGTCGTACTTTAGAAATTGCTTTGCCTTTGCTTAATGATGGTCGTGAACTCAAATTTTTTGTTCTTCCCACTGACCATGACCCAGACTCACTCATCCGCCGTGAAGGCATTGAAAATTTTCATCGGCTTTTACAGCAAGCGCCTTTGCTATCCGATTTTGTTTTTGCACATTTAAGTCAACATCATGATGTCACAAAGCCTGAAGGTAAAAGTCAGGTCATGGGTGAATTAAGACAACTGACTGAGTTATTACCCAAACAAGGCTCTTATCGCTATCTTTTACAACAATTTTTTAGGGAAAAATTAGGCTTTAACCGAAAATGGCAACCTCAAGTCAGCAATGATGCATCTTTAAGTTTTAGTACCAAGATTGATGCTGAAGAATATGTCATTGCAATTTTAATGAATCATCCCTATTTATATATCCATTTTGAACCGCTACGTGCACTCATCCCACACGATCAATTGCTGTTTAAAATTTTGAATATTTTCAATACGATTTTTGATGAGCTTCCTGAAGATATTGAACTATCTCAGTATTATGTTTTAGGTGGTTGTGCAGCTTATCATCATGCTTTACACAACATTTTACTGCAAGCCAATGTCAGTGATTACACGTCATCACCTGAACAAGCCGATAAACTAGCAGAAGATTTTTCAATCAAACTTCAATATCAATATTTAAAACAAAGACTGAAATCGAAAAAATTTACCGATATTGCTGAAATGCGTAATTTAAAACATCAAATTTATGAAATTGACCGCAAACGATCTTTAACCTTAGTGGATGAATAACTCACATTAGGTCATTTTTTTCACTGATTTACTCGGCATTATTTCTCATTTTTACTTTTACGGCGCTTATCAAAGATGTCTTGTAAATTATCGCGTAACCATTCAAAGTGACTAGGATCTTCTTGCTGTGCTGCATGTCGCAATAAAATTGACGTCGGATGGAGTAGCTTTTGGGTTAAGCGATAAGAAAAAATTTCCATGACTTTTTCAATCGATTCACCTTGAGTTATTCGTGACATCGCCCAAGCAAGCTCTTCTTGTCTTAACACATCACCTTGCTCACGGAATGCATAAATCGTACTGCCTGCATGTTTGACTTTTTGTTGGGTCAATAACTCTGTCGCCAATTGATTCACCATAATCTCGGCTTCCAAAGCCGCTTGACGGCGCTGGGCAAGATTATCATCAATGACACTTTGTAAATCATCTACACCATATAAATAGACGCCATCAAGAGATGCCACTTTAGGCTCAATGTCTCGTGGAACGGCCAAATCAACCAATAACATTTGTTGATAGCGACGTTTTTTTAAGGCTTTTTTGACATCCAAGTAAGAAATGACTTGGTGAAGGCTTCCTGTGCAACTCGAAATAACATCGGCTCGATATAAATGCTCGGAGAGTTCAGCAAAATCAATAATCTCTACCTCAACACGATGGGAAATTTCCTGAGCTAATGCTTCCGCCCGCTCACGAGTACGATTGCAAATCAATACTCGTCCCACCCCCATTTCTGCCAAGTGCTTAGCGACGAGACTGTTCATTTCACCTGCTGCAACCACCATGACTGTTAACTTTTCAGGTTGACTAAACACCTGCAAAGCAAGTTGCGCCACAGCATATCCCATTGAAACAGCATGGCTACCAACAGCAGTTTCTGAGCGTACTCGTTTCGCAGCATAAAAAGCGTATTCAAAAATACCGTTTAAGTTCGCAGAAACAGTATGTGCATCTTTTGCCAAAGCAAATGCCGATTTCACCTGACCCAAAATCTGAGGTTCACCTAACATCAATGAATCAAGCCCACTGGCAACCCGCATTAAATGGGTAACTGCTTGCGCATTTTCATAACGATAAACATGATTGAGTAAATATTTTACATCAATATCATTTACTTGGGCGAGCCAGTCCATCACCATATCTGCATTTTCAGACATGGCATAAACTTCAGTACGGTTACATGTAGAAACCACCACCATGTCGTTTAAAGCATGATTTTGGCTTTGCTCTGCCAGCAATTGCGATAATTTTTCAGGATTAAAAGCAACCTGTTCACGCAGTTCTACAGAAGCGGTTTGATGGTTGACACCCAATGCAAAGAAAGACATATCAGATCATCATTTCGCTAAATTTATGCTATTGTGCAATATCGGTGTCATAAAAAGCATTACTTGGATCAAGAAAAATTGCGTCAAATAAATAACCGTATTCACGGTGCGACACTCAAGCAATATTCTACCACATTCTTACTGGTCGGTAGCATGGCATCTAGTGCTCATATTCGGGCGTCTGGAGAAATCTATCATGCCGATGCAAACTATGATGCCATAAAACAAAGTATGATTGCCGAGTTTGCCCTGACCTATCATGACATTCCTACAGCTTTGCATAACTACACAGTGTTGGCAATTAAAAGCAATTCGACCACAGTTAAGCAGCGCGCACTCAATGTAGCTTTGGAACAGAATGATTTAAAAGCAGCTTTAGATATTGCCACACATTGGGTGGTTCAAGAACCGACTGATGTCCCTGCTTTATTTTATCTTTCACATATTGCCCTGAAAGCACATGAATACGAACTGGCTTCTGAAACCTTAGATAAAATCTTAAATATTGATCCGGATGCAGACTTAGAAAAAATTCTTGTGGGAATTGCGCCAGAAGAAGCTGAAGACCGTGACTTTCTATTACAAGCCTTGGGATCAAGCCAAGAAAAAGATAATCCTTCTATTTTGTTGATGATTGCAAACCTAGAAGCCCAAAACGGTCAATTTGATCAAGCGCTAAATACTGTTAATCGCGCTTTAAAACAGCGCCCTAAAGTCACTGGCTTCATCTTAATGAAGGCTAATTTACTCAATGCGTTAGGCAATGAGGCAGAAACTTTAAAATGGTATGCAAAATCCAGTCATAAACACAAATCTAATTTAGAAGTTCGCTTAGCCGAAGTTAAATATTTAATTAAAATCAATCAGTCACAACTTGCACTCGATAAACTTGAAAGCATTTTAAAAAAATGGCCAAAAGAAGAAGAAGCCTTATTTATTGCAGGTTTAACCAGTATTGATTTAAAAGAAGATGAAAAAGCTGAAAAATTTTTAGTGGAGCTTCGTTATTCTTCTCAGTATCAAAATGAGGCCTATTATTATTTAGCGGTCAATGCCGAGAGAAAGCAGCATTTTGAAACAGCAAAAGCGTATTACCGCCTAGTCGATGGAAGCCTTTATACTGTTTCGCGCCGTAATATGATTAATATTTTTTCAGAACAGGAAAAATTAAATGATGCCTTACGTTTTCTCACTCAAGAACGAGTAAATTATCCTCAACATGCCAGTTTTTTATATCAGGCTCAAGCCGATATTTTAAAACGTATGAACAATAAAAAAGCAGCGATACGCCTGTTAAACGAAGCCATCAAAAATATTCCAGATGATCCAGAATTGATTTATTCCGAAGTTCTATTATTGGATCCTTATCAAGATAAAGAAAAACTGGATAAACTTTTAACCAATTTGTTAAAGATAGAACCGAATAGCCCTACTTATTTAAATGCCTATGCTTATACACTGGCTTTGCAAAATAAACGCTTAGATGAAGCTCGCCAATATGTAGAACATGCATTGGAACTAGCACCTGAACAAGCTTCTATTCTGGATACATTGGGCTACATCACATTTTTACAAAACGACTTTGATACCGCCAGTCAAGTGTTAGAAAAAGCTTACGACCTCAGTCAGAGTGTAAAAATTGGTGTCCGCTACGCAAAATCAATTTACATGCAAGGCAATCTGACAAAATTTAGTGATGTGTTACAACAACTACAAAAAAATCATCCTAATGATCCGCAATTAGATCCATTAAAGTCGTTACTGTTATCTCCATCTATAAAAAAGAGTTAAACATTTTTATGCATATTTTTTCAAAACTCAGCTTAACTTTAATGCTGACCAGCACTCTAGTTATAAGCGGTTGCCAACAATTCACTCAACCTCAAGCCTCTAATGTGGCACAAACGCCAGAAGCACCACGCCAATTTAATCTTCAAGGTAAAATCGGGGTTAAAACCCCAGCACAATCAGGCAGTGCTTTTTTTACTTGGGTACAGCAACAAGATGAGTTTGACATTGAACTCAGTGGAATTTTAGGCGTAGGTAAAACTCAAATTTCAGGTCGGTCAGGTGACGTCAGTTTAAATAGTGCTAAAACTGGACTTATCCAAGCCCAAACACCAGAAGAATTATTAACACGTGCTACTGGTTGGCAAGCACCCATTACTCACTTAATTGATTGGGTTCAAGCCAAACCTGCAACAACTCAAGCTAAAATCAGTAAAGATGAGCAAAATCGTCCGACTCAGTTTCTAGAGGATGGCTGGACAGTCGCTTTAAGTTATAACGATCAAGCACAACTACCAAATAAATTGATTTTGAAACAATCGCTTGAGTCGGGGCAGGAAAACCGTATTACCATGCTAATTCAAAACCGTTAAATTGATATTAAAGTTAGAAAGTTATGATTCGTGTTCCCTCACCTGCCAAACTCAATCTTTTTTTGCATATCACGGGTCGTCGTGATAATGGCTATCATGAATTGCAAAGTATTTTCCAACTGATTGATTTACAAGATTGGCTAGAATTCAGACCTAAAAATGATGACACCAGCATCTCGATTGAAGGGATTAATACCGTAGATATAGAGCAAAATCTAATCTACAAAGCCATACAAATCCTCAAGCCCTATGCACAAAAAGAAATAGGACTTTCAATTTTAGTTGAAAAAAATATTCCGATGGGTGCAGGACTCGGAGGTGGGTCATCTAACGCTGCGACCACCCTGATTGTGGTCAATCAATTGTGGCAATGTGGTTTAAGTCTTGAACAATTAGCAGAACTGGGCGTTAAACTGGGTGCAGATGTACCCATTTTCGTACATGGCTGTAATGCATGGGCGGAAGGTATTGGTGAACATTTAACATTCATAGACTTAGATCAAAAACAATACATCGTGTTGAAACCTGACTGTTTTATCAGCACTCAATTGCTTTTTTCGCAAAAAACATTGACAAGAAACACGAAGACCTCTACATTTTGCGCCTATCAGTTAAAGCCATTTAACTTTGGAAATAACTTTGAGCCTTTGGCAAGAAGCTTGTATCCAGAAGTGAATG
This sequence comes from Acinetobacter albensis, assembly GCF_900095025.1. GTDB lineage: Bacteria > Pseudomonadota > Gammaproteobacteria > Pseudomonadales > Moraxellaceae > Acinetobacter > Acinetobacter albensis. The sequence continues at coordinate 178,626 of NZ_FMBK01000006.1, read as the reverse complement.
AAGCAATGCAATATTTGAATCAATTCGGTATTGCGAAACTTACAGGTACAGGTGCTTGTGTTTTTACTGAAGTAACTTCAGATATGAATATTGATGAGATTTTAGCCTATTCACCTTGTAAAGCTTACTTGGTTAATAGTTTAAATGAATCACCATTACGTCATTTCAAAGTTATATGATAGGGGCGTCGCCAAGTGGTAAGGCACCGGGTTTTGATCTCGGCATCCGTTGGTTCGAATCCAGCCGCCCCTGCCATTATATTCATCTGTAGATTACTGTATTAGGGGCGTCGCCAAGTGGTAAGGCACCGGGTTTTGATCTCGGCATCCGTTGGTTCGAATCCAGCCGCCCCTGCCATTTAAACTTATGGTTTAAAAACAGTAATGAAGTTTAGGGGTATCGCCAAGTGGTAAGGCACCGGGTTTTGATCTCGGCATCCGTTGGTTCGAATCCAGCTACCCCTGCCATTTTATCAAAAAAGACAGAGCAAATTTGCCAGTTCATTTGTTAATTTACCTTGACATAGAACAGCAAAAATATTAAAGTTCTGCCGCATTAGGGGCGTCGCCAAGTGGTAAGGCACCGGGTTTTGATCTCGGCATCCGTTGGTTCGAATCCAGCCGCCCCTGCCATCTATTTCCAAACATTCCAACCGCCAAGGGTGCTTCATGCCCAATCTTGTCGTTTTTAGTGGAACTGCACATCCACAATTCGCTCAAAAAGTCGTAAGCCATCTGCACATTCCTTTAGGTGCAGCATCTGTAGGTCATTTTTCTGACGGTGAAATTGCTGTCGAAATTACTGAAAATGTTCGTGGTAAAGACGTATTTCTAGTCCAGCCTACTTGTGCACCAACGAATGACAACCTGATGGAAGTCCTCGTTATGGCTGATGCTTTACGTCGTGCAAGTGCAGGGCGTATTACTGCTGTCATTCCTTACTTCGGATATGCTCGTCAAGATCGTCGTCCTCGTTCAAGCCGTGTGCCAATTACTGCCAAAGTTGTAGCAGATATGCTAACAACCGTAGGAATTGACCGCGTTGTAATGATCGACCTTCATGCTGACCAAATTCAAGGTTTCTTTGATATCCCTGTAGACAATATCTACGGTACACCTGCCTTACTTGCTGATCTTCGTCAACAGCAACACCATAATCTTATGGTTGTTTCTCCTGACGTGGGTGGTGTAGTGCGTGCGCGTGCTGTAGCGAAACAAATGGGTGATATCGATCTGGCAATTATTGATAAACGTCGCCAAAAAGCAAATGAATCACAAGTGATGCATTTGATTGGTGATGTAAAAGATCGTGATTGCGTGATCGTGGATGACATGGTTGATACTGCGGGTACATTATGTAAAGCCGCCGATGCACTGAAACAATTTGGTGCTCGTCGTGTGATTGCATATGCAACTCATCCTGTACTTTCTGGTAGAGCCCTTGAGAATTTGAAAAATTCTGTACTCGACGAACTCGTCGTCACAGATACCATTCCACTTTCTCAAGAAGCATTAGAACTTGGTAAGATTCGCCAAGTTTCAGTAGCCGGCATGGTTGCTGAAACAATTCGTCGTATTAATAACGAAGAATCTATTAGCGCAATGTTCGATAGTTATTTATAATAGCGCGAAATTTTCAAAGCCCTGTTTTTAATTAAACAGGGCTTTATCTCACTGAACTGGTCGAAGGTTCAGTCAATTAAACTCAATGAGGAAATGTCATCATGGCAAACTTCGTATTAAATGCAGTAGCTCGTGACGAATCAGTACAAGGGAAAGGTTCGAGCCGCCGCCTTCGTCTTCAAGCTCAAGTTCCAGCAATCATTTACGGTGGCGAAGCTGCTCCTGTAACTGTAACTTTAGAGCTTCGTGAACTTGTTAAAGCGCTTGAAAATAACAAATTCTTTGAAGAAGTCATTGAAATTAAATTAGGCGACAAAGTTGAAAGCGTTAAAATCCAAGCTTTACAACGTCACCCATCTAAAAATACACCTATGCACGCTGACTTCAAACGCGCATAAGTGTTGATGGTATAAATTAGTGTCAAAACTTTCGCTAATTGTTGGTTTGGGCAATCCTGGTAAGGAATATGCCCAAACTCGCCATAATGCAGGGGCTTGGTTCGTTGAACGCCTTGCAGAACAATATGGCATTTCCCTCAAAGCCGATCCTAAATTCTATGGAATGAGTGGTCGTGGTAATATCGAAGGTCAAGACGTTCGTCTACTTTTACCCACCACATTTATGAATGCTTCAGGTAAAAGTGTAGTTCCCTTCGCAAAATTCTATCAAGTTAGCCCAGAAAATATGCTTGTTGCGCATGATGAACTGGATATGAATCCTGGTGTGATTCGTCTGAAATCAGGCGGTGGTCATGGGGGTCATAATGGTTTACGTGACATCGTTCCACATATGGGTTCTAATTTTCACCGTTTACGTGTCGGTATTGGTCATCCAGGTTCAAAAGAGCGTGTCTCTGGCCATGTACTCAGTAAAGCACCCAACAGTGAACAAAATTTAATGGATGATGCGATTGCGCATGCTTTATCTCGGATTAAATTACTGGTCAACGATGATATTCAGCAAGCTATGAATCAAATCAATGCTTACAAACCCAACTGATCAATCCACAAATTGTTGAACAATCTTGCTTGCCATCTTGCCTATTTAAGAGCAAAATGCGTTTTCTGCGGATTATGTAGCCCGTAAAAAGTGATTGATTTAACCATAAGATAAAATCTTAGGTCCTCTAAGGAGACGCTAGCCCATGCTATCTCGTTTATTAAAAGCAAAAATTCATCGTGCAGTAGTTACACACGCAGAGCTTCACTATGAAGGCTCATGTGCTATTGATGGTGTTTTATTGGATTTAGCGGGTATCCGTGAATATGAAGAAATTCATGTCTGGAATGTCACTAATGGTAAGCGCTTTAGTACTTACGCAATTCGTGGCGAAGAGAATTCGGGTATCATTTCTGTGAATGGTGGCGCAGCCCATCAAGCAGATGTCGATGATTTAGTGATCATTGCGACTTTTGGTGATTTCACCGAAGCTGAAGCAAATGCACACAAACCACGTCTAGTGTATGCAAATCCTAATAATACAGTTAATCACACTGCAAACTGTATTCCTGTACAAGTGGCATAAAGTTCTCAAATTCAAAAAAGCTCACTTTAGGTGAGCTTTTTTATATCTTTTTTAAAATGATTCAGGATCATAATTAGCTTTAAGTTCTAAAATCCAAAATAATCCAACTCAATTAGAATTGCTAAACTAATATTCAAATATGGAGAGATTTGTATAAACTCTTGGAAAAATAACACAAAGAAAATAATATCTTAAGGATTGGAAATCTCCTCCAAAATCATTATCTCCCCTTACAGGATATGATTGTTTCTAAAACTTAAAGCGTATCTGATTTTGAGGTTTTCACTACAGTGAACATTTAGAAACCCAAGTAAACGCTATTAATACAACTCAACATTTTTATTCTATTCAACCGTCAATATTAATATGCAAAAAACTTTTTAGCATTAGAATCGAGATAGCAATGAGACTTAATCATGCAAAATAGTTCCAAAAATCGTTTCAAAGCTTTTTGATAATCACCCTACGATGCTGCGCTGACGCCCAAAGGCATAACAGATACGGGCATTGCAATCATGATAATATCGTCACACAGCACAATAAATACGTTGTCATATTCACCTTAATCACTCTAATCCATACAATTTCAATTGTTGCTTAACTGACTCACTCAGATAAAACTTCATCATCATCCTCAGTCTGTAATAAATGATGACTAATGACATCCGCACGTAAAAAAGCAAAATCATAACTGGCATTGGCCAAGGCTAGTGTGCGACGTTCAAATTCCTGCCAAAGTGGCTTGATTTGCTTATCCTGCACACCTAAACCACTGTCTTGAGCCAATGTTTTATTTTTCTCACAAATTTTCAACGCGTGATAAAGCTTACGCCCTGTTGAAGCATCATCCCGTAAACGAACACGTTTCGATAAAATAAATTCTTCGACTTGAACAATCTGAGCAAATGGCAACATGGGAACTAAAATCTGATCGAGCTCTAGATCAAGGCGCTTCCAAACTGCTGTATGTTGTTCTGGTGTATAAGTATTCCACTGAATCACTTCATGGTTAAAGCGACGACAACCCCGACATACCGAATCACCAAATACAGTTGAACAACGCCCAGCACAGGGCGTCAAAGCAATTCGGCGCTCATTACTCAAAGTACACTCCAAAAAATGTAGGAAGATTAACTAAACTCACTGTTTCATCATGTTGAAAAAGCATATATCTCATCAATAACAGCATATCTATTCTGGTTTAAGTTAAAAACCATAATTTAGTTATGGTTTTCTCGCTTCTTGACAAAATTCAAGCTAAAATATACGCCTTAAATTTTGTCTTATCATAATACATTTGGAGTTATCCATGAACGCTACTGTAGAACAGCTTGCACCTGTAGAACAGCAAGCGACCACAAGTTGGGTTGTTGCCGCACTCTATCAATTTAAAGAAGTTCAAGATCCTGCCGATCTTCAGCAACGTCTTTTAAATTTGGTTAACAACATTGACTTGTGTGGAACTCTAATTGTAGCGGGTGAAGGAATTAACGGCACAGTTGCGGGTGACCGTGAAGCGATTGATCAAATGCATGCCTTTTTGATTAATGAAGGCTTCAATGCGATGGAATATAAAGAATCTCAAAGTGATGAAAAACCATTTCGCAAAATGAAAATTAAGCTTAAAACTGAAATTGTAACTTTGGGCGTCGAAGTTCAACCGCGTGATTTGGTTGGGCATTATTTAGATCCAAAAGAATGGAATGAATTGATTGCTCGCGATGATGTCATTCTAGTCGATACACGTAACGACTACGAATATAAAGCGGGTACATTTAAGGGTGCGATTGATCCTAAAACAGAAACATTTCGCGAATTTCCAGACTATGTAAAACAAAATTTAGAACAGCACAAAGATAAAAAAATTGCCATGTTCTGTACAGGTGGTATTCGCTGTGAAAAATCAACATCCTTGTTGCTTCAAGAAGGCTTTGAAGAGGTCTATCATCTAAAAGGTGGTATTTTAAAATATTTGGAAGAAACACCAGCCGAAGAAAGTCTGTGGGAAGGTGAATGTTTTGTGTTTGATGGCCGTACAGCAGTCACGCATGGTGTAGAAGAAGGTCAAAATATTAAATGTCATGCTTGTGGATGGCCTTTGCTTCCAACAGAAGTTGAACTTCCAAGCTACGAACACGGTGTATCATGTCAATATTGCATCGAAAAAACGTCAGAAAAACAAAAAGAAGGATTTCGTATGCGCCAGTCGCAAATCACCGCAGCCAAACGAAAACGTTTATAAATTGTACTAAATGAGCCATTTTAAATGCTTTTGTATAAGCCAGTCATCAACAAATTGACTGGCTTTTTATTTCGGTTATATTGATTTCTTAATACAAAAAAATCGAAATAAATAGATTATTTTTGGATAGACTACATTCTATTTATTCAAATTAAAATAAAGATAAAAATTAAACAACTCTGCTCTAAAACGAGACTTTACCCTACAACAAATAGCCTTTAGGATAGTCAGAATCTTATTATTTTTATTATATTATGAATTTAACAGAATGGATTATCTCTATTATGGAACAACTCGGTTATTGGGGAATTGCCCTGCTGATGTTCCTCGATAATGTTTTCCCCCCCATTCCTTCTGAAATTATTATGCCTTCTGCAGGTTATTCTGCCTCACAAGGTCAATTGCTTTTAGTCGGCGTGATTATTGCTGGATGCATAGGCTCCCTGACTGCTGCCGCTGCTCTCTATTGGATTGGCTATAAATTCAATCATGATCATATTTTTCGTTTCGTTGACCGTTATGGAAAATATCTATTCCTAAAATCTCAAGATGTTAAAAAATCACTGGACTGGTTTGAACACTATGGACATCGCATTGTTTTTTTTGGTCGAATGATACCCGCTGTGCGCTCACTGATTAGTATTCCCGCAGGAATGAGCCGTATGCCCTTCTGGAAATTTATGTTCTATAGTGGATTAGGAACAATTATCTGGACCACATTTTTGGCTTGCGTCGGATTTTATTTTGGTGAAAATCAAGCACTGATGCATCAAATTTTCAGCCAAGTCGGCTACATCATCATTGTTATTGTACTCATGATTGTGTTTTGGATTTTCTACCGCAGATATCAACGAAAAATTAAAATAAAGTAGTTGAGATCAATACAGTTTTAGCACCCCCCAATCTATTCACGATCATTTCAAGACTAAGCTCTAAATATTAATAGTTCTAGTCTACTTTTATGACTAAAGCGCTAACGACAACCATAAAAAAACACCTCAAGTTGAGGTGTTTTTAATTTTAAAGAATTATGTTGGCGTGTGATACATGAGCCACGATTGTAGTGGCGCAAGGTATACCATTACGTAGGAGTATGATACATCAAATAAATTTCATTTAGATTTTCTGGAATTTCTTCAGCAATTTCATCCATTAACTGACCATTACGTCGAAATGATTCCATCTGTGGATCTTCATCATCAACGCCACTGAACACCATCATCGGTAACGTTAAATCAACCAATTGTTCTTCATGCTCAGGCGTAAACCATGCCTCTTCATTTAGGAACATCGCATCAACAAAACCGACACTCCAATCGCCTAAACTTGACTCAACATCAGCTTCTTCAACTTCAAAAGGAAACTCGATTCCTTCTTCATTGGCTAAATTTTGACGAATTGCCTCTAACCATGCTTTTATTTGTACAATCATGTCAGCAGGAACTTTCTTTTGATTATTATCGAAAAGTTCATCGAGCCATTGATCAAAATTAGGTCCAACCGCAGTTGCACATAAAAAACCATGAGTTGCTGCAAAATCTAGACCATGTTCATTTTGGTCGCCATCTAGATATTCGCTTAACAAGTCTAAATCTAAAGCACTCATTTAAAATCCAAATTTATTAAAAAACTGGCTGTAGCATAACATTTTAGTCAGCTATGCTAAATCAGAATTTAGTCTTCATCATCAAAATCGTCATCATCTAGATCGTAATCAAAATCTTTAAGTTCACGTTCTAAACGACGTTGTGCCAGAAGGTCATCAATCAGACGACGTTTTTCCAACGACTCTTTAGCACTAATTTTTCTTGATGTTTCATCAAAACTAACATCATCATCACTGTAGCTATCATCTAGTTCAAAATCTGTAGAAGACACTAAAACTACCTCATAGTGAAAAAAGTAAATGGGCCTAGGCGCTATTTATCTTTGTTCTTAATTCTTGTCAAGTTTTTTTTAATTTTTATCTTAAAAAATGAATTTAATCTTGTTTTTTAATCTCAAATTGTATATTTGTGGGTGGTGTGATTTTAATCTAAGGTTGTCATAAAAGTTATAATGCAATTTTAAGCACGGACTTGAAAAAAATAAAATTAACCCAATATCCAAAACAATTGTTAAATCAAAGTCATCTTTTCTAAAATGACATTTGAGTCATCAATTCGAAAACAATTTTAAGCGAATTGTGCTATCATGCACGGTTTTTCACGCCACAGATTCAACGAAGAGTAAGCAAAGATGAGCGATATGACTTCCCCTACTTCGCAAGTAGCGGCTCTGATTAGCCGAGGCAAAGAACAAGGTTACTTAACTTACGCTGAGGTTAACGATCATCTCCCGGACTCGATCACAGAAAGCGAACAGATTGAAGACATTATTCAAATGCTTCAAGACGTCGGTATTCCTGTGCATGAACGTGCGCCTGAATCTGATGATACGATGTTCGATGGCAACAATGCTGAAGCAACCGATGAAGTCGCAGAAGAAGAAGCGGCTGCTGTTTTAGCTTCTGTTGAAAGTGAACCTGGTCGTACCACAGATCCAGTGCGTATGTATATGCGTGAAATGGGTACGGTTGAACTATTGACGCGTGAAGGCGAAATTAGCATTGCAAAACGTATTGAAGAGGGAATCCGCGATGTCCTTCATTCAATTGCTTATTGGCCGAATGCTGTTGAAGTGGTACTCAAAGAATATAACGATGTTACCGAAGGTGAACGTCGTCTTGCAGATATTTTATCGGGCTATTTAGACCCAGAATCTAACGATCCAATTCCAGAAGTTTTAGAAGAAGAAGCTGAAATTTCTGAAGATGATGAAACCACCACAAAAACCACCAAAGATGTAAAACTCGATGATGACGAAGAAGAAGAGTCTGAAAGCGATGATGACTCTGAAGGTGAATCAGGCCCTGACCCTGAAATTGCACGTATTCGTTTTACTGAATTAGAAAATGCTTGGAAAGTCACTAAAGCTGCCCTTGAAAAACATGGTCGCAACAGCAGCGAAGCAGAAGAAGCATTAGAAGCATTGGCATCTGTGTTTATGATGTTCAAATTTACACCGCGTTTATTTGATATCATTTCTGAAATGATTCGTGGCACACATGAGCAAATTCGTCTTTCTGAACGTGAAGTAATGCGTTATGCCGTTCGTCGTGGTCGAATGGATCGTACTCAATTCCGTACATCGTTCCCAGGCTACGAATCCAATCCTGCTTGGTTAGATGAACAAATTGCCAAAACACCTGCTGATCAAAAAGGTTATTTGGAAAAAGTTCGTCCTGATGTATTGGCTTTCCAACAAAAAATTGCAGATATTGAAAAAGAATTGAACCTGAGTGTCCAAGACATCAAGGACATTGCTAAACGTATGGCTGTGGGTGAAGCAAAAGCTCGTCGTGCTAAAAAAGAAATGGTTGAAGCCAACTTACGTTTGGTAATTTCAATTGCGAAAAAATATACCAACCGTGGTTTACAATTCTTGGATCTTATTCAAGAAGGCAATATCGGTTTGATGAAAGCCGTTGACAAGTTTGAATACCGTCGTGGTTATAAATTCTCGACCTATGCAACGTGGTGGATTCGTCAAGCCATTACCCGTTCTATTGCCGACCAAGCACGTACTATTCGTATTCCAGTACACATGATTGAAACGATTAATAAGATTAACCGTGTTTCTCGTCAGTTGTTACAGGAAATGGGACGTGAACCAACACCTGAAGAATTAGGCGAACGTCTAGAAATGGACGAAGTGAAAGTACGTAAAGTACTTAAAATTGCCAAAGAACCGATTTCAATGGAAACACCAATCGGTGATGATGAAGATTCGCATCTTGGTGACTTCATTGAAGATGGCAATATCACTTCTCCAATTGATGCCGCAACTTCAGAAGGCTTAAAAGAAGCGACACGTGAAGTTTTAGAAAACTTGACTGAACGTGAAGCGAAAGTCTTGAAAATGCGTTTTGGTATTGATATGCCAACAGATCACACTTTGGAAGAAGTGGGTAAGCAATTTGATGTAACACGTGAACGTATTCGTCAAATTGAAGCAAAAGCTTTACGTAAATTACGTCATCCTTCACGTTCTGAACATTTACGTTCATTCCTAGAAAATGACTAATTTTTGATGATACTCATGGGCGCTTGAAATCTGAATTTCAGTCTCCATTTAGTATCTAACAGAAATATAACGCCTGCACTTAAGCAGGCGTTTGATATATGGGGACTCACTCTCATGACTATGCTAGACCGTACACCATCTCGTGAACTTCAAGAAGATCTTTGGGTTTTCCCCATGGATTATCCCATTAAATTGATTGGCGTTGCAGGTGATGAATTGCATGGTGCAGTAGTAGAGATAATGGTGAAACACTTTCCTGATTTTGATGCTTCAAGCATTAACGTGCAGCCTTCTCGCACAGGAAAATACCACTCTTTAACTGCCCAAATTGTATTTGTAGAACTTGAACAAGTACATGCACTCTATGCAGATTTAGCTGCTTGCCCGTTAATTAAAACTGCACTCTAATTTTTATAAAAACACGCCAATCGGCGTGTTTTTTATATTCAAAAATAAGCTTTTTTTTAATCTTAAAATATCAATGAATTAAATATGAAATTTAATATAAAGCCGCTCCATCTATTCAAGATTTCTTTATAATTCCTTCTATCTTTAAACTTTTATGGACGCACTTGACGTGACAGATGCTGTTCTAAAACCTGATTTAATTATTCGTCAATTCAATGAATTAACACCTTATCTTGAACGATTTCAAGAAATGAAAAGTCTGACTGAAAATCGTGATGAAAATACGCCAGATGAACTGTGGATTTTGCAGCACCACGACGTTTTAACCCAAGGACAAGCTGGTAAACCTGAACATATTCTACAAGCAACTCAGCTCCCCATTGTACAAAGCGACCGTGGCGGGCAAGTGACTTGGCATGGTCCAGGGCAATTGGTGGCTTATTTTATGTTTGATTTAAATCGTTTGGGCTGGAACGTGCGAACATTAGTGACGTATGCAGAAAATTTAATGATTAATCTGCTTAAAAAATACAAAATCGAAGCTTATGCTAAAGCGGATGCACCAGGGGTTTATGTTGCAGAGCGTAAAATTGGATCTTTGGGTTTTAAAATTCGTAAAGGACGTAGCTATCATGGTTTGGCTTTAAATATTGATTGTGATCTTTTGGGTTTTCAGACCATTAATCCCTGCGGTTATGCCGGACTAGAAATGGTTCGAGTCAAGGATCTCGTTGAAGATTATCCATTTTTTAATGATTTCTGTGCAGATATGATTGAAACTTTAAATCACAGCGGTTACTTTAATCAAGTTCAAGTCATGCAACAATAATTTTGCTTTTATGATCAAAATAAATTAGAGTATTTACTCTAAATTAATAAAAATGTTTTTAGAGAAAGGATGCGCGAGTGATTTCAACCAAATCCGTAAAGCCGGCCTTACAACTAAATTATGTCAAACTCATGATGGATGTGATTGGCAGAGGTTTAGTCATGGCAAGTCAAGTCGACAAAGAAGTAAAACAAGAGGTTGCAAAATTTCCTGTCGGCTTCGTTCTGTCGATGAAAGTATTTCCGCATGGTCCAGCTTTTATTGCAAAAGTAACCGAAGACTATCAATTAAAATTGCTGTCATCTGTTGAAACCAAGCCCGATCTTACCATTACTTTCAAGCATTTAAGTCATGCCTTTTTAGTGTTTTCTTTTCAGGAAAGTACGGCACAAGCTTTTGCGCATGACCGTATGATTGCAGATGGTGATGTGGCGTATGCCATTCGTTTGGTACGTTGCTTAAATAAAATGGAATCACTGATTTTACCGAAATTAGTGGCTGAGCTTGCCGTAAAACAATATCCCCATGAATTAAGCCTAAAAGAAAAACTTAACAGCGCTGCAAATATTTATTTGAAAGTTGCTCAGTCCTATTTTAAACGGAGTGTATAACATGGCTAAGCCTTATTACGAATTTTTCTGTCCCGTTAAAGTGATCGCAGGTCATGCCGCGTTAGAACACATTCCATTTGAACTTGCGACTTTAGGGTCTAAACGTCCACTCATCATTACAGATAAAGGTGTACGTGCAAATAATCTACTTGCCCCAATTGAAGCTGCGTTTGAATCAACAGATGCGGTCATTGGTTATATTTTCGATGATGTACCACCAGATTCAAGTATAGCCACGGTCCGCAATGCAGCAAAAGCCTATCGTGACAATCATTGTGATGCCATTATTGCCGTAGGTGGGGGTTCAGTGATTGATACCTCAAAAGCGACCAATATTTTGGTGACTGAAGGTGGCGATGACTTACTTAAGTTCTCAGGTGCCCACAATTTACCTAAGCCATTGAAGCCTTTTTTTGTGATTCCAACAACATCAGGTACGGGTTCAGAAGTTACGATGGTTGCTGTCGTAGCGGATGTTGAAAAAAATGTCAAAATGGCATTTGCATCTTATTACTTGATGCCACATGCAGCTATTCTTGATCCACGAATGACTCAAACTTTACCACCACATTTAACAGCAATGACGGCAATGGATGCGCTAACGCATGCTGTTGAAGCGTATACCTGCTTGGCTGCAAATCCAATCAGTGATGCCTATGCCACTGCTGCCATTAAAAAAGTGAGCAATAGTTTATTTACTGTGCTGGATAAGCCTACAGATGAGTTTGGGCGTCTTGAGCTGGCGCAGGCTTCCACGATGGCTGGAATTGCATTTTCAAACTCGATGGTCGGATTGGTCCATTCATTGGGTCATGCCTTAGGTGCTGTTGCTCACCTCCCCCACGGTTTATGCATGAATTTATTTTTACCTTACGTACTTGAATATAACAAAGAAGTAAATGGCGATAAAATTGCTGAATTGCTTCTACCTTTGGCAGGTTCTGATATTTATGCTCAAACACCTGCACACTTACGTGCTGATAAATCGATTGCAACTATTTTGACTATGCGTGACCGCTTGTATGCCTTGACCAAGCTCCCTCGAACTTTACGTGAAACAGGTAAAGTAACAGAAGCTCAACTCGATGAAGTAGCAGAAAAAGCACTCAATGATGGATCCATTATTTACAATCCGAAAGAAGCTAATTTCAAAGATTTGAGAGCAATTTTAGATAAAGCTTGGTAAGCTTAAAAATTAAGCCAAGCTTATTCACATTAACCTGATGTTTTTTCAAACATCAGGTTTTTGCTTTTTGATCAAAAACATAAATCTAATATTGCTGTCTCTTGGCATATTTAATGCTTCAATACATTCAACAGGGATTGGCAAAAGGCATCAAATTAGAGTAGATTGGCGGACTTTTGTTTTCTTTGTATGGGGGGATCGTTGTTTTAAAACGATCCTTAAAAATATGACTGATCCTTGATCAACGATTAAGAGGGTAACGCCGTTGACAAATATCTCTGGGACTCCATCGGCAGCTAAACTGCAAAAAACGCTGGGACTCTGGCACATCATCATTATTGGTTTAGCGTATATACAGCCTATGACGTTATTTGACACTTTCGGACTCGTGTCGGAAGAAAGTCATTTTCACGTACCGACCTCCTATATATTTGCACTTGTTGCAATTCTACTCACTTCCCTCAGTTATGGTCATATGATTCGCCGTTATCCCTCGTCGGGTTCGGCTTATACCTATGCTCAAAAATCGATTCATCCAAATGTGGGCTTTATGGTGGGCTGGTCATCTTGGCTAGATTATCTCCTTTCACCCATGGTCAACATTATTTTAGCTGTCATTTATCTTGAAGCACTATTTCCAGATGTTAATCATTGGGTTTGGGTCATTGTCTTAACTGCATTTATGACAGGGATCAATTTAAAAGGTGCACGTTTTGTTGCGAACTTTAATAGTCTGATTGTATTGATTCAGCTGATTGTGATTGCTGTTTTTACCTATTTGGTTTATAGCAAACTTCAGGCTGGTTTTAATGCAGACGGTCCAATGACTGTAGAACAACGCTATCAGCTTTGGAGTCTTGAACCATTTTGGAACGAGCTGACATCAGTCGGTGCACTTATTACGGGTGCAACATTACTTTGCTTTTCTTTCACAGGTTTTGATTCACTCAGTTCTCTGGCTGAAGAAACCAAAGACACTGAAAAAACCTTACCTAAAGCGATTTTTTTAACCGCTTTAATTGCAGGTGTGATTTTTATTGTCAGTGCTTATTTCATGCAAATCTATTTCCCGCATGATCCGAACACATATTTTGCAGATGTCGCTGCGACTCAACCTGATATTTTAATGCTTGTGGGTGGTTCACTGTTCCAATCGTATGTCTTAGGCTTTGCCATTGTAACAGTGATGGCATCGGGTATTTCAGCACATGCGGGTGTATCGCGCCTGATGTTTGCCATGGGTCGTGATGGCGTAATCAATAAAAAAATCTTTGGTCATATCAGTCCTAAAAGCTTAACCCCTTCTTACAATATTTTAATTGTTGGTGCTGTGGCTTTAACAGCTGGATTTATGAATCTTGATACGGTGATTTCGCTGATCAGTTTTGGTGCTTTAACTGCATTTACATTTGTCAATCTTTCTGTTATTTCACGTTATGCTTTACGCGATGGACGTACCAAAAACTTCAAAGATATTTTAAACTTTGTGATTGTACCGCTACTTGGTTTTATCAGCGTATTTGCACTATGGCTCGAAATTGAAGAAACCTCATTAAAATATGGCTTATGGTGGGCGATGTTTGGGATTTTATACTTAGGTTATAAAACCAAAGGTTTCAAACAACCTGCGCCTCAACACAATGAGTTCGATGACTCGCATTAATGTATTGTCCATTCCTACAATAAAAAAGACGCATTATGCGTCTTTTTTAGGTGTTAAATTTGCAGTGTAATTTAATCATAAAGCCTCTCTTAAAATTTATGCCATAAAGAGCCACTCAAAAGTGGCTCTAGATAACATATAAATTAATTATATCAGTTCTTTAAAACCTTGCTGACGCCAAGCTTCATACACAATCACAGCGGTTGCATTGGATAAATTTAAACTGCGTGAAGTCGCTGCCATTGGCAAGCGAATCCAATGTTTCTCAGGAAACAGCATTCGAATATGTTCAGGAAGCCCGCGCGTTTCAGGCCCCATCAACAAAGCAACTGGACGGTTTAAATTGGAAGTATGCGGTGTTTCAACACCTTTGGTGGTCAGTGGATAAATTGCATCCTTTTCTATTCCTTGCAGTTGCAAATTCAGCAAACAATCATCAAAATTTTCCCAGATTTGCATACGTGCCCATTCATGATAATCCAAACCTGCACGTTTCAGCTTTTTATCATCAAGTTCAAACCCGAGAGGTTTAACCAAGTGTAGCTGTGCACCTGTATTGGCACATAAACGAATGATATTACCTGTATTGGCAGGAATTTCAGGTTCATATAGAACAACATGAATCACGGGATTTCTCTACTCTTTTAATCGCAACAAGACTCAAATTAGCCTTGCCACTGTAATTGTTCGCGCAAACTCACCACTTCACCAATAATGGTTAAGGTGGGTGCTTGAATTTGATGTTCTGATACTTTTGATGCAATGTCAGCCAATGTGCCGACCACCACTTTCTGTTCTGGTGTCGTCCCTTTAGAAATCAATGCTACTGGCATATTGGCACGTTGCCCATGGGCAATCAGTTGAGCACATATTTTCTCTAAACCGACCAACCCCATATACAATACAAGTGTTTGATTTTCATAGACCAGTTCACGCCAAGGCAATTCAGGTGAACCTTCTTTCAAATGCCCCGTTAAAAAGCGAACACTTTGTGCGTAATCACGATGGGTTAACGGAATACCTGCATAAGCTGAACAACCCGATGCTGCGGTAATGCCAGGAACCACTTGAAAAGCAACACCTGCTGCAAACAGCTCTTGAATTTCTTCGCCACCACGACCAAAAATAAACGGATCACCACCTTTTAAACGGCAGACACGTTTACCTTTTTCAGCAAATTCAACCAATAAAGCATTAATCCCATCTTGAGGAACACTATGGTTTGAACGGGCTTTTCCAACATAAATTTTTTCAGCATCACGGCGGCATAATTCTAAAATTGCTGGGGAGACCAAACGATCATAGATAATGACATCCGCTTGTTGCATTAAACGCAGTGCCTTTAAGGTCAATAATTCAGGATCACCTGGCCCTGCTCCAACTAAATAGACTTCACCTTTGGGTGTTTTCCATTCCTTTAAGGCCTGTTCAATTAATTTATCAGCATCGGCGATATTGTCATTAAACACCTGTTCCTTGAGTGGACTGGCATACAAGTCTTCCCAAAAAATACGACGCTCATCAGGATTTTCAATTTTAGATTTTACTACGGCACGCCATTTCCCAGAAAATTCAGCGAGCTTCCCCATACCATGTGGAATACTGGCTTCAAGTTGAGTGCGAATTTGGCGCGATAAAACAGGTGATGTACCATTCGTGGCAATTGATACCACCAACGGTGAACGATCAATGATTGCAGGAACCATAAAACGACAATGTGGAGGATCATCCACACTATTCACCAATATTTTTTCAGCTTCACAGGCTTCAAAAACTTGGATATTGGTCGCTTTATCATTGGTCGCTGCAATGACTAAACGATAATGACGTAACGGAATATCTACACTAAAAGGTGCTTGAATATATTGCCCTTGGCTAGCAACCACAATCTCAAGTAAAGAACTTTCAATTTCAGGTGCAATCACATGAATAACTGCGCCTGCTTTTGCCAACAGTACGGCTTTGCGATATGCAATATGCCCGCCACCGACAATCAGACACGGTTGCTGCTGCAACTTTAAAGAGATTGGAAAAATATCCACCGACTACCTCAATGTTTTAAATCTGATTGTCTTAAGCAATTTTCGTGCACAAAATGGTTTTTCTATTGATTTATTTTAAAATCCCCGAGGATTAATCAATAAGTTCAACACCACCCATATAAGGACGAAGCACGTCAGGAACTTCAATAGAACCGTCAGCGCGTTGGTAATTTTCCATCACCGCCAGTAATGTACGACCTACAGCCAAACCAGAACCATTCAAGGTGTGAAGAAATTCAGTTTTCTTTTGGTCAACACGATAGCGCGCTTTCATACGACGTGCTTGGAAGTCACCCATACATGAACAGCTTGAAATTTCACGATAGGTATTTTGACTTGGCACCCAAACTTCCAAATCGTAGGTTTTGATTGCGCCAAAGCCCATATCGCCACCACACAAAATGATTTTACGATATGGAAGACCTAAGGCTTGCAAAATACCTTCTGCGTGTCCTGTCAGTTCTTCAAGTGCGTCCATTGAAGTTTCAGGTTTTACAATTTGCACCATTTCGACTTTGTCGAACTGGTGCTGACGAATTAAACCACGTGTATCACGACCATAAGAACCTGCTTCACTACGGAAACATGGTGTATGCGCTGCATATTTTAAGGGTAAACGTTCTGGATCAACAATTTCATCACGCACAAAATTGGTGACAGGTACTTCTGCCGTTGGAATGAGATAATATTCTTTTTCACCTTGTAATTTGAATAAATCTTCTTCAAATTTAGGCAATTGACCTGTACCACGCAAAGATTCTGCATTGACCAAATACGGTACATAGGCTTCGGTATAGCCATTTTTAAGTGTGTGTGTATCTAACATGAACTGCGTTAAGGCACGTTGCAGACGCGCAAGCGGACCCTTCAATACGCTAAAACGCGAACCAGTTAACTTAGTGGCAGTTTCAAACTCTAAACCGCCCATCCATTCACCCAAGTCAGTATGATCTTTAATTTCAAAATCAAATTGACGTGGTGTACCCCAAGTTAAAATTTCAACATTATCGTCTTCATCTTTGCCTTCAGGGACAGATTCATGCGGCATATTTGGAATAGTTAATGATTTATTTTCAATTTCATTTTGCAATTCTGTAAGAGAAGCTTCTGCTGCCTTAATTTCATCACCAATGGCAGACATACGCGCCATAATTTCAGATGCATCGCCACCAGATTTTTTAATTTGGCCAACTTGTTTAGCACCCGAATTACGCTCTGCTTGTAAAGCTTCAGTTTTGGATTGAAGCTCTTTACGACGAGATTCAAGTGATGCCCACTCCGCCACATCGAGTTGCACACCACGTTTTGCCAAGGCTAAATTTACAGCCTCAATATTATTTCTGATTAATTTCGGGTCGATCATAGCCAATCTTTTACAAAGAAAAAAACTGGCTATAGTGTAAGCGCTAAACAGCAAAAAAGACAGTAATCCCGCTTACAGCTGCACCTTATTACAGCAAATTTAAGCGAAATTTTCAAAAATTAGGGCGTTGGATAGCTCGGTAAACTTGGCAAGTATTCAGCTTTAACCAATTGAGTAAGCGCAGTATAGGGCAAAGTCAACTCACTCATGCCTTCTGCATACGAGGCCAATTCATATAAAGGATAAACAAACACAATTCCGTTGACACCATAGTAAAAATTATCGCTCAGTTTTAATTTATCTCGTTCGATATTGTGTTGATCTAACCAAAGACTATTTGTGTCATAAAGTGTGTCCAATACTTTCTGCTCTGCGCCTTTCACCAAAATATCAGCCAAAGCTAAACGTTTTTTAGTCTTTAAATCAAAATTAACAAATTCCTGATGGTGCATGCCATGTGCTGCACCTGCTGAATAGTTATAACTTTGAATGGCAAATGTAGCGTGATGATAATTTTGTCCTATAAAACGGACATAAGTTGAACTTTGACTTAAATTGGGTTCAGCGCCTTCTGCAGTATTTATTTTTTGGTTCGGTTCTTCAGAAAAAGCGATCGGATCGGTTTTTTTTATTCGTTCCATAAAGTATTGATCAATCCATTTGAGGTTGGTTTCTACAGTCTGTATATCGTATTGAATACAGCCTTGCGGATCGCATGCTTCTGATTTGCTCAACTTTACAGGAATAACTTTGGCTTGAATGGCAGGAATATTTTCTTCACTATTTTGAGGCGACTGCGCCTGTTTTGAATTTTCAGCTTGAGGCTCGTTTTTAGGCTGACATCCCACTAGGGCTCCACCACCAATTATGATTGTACACACCAAAAACCATGGTTTTAATAATGTCGGTTTCATTACACAACTCTGTATTTTCTTAAAATGAATCATTCCACTATACAAAGTCTCTCTTCGAGATAAAATTACAATATGTAGCATGGTATAAAGTTCAACATAAAATGCTTATTCAAAGCATTTTCAACACCCGATTAGTCAATCCAACTGATCTATAAATAATTAATTTTAAAAATTTTAATCATTATTTTGAGCTTCATTTTCATTTTAAAATAAAAAAACCACTCGAAAGTGGTTTTTATATCAGCATCAATATTATTGATCGATAATATCTGTACCTTTAGGCGGCGTAAAATTAAAGGTTGAAGCAGGAATAGTAGGATTAACTTTCACATTATTAAAGCGTACCTGTGTAGTTTGCCCCAATGAATCTTCCAAAATCATTAAACTGGGTGCTTTATTTACACCAAAACTAATCGTTAAGCTTTGAAAAGCACCATCACGGTCCTTCGGATACAAAGTGTAATACGTTTTACCTTTATCTGGTTGAGTCACACGGTAGGCATTCATAATTTGACTGGTATTACCCGAAAGTAATAATGCAGGTGTATTGGCGACTTGATCATCTAGACTTTGGCGTACAGCTTGCTGTAAATCTGGATCATAAATCCACACTGTTTTACCTGTGGTCACAATGGTCTGCTTAGAAGGACTTGTGGTTTCCCAAAAGAATTTACCTGGACGTGCAACTTTCATCACCCCTTTAAAGGTTTGATTCATATGCTGTCCTGTTAAGCCTTTTTTCTGAGGCGCTTTGGTTGCAACAGTTGCTTTTGTGGTTTGTTCGAAATTTGCCGACAAACTTTTGATATTACTTAACTGTTTTACTAAGTTTGCGGTGGCTTGTTGCTCCGATGCTGCTACAGGTGCAGCAAAAACAGTAGTACTGATTACTGGTGCAAGTGTTGCCACACCTAGGGTCATCGCACATAGGGTTTTACGAAGCATTTTCATATCATCACCTTTTTATTTGCAGTATCGCAATTTTTTGAATGTCTCATCTTAAACCAATTTTTGCGTCTAATAATTGAGAAAATAAGAAGTTTTGTATGGTTATTAATATTGATTGTCACTTTTTCTTCATCATGATGTAGAAATATAAATGAAAGAAACAAAAAAGCCTCTTTAAAATAAGAGGCTTTTTAGCGCGATGGATGTATTTAATTATTTCCATTGGTAACCTACTGCAATACCTGCACCAAAGTCACCTTCACTATTGGTCGTTGCAGCAGCTTTATAAACGTATTTATTGTTTTCTGTGACACCACTGAAACCTGCTGCAAAGCCTTGTTTACCTTCCCAAGTCCCAGCACCTATACTGACCATATTATAACCCGCCTCTGTCGGTTGTGGTAAAGAAGCGATTGCTATGCCTGAAGCCACAGCTGCGTAAGTACGATCTTCCAAATCTCGCATGTCTCGATTTAACATGTCAACACGACTATTTGTATAAGCATTTGCTTGATTCAGTGTATACGCACTTCTTTGATCGGTATAACTATTTGCATTATTGAGTACATCAAGGTCTGCTTGACGCATTTGCGCCACATTTACAGCATCGGTATTTTGGACACCAGCGGCAACATGAATAATTTGTCGCTCGACGCCTGTTTTTCCCACCGAAACAGTATTATCTCGATTTGAAGCAGAATCATGACCCAACACCACACTATTATTCGCAGCCGTATTTACATTATTCCCTACGACATAAGTGTGATCGCCACTAACAGTATTATTACTTCCTACCGCTCCTGAACTTTGACCACTGATGTTGTTGTTCACGCCCAAACCAATTGACTGACCACCCGTTGCATTGGTACCTGCTCCAATGGCAATTGCATCTTGACCTGTTGCGGTTGGTTTAGGGGCTGTATTGAGTCGGTTTGATTCAATTTCGATATAAGGATCATCCCCACTCGCACCTGTCGCTCCGGTTGCTCCTGTATCACCTTTTACCCCCATGTCGCCTTTTACGCCTTGCACACCTGTTACACCCTGCATACCTTGTGCGCCTGTTACCCCCATATCACCTTTTACGCCTTGAGAGCCTGTCACACCCATCGCACCTTGTGCACCTGTCGCTCCAGTTGCACCCATATCACCTTTTACGCCTTGCGCACCTGTTACCCCCATGTCACCTTTTACACCTTGAGCTCCTGTGACGCCCATTACACCTTGTGCGCCTGTCGCTCCGGTTGCTCCGGTATCACCTTTTACCCCCATGTCGCCTTTTACGCCTTGCGCACCTGTTACACCCATATCACCTTGTGCACCTGTTACACCCATATCACCTTTTATGCCCTGAGCACCTGTCAATCCCATTGCACCTTGTGCACCTGTCGCTCCGGTTGCTCCTGTGTCGCCTTTCACACCCTGCATACCTTGTGCGCCTGCTACACCCGTATCACCTTTTATGCCCTGAGCACCTGTCAATCCCATTGCACCTTGTGCACCTGTCGCTCCGGTTGCACCTGTGTCGCCTTTCACACCCTGCATACCTTGTGCGCCTGTTACCCCCATGTCACCTTTTACACCTTGAGCTCCTGTGACGCCCATTACACCTTGAGCTCCTGTGACGCCCATTACACCTTGTGCGCCTGTCGCTCCGGTTGCTCCGGTATCACCATTTATACCTGGTATGCCTTGCTCACCTTGAGGTCCTTGAGGTCCTTGAGGTCCTTGAGGGCCAACAGGACCCTGAGGGCCAGAAGAATGGGGAGGTTTCGGCCCATGCCCATATCCGTTCCCATTACCATGAGATTCGTGTCCTTGCCCCTGACTTCCTCCATGAGATTGATGACTATCTCCACTTGTTGCCCAAACATTCCCACCCATTGCCAACATGACACTTAACAATAGTAATTTTGGGGTGAGGTTTAAATGTTCAACACACTTTTTCTGCTCATGAGAAAAATAATAAGGACAAGATAATGAATTGAATTCAAATATATAACTATGCTGATTTTTATGCGCTTTTTCTATTGGGTGAGCTAGATAAGAATTTGATGAGCGCAAGACTTTTTTAAATATTGTGTTCATGTCCATCTGCCTTTATTTTAATTTTGTAATGTTTAGTATATTCCTCAAAATGTGACACAATTCACAAAATTTTCAATTAATGTGCTGTTAATTGAAACAAAAAGTGTTCGAAAAACAATCAAAAAACAGATAAGTATTTAAATTTTATTATTTTGGCATCAGCTTAAATTATTATTTAAAATTGAATTGCTTAAATTAAGCAAAAAAAAACCCGCAAAATGCGGGTTTTTTTATAAAAATTAAAACTTATACAGTTTCAACTTTTACGTAGCGACGGCCAAATTGACCTTTCACTTCGAATTTGATCACGCCATCAGCGGTAGCAAATAAAGTATGGTCACGGCCCATACCTACGTTTGCACCAGCGTGGAATTCTGTACCACGTTGACGAACGATGATGTTACCAGCAGTCACAGCTTGACCACCGTACATTTTAACACCTAACATTTTAGGGTTTGAGTCACGACCGTTACGTGTCGATCCACCAGCTTTTTTAGTAGCCATGTTTCATAATCCTCGTAATTAGCCTGAAATAGCAGTAATTTTCAACTCGGTAAACCATTGACGGTGACCTTGTTGTTTACGGTAATGTTTACGACGACGCATTTTAACAATACGAATTTTGTCGTGACGACCGTGGCTAACTACTTCAGCAGTTACTGTAGCACCAGCAACAACTGGAGCACCAATTTGAATGCTTTCGCCGTTTACAAGCATTAATACGTCATCAAACGTAATAGTTGCACCGGTTTCAGCTTTCAATAATTCTACTTTAAGGGTTTCACCCTCAATAACACGGTGTTGCTTACCACCGCTTTGGATTACTGCGTACATAATGTACTCCAAACATGCCCGTGTCGTCGTGCCGATAAAGGAATATATCGATCTTAAGACGAGCGCCACTGGGGGATATCTAAGGGCAAAGATATTAAGTGATAATCGAATAAACAACAAGCTGTTTTGATATTTTTTTATTCATAAGCATTGTTTATTTTATAAACGATCAAATTCTAATGAAATGGCTTTTTTATATTGAAGACTTACATTTTATAAAATGAAATAGATTTTAAAAATCAATTCACTACTATAGACTAGCAAACGCCCGCTCAGTCATATATTTAATGTTTATTCAACAGTTAAGCGAGATTACAATAATTTTGCTTACTCACGATTTAAGCATCTATATTGAGCGCTTAGCGATATCATTAGATATAATTGTTACACTATATAATAAGCAATTCAATTTTATAGAGGTTTCTCTTCGTATGGCCATCGACTTCAAGCAAGATATTCTCGCTCCTGTTGCTTCAGACTTTGCTGCGATGGACACTTTTATTAATGAAGGAATTACCTCTAAAGTTGCGCTCGTCATGTCGGTCAGTAAACATGTGGTCGAAGCTGGTGGTAAGCGCATGCGTCCGATTATGTGTTTATTGGCTGCAAAAGCCTGTGGTGCAGAAGATTTAGAATCACACCGCAAATTGGCAGCCATTATTGAAATGTTGCATACCGCAACTTTGGTACATGACGATGTGGTAGACGAATCAAGTTTAAGACGCGGTCGACCGACAGCAAATGCAACCTGGAATAATCAAACAGCAGTTTTGGTCGGGGACTTTTTAATTTCCCGTGCTTTTGATTTATTGGTCGATTTAAACAATATGACGTTACTCAAAGATTTTTCAACGGGAACTTGCGAAATTGCTGAAGGTGAAGTCCTACAACTTCAAGCACAACATCAGCCTGATACCACAGAACAAACCTATTTAGATATTATTCACGGCAAAACGTCCCGTTTGTTTGAACTAGCCACTGAAGGCGCAGCAATTTTAGCAGACACGCCGCAATATAGAGAACCCATGAGAGTCTTTGCTGGCCACTTTGGCAATGCCTTCCAAATTATCGATGATATTTTAGATTACACTTCAGATGCAGAAACATTAGGTAAAAATATTGGGGACGATTTAATGGAAGGTAAGCCCACCTTACCTTTGATCTCTGCTTTACAAAAAACCACCGCAGAAGAGCATGACATTGTGCGTTTGAGTATTGCAACAGGTGGTACTGCTCAACTCCAACGTGTGATTGAAATTGTACAAAACTGTGGTGCACTTGACTATTGTCGTCAACGTGCAACAGAAGAAACCCACGCTGCTCTAGAAGCTCTAGACGCTTTACCCAACACCCCATATCGTCAAGCATTGGTTAATCTAACCCAACTTGCTTTAAATCGAATTCAATAATGAACTTCTCAAAAATATATTTTAAGCTCGCTTATGCATATAAATTTTAATGATCTATTTTTAAAAATGCAGGAGCAGCTTGAATCCAACCAAGCCGCTCTTGATGATGTATTACTGATTGAATTGATTGGTCGAATTCGACCTATCGATCCAGCTGATACAGAAGAAATCAATCACAAAGTTCAGGCATTATTGCAAGCACTTTTGATTACCCCTCATGCGGTAATCACTTTGCAAACTTTTGTTTTAAAGCTGATTATTCAATATAAACAAACCAGCTTGTATGCCGACACAGGAATTTTATCATTAGATGGATTTTGGAATCAGTTAGCGCAGCGCTTAGGTGCTCACTTTCTACCGCTCATTAATGATGAAACCCAACTTCAAGATTTGGTCCGCCGTGTATTTTTTCAGCGTAGTGATAAATATTGGTTAGATAATATTACACAAGATCATTGGCAAAAAATATTTGCACTGATTAATCAAGGTCACACAAATCAAAAAGAAAAGCTACAAATTAAAAGTGAACTGATTAAAGCGATTACTGTACTCTCCTATCGGATTAGTGGGATTGGGCTTTATCCAGAATTTATTAACGCGCAGCCAAATTTAACAGAATATGAATCCCCTTTTTTGGTACAAAACCGAGAAATTATTGAGTTTATTCAACATTATAAAAAAATTCATCAAAGCACAGATGACGTAGCAGTGATTGTACCACCCGATGCCTCACAAGCCTTGGTCATGATTGAACAATGTCGGGATGTCGTACTAAAAATTCGTCGCGCAACAAAAAGAATTGGGGTAAGCCTAAGCCTCACCTATCTCCTATCTTTACTTGAACAATGCCTAGACCGCATAGAACTGTTACTGAACATCATTGTTGATGAAGAGCAAATCCGTTACCAGTCATTGGGTTTGCTTATGGTCGATATTACCACCGCAATTTATAGTGAACGTAGTGTTCGATCTCTTTTGGCGACCAATAGTGAACTGATTGCGCTTCAAGTCACAGAAAATGCCAGTAAAACGGGCGAACATTACGTCAGTACAGATAAGCAAGGCTTTTGGTCGATGTATAAATCTGCTGCTGGCGCGGGCGTTATTATCGCCACCATGGCAACGCTTAAAATTCTGTCAGCACGTTTGGTCATGGCGCCGCTGATGCAGGCATTTATTTTCAGCATGAATTACTCTCTAGGGTTTATGCTCATTCACGTGCTGCATTTTACCGTTGCGACCAAACAACCCGCCATGACCGCGGCTGCACTTGCAGCCACCGTACAACAACGTAAAGGTTCTAAAACGGCACAAATTGCAGAACTTGCCGCACTGATTATTAATATCATTCGAACGCAATTTATTGCTATTTTAGGCAATATCTCAATTGCAATTCCTGTTGCTGCAATCATTACGCTGCTGTGGCAATACGGCATGGATGAACCTCTTCTGAATCACATCAAAGCCACCCAAACCTTGCATGCACTCAACCCATTTACGTCACTTGCCATTCCACATGCAGCGATTGCTGGAGTTTGTTTATTTTTTTCTGGCCTAATTGCTGGTTACTTCGACAATATGGCGGTTTATCGTAAAGTCGGCCCTCGTTTAAAAGCTCATCCACGCTTAAAGCGAATGATGGGACAAGAGCGGCTAAACAGGTTTTCTGCCTATATTGAACGAAATTTAGGTGCGTTGGCAGGGAATTTTTTATTTGGGATTATGCTGGGTAGCATGAGTACCATTGGTTTTATTTTGGGCCTACCGCTGGATATTCGCCATATTGCTTTTGCTTCAGCCAACTTTAGTCAAGGTTTACTGACCATTAATGGCAGCCCTGAAATTGGATTAATCATTGTCTCTTTGTTGGGAGTCATTTTGATAGGATTAACCAATTTATTTGTAAGTTTCAGTCTAACCATTATTGTGGCATTACGTGCGCGACGCGTTCGTTTTGAACAGTGGAAACCTCTGGCAAAACTTGTATTGACACACTTTCTAACCCGTCCTAGTGACTTTTTTTGGCCACCTAAAACCCCACTTGAAGTTGAAGAATCGACACACTTACACAAACAAAATGTGAAGTAATTCATTTTTTATTTTACTTCATGGTTAAAAATGGTTAAAAAGAATGAGCCTCATTTACACACTTGAAATAAAGTGTACTGATGAGTACACTTTAAGCGCTCAGTAGTTTTGCTTCAATCGACTAATATAGAAAAAGGTTACATTCATGCCTTACTTAATGCTTTTTGTAGGATTTTTTCTATTAACTATCAGTATATTAATACTTTTAATACCCTCTTTTAGTCAGGTCGATTTGATGATCGTAAAGGGGCTGGCTCAGCATCGTACCGAGTATTTAAATACAATTTCTATCACTCTTTCTGCTATAGGCGGCATGCCATTTGTGTTATTTTTAACCACACTCTGGTGTTTGTATCAAGTTTGGTATAAAAAATACACAAGTGCCATTTTTATTAGTTTCGGACTTATTGGGAGTATTGCCATAGCTTGGCTACTCAAATATTTAATTTCTAAACCTCGTCCACCTGAAATATATCATTTGGTCGAAAGCTATGGGGCATCATTTCCAAGTGCGCACACTGTATATGCAGCTGTTTTAAGCTGTCTTGCAATGTATTTAAGTCAACAACATGCGAAGCGTCAACTCATTTGGGTTTGCGCTTTTAGTTGGTTGTTGAGTATGGGAATTTCAAGGATTTATTTGGGTGTACATTTCCCCTCTGATGTCTTGGCAGGTTGGAGCATAGGTTTTATTTGGATCACGCTACTTTATCTGTTGTATGCCAAATTCAGTCACACAAAACAAATTAATTTTTAGATTTAATTTTAGACAGTAATTTAATCGAGGTGGAACAATGATGTCTGCAAAGCTATGGGGAACGACCCTAACCGCTTGCGCATTAGCAACAAGTCTTGCACTTGTTGGTTGTAGCAAAGATCCAAAAGATGCTCAGCAAGCTGGCGCAGCACAACAAATGCCACCGACTGAAGTTGGTGTTGTTGTTGCTCAGCCACAAAGTGTAGAGCAATCGGTAGAACTTTCTGGTCGTACCACGGCATTTGAAATTTCTGAAGTTCGTCCACAAACCAGCGGTGTGATTCAAAAACGTTTGTTTACCGAAGGCAGTTATGTACGTGAAGGTCAGGCGCTGTATGAAATTGATGCACGTACCAATCGTGCGGGTGTAGATAGCGCACGTGCTGCCCTAAACCGTCAAAAAGCAAACCTAAATGCATTGCGCGTGAAAGAAGGTCGTTATCGTCAATTGGTTGGCACGAATGCCATTTCTAAACAAGATTATGACGATATGGTGGCACAAGTAAAATTAGCCGAAGCTGATGTTGCTGCAAGTCAAGCTGAACTAAGCAATGCAGAAATTAATTTAGGTTATTCAACTGTTCGTGCACCAATTTCTGGGCAAACCAATCGCTCGACTGTTACGATTGGTGCGTTGGTGACTGCAAGCCAAGCAGAGCCATTAGTGACAGTGCAGCGTTTAGATCCAATTTACGTTGATATTAATCAATCAAGTTCTGAATTATTACGTTTACGTCAACAACTGAGTCAAGGCAGTTTAGACAGCAGTAATAATACAAAAGTCAAACTAAAACTTGAAGATGGTAGTTATTATCCAGTTGAAGGACGCCTCGCGTTCTCCGATGCGAGTGTAAATCCAGATACTGGTACTATTACGATCCGTGCTGTGTTTCCAAACCCAAATCATTTATTGCTGCCAGGTATGTATGCCACTGCACAAATTGTTCAGGGTGTGATTCCAAACGCAGTTTTAATTCCTCAAGCCGCAATTACTCGTACGCCAACAGGTCAAGCGATTGCCATGATTGTAAATGGCAAAAATATAGTTGAAACACGCTCTGTTGAAACCGCGGGTGTTCAAGGTAAAGACTGGATTGTCACTTCTGGTTTAAAAACTGGAGAGAAAGTGATTGTTGATGGTGTTGCGAAAGTTAAAGAAGGGGCAACCGTCGTTGCTAAACCTTATCAACCTCAAGCAACTGCGCCACAAGGTGGTGCGGCACAGCCAGCAGCAGATGCAAAAAAAGCATCACAACCAGAAGCTAAAACTGAACAAAAATCTACTTCAAGTGTATAAGGGGTAGACCAAATGGCTCAATTTTTTATTCATCGCCCTATCTTTGCATGGGTGATTGCATTGGTGATTATGCTGGCGGGTATTTTAACCCTCAGCGGTATGCCGATTGCACAATATCCAACGATTGCTCCACCGACGGTCAGCATCTCTGCGACTTATCCTGGTGCATCTGCTGAAACTGTAGAAAATACAGTCACGCAAATTATCGAACAACAAATGAATGGCCTAGATGGCTTGCGCTATATTTCTTCAAATAGTGCGGGTAACGGACAGGCTTCTATTGCTTTAAACTTTGAACAAGGGATTGATCCTGATATTGCCCAAGTTCAAGTACAAAACAAATTGCAATCCGCCACAGCGCTTTTACCTGAAGACGTACAACGTCAAGGGTTAAGAGTCACCAAATCTGGTGCAAGCTTCTTGCAAGTTTTGGCGTTTTATTCACCGAATGGTGAGTTAACCGATGCCGACATTAAAGATTATGTAAACTCAAACATTTCTGAACCGCTTAGTCGTGTTGCAGGTGTAGGTGAAGTTCAAGTCTTTGGTGGTTCATATGCCATGCGTATTTGGTTAGACCCTGCGAAATTAAGCAGCTACCAACTTACACCAAGTGATGTTGTCGCTGCGTTACGTACCCAAAATGCACAGGTTGCAGTGGGTCAATTGGGTGGTGCACCATCAGTTGAAGGTCAAGTTCTGAATGCAACGGTAAATGCACAAAGCCTTCTACAAACACCTGAACAGTTCCAAAATATTTTTCTAAAAAGTATGGGTTCTGGAGCAAAAGTAACCTTAAAAGATGTTGCCAAGGTTGAGTTAGGCTCGGACAATTATCAGTTTACCTCTAAATTTAATGGTAAGCCTGCTGGTGGTGTAGCAATTAAACTTGCAACAGGTGCGAATGCTTTAGATACAGCAACTGCGGTTGAAGAGCGTTTAGAGCAGTTACGTAAAAACTATCCAGCCGGTTTAAAAGACAAGTTAGCATTTGATACTACGCCATTTATCAAACTTTCAATTGAAAGCGTTGTTCACACCTTAGTTGAAGCAGTTATTTTGGTTTTCATTGTCATGTTCTTATTCTTACAGAACTGGCGTGCAACCATTATTCCAACATTGGCAGTTCCTGTTGTCGTGTTGGGTACATTTGCGGTAATTAATGTTTTCGGCTTCTCAATCAATACCCTCACTATGTTTGCCATGGTGCTTGCGATTGGTCTTTTGGTCGATGATGCGATTGTCGTGGTCGAGAACGTTGAACGGGTGATGGTAGAAGAACATCTTGAACCTGTCGAAGCAACCGAAAAGTCGATGAAACAGATTTCAGGTGCGTTGATCGGTATCACGACGGTCTTAACCGCAGTATTTGTTCCAATGGCATTTTTTAGTGGAACCACAGGCGTAATTTACCGCCAGTTCTCCATTACGCTTGTCACTGCCATGGTTTTGTCCTTGATTGTGGCCTTGACTTTTACACCTGCGCTTTGTGCAACCTTGTTGAAACAGCATGATAAAGACAAAGAACAGAGTAACGGCTTCTTTGCTCGTTTCTTTCGTGGATTTAATACACGTTTCGATCGTATGGCCGAAGGCTATCAGAAATGGGTGGGTAAACTTTTAGTTCATAAATTAATCGCAGGCGCAATTTATGCCGTGGTGATTGTGGGCTTGTTATTCCTGTTTAAAAACTTACCAAGTTCTTTCCTACCTGATGAAGATCAGGGTGTAGTGATGACTTTGGTTCAACTTCCACCGAATGCCACACTTGACCGTACTGATAAAGTCATTGACCAAATGACAGGTTTCTTTATGGAAAATGAAAAAGCCAACGTTGAATCGATCTTCAGTGTTTCAGGTTTCTCATTTACAGGTGTCGGTCAAAATGCAGGTCTGGCGTTTATTCAGTTAAAAGACTGGAGCGAGCGTACGAGTCCTGAATCGCAAATTGGTGCGGTGATACAACGTGGTATGGCCCTCAATGTGATTGCTAAAGATGCCTCTTATGTGATGCCTTTACAGCTTCCAGCAATGCCAGAACTAGGTGTGTCGGCAGGCTTTAACTTTATGCTTAAAGATGCTGCAGGAAATGGTCATGAAAAACTGATTGCTGCACGTAATACCATTTTAGGTTTGGCTGCTCAAGATAAACGTCTTGCAGGCGTTCGTCCGAATGGTCAAGAAGATACACCACAATATAAAGTTTATATTGATAATGAAAAAGCCACGGCGATGGGCGTGAGCATTGCTGAAATTAACAGCACCATGAGTATTGCTTGGGGTGGTTCATATATTAATGACTTCATCGATCGCGGTCGTGTGAAGAAAGTTTATGTTCAAGCCGTACCCGATGCACGTATGATGCCTGAAGATTTAAACAAGTGGTATGTACGTAATAATGCTGGTCAAATGGTTCCCTTCTCTGCTTTTGCAACAGGTGAATGGACCTATGGTTCACCACGTCTTGAGCGTTATAACGGTATTTCATCAGTGAACATTCAAGGAACACCTGCTGCTGGTATCAGTTCTGGTGATGCCATGATTGCTATGGAAGAAATTATTGCCAAACTTCCTGAAATGGGAATGAATGGTTTTGACTATGAATGGACGGGTTTATCTTTAGAAGAACGTGAAGCAGGGTCGCAAACAGCCGGACTGTATGCGTTATCTATGTTAATCGTATTCTTATGTCTTGCTGCACTTTATGAAAGTTGGTCTATTCCCTTCTCAGTCCTTATGGTTATTCCTTTAGGTATTGTCGGTGCAGTAGGTTTGACTTATCTAGGAATGGTGTTGCTTAATGATCCAAACTTGTCGAATAATATTTACTTCCAAGTGGCGATTATTGCGGTCATTGGTTTGGCTGCAAAAAATGCAATCTTGATTGTAGAGTTTGCAAAAGAACTTCAAGAAGATCACGGTGAACCTTTACTTGAAGCAACATTACATGCAGCAAAAATGCGTTTGCGTCCAATCATTATGACCACTTTGGCCTTTGGGTTTGGTGTACTTCCACTTGCACTTTCTTCAGGTGCCGGTGCAGGTAGCCAGCACTCAGTCGGCTATGGTGTACTGGGTGGCGTAATCAGTTCAACTTTATTGGGTATCTTCTTTATTCCTGTATTCTATGTCTGGATTCGAAGTATCTTTAAATACAAACCTAAAAAACCAAATAATCAGGAGCAAGCATCGTGATGCAAAAATTATGGTCTATTTCAGGTCGTAGCATTGCGGTATCTGCACTTGCGCTTGCTTTGACAGCTTGTCAAAGTATGCGTGGCCCAGAACCCGTAGCTCAAGCAAATATTCCTGAACAGGGATATTTAACCAATACTGCTGGTCCATCTATTGCTGAGCAAGGTTATAAAGACTTCTTTGCCGATCAACGACTTTTACAAGTTCTTGATTTGGCATTGGCCAATAACCGTGATTTGCGTACTTCGACCTTAAACATTCAGCGTGCGCAACAACAGTATCAAATTACCCAAAACAACCAACTTCCAACCATTGGTGCCAGTGGTGGCGTGCTTCGTCAAGACACGCTTAACACCAATGGCGCGATGACCAGCTACAATGTTGGTTTGGGTGTTACAGCATATGAATTAGATTTCTGGGGACGTATCCGCAGTTTAAAAGACAATGCTCTAGACACTTATTTGGCAACTTCAAGCGCACGTGATGCAACGCAAATTGCACTGGTGGGTCAGGTGGCGCAAGCTTGGTTATCCTACTCGTTTGCAAATGCAAATTTAAAACTTGCAGATCAAACACTCAAAGCACAACTTGAGTCTTTTAATCTCAACAAAAAACGTTTCGATGTGGGTATCGACAGTGAAGTTCCTGTTCGTCAGGCACAAATTTCTGTAGAAACTGCACGTAATGATGTCGCGAATTACAAAACCCAAATTGCACAAGCACAAAATTTATTGAATCTTTTGGTCGGTCAGCAAGTTCCTGCGAATTTATTGCCGAATCAACGTGTAACGCGAGTAACTAAGACCAATACCTTAAGTGCAGGTTTACCAAGTGACTTGTTGAATAACCGTCCAGATATCCGTACTGCAGAATATCAACTTTCTGCTGCGGGTGCCAATATTGGTGCGGCTAAAGCGCGTATGTTCCCAACCATTAGCTTGACGGGTTCTGCAGGCTATGCTTCTACCGATTTAAGCGACTTGTTTAAATCTGGCGCATTTATTTGGTCAGTCGGTCCAAGTTTAGATATTCCAATCTTCGATTGGGGCACACGTAAAGCCAACATCAAAATTTCAGAAACGGATCAACAAATTGCGTTATCTGATTATGAAAAATCAATTCAATCTGCGTTCCGCGAAGTAAATGATGCGTTGGCGGTTCGTCAAAATATTGGCGATCGTTTGTCTGCACAAAAACGTTTGGTTGAGGCAACCAATACCACTTATAAACTATCTAATGCGCGTTTCCGTGCAGGAATTGATAGTTACTTAACGGTGTTGGATGCACAACGTGCTTCTTATGCGGCTGAACAAGGCTTATTGCTTCTTGAACAAGCCAATATGAATAATCAGGTTGAAGTATATAAAACACTCGGTGGCGGTCTTAAAACCAATACTGCTGATGTGATTCAACAGCAGCCGTCTACTGCTGAACAAAAAGCAGCAGCAAGCGCTCCATAATTTTTAAATAAAATAAAAAGCCTGCTCAACGCAGGCTTTTTTTATTGCTTTTTACAGCATGATTTCCTATCTTCATTACAACTTCTTTTATTTGAATATTAAAAATGTTACTGAGTAATTTAGAATCTGTTCCTGGGCATACCATTAGCCGTCAAATTGATGTGGTATATGGGAGCACTGTTCGTAGTAAACATGTTGGACGCGATTTATTGGCAGGTTTAAAAAATATCGTGGGTGGTGAACTTACTGCGTATACCGAACTACTAGAAGAGTCACGTCAAGAAGCCATGGATCGCATGATTGCTAAAGCGCAATCTTTAGGTGCAAATGCAATTGTCGGGATTCGTTTTTCAACCTCCAATATTGCTCAAGGTGCATCTGAACTTTTTGTTTATGGAACTGCAGTAGTTGTCGCGACTGGTCAAACCAGACTTCCCGACCCTTTTAACACTGAAGGCTAAAACATGGATGCTTTCATTTTTAAAATAGTGGTATTTGCTGCTTTATTTGCCATTGGCTGGGGTTTTGGTCGTCATGCAGAACGCAAACATTTACATGAATTGGAACAAAAAGAACAACGTTTGGCTTATATTCAGCTCGATAATAGCCGTTTCAAAACCACGTCTCATACAGGACAATTGGTCAGCAGCAATGTCGTCATTTCAAATGATTACTTTAAATATGTCATTGCCAATATCCAAAACTTTTTTGGTGGTCGTTTGAGCAGTTATGAAACTGTGGTGGAGCGTGCGCGTCGAGAAGCCATTGTTCGCTTAAAGCTTGAAGCTGAAAAAATTGGGTCGAACCAAATTATGGGGCTACGTTTAAGTACCACTGAACTTGGTATGCAGGGTGGAATGGTCGAAGTGTTTGCCTATGGCACAGCAATTCAGCCCTAACCTCTTATCCTTTTATAAAAATAGAACTCAGAAAAAGCCCTCTCAATAAAGAGGGCTTTTTCTGAGTTTATATGCAACTCCCCTTTTTTTAGCGCACCTCTGTTGAATGCAAAAGGGGAATTTTAACTTTATTTCACTTTCATCTTACGAATCATTTTATAGAGTGTAGTAGGAGATAAACGTGAAACCAGTACACCCAATTTTTCTTTCGCTCCACCCACCACAATATATTCTTCATCTTTCAATAAAGCATTGACCACAGTTTTAGCAAACACTTCAGGCGTTAAACCATTGGCAGTGGCTTCATTGTCATGGCCTTGTGGTTTACCCTCCCCATTCAAAGCATTGATCGAGACATTGGTTTTGATAAAACCAGGAAAAATGACAGACACAGCTACACCTTGATCAGCCACTTCGGCACGTAGACTATTGGCCCACATATGAATGGCCGCTTTTGCAGCTGAATAAGATGCGCGGTATTGCGTTCCCAACAAACCCGCCACACTGGAGACAAAGGCAATCTTGCCCGACTTTTGCTTTAAAAAAGTCGGTAAAACCGTTTTGGTGATAAAGACTTGTGAAAAATAATCCACTTCCATAATCGCACGTTCAGTCTGCATGGTCGTGTCAGCGATTAAAGCGCGTTGGCTTAAACCTGCATTATTAATCAGCCAGTCAATTTGACCTTTTGACTGTAATACTTGCTCATAAGCGTGAAGCACTTGGCTTTCATCCGTAATATCTGCACCAATACAGAGGTGCAGTTCAGGGTGAACCAACGTTGCCTTAATTTTTTCCAGCTCTGCTATACGTCGTGCTGTTAAAATCACCTGTCCACCGCGTAAAGCGCACTCCTCTGCAAGCGCTTGGCCCAAGCCAGATGATGCACCTGTAATCCAAATCACTTTATTTTTCAAATCTTGTTTTGGCATTTATCCATCCGTATAAACGTATATTTATACGTTAGTTTTAGCCTGATTTTCTAAAAACACAAGGAAATGATCAAAAAATTGACTAATTGTTTGCGCATCATACATGCTGCCCAATTTATCAAAACGTTTATAACCCAATTGCGTGGTCAGACTAATCACCCCGTTTAAGGTTTTATCTACCACCATATTAAATTTAAGCATTTTTTTAGGTTCTCGAATCAGACTGGTTACCCCCTGATCAACCACTTGCGTAAAGATTTTTAACGCAGGTGACACATACTGACCATTGCCCGCTTTAATCTGGTCTACATTTCCCATCAGTTCTGAAATTAAATTTTTATCGACAGAATAAGCAATAAAATAATGACCATCTTTTTCATACGTCATATTTTGTAAATAATTTACCATCGGCGTTAAACGCTCATTACCAAAAAATGACACTGACCACGGCATATATTTTCGTGTGGTGTCCAAAATTTGCTGAATGACTTTATCTGATTCCTGATCCTGAGACGTTGAAATTTTTGAGATGGTTCCAAAGACTTGATCAATAATTTCACAAGTAATGTCGGCCAAGTTTTCACCCAAAGGTTTTGCCTGATCTGTACGTTCACCTGCATTTAACTTACGATAAATATCTTGAAAACGCTGGTGCGTTTCTGGTTTGAGTTTCAGTGAAATTAAATTACTCATTCTTTGTTTTATCCTTTTTAATTGTGTTCAGTACCGCTGAATACTTTTTTCTACAATCTAGATTTAAGATTAAATGGATTGTGCGTGAATTTGTTAAATTTTGCATTTGCTGAACATCCCTCACCTTGCATTTTTTTTGCTACAATAAAAGCCATTTTTTATTCACTTTTGATCTGTTTTTACTATGACTGATTCTGCGCAAAATATTGCTACGACCTACGATCCTACCGAGATCGAGAAAAAATGGTACAAGACTTGGGAAGAGAATGGTTACTTTAAGCCTTCTCAAAAAGGCGACTCATTCTGCATTATGATTCCGCCGCCTAACGTCACGGGTAGCTTGCACATGGGTCATGGTTTTAACAATGCCATCATGGATGCTCTGACCCGTTACAACCGTATGTCAGGTAAAAATACCTTATGGCAACCGGGAACAGACCATGCGGGGATTGCCACGCAAATGGTGGTTGAGCGCCAATTGGCTGCACAAGACATTAGCCGCCATGATCTTGGTCGTGAAAAGTTCATCGACAAAATTTGGGAATGGAAAGAACAATCAGGCAATAACATTACCAATCAGATTCGTCGCTTAGGTTCTTCTGTAGACTGGTCGCGTGAACGCTTCACCATGGATGATGGCTTATCCAATGCAGTGAAAGAAGTTTTCGTTCGTTTGCACAAAGACGGTTTAATTTACCGTGGTAAACGTTTGGTCAACTGGGATCCAAAATTACAAACGGCCCTGTCTGACTTAGAAGTAGAGTCTGATAAAGAAGAACAAGGTTCACTTTGGCACTTCAAATACTTCTTTGAAGATCAATCACTACGTACTCACGATGATAAAGATTATATCGTCGTTGCAACCACACGTCCTGAAACATTGCTCGGTGATACTGCGGTTGCGGTAGCATTAGATGATGAACGCTATGCACATCTTGTGGGCAAAAATATTATTTTGCCAATCACAGGTCGTAGTGTTGCCATCGTAAAAGATGAGTATGTAGACAAAGAATTCGGTACAGGCTGTGTCAAAATTACCCCTGCACATGACTTCAATGACTATGAAGTGGGTAAACGTTGTGAATTGCCAATCATCAATATTTTCAATAAAAATGCAGAAATTTTGGCAGAGTTTGAGTTTATTGCCAAAGCGGGCGAACAAATTTCGAAAACCATTGCTGCCCCTGCGGACTATATCGGTTTAGAGCGTTTTGCGGCACGTAAAAAATTGGTTGAACAAGCAGAATCTGAAGGTTGGTTAGAGCAAATTCAACCGTACACATTGAAGCCACCACGCGGTGACCGTTCAGGTGTGATCGTTGAACCTCTACTGACCGATCAATGGTATGTCAAAATTGCACCCTTGGCTGAACCTGCAATTCAAGCGGTTAAAGATGGCGACATTAAATTTGTACCTGAGCAATACAGCAACATGTACATGGCTTGGATGAACAACATTCAAGACTGGTGTATTTCACGTCAATTGTGGTGGGGTCACCGTATTCCAGCTTGGTACGATGTAGATGGCAACGTTTATGTCGGCCGTAATGAAGCTGAAGTGCGCGAAGAAAATGGCATTGCTGCTGATGTTCAACTCACCCAAGACGAAGATGTGTTGGATACGTGGTTCTCATCGGGTTTGTGGACGTTCTCAACACTCGGTTGGACTGGCGACGCAAAGAAAGACGCTGAAAACTATTTCCTTAATACTTTCCACCCAACAGATGTATTGGTAACTGGTTTTGACATCATCTTCTTCTGGGTGGCCCGCATGATTATGATGACCATGCACTTCATGAAAAATGAAGATGGCACGCCACAAGTTCCGTTCAAAACTGTGTATGTACACGGTTTAGTACGTGATGGCGAAGGTCAGAAAATGTCTAAATCTAAGGGTAACGTGCTTGATCCTTTAGATTTGATTGACGGCGTCGATTTAGAAACTTTGGTACAAAAACGTACCACAGGTTTGATGAACCCGAAACAAGCCGCGAAGATTGAAAAATCAACGCGTAAAGAATTCCCAGAAGGCATTCAAGCTTACGGTACAGATGCGGTTCGTTTCACTTTCTGCGCGCTTGCCAACACGGGTCGTGACATTAAATTCGACATGAAACGTGTTGAAGGCTACCGTAACTTCTGTAACAAAATTTGGAATGGTACACGTTTCGTTCTGATGAATGTTGAAGGTCAAACGGTGGGTCAAACGGCTCGTCCTGATCTGTGGGAATTGCCTGAACAATGGATCGTGAGCCGTTTACAAAAAGCGGAAGCTGCGGTTCAACAAGCCTTTGCGACTTATCGTTTAGACTTGGCTGCGCAAGCGATTTATGAGTTCATTTGGAATGAATACTGTGACTGGTATGTAGAGCTGACGAAACCAGTTCTAAATGATGAAAATGTTGCTGAAGAGCGTAAAGCTGAAGTTCGTCGTGTGCTACTTGCAGTCATGGAAGCATCGTTACGTCTTGCGCATCCAATCATGCCGTACTTGACCGAAGAAATTTGGCAAACCCTTGCACCAATGATTGGTTTGGGTGGCGAAACTATTATGACTGAGGCTTACCCTGTTGCTGATCCAGCGAAAATCAATGATCAAGCTGAAGCAGACATGCAATGGCTACAAGGTTTGATTGGTGCGGTACGTAACATTCGCGGTGAAATGGGCTTAGGCAATGCACGTTTATTGCCTGTTCTTTTACAGAACACAACTGAATCTGAAAAAGCGCAGATTGCACGTATTGAACCATTGGTGAAAGCCTTGGCAAAAGTTGAAAGCATTACGTTCTTAACCGATGCTGAGCAACCGCCATTGTCTTCATCAAGCGTTGTGGGTCATGTGTCTGTATTTGTTCCAATGAAGGGTTTAATTGACCCGAAAGCGGAATTGGGTCGTTTGCAAAAAGACTTTGATAAAGTTCAAAAGCAGCATGACCAAATTGCAGGAAAACTTTCGAATGAAGGTTTTGTAGCGAAAGCACCTGCTGCTGTGGTTGAAGGTGAAAAAGTGAAATTAGCTGAATTTGCGGATCAGTTAGTGAAAATTAAAGCGAATATGGATCAGATTGCGGCGCTTTAAGGTGTTGTCAGTTTGATTTAAAAAAATCCCCTCGATTGAGGGGATTTTTTTATTCCATGATACTTTTTAATCTATCTATTAATTTAGAATTTAAAATACGTATTTCATCTAAAGTTACTACTTTATTTTTTCTATTATTAAATATCCATTCTACGAATTCGTTACTATTATCAAATCTATCTTCCAAAGATAAATTCTTATTAAATAAGTAAGGCAAAACTAATAAATCACCGCGGCTGTCTTGATAGTGAAAACGATCAGGCCATTGTATTTTTGCACTAAAGCTTAAATCCCTGAATTCCCCCCAAGCTGGGAAAATTTTACGACATCCTATTGCATAAAAACTATTACTAATATTAAAATTTAAAATTTTCTTGAAATAATCATCTGATATAGGCTGAATATCTTGAGAAAAAAATTTATACCTCCTCACAGACAAATCTAAATAATCAACCTGATAATAAATATCCTGCTTTGTAATAAAAAAAAGAAGAAGATTCAAAATATCATCTTTCGATTTATTTTTCATTAAGCCATTATCAGCTAAAGTCGTATTATTACTTATAATAATCTCTTTAATTTTTTCATTTTTAATTTTATCAATCAATTTTTTAAACTTAATTTTATCTGTATCTAAAATAATCTCTAGCTCATCTAAACCTTTTAAAATATTATCCTCAATTTCATCGAGACGACACAATCCAATATAACAAGCAGAAGCATATGGTTTTTCAATGTCAGGAATAGCATCATATTTTTCTCGAATATAATTTTTAATTGCAATTTTTATATTTTTCAGGGCACCAGACTTTGCCTCAATTAAAATCTTCTCTCGATTATACGTTAAAAATTCATCTGCCCTTTCACCATAAAAATTAATACTACCTACACAAAAATTTAGAACATTACTTGAATTTAAATCTTTAAATTCTTGACCTCTAAAGTAAGTATTAAAATTACTATAAGAAAAATCTCCGAATTTTATTTCAGAAAGCATAATCATTGTTTTACAATCATAATAATAGTTTTTTTCAGTTCTTTTTATATTTAGAAAATTACTACCAATTGGACTTTCATAAAAAAAATTAATAATATTATTTTTTATATTGAGTACCTCATAATCTTTTAGATTTGACCCTGACTTAGTAAAATCATAGTCATTAAGTTTTCTTTTTATTTCACTTTCACCCCATCCCAGAGAAATACGCTCAGGAAAGTCTTTAATTCTTAAATCTACAATAAATTTAGTGCCAAAATCATAAAAAATATTTCCACTGACTTTTTTTATAATTACAGTTCCTTTTTCTTTATTAAAGTTTATCTTCAAAACCTCATTACTATGTATTGATTTAGATATAATTGTAAACTTATCACTTAATAAATAAGCACTTTGCAAACCTATACCAAACATACCTGATGGTCTAAACCATTTAGGCATATCTTTTATCATTTTTATTTTATTTTTGTTCTTTCTTGAACCACCAACTTCAAGCATAAATTTAAGAGTTTCAAAATCAATACCGACTCCACGATCGGTAATTTCTAAAGCCCATATTTCATCACTTTTTTGTTCAAATTTAATATCAATAGGATATTTATCATATAAATCTTGAATTGTTATATCCAAAGGACTCTTTGCATCATCAACAACTTTTGAATCTTCAAACCAAATTCTTTGTAGAGTTGCATCTACACCATTTTGCAGTATTTCACGAATACTATCTATTTTAGATGTATATAATCCTGTGCTACGTAATATGCCTAAAACTGCATCATGATTAACTTTAAAATTAGGCTTCTTCCCTTTTTCTAAAATTAAATATGGTTCTTCTATATCAACTTTAGGGGTAGTTAATGTTGGTAATCTACCTAACTCTTTACAAGGAACAATTTGATCCCATTTTTGAGTTTGATTATGATATTCCTGTTGTAGCCAATTGAACCAGTCATGTGTAACCTCATAAGCATCTGGATTAGGACATACAGAATCGACTTCTATTCTCTCTGAATCAAGACGCAAATGTCGGACGGATTGGTGCTTTTCATTATGTGTCTTACTTAAATGTGGCATATTACTACCACACATATTCATCATTACAGGACAAAAACGGTTATCGTCTACATCTAATAAATCACCCATCCTTATTAAACAAGCTACATATCTTGGATGACAATCCTCTGATGCCATGCCTGCCTCAGCTTTGGGTAACTTCATAACATCTTCAAAGCTACCACCATGTGCACGACATATATCAGCTACGACCCTAAATAATCGATCTGGTAATAGTTCATTCCGAGGAGAATCCAAACCGATTTCTTGTAGTGGATTTCGTACAATCTTAGCTGAATTTATAGGATGTTTTCGTCTATACCATTCAGCAAGCAATTGAATATAATTATGAAAAAATGAGTGAGCTTTAGCTTTTTGGGGTAATATTGCTTTTTCTTTTAACCACTTTTTTGCGAAGCTATGTAACTCATGTTCCTTATCATCTTTTAAAGTTCTTACATATTCTGCAAATTCTAAAGAATTCATATCCTCAATTTGTTTTTGAGTTATAACCATTCCAATATCATGATTATATGCTGCTTCAAGTATTAGCCAAGTATCGGTTGCACTTAAATACTTGATTTTATCTCCAAGCATTCGCTCAATATTTACAATTATTTGCTTTGAGTGTGAAGCATCGTGTCTACTATAATGAGGAAAAATTGTATTGATATTTTGTAGAGCTTTACTAATTAACTCTTGATCAAAACGCCATTGAGACTCTAAAAGTTTTAAATGGGGATGGCGGTTACAAGCAATTTCAAAATGCTTTTCTAAACTATAAAACTGATCATCTTCAATTGTAATATTTGAATAATTTCCCATCTTCCCCTCATTAATATTTCTAGTATATTTCTTAGAATATCACCATAATCAGTTGGTTATATATTATAAATTCTACTTGTAAAATATTTTCATTGATTTAAAAAATTACAGCGCCCCATTCTCCAACAACATCTCTAAGCCTTTCACCCGACTGATATACTTCAACCCCTCTTTTTCCCATTTCACTTGCTGTTTTAATTCAGCACAATCCGCTTCTAATTTTTTATACATATCCGTAATTTGAAGTGGATTTGAAAAATTTTTAACTTTTGATTTTTCTTGTTTCGTCCAATTTAACGATTCAATAATGTCATCAATTTGACTGTCTAATTGCTGTTTTTGCGCATCTAAAGCCAGTTTATAAAACTTCAGTTGCTCATTACTCAAACCTTTTTGAGCTTCCCCCCTATTCTGCTCAACTTGTATTTGCAGTTTGAGTAAATAAAATAAATCCTGCTTCTCATAAGCTGCATTGGCATGTTGCAGCATCTCCGTTTTTTCAATTTTTTTGCTTTCATCTTTCTCACGGTCAGGGTGAATAATCGAGGCAATTTTAAGATAAACCGTTTTGAGTGATTGCTCGGCCATTTTTTGCGCTTGCTCACGTTTTTGTTTTTGTCTATTTAACCTGTGCTGTTCACGTTCTACTTCATATTGCTGCGTATCATATTCATAGCCATCTAAATCAACTTCTGCTTGTTCATGATTTAAGTGCTGATCATAGGTTTCTGTCGGATCATGACTTTCAATCGTTGGCTTTTTCTTGTGCTTTTTAGCTTGAGTATGTTCTGCATGTTGTTGGTAAAAGTGATCAATTTGAGCGACTTTCAGCTTTTGCTGTTCTGAAAGCACTTGGGAACTTTTTAAGATTGCAGCGAGATTTTGGATTTTATCATCCAACTGCGCAATATCCGCTTTCGAAAAATCATAGCGCTGTAAGCTGTTCCATAACTGTTCAAGCTGCTGAAACAGTATGTCATGCAGTTCGGTATAGATGGGAACAAGGGTTTTACGTGCCTGTTGCTGAATTTCGGCTTGAGCTTTTTGCCACGCTGCCAGTTGTATTTTTTGCTGTTCAATTTGCTCAATCAGCCGATTTAGCTTTTTTTGTTGTGGTGATAAATTTTGCGACTCTTGCTGTACACTGAGTTTTAAATCGAACGACATAATGAACATAAAAGCAAAAGAAAAACTATAGCAATAATCATACTTCAATAACAGTGAACAGTTTCAGCTCAGGTTTCTGGAGTGCGTGATGAAATGATATATGTGGAAGAATTGCATAACCATTTCTCTGCCTAATGATTTAAAAATGATGGATCACATGAATTGAGTCATTTAAAATGATAAAAAACGTTTTAGAACTTCAGGCTTGATCAATTTAAAAATCCTTTCCTTGTTTTAACTTCACATCACAAGACAAATTTCACTGACAAACAATAAAACTTCATTACAAAAAGTCCTGTTAAATTAGTCGCTAAGCATCAGGATTGAGAAATATATGGATTGGCTAGAATTATTTATTCATGACACCACTTGGACTTTTGCAGCAGAAATTTTAATTCGCTGCGTCATCATGTTTATGATGATTGTTTTATTTTTACGGCTTACGGGTAAACGTGGTGTACGTCAACTTTCTGTTTTTGAAATTACCATTATTCTGGCTTTGGGATCTATCGCAGGCGATCCAATGTTTACCAAAGAAATTCCGCTGATACAAGCCGTATTGGTGATGTCGGTCATTATTCTGATGTATCGTTTAACCACATGGTTAATGATGAAATATCAATGGTTTGAAGATATTTTAGAAGGACAATCGCTGTATATTGTGGAGGATGGCATGATGGTGTTGGAAGATATTAAAAAAGGGAAATACTCACACGATGAATTCTTTGCAGAAATGCGTCAGCAAAATACTGAACATTTAGGACAGATCAGAACGGCGCTGTTAGAAACGGATGGTAAATTTAGTATTCTTTTTTACGAAGCAGACCAAGTCAAATATGGACTTCCCCTTTTCCCCAAAGCCTGCCAAGTGGTTAAACAGGTTCTCCCAGAAACCCATTACGCCTGTATTTATTGCGGTTTTGTCGACATGCTGAGCAATGCACAACAACAATGCATACGTTGTAAATGCTGTGAATGGACAAAAGCCTTGAATACAAAAAGAACAAATTGAGTAATGGTGCCTCATGATCTAGTTTTTTACTTTATTGCGTTTAATTTTAAACGCATATTTTAACGCTCGCGCTTAAAGTGAAATAAACCTTATCCTATAGTCTAATAAAAATCGATTTAAGTTGATTTTGGCATAGATTATGCTCTATTTTCAGAACTTCAATTGTCACAAAAAGTCTATAAATCATAAACATTTACTCTTAACAAAATGGTAAAAAATCTTGCTTGAGCTTAAAGACCAAACTCGATTAATATGAGACTTAGGACAAAAAAATGTGACAAAAAGTTCATTTGTTACCACTGCATGATTAATGAATAATCAGCCTAAAATTTAAGCAAATGATGCTCAATAATAGACAAGGAGTTTTTAATATGTCACCTAAACGCAGTATGACCTCTTTACTTTTTACCAGTGCGCTTATCTTGGGTTTAAGTGCCTGTAGCGATAATAAAGCACCAGCATCGGGTGAAAAACCGGCTGGAGACGCAAGTACCTCTGGTACCCTCGATAAAATTAAAAAATCTGGCACTATTGTCTTGGGCTATCGTGATTCTTCTATTCCATTTTCCTACATTGCAGATAATCCAAATCAACCTGTAGGTTATGCGCATGATTTGCAACTTAAAGTGGTAGATGCAGTCAAACAAAAATTGAATATGCCCGACTTAAAAGTGCGTTATAACTTAGTCACCAGCCAAAATCGTATTCCGTTGGTTTCAAATGGTACAGTCGATTTAGAGTGTGGTTCGACCACCAACAACAAAGAACGTCAGCAACAGGTCGATTTTTCTTTAGGTTTCTTTGAAGTCGGTTCACGTTTACTCACTGCAAAAGATTCGGGTGTAAAAGATTTTGCTGATTTAAAAGGCAAAAAATTGGTGACCACCGCAGGTACAACGT
The DNA here is from genome assembly GCF_900095025.1 of Acinetobacter albensis. Lineage (GTDB taxonomy): Bacteria > Pseudomonadota > Gammaproteobacteria > Pseudomonadales > Moraxellaceae > Acinetobacter > Acinetobacter albensis. Next base: position 134,463 of record NZ_FMBK01000006.1, on the reverse strand, counting down.
CTGAACGTTATATCCGTCAACACCAAAAAGAACTGGGTATTGGTGAAATTATTTCATCCAAAGATCATGCTGAATCTTTCTTAATGCTGCAAAATGGACGTGCAGCGGCCTTTATGATGGATGACATTTTACTTGCGGGCGAAAAATCTAAAGCATCTGATCCAAACAAATGGGAAATTGTAGGGACTGCACCTATCCATGAAATTTATGGTTGTATGTTGCGTAAAGGCGATGCTGGCTTTAAACAAGTCGTTAATGATGCCATTAAAACCACCTATGGCTCGGGTGAGATTAATAAAATGTATCAAAAATGGTTCCAACAACCCATTCCACCGAAAAATATCAATTTGAATTTCCCAATGTCAGATCAACTTAAAGCGTTAATTGCAACACCACACGATCGCGATCAATAAACTCTAAAAACATAGAAGCACAGGTTGAAATGGATGTTTAACCTGTAGCTTTGGTGGAGACACTATGAATTATACTTGGAACTGGGGTGTCTTGTGGCAAACCACCGGTGTCGGTGATAGCACTTATTTGCATTGGGTATTTATTGGACTTGGCTGGTTATTGGTAATTGCACTTGTTGCATGGACCATTGCCATGGTACTGGGCAGTATTTTAGGCATTATGCGTACCTTGCCCAATAAAACTGCTCGAACCATCGGTACAGCTTATGTCACTATCTTCCGTAATATCCCGCTGCTGATTCAATTGTTTATCTGGTTTTATGTGGTACCTAATTTTTTACCTTCAGGCATTCGTGACTGGTGGATTAATGATTTAAGTGCCAATACCACAGCCATCATTTCTGCCAGTGTCGGTTTGGGTTTGTTCACCGCAGCTCGAGTCTGTGAACAAGTACGAACAGGGATTGAAGCCTTACCTACTGGTCAAATCAATGCAGGTTATGCCATGGGGTTCAGCACAGCTCAACTCTATCGTTATGTGGTTTTACCGCAATCATTTCGTACTATTTTACCGCCACTCAGTTCAGAATTAACCAACTGTGTCAAAAATACCTCGGTTGCTTCCCTCGTAGGGGTTGCAGAAATTATTTCGCAAATGAAAACCATTAGTGAATATACCCAAAACACGATCGAAATTTATACTATCGTGACCATTATTTTTGTGGTGATTAATGTCTGCCTCATTTCGGCGATGAACCTGTTAGAAAAACGCTTACACGTTCCCGGTTTAATTGCAGGAGGTAAATAATGGAATGGCTCTCTGCATTTTTAAATGACTTACAACTGTCTGGACCTGCTTTGTGGCATGGCTTTAGTATTACTTTGAAAGTCGTGTGTATTGCAACAGTAGGCGGTATTTTCATTGGCACCATTTTGGCTTTAATGCGTTTATCTTCCATTAAAGTTTTAAATGTCATAGCACAAGCTTATGTCAACTTGTTTCGCTCTATTCCATTGCTATTGGTATTGATGTGGTTCTATTTTGCAGTGCCCTTCATTTATACCGCAGTCACAGGGAATTATCTGACCATTGATACGGCTTTGGTTTCCAGTATTGTGGCCTTTATGCTATTTGAAGCGGCTTATTTCTCTGAAATTGTACGTGCAGGCATTCAGTCTATTCCAAGAGGACAATCTGCCGCGGCTTCAGCTTTAGGGATGAGTTATGGGCAATCCATGCGACTCATTATTTTGCCTCAAGCTTTTCGCAAAATGACACCGTTGCTGTTACAACAAACGATTATTTTGTTTCAAGATTCAACTATGGTGTATGCCATTGGGCTACTGGACTTTTTCAGAACCACCTATGTGCGCGGTGACCTCATGTCGCTACTCACGCAATATATTCTATTTGCAGGTTTGGTGTATTTCACCATTAGTCTTTTGGCTACTTATGCCGTTAAAAAATTACAAAGAAGGTTACGTGTATGAATGATACCAAAGTGATGATCGACATTCAGAACGTGAGTAAATGGTACGATAAATTTCAAGTACTGACCGATTGCAGCACGCAAATTTGTCAAGGCGAAGTCGTTGTAGTTTGTGGTCCCTCGGGTTCAGGTAAATCGACTCTGATTAAGACCGTGAATGGCTTAGAGGCTTTCCAGCAAGGCAATATTTTGGTCAATAGCATTGCCATTAAAGACCCAAAAACCAACTTAAACCAATTACGTAGCCGAGTGGGAATGGTATTTCAGCATTTTGAATTATTTCCTCACCTCACCATTACTGAAAACTTAACCATTGCCCAAATTAAAGTTTTAGGACGTTCTGAAGCAGAAGCTAAGAAAAAAGGATTGGCCTACTTAGATCGTGTTGGCCTCAGTGCTCAAGCAGATAAATTCCCTGCTCAACTTTCAGGTGGTCAACAACAACGTGTGGCAATTGCCCGTGCTTTAAGCATGGATCCCATCGCAATGTTATTTGACGAACCTACTTCTGCGCTTGATCCTGAAATGATTACAGAAGTACTTGATGTTATGGTCGGTTTAGCCAAAGAAGGCATGACGATGATGTGTGTAACCCACGAAATGGGCTTTGCACGTCAAGTTGCCAATCGGGTGATTTTCATGGACCAAGGTAAAATTGTTGAAGACTGTACTAAAGATGAATTCTTTAATACAAAGCGCGGTGAACGTGCTCAGCAATTCCTAGATAAAATTTTGCATTAAACTTTGCACATAGCAAAAAAAGCAGATCAATCGATCTGCTTTTTGTTGCCTTATTTATTTTATTGAGAGATACAATTCATAACTCGGTGAATTAAACTGCCGTGTTAATTGCCTAATTGTATTGCACGATTAAAACTCACTCATTCTTATTAAAGGGTTATCTAAAACTTATAATTCATCATCTCAAATATTAGTTTTATCAAATCTACACAGCAGCAAGCGATTGTCATGTAAAGATGCATCTCCACTGGTCCTTAAAAATTAAAATAAGCTGCACTAGAAGATCTAGAATTGGTTTTTTCTATTATTTTTAACTTTTCCGATAGAATGTTTATCTCATTTTTGATTAAATTTTGAATGATTTATTCTTTGACTGAATGGATTGAATATAATTTATATATATTATTCAACAAGATAAAATAAAGCACCGATCTGCAAGATGTTCTAAAATAGTGCGTGGATTCCATCATAGTGCATAGCTTTGCTTTATATCGAGGCTTATTATTTTTTAGCCCTATTTAATCAAAATTTCCCTTTTCCAAATCTCTTCCCGAAAATAATCATATGAGTATACTGATTACCTTTTTGTGATTTAAGCACTAAAATGGAGCCATAAAATGCAAAACATAGATTTACTCTTTCTCCTTCTTGGTGCGATTTTAGTATTGGCCATGCATGCAGGTTTTGCATTTTTGGAATTGGGGACCGTTAGACATAAAAATCAAGTCAATGCCCTCAGTAAAATTTTGACGGACTTTGCTCTTTCTGCCATGGCTTACTTTTTTGTGGGTTATTACATTGCCTATGGGCAACATTTTTTCCATTCTGGTGCAACTTTAGTTACAGATCATGGCTACAACCTGATGCGCTGTTTCTTCTTGTTGACCTTTGCCGCTGCCATTCCTGCCATTATTTCGGGTGGTATCGCCGAACGGGCTAAAATGCGTTCGCAAGCCATTGCCACTTTACTGTTGGTTGCCTTGATCTATCCTTTTTTTGAAGGAATTGCATGGAATGGCAACTTAGGTCTACAAGCATGGTTAGCTCAGACATTCGGTGCCAATTTTCATGATTTTGCGGGTTCTATTGTGGTACATGCTATGGGGGGCTGGATCGCATTTGCTGCAGTAATCTTACTCGGCGCACGTCATGGTCGTTACAAAAAGGATGGGCGTGTAAGTGCTCATCCCCCCTCTTCTATTCCATTTCTGGCATTAGGTTCTTGGATTTTAATTGTGGGTTGGTTTGGTTTTAATGTCATGAGCGCACAACGTTTAGAGGCTATTTCTGGACTGGTCGCTATTAACTCTCTTATGGCCATGGTGGGTGGAACCATTGCGGCAAATTTTGCGGGTAGAAATGACCCAGGCTTTTTACATAATGGTCCTTTGGCAGGTTTAGTCGCTATTTGTGCAGGTTCAGATGTGGTACATCCTTTGGGTGCTTTAGTCATTGGATCGATAGCAGGTATTATGTTTGTCAAACTGTTTACCTATACCCAAAATAAACTCAAAGTAGATGATGTCTTAGGCGTTTGGCCACTACATGGCATCTGTGGAACCTTCGGTGGTTTGGCAGTGGGTCTTTTTGGGCAATCTTGGTTGGGCGGTTTAGGTGGAGTTTCCATGATTTCTCAAATCATCGGTACCTTACTCGCGATATCAATCGCACTTGCAGGCGGCTTTTTGGTTTATGGCGTACTTAAATACACCATAGGCATTCGTTTATCGCAAGAAGATGAATTCAATGGCGCAGATTTATCCATCCATAAAATCTCAGCAAATTCGGAAGATGCTATTTTTTAATGATGTTCTGAAATTTTAAAGCGGCGAATCAAAGTCGCTTTTTTTATTTTTAAATCAATCTCGATACAGAATATCAATAGCATGAGCAACCTAAGCTAGAATTCTGAAATTAATCAGCTTAAAAAATTCTTCACTCTGTCTTAAGGCGAAATTAAGTTTATGTTGCTGTAATAGCCAAAATAAAATCTATTGAACTTTTATATGCATGACCAACAACGCATTATTCTCTATCAAGGCTGCTTTCTGATCGTCAGTTTTTGTGTGCTTTGGATTGGTTTTCCTATAGGGGGAATGCTTGATTTGATCTTAATCGATCCATGGATTAGCCCCTCAGGACAATTTATACTTCGCGATAACTGGTATTTGGCTGAACTTAATCATCGCTATATTAAAAACTTCATTATCTTGATCTATGTCAGCTTTTTAATCCTATGGCTGGGTTCTTTTAAATTCAGTACGTTGAAACCAAACCGTTGGCGATACGGTTATTTCTTTGGCATGGTGATTCTGTCCACCTCAATGATTGGCTTACTCAAATCACAATCTGCTCATGCCTGTCCTTGGAATATCACTATTCCGACACCACAAGGTTTTTTTTGGGATTTTTCAGCGACCAAGGGGCATTGTTTCCCCGGTGGACACGCTGCTACAGGTTTCGCAATGATGGTAGGCTATTTTGTGTTCCGAGACTCCAATCAAAAGCGTGCTTATTTTTATCTCATTTCTGCTGTGATTTTAGGTTTTGCCTTGGGTTGGGCACAAATGATGCGCGGGGCACATTTCCTGAGTCACAACTTATGGACCGCTTGGATTATTTGGCTCATAAACGTTGTTTTTTATATTTTTAATTATAAAAAATTCAGTTTAGATCCGAATAAAACCCCATAAATGCGAATCTGAATTTACTGCATAGGTAAGCTAACACGCACTTGTAATCCACCCAACGTCTCACTGCGTGTAAAAGAAATTTGACCACCTAAGCGTTCTACTGCTTTATCTACAATTGAAAGCCCCAGTCCACTTCCAATTTCTAAATGATGATGGACACGATAAAAACGTTTGAGAATTTTCTCATACAGTTCTGGTGCAATGCCTGGTCCATTGTCTTCGACTAGCAAAACTGCCACTCCCTCTTGCTCAAAAACAGAAACATTGATCATGCCCTGCTTGGGGGTGTATTTAATCGCATTATCAATCAAATTAAAAAGAATGGAATGTACCGCCGATTCTGGACAAAGCAAAAAAATTTCCTCTTGACGCTCCATACCCAAATCAATTTCTTTCTGCATCGCCAAGTGAATCAGTTGTTCTACGCAATTGAGCGCGACATGATGCAGCGAACAGGGCTGTTTTGTTTCTAATTCCAAAATAGAGGCATCTTGTTTTGCCAAACTGAGTAACTGACTGACCAAATGCTGAATCCGAATTAAACCCTTACTCAAATTTTGTAAATCTTGTGCTTCTGGAAATTGCTTTAATAAAATTTGCATTTGTAAATTTAAAGCAGTAATGGGCGTGCGCAATTCATGTGCTGCATCTGCGATAAACTGTCGCTGTTCTTGTTGTGCATTTAAAATACGTTCAAACAGAAAATTCATTTCCCGAATCGTCGGTGCAATTTCCACAGGATAATGACTGATTTGAATTGGGCTTAACTCATGTGAATCACGCTGGGCCAATTCAGTTTTAAAATCATCGAGTGGTTGTAAACTACGACCAATAATCCAACTTAATCCCCAAATCACAAAAGGCATGAACAGCAAATAAGGAATAAACATGCTGCCTGCCAGCTCCAAAGCCAAATGCTGACGCGTGCTCTGCTGCTGGCTGATCTGAACCTGATAATCTTTTAAAGGTAGAATGTAGGTATGCCAAACGCCATTTGCAGTTTTATGCGTATAAAAACCGGCTTTTTGTACAGGATGCACCAATAAATTTAAATGATGCTGGCTATGATCTTCTTCATGATACGACCAAACATCGACAAACAAATCTTCTTCATGATAATGCCGCATTTGGTCAAACTGACTTTTTACTGGTTCTGGGTCGTGTAAAGCAATACGTTCTGCCAAATTTTTCATTTGAGCATCTAAAACTTCATTAATTTCTTCTAGCGCAATCCGATAAGCAGAAAAAACCAGTAGACAGCCCAAAGCAATACTAAAAATAGAAATATAAATAATCAGGCGTTTTTTTAATGAATATTGTGTCTGCACCAATCCATTGTCCTATTGTTGTCCAAGACGATAACCTAATCCGCGAATTGTACGAATAAAATCTTTCCCCAGTTTAGCGCGTAAATGATGGATATAAACTTCAATGGTATTGCTGTTAATTTCACTGTCTAGGTCATATAACTTATCTTCTAAATTGGCTTTAGAAAAAATCTTGTTGGGATGGCTGACTAAAGGTGTCAAAATTGCCCATTCTCGATTAGACAAATCTAGGTATTGTCCTTTGAACTGAGCAATATGCTGCTCTACATCTAAGGTCAAGTCCGCATAGTGTAAAATTTTTGCGCTCTCTTGCAGAATCACGTCACTGCCACTACGACGTAATAATGCATGAATCCGTGCAACCAGTTCATCAAACTCATAAGGTTTAATTAAATAATCATCGGCGCCCTGATTTAATCCCTCGACCCTGTTTTGCAGTTGATCACGCGCAGAAATAATCAGCACAGGTAAAGTTGCTGATTGCAACCGAATTTTCTTTAATACTTGCATCCCATCCAGCAGCGGCAAGCCTAAATCGAGTAACACGATATCAAATTTTTCTTCAGCCAGTTTTTTTAAGCCATCAATTCCATTATTGACCCATTGCACGTCAAATTGTTGATATTTCAGTAGTGTCATGCTGGATTCAGCAATCATAAAATCATCTTCAATCATTAATATTTTAGTCATGCTTTAAACTCACACTTTTTCTTGGGTTTCACATTGTTGCAACATATCATTTTGTTTATGAATGACTTGGGTTTTTATATCTAACAAACTAAGCAAACTGGGGAACATATTATCTTGGCTCAATTCTTTGCTTTTTTGTTGGGCTAAGCAAGTGATTTGTGCAGCATTGTGTTTGCGCCAATCATTTGAAAACCACATCAGCATGGGAATATGTGTTTGCTGACTCGGCGCAATCGCATAGGGTGCACCGTGCAAATACATACCACTCTCCCCTGTCGATTCACCATGATCAGACAAATACCAAAAGCCTGTTTGATAATGCGTATGGGTTTTTAATTCTTGAATGAGTGAACTTAATACATGGTCGGTATACACAATTGTATTGTCATAACTATTTAATAACTCTGTGCGGCTACAACCTTGAATCGCATTAGTATCACAACTCGGTTTAAAAGATTGGAATGCCACGGTTGAGCGTTGATAGTAAGCTGGCCCATGACTGCCCATTTGATGTAATACAATGAGACGTGGCGTTGTATCTGTAATCGCAAGCCCTGCAAGATAGGCTTTTAAGCTGTCGATTAAAATTTCATCCTGACATTCACCTGCTTTTGTACACCATTTATCCTGAATAGCCTGTGGAATTTGATATTGTTCCACTCGATTACACGTTCCCTTACAACCTGAATTATTATCAATCCAAGTGACTTTATAGCCTGCACGCTGTGCAATATCGAGCAATCCTTCGCGATGACTTGCAAGTTGTTCATCATAGTCTTTACGCGTCATGCCAGAAAACATGCAAGGCACTGAAACTGCTGTGGCTGTTCCACATGAACTGACCTGATTAAAATTGATAATATTAAGTTTTGATAATTCAGGATTGGTATTTTTAGCATAACCGTTTAAAGAAAAACTTTCAGCACGGGCCGTTTCTCCTACCACCAAAACCATCAATTTCGGTTTATTCGGTGCTGCGACTTGTTGAATTAAATGTGCATCCTCACCATACACAATTAAAGGTAAATTTTGCTTTGGGGTTTTATTTTTATAATATGACGTGAAAGAAGAAATCATATTTTGCGGTGAAATCATGCTTTTTAAATCATGATGTTCACGAAATATTGCAGCAAAATCGACATAAAATACAAACAACAGTCCAGCCACCATAGCCAAAGAAAGTACCGAAGTCAGTATTTTTTTCCACATTTGGCGAATCACAGGCTCTGACTTAATTTTGACCATTAAAGTCGCAATAATTGGCAATAAGGTAATGACGATTGTCCACCCGACCAAACGCCATGACCAAGTATCACGTGCCTCGGCCAGATCTGTTTGCATCAAATTTTGAATTTGATCTGGCGTAATCAGCACGCCCAAAGAATTGACTGCATAAGCCGCAAAGCCACCAATAAATAGCAAGACAATCGCAATCGGTTTCGCTGTCCAGTTCCAATTTAATAGCTGAAAAATAAAATAGTACGCCGCGATGATAACCACTACGGTTGCAGCTAAAAATAAATAGGCTTTCATGCCTTGATAAGGTGTGAGGTGATGAATCTGTTGAAAAAAACTCAAATTCAAAACTACGCCCAGCCAAATGGCCAGCACTAAATTAAATTGGTTTAACGAAATCGGATGAATTTTATTCCGAAATTGGAGGATTGCATCGAGCATTATTTTATCGCTAATCTTTTATACTGATGCTGCAATGTAAAATTTTAAACTTAAAACTCACTTAAATAAAAAAAGCGATGTCACCATCGCTTTTAAATCAATGTTTAACAGGCTTGCATTAGAATTTAAATTCTAAACCTGTTCCTGCTACAGGTTGCTTGGTTTCTGCATTCCCCCGTTCTAAGGTTAAATAACCTGCATAACCATAGGCTTTCACTTGTTTCGTGAAGGCATAATCTAAACCTGCAAAAATTTGTTTGGCTTCTAGATCAGCTGATCCATTGATAAAACTGGTGGTATTTTGGCTATATTGTCCTTTTATCGTCCACGCTTTAGCTGTGGCAATATTATACTCAGCGCCCACTAACCAGCCTTGCGCATCATCAATAAATTCTGAACCCACTGCATTGCCTTCGGCATCTTGTACTTCTGAGGTTTGATACAACGCTTTAAGTGCTACCCCATTGGCTAAATTCGCTCGACCAATTGCACGAATTGTATTGGCTGCTGCAAACAATGAACCGCCTGTGACTTCTGGCTCAGAAGCATTCACAAAACCTCGCCCAACAAAGTTGCTTGGAATGGCTTTGTCATAAGCCAGACCTGCCACAAAAACAGGGCTGTCGTATACCACTGAGGCTGACCATGCATCCCCTAAACCCCGACCCGCAGTTTTAACCACACCATTGTCCGATTTAATAGCACTGCCTTCACCTGTCGCCAACAAAGCGTTCACTTTAATTGCACCTGTAGGCACTAAAATAGCAGGTGACTCATAAACCACAACATTTGCAGGTCGGTTTTCACCAGTAAAAATTCCTGCAATATCGGCTTTGTTTGCAACATAATTATTAAAAGTATCCACCGAACTCGACAACTGTTTTAATGGTGTGTCATGTGCACCGACTTTTAGAGTCCCCAACTGGGTATCTTTCAAACCCACAAAACGGTTGCGTTTCGCCCAATCACTGCCTTCCCCATCTGCATTAAATGCCCACTCAATGCTATAAATCGCATTAAGTCGATCTGTGAGCTTTTCTTCTCCTTTCACCCCAATAAAAGAACTATTAGAACTGATTTCCCAGACATCACGGTCAGACTGCGTTGCATTGTCTTCTGGCAGATAATCCAGAGTGGCATCAATTTCCCCATAAAGCGTCGGTGCAGCAAAAGTTGACCCTGCCCATACGCTTAAAAAAAGCGCTGTTACAATTTTGGTTTTCATTTATAAATATCCCCGAAGTAAACCTGTAGCAGATGTTACTGTTTGGAAATATTTTAAAAAATGATTTAATTTTTATGTGCTTATCTTTTTTTATGTTTAGGTTTTAAATCTATATTGAATTGAATTAATCAGCTTTGGACGAGTGATCCATGAGGCTCTGCCATTTAAAGATTGGAATTAAACACAGCACAGCAATTAAAGTGATGATACCCAAATATTGAGCATAGCCTAAAATATCCCCCATTATTCCACTCAAACTATATAAACCACCGCTTACCGTAGCCAATAATGCCACCTGAAAAGTGAAATCAGTGCCTGCCCATGCTCTGCGGCTATATTGCATAATTAAAGTCAACATCACCACTAACAGCATGGCAGAAATCATGTCTTCAAAGGCATTTATACTATAGATAACCCAAGGTTGGATGGACTGCCCTGATTCATATTGTTGTGCCAACCATGTGTAGGCCATCAAGCTCAAAATTTTTAACAGCGAAAAGCTTAAAAGCATATTGCCACGTGAAAAATACTTCAAACACAAACCTGCAAGTCCTGCACCCAGCAAAGCTGCAAGTGCTCCCAAAATACTGATATAAATTCCAATTTGTGCAAAGCTAAGACCCGCATCGATCATGAAAGGTTTCAATAAAGGGCCAGCTAAACCATCTGCAATTTTAAAGCTGATTAAAACCATTAACCATGAAGCCAGATGTGGCGTCTGATAAAAATAGGCTAAATAATCTTTGACCTTGTGCCAACTAAATAACTCTTGATCAGAAGGATTTTGAGTATTTGGGGGTTGGCTAGGTTCTTTAAAATATAAAATGGGCAAGGTATTCAAGAAAACCAGCCCAGCTAAAACCAAAAATGTGATTTGCCAATCAAAGCGATCTAATGCCCACAACACAGCACCACCACCCACAATAAAACCTAAACGTGAACCCACCACCTGAAAGGTATTGCCCCAATGTTGTTGCTGATTTTTAAGAATACTGACCGCTAAACCATCCGTAGCAATATCTTGGGTTGCACCGACCAGATTCATACTGAGTAAAACAATAAAAAATACCCATAAATATTCAGGTTGGTTTAAAGCCTGTATCGGCAAAAAAGATAGAACAACCAAAGTCAGCATACTTAAAAATTGAGTCGGAATAATCCAGCTTCGATAATGCCCCAAAGCTGAATATCCAAAACGGTCGACCCAAGGTGCCCAAAAAATTTTAATTGACCAAGGCAACATCAGTAAGCCAAAGCCACCAATATGAGCCAATGACACGCCCTGCGCTCTTAAAATCACAGGTAAAGCATGGGTCATAAAACCTACAGGTAAGCCTTGCGCCCAATAAAGCGAAAACAATAAAAAATAGAGATTACGTATTTTTGGCATCAGCTACCTTGAAGGTCAAAACAACATTGGCGATTATGCTCATGCACACTCAATTGCAGCCTATCTTTTGCCAATGCCTCTTATTTTACTAAAGCTTAACATATTTAAAATGCAGTCTATTCTTGGTAATGTTATGGATAACTGAGCATGAATAAAAATTTTCCGATCTTGCCAAAACAGGTGCCGAGTCGTGGTCATTGCTTCAGCCAAATGCTTTTTAAGCATATTTTTCTGACTCAAGGCTGGCGCTTTGAAGGTCAACTTCCTGACTTACCCAAAGCTGTCGCTATCATTTCTCCACATACTTCCAATCTTGATGCGTGGTATGGCTTTACAGCACTGTTGGGTGTTGGCCTTAAAATGACCATTTTTGGCAAACATACACTGTTTAAGACACCATTAAAACCGTTACTAGAATGGATTGGGGTGATTCCAGTGCAACGCAATCAAAAACAGGGTTTAACACAGCAAATCATTCATTTTATTGATACGCAGGATCAAATTTGGATAGGCATGGCGCCTGAAGGTACACGCAAGCATGCGCAAAACATTAAAAGTGGTTTTTATCAAATTGCTTTAGGCGCTCATATTCCTATTGTGATGTTCTCTTTCGATTATGATGATAAAACAATTCATTGCTTAGGCGTATTTCATCCGACGGGGCAGTACGAACACGACTTAGATTATATTTTAAATCGCTATATTGGAAAATTTTCTCCCAAAAATCCTGACTGGTTAGCAGAACCGTTACAAAAGCGTCTGAAATAAGACTGGTCATCACTCTCATAATCTGCTGTCATGTGCGCAACTTTTTTTGTCTATTTAATCTTCAATTTTAATATGAAACTTGCACGATATTGTTTAATTAGCCTACTTGGTTTGGGTCTTATTGGCTGTGATAAAGCCACTAAAACACCGACCCAAATCACCACCATTAAAGCACGTGAACCTATCATTGCAATTGCTTTGGGTGGCGGTGGCGCCAAAGGTTTTGCACATATTGGAGTGCTCAAAGTTCTAGAATCGCATGGTATTAAACCCAAAATTGTGACCGGTACCAGTGCTGGTAGTTTTGTCGGTAGTATTTATGCCAGCGGTAAATCACCTTTTCAACTTCAACAAATTGCGCTGACTTTAAAAGAGTCTGACATTCGTGATTTAACCTTGAACAGTCAAGGCTTTGTGCAAGGTCAAAAACTGCAAAACTATGTCAACGCACATGTGGCAAATAAACCCATTGAAAAATTTCCCATTCGTTTTGCTGCAGTCGCTACCCGTTTAGACAATGGTCGAAAAGCTGAATTTATAAAGGGCAATGCAGGACAAGCAGTACGTGCTTCATGCAGTATTCCCAATGTTTTTGTACCAGCGCTGATTGGTGGAACAAAATATGTCGATGGTGGATTAATTAGCCCTATTCCAGTCAAAACAGCCAAAGCCATGGGGGCGGATATTGTCATTGCCGTGGATATTTCTGCACGACCTGTTGGGGATAAACCACTCAACATGTGGGGCTTACTCGATCAAACCATTAATATTATGGGACAACAAAGTATTAACGAAGAGCTTGGACAAGCAACGATTGTGATTCAACCTAAAGTGGGGCATTTAGGAACCTTAGATTTAAAAGCCAGTAATCAATCCATTTTAGAAGGCGAAAAAGCAGCTCAACTCAAAATTCGCGCCATCGAAAAAATCATTACTGATTTTAAAAAGTCTCCTGCGGCGTTCAAACCTGCACCCAAAGCTAAAATCTAAAAATTATGCTTTTTTAATATTCAAAGACTTATATATCTGCTAAATTGATATAGACATTTTTTGATCTATATCAATTTTTTTACAATACACGAGTAGATGTATGGAATTTGCTTTCGAACCTTGGCATTGGTTTGTATTGGGTATTTTACTGATTCTCTCAGAATTGGTACTGCCCGCTTTTGCCGCACTGTGGTTTGGCATCGCAGCCATCATGGTGGGTATTTTATTTTGGCTGTTTCCAATGATGGGGTTTACCACCCAAATAGTCACTTGGATTATTTTATCGATTTTGTGCACGTTACTGTGGTTTAAATTTATTAAGCCACTTTCGACCGACAAAACCAAAGCAGGTTTATCGCGCGAGGCCACCATCGGTCAAGTCGGGATGGTCATTAAAATTCATCTGGAACATGACCTAACCACGGTACGTTTTCCGATGCCTGTTTTAGGCTCAGATGAGTGGAATTGTCGTAGCTTAGAGCCTGTTCGTGTTGGAGATCGTGTACGCGTAATCGATATTTTAGGCAATGAGCTTGTGGTTAAACCACATAATTCAAATAACGAAAATTTATAAAGCGAGGAAAGAGTATGTCTGGTGGTTTTATTATTGTTTTAGCCTTGTTGGCTTTTGCTGGCGTGACCATTTTCAAAGGGGTTCGTATTGTTCCGCAAGGATACAAATGGATTGTTCAACGCTTGGGTAAATACCATACCACCCTTACACCGGGTCTAAACTTTGTCATCCCTTATGTCGATGAAGTGGCTTATAAAGTCACGACCAAAGATATTGTAATGGATATTCCATCTCAGGAAGTGATTACTCGTGATAACGCTGTTTTACTGATGAATGCCATGGCATATATCAATATCACGACGCCAGAAAAAGCAGTCTATGGTATTGAAAATTATACATGGGCGATTCAAAATTTGGTTCAAACTTCATTGCGTTCAATTGTCGGTGAAATGGATTTAGATGATGCCTTGTCTTCACGTGATCATATTAAAGCCAAACTAAAAGCAGCTATTTCTGATGATATTTCTGATTGGGGTATTACCTTAAAAACAGTAGAAATCCAAGATATTCAACCCTCTAGTACTATGCAATCTGCCATGGAAGCACAAGCTGCCGCTGAGCGTCAGCGTCGTGCCACAGTTACCCGTGCAGATGGTGAAAAACAAGCCGCTATTTTAGAAGCAGATGGTCGTTTAGAAGCGTCACGTCGTGATGCTGAAGCTCAAGTGGTTTTGGCAGAATCATCACAACGTGCCATTGAAATGATTACTTCTGCGGTCGGTGATAAAGAAGTTCCTGTTGCGTACTTGCTCGGTGAGCAATATGTGAAAGCCATGCAAGAAATGGCCAAATCCAATAATGCTAAAACGGTGGTATTACCTGCCGACATCATGAATACCATTCGTGGTGTGATGGGTCGTAATCCATAATACTTCCAAATTATTGGTACTCAATAGACAGCTTTTGCTGTCTATTGTTATTTGAAATACGAAAAACTCTGCAATCCTTGCGAAATTATGCTTAAATTTCGCGTTATTTTTTTGAAATTATAGGTGCCAGTTTTTAAGCCCTATATTTCGATCTACTGTCCACCGTGTAAATGGATACTGTATGAGCTCCCTAAATCCGACCTTAATTACCTTTCTTTTTTATATCGTCGCCATGATTGTCATTGGTTTAATGGCCTATCGTGCGACCGCCAATTTCTCTGATTATATTTTGGGAGGTCGACGCTTAGGTAGTTTTGTCACAGCGCTCTCTGCCGGTGCTTCAGATATGAGTGGCTGGTTGCTTATGGGGCTTCCAGGCGCAATCTATCTTTCAGGTCTATCTGAAATGTGGATTGCTATTGGCCTCATTATTGGGGCATGGCTAAACTGGTTATTGGTCGCTGGACGTTTGCGGGTACATACTGAAGTGCAACACAATGCTCTGACCTTACCCGATTATTTTTCCAATCGTTTTAATGATCAAAAGAAAATATTACGTATCGCATCTGCTTTTATCATCCTCATTTTCTTTGCAATTTATTGTGCTTCAGGCATGGTTGCAGGCGCACGTTTATTTGAAAGCATGTTTGATATGTCATACAGCACTGCTCTTTGGGTCAGTGCGATTGCAACCATTAGTTATGTTTTTATTGGCGGTTTTTTGGCAGTCAGTTGGACAGATACCATTCAAGCAGGTCTGATGATTTTTGCTTTGTTGCTCACCCCTGTGGTGGTGGTGTTAAGCTTTGCAGATATCAATCAAATGACCTTAGCGCTTGAGGCAGCTCGTCCGCAAGCAACAGATGTCATAGGCGATTTAAGTGTGGTTGCGATTATTTCATTATTGGCTTGGGGCTTAGGCTATTTTGGTCAACCGCATATTCTGGTTCGCTTTATGGCAGCAGATTCGGTTAAATCAATCCCAAATGCACGTCGTATTGGCATGACTTGGATGATTCTTTGCTTGGGTGGAGCTGTTGCTGCAGGTTTCTTTGGAATTGCCTATTTCCAACAGCATCCAGAGCTCGCCAGTGTGGTCAATGCCAACCCTGAAACAGTGTTTATGGAACTGACTAAAATCCTATTTAATCCATGGATTGCAGGGATTGTATTGGCGGCCATTTTAGCTGCTGTCATGAGTACGTTAAGCTGTCAACTTTTGGTCTGTTCAAGTACCTTAACCGAAGATTTTTATAAATCATTTTTACGCAAAAATGCTTCACAAAAGGAATTGGTCTGGATTGGTCGTTTAATGGTGTTACTCATAGCCATGCTTGCAATTTGGATGGCCGGTAATCCTGAATCGAAAGTATTGGGCTTGGTTTCATATGCTTGGGCAGGTTTTGGTGCAGCATTTGGCCCACTGATTATTTTATCTTTATTTTGGCGCCGCATGACCTTAAATGGCGCACTTGCAGGGATGATTGTGGGGGCGATTATGGTGATTGTTTGGAAAAATTTCTTTAGTGCAACGGAGTTGTATGAAATTGTGCCAGGCTTCATTTGTTCGCTTATTGCCATTGTTGTAGTGAGCCTATTGGGTAAAGTACCATCTGAGGAGATCACAACGCGTTTCGACGAAGGTGATCGCTTATACAAAGATGCTCAATAGCTTGATCTTAGAATAAGCGCATAAAAAGAGGACTTAATGTCCTCTTTTTTTTATTGCACATGTATGTTTAACTTTTACGCGCTAGTAAAAACTGAGTAATCTGACTCAGCTGCTGCGCTTGATCATTGAAAGATGATAAAGCAGCCATGGCTTGATGATGCAACTCTTGCGCATACATTTTGGCTTGCTCTAATCCCATTAATGCAGGATAAGTAGATTTTTCCACTTGTTGATCTTTGCCTGCGGTTTTGCCCAAGACAGCTGTATCTGAAATAATATCTAGAATGTCATCTTGAACCTGAAATGCCAAACCAATAGTTTGCGCATATTCTCTCAGTTTCGGAATCGCGGGATCGGTTCCTTTAAATACTGTAACCGCTGCCATCATGACTGCCGCAGAAATAAGTGCACCCGTCTTATTCTGATGAATATTTTCTAAAGCTTGTCGATCTATCTGTTTGCCTTCTGCCTGTAAATCTAACACTTGACCACAGACCATTTTTGAACTGGCCGTTGCCAAAATTTGCATCTGTTTGAGAACAATCGATGGATCAACCATAGGGCCTTGATCAAACAAACGACTGCCTAATATTTCAAAAGCCATTGACTGTAAAATATCACCCGCCAACAAGGCAGTGTCTTCACCAAAAGCCACATGACAAGTCGGTTGACCACGACGCAGCAAATCATTATCCATACACGGTAAATCATCATGTGCCAACGAATAGCAATGAATCATTTCAATTGCAACTGCCGCACGCCGTACTGCGGCAAAATTCGGATTTTGCTGGATTGCAGCCGTGGCATAACATAGTGCTGGACGTACACGCTTACCGCCTAACATCACTGTATGATGTACCGCACTTTTCAGTGGTTCTGGAATAGAAAATGCCTCTAATGCCGTCAATAAATCCTGTTGAATACGTTGCTGTGCTTCAGTTAATACATGAGCAGGTAGGTCAGTTAAAGATGACACATTCGCCTCGAACATTTTACTTGGTGATTAGAGATATAAACCAACAGAAATACTGCTCAATGAGCTGAATTTCATCTGCATTATTCTGCTGGTGACTAACAGAGAACTTATGACTCATGATACTGGTTTCTTACAAAATTCTCTATCACGTTTATGCGTTCAGACTTTCTTCAGGAATGCGTACCCAACCTTCCATCAACACACGTGCGCTACGACTCATGACTGCTTTTTTAACTTGCCATTGTCCACTTTCTTGAACCGCTTGTGCACCAACACGTAATGTACCTGAAGGATGGCCGAAACGTACCGCTTCACGGACTCCCCCACCCGCGGCTAAATTTACCAGTGTACCTGGAATAGCTGCAGCTGTACCAATCGCCACTGCAGCTGTACCCATCATGGCATGATGCAGTTTGCCCATTGAGAGGGCACGAACCAGCAAATCGACATCTTCAGTTTGAATTTGCTTACCACTTGAAGAAATGTAGGTTTTTGGTTTTGCTACAAAAGCGATTTTTGGCGTGTGTTGGCGTTTCTCGGCTTCGGAAATATCTTCGATTAAACCCATCTGTTTTGCACCATACGCACGAATGGTTTCAAAACGTGCCAATGCTTCAGCATTTCCATTAATCACATCTTGTAATTCTGTTCCAGTATAGCCAATTTCTTCTGCATTTAGAAAAATAGTCGGAATGCCCGCATTAATAAAAGTGGCTTGGAAAGTGCCAATATTGGGCACATTAAAAGTATCGACTACATTTCCAGTGGGGAACATGGCACTGCCATCCTCACCATCATCGGCTGGATCAAGGAATTCAATTTGAACTTCTGCTGCGGGAAAAGTCACACCATCAAGTTCAAAGTCACCTGTTTCCTGTACCTGCCCGTGACTCATCGGAACATGCGCAATAATTGTTTTTTGAATATTGGCTTGCCAGATTCGGACTGTACATAACCCATTTTCAGGAATGCGCTCTGCATTGACCAAGCCATTTGAAATCGCAAATGCCCCAACCGCCGCAGTTAAGTTGCCACAATTTCCACTCCAGTCTACAAAAGCACGATCAATCGCCACCTGACCAAATAAATAATCTACATCATGATTGGGCTGTGAACTTTTAGCTAAGATCACTGTTTTACTGGTACTTGAACTTGCTCCACCCATGCCATCAATTTGTTTACCGTAGGGATCTGGACTACCAATCACACGCAATAACAATTGATCTCGAATAGCTCCGGCCTGTTGTGCGGCAGATGGTAAATCATCCAGTTTAAAGAACACACCTTTACTGGTTCCACCGCGCATATACGTTGCTGGAATTTTAATTTGTGGAGCAAAACTCATTTTATTGATCCTTCCTGCTTATCATTGTTTTAAACAACATCGGCTGAATGTTGGCTTCATTGATCATACTGTTTTTTGAGTCAAAACATTCACTTCACGACTTAAGTATAAAAAAAATCGCTCACTCAGGCGCAGAAAAAAGTCTTTATAACTTACAAGTCAGATGATCAATAAAATTAATCTATTGATTCAACTGTTAATTCTATCAAATTATATACTGCTAAGGTGTAGTTCATCATTTACATCGCAGGGTTGTACTAGGCTAATACAAATCAATCTATTACAATCATCGACTTATCCATTGTCGGGCTGAGTACTTTGAACAACGAGTCGTCTACACTTCAGCGTGGCTTAAAGAACCGTCATATCCAACTCATCGCCATGGGCGGCGCAATTGGTACAGGCTTATTCTTAGGTTCCGCACAGGTGATTCAATCTGCAGGTCCTTCCATCATTTTGGGTTATGCCATTGGTG
Source organism: Acinetobacter albensis (assembly GCF_900095025.1). Classification (GTDB taxonomy): domain Bacteria; phylum Pseudomonadota; class Gammaproteobacteria; order Pseudomonadales; family Moraxellaceae; genus Acinetobacter; species Acinetobacter albensis. The sequence goes on along the minus strand of NZ_FMBK01000006.1, from coordinate 115,147 downwards.
GTTTGATTGCATTTTTAATCATGCGTCAACTGGGTGAAATGATTGTACATGAGCCTGTTGCAGGATCATTCAGTCATTTTGCTTTTAAATATTGGGGAAAATTTCCAGGCTTTTTAGCAGGTTGGAATTATTGGATTTTATATATTTTAGTGGCAATGACCGAGCTGACAGCCGTCGCTAAATATATCAACTATTGGTGGCCGCATATTCCTGCATGGGCATCGGTATTTTTCTTTTTCGTTGTGATTACTTTGGTCAATCTTGGCAATGTGAAATTTTACGGAGAATCAGAGTTCTGGCTTTCCATTATTAAAGTCACAGCAATTGTTTCTATGATTGTGTTCGGTTTGTATTTATTGCTTACCGCTGATGCCAACTCAACCTCTTCATTTAGTAATCTTTGGGCACATGGTGGATTCTTCCCGAATGGCTTTGAAGGGTTATTTTATATGCTGGCCTTCCTGATGTTCGCATTTGGGGGAATTGAGTTGATTGGGATGGCTGCAGCAGAGGCCAAAGATCCTGAAAAAACTATTCCGAAAGCGATTAACCAAGTGGTGTTTCGTATTTTGCTGTTTTATATCGGTTCACTGACCATTCTTTTGGCATTGGTTCCGTGGAATCAGCTTGATTTGGGTGGTTTAGATAAAAGTCCATTTGTGATGATTTTCAGTCAACTCGGTATTGGCTGGGCAGCACATTTATTGAATTTTATTATTTTAACTGCGGCCTTATCTGTTTATAACAGTGGTATGTATGCCAATAGCCGTATGCTGTTTGGCTTGGCGCAACAAGGCAATGCACCCAAAGTATTTACGCAGGTAAATAAACAAGGTGTACCAATTCCAGCAGTTTTATTCTCGGCTTTATTAATTTTTGGTTGTGTTCTATTAAACTATTTTGTTCCAGAAGATGCTTTAAGCCATTTGATGTATGTGGTGGTGGGTGCATTGGTACTGAACTGGGCCATGATTACCTTGACACATTTGAAATTTAGACAAGCGATTAAACAAGCGGCGATTCAAACCAAGTTCCCTGCACTTTGGGCACCAATCAGTAATTATGTAGTGCTGATTTTTATTGCAACCGTACTTTATATTATGTGGATGCAAGGCTTTAAAGAGTCAGTACTAATGATTCCAATCTGGATTGTCGTAATGTTAGGCTTGTTTAAAATAATGAAGTTGAATAAATCTTAAGCAAAATGATAAAGATCTGTCTTTTAAAAAGTTATTGTTTCGACAATAACTTTTTTTTTATGTGTATTTACGCTAAATTAGCTGCGCATGGTGCCCTTAGCTTAATTGGATAGAGCAGTTGCCTCCTAAGTGACCGACGCGGGTTCGACTCCCGCAGGGCGCACCATTTTATGGTTTATTTTCAACTTTTTCAATTCACTCATTTTTAAAATAATAATAAAATCAATTTTTTATAATATTTAAAGTCTAAATTGATCTTATTAAATCTCTTGTAGACTAATATTTTTTACAGTACAAACTTTTATACGCAAAACCTTGTGCTGTAAAAATGCCAAAAATCATCAAAAGTCTCACTGATAGTAAGATAAAAGTCTCAAAGCAAATCCTAATAAACATCAACGAACTTCAGATGGTCTTGGTCTTTATTTATTCACAAAAATGGTTATAAATATTGGAAATTTTACTACAATTGGCCATACATGAAAAAGCGCAATACTATTAGTTTTCAAATTGCTATCCATGAAATTAAACCAACGGATATCTTTAAGTTTTGTCATATTTATGAAAAGCAAGAAAAACTAGAGGCAGCCCAAAAGCTCAAAGTAAAATGCAGTCAAATCCTCCGCTATGCAGTTTCAATCGGATTATGTGAACGTGATGTTAGCCAAAATTTAAAAGTAGAATTTTAGAAGAGGGTTTGGATTTTCCAATTGAACTAATTGAGCAACAACAACTGGCTCATCAAGTCAAAAACATGCATGGTCGGGCTTATAATAGAACCAAGCATTTAGAAAAGAGAAGATTAATGATGCAGAAATGGTCGAATTAGTGTGATCAAATTAAGAAGGATTTTAGTAGATTTTTCGCAAATCTATTCTATTTCAATAGCAATCTAATAAGATGAAAAATTTTTAAAACAGCTGGTTGAATATTTAGCAGCTTAATTATCGAGGAGACCAGTTCATTCTTCACTATGAAATGCCATTCATCCTTCATGATGTAAATCCAGTAGCCAGCTTGCTCAGCATAAAAGGAAGTGCCCTTTCAAAGTGAGTTAAATTTGTCTATAAATTCTAATTAAAAATGGCATTTTAAAGCTTTTCCCAATTTTTTAGCTGCATACTTACAGCAGATTTTGACCAATATAATTCCAATACCGTACTTGAAAGACAATCGATCTCAACAACTGCGACACAACATTTCAACCAATCTGAAGATTTTGTAGATTTATAATTATCTTTAAGCATTCGATTTTCGAATAAGATATGCAAGAATTATACGCTTTTCATTTTATCTTTATAAGACCATAATTTATTACAAAATAAGTGAAAAATCCTCTAATCTTCATCAGCTATCATTAAGTATATAAATCACCAGTAAGTTTTAAAAATAAGGACGTTATTTTGTCGAATGCTGACCAAGATATTTACAGTTTAAGCTATTCCCAAGTTTGGTCTGGCTTTAAAAGCCTTCTTCCAATTTCATGTTTCGTGGTAATTTTTGGGGCTGCTTTCGGCTTAGCTGCAACTCAAACTGGACTAGACAATAGCTCCATCATGTTAATGAGTACCTTTGTTTTTGCGGGGGCATCTCAATTTGCGATTTTAGAACTATGGGGTGCACAAATATCACTCATTCCCTTAATAATCACAGTTTTTTTTATCAATGCTCGGCATCTTTTAATGGGCGCATCTCTTTATCCTTGGCTACGCCACCTCCCTCCCATCAAACGATACAGTATCTTACTGGTTATTTCTGATGCAAATTGGGCACTCTCACTCCAAGCATTTAATCGTGGTGAATCAGGGATGGGGTTATTGTTTGGAGGAGGCATTGCTCTTTGGCTCGCGTGGGTTTTAGGCACAGGACTTGGTTTCTATTTTGGTAATGTCATTCATAATCCTGCATTGCTAGGATTAGATATGGTCATGGCTTGTTTTCTACTGGCAATGGTTGTGGGCGGACAAAAAAATCTAAGAATACTGGTGATCTGGGCAATCGCAGCCTGTAGTTCATTATTGGCTTATTGGTATTTACCAGAAAATAGTCATGTCGTTGTGGGTGCCTTATTTGGCGGAATCGTAGGGATTTTCTGGAAAGAGAAACAAGTATGAACCTAGAAATTAGCACCACTTATCCATTGATTATTATTTTAATTATGACCATTGTGACATTAGCCACTCGTTGGGGTGGTGTTCTAATTATGTCATATGTTCCTATTAGTGATCGCGTACAGCGTTTCATTAATGCGATGTCTGGATCTGTGCTGGTTGCACTTTTAGCACCTATAGCTGTTGAAGGCGATAATGGAGCACGTTTAGCCTTACTCACGACGTTAATCGTTATGCTAGCGGTTAAGAAACCGCTGTTGGCGATTGCAGCAGGAATATTCGCAGCAGCATTATTTCGTCAATATTTTGTATGAAAAAATAGAAAGCTCAAGAAACTTAGAATCTATGTCCACAAAACATTTATCGCTTAATCATTTGCTTTAACAAATACTGTTTTATCTCTAATTTAGATCGATTAGACACTGATTTTAATCAGATAATACACAACCATTCGTTAGCTTTGATTCCTAGGTTTTTCTCAGAGTATCAGCTGCCATAGCAAACACGACAGCAAAGCATTCGATGTAGCGTAATAATAAGATAATCGGGCTGCAAAAGCCCTTTCGCTTTAAAGCCTATGATTATAAATATGAAGTTATCCAGCTCATCTAATCAAACTACAGGGCTTTCTGAACTGGCTTTCACCAATCGGTATAAATCAGACAATATCCAAGGATGTTCCGCTGTTTCCTGATTAATTATCATAATCACTTCAAGCATCTGTAAAGACAATTTGCTGAAGAGTGCATTGATATCTATTCATAACCTCTATGAATCTACTTCAACATTCAGTTCTCATAAATATGAAAAAATAGCGATGACTTATAAAACATGGATATGTCTCTGACCACGAGTTAAGAGTTAACTACTGGATGGTCATGGACGAATGATTAGAGATTGATAAAGGATTAATTTATATGTCTAGCTTTACCGAAATTGAAGGGAAAACAGCACAACCATCACGAAAGGATATAAGAAAATCATTAATTGCGAGTGGCGTTGGAAATTTATTGGAATGGTATGATTGGACAATCTATGCCGTAGCTTCTATCTATATTGCATCAGCTCTTTTCGATAAAGCTGATCCAACATCAGCCTTACTTAATACCCTAGCAGTTTTTGCAGTAGGATTTATTTCTAGACCGATAGGTGGTTTTGTATTTGGTCCATTAGCAAATAAGTATGGTCGAAAAAATATCATGCTCGTTACTATGGTCATGATGGCCCTAGCAAGCTTAATGATTGCATTCATACCATCTTATGAAAAAATTGGTGCATGGGCTTCAGCATTACTATTAATGGCTCGACTCGTTCAAGGTTTTGCACATGGTGGTGAAACAGCAACCTCTTATGCATATATTGCAGAAATAGCACCACCGAAGCGACGTGGCTTATGGTCAAGTATGTCTTTTTTTGCTGTCGGTGCAGGCTCACTTGTTGCAACTTTATTTGTTGCCATACTAAACGTTATTTATTCAGAAGCACAAATGTATGAATGGGTCTGGCGTATCCCTTTTGCGATTGGGGGTGTATTGGCTTTTTTTGCAATTTATTTACGCCGAAATATGCTCGAAACACATATTGAAAGTGATAACAATGAACAGGTAGATGAGGTCAATTGGCCACTTTCAAAAATTCTAACTTCAGGATTTAAACTGTTTTGGTATGAAGCAGGTTCTACTTTAACTTTTTATACTTGGGTTTCATGTGCGGCTATATACGCGATCGGTATTCAAAAAATGCCTGCAAAAGATGCATTCATTATGAGTTGTATCGCGCAAGTCATCTACCTCATTTGCTTACCATTTCAGGGGTTGTTATCAGACTATATTGGAAGAAAAAACAATACTTTAATCACATACATCGGTTCTTCTTTATTGCTTTTTCCTCTATGGTCTTTAATTAGCAACGAACCTTGGACCCTATTAGTTGCACAAACTATTGGCCTCTTAACGATGGGGTTTTTAATGTCATGTAAACCTGCTGCAATGTCAGAACAAGTTCCAACAAAATATAGAACAAAATTTTTTGGAGTCTTTATGTCATTAGCTGTCACTATTTTTGGTGGTACAGCTTCTTACGTAAGCACCTGGTTATATTCTATTGATAAAGGATGGGTATTTAATACCTATCTGATTAGCGTTTCAATTATAGCGACCCTTGCCGTGCTGACATGGAAAAACAACACAGGTATTGATTTAAATAAAATCAAATAATTTAAATACTTACAAAGAGGTTATGTCTTCATAACCTCTTTTTTAATGAGGTAAATATGCAAAGTAGCAAATTTAAAGATAGAACGGTTCTCGTGACTGGTGCAGGTAGTGGAATTGGAGCAAAAATTGCAGAGCATTTTGGCTTATTGGGTGCAACTGTCGCGATTGTAGATTTGAATAATGTAGTGTTAGAAGCTAAAAAAAATGAGCTTTTAGCAAAAGGGATTAATGCTCTGGCCTATTGTGCTGATATTTCTAACTATGAAAGCTGCAAAAAAGCATACGCTTATTTTTATAATGAAATTGGATTTATAGATACGTTAATCAACAATGCTGGAATTTCTCCTAAGCATGACGGTAAACCTTATAAAATATGGGACTTACCACCAGAGGAATGGAATACTGTCGTCAATGTAAATTTAAATGGAACTTTTAATTTTATACGTATTTTAGTACCAGAAATGATCAACAATAAATTTGGAAAAATTATTAATACATCATCTGTAGCCGCTCACGCATTTTTACCTATTGTCTCTTGTCATTACAGTGCCACTAAAGCTGCAATTACGGGATTAACTCGTCATCTTGCAGGAGAATTGGGTTCTTTCAATATTAATGTAAATGCAGTTGCACCTGGACGTATTGAAACACCGATGGTTACAGCAGTGGGTGAAGAGGTCAATAGTATGTTTATCGCAGATACGCCTTTAGGACGTCTAGGTACACCTCAAGAAGTTGCTGATGTTATCGAGTTCTTAGCCTCAGACCAAAGTCATTTTGTGACGGGACAAGTCATTGATGTCTCAGGTGGTTGGCTTATGCGATAAAAATAATGGGGGTTTAACCCCATTATTTTTTAGTTTTAAGACTAGAATTGATTTGATTGAATTAATGCTTGTTTTAAAGCTTCAGGTGTAATTTTAGGTACAAAATTTTCACTATAAGAATTACTTAACGTATTTGAAATAATGGTGTTTAGATCATCTTCTTTCAATTCATGCGCATAACCTAAATCATAAATTGTGGTGGGTAAATCAACTGACTTTAAAAAACGTCTTAATTCTTCAATAAAAATGGGCTCTCTTTTCTCTAAAATTGCTTGAACAACAGTTCCATAGGCAACTAATTCACCATGCAATTGTAAAGAGAGCTGAGGTACTGCTGTTAAGCCACGAATAAGTGCATGGGCTAATGATAACCCACCACTTTCAAAGCCTAAACCACTCAGCAAGACGGTTGATTCCACTACTTTTTCAACAATACTGGTATTCTTTTTGAGTTTGACATCATCCAGTGCGAGTTTGCCCCATTTCAATAAATTACGATAAGTGCTATTCGCAAGGAGTAATGCCGTTTCCAAAGGTGGCGTCCCAAATGAGTTTAAGCCATTTGAATCGTGACATTGATTCGCTTCAAACATTTTACTAATCGCATCTCCAATACCTGCAGAAAAAAATCGGGCTGGCGCTTGTACAATAATTTCGGTATCAACTATTACAATTTCAGGATTTGATTTAGTTTTTTCAACGGCTTGGACTTTATGAAACTCATCGTAGATAATAATTAAACGACTGGTAGGTGCATCATTTGAGGCAATTGTTGGACAAATGATGATGGGAATATTCATCGATTTTGCAACAGCTTTTGCTGTATCCATCGCTTTCCCTCCCCCCAAACCGATGATGGCATTTGGAGAATATTTTAATATTTCTTCATTCAATGCGTTGATGATTGCATATGAGCATTCCCCACTGAATTTAAAACTTGAATATTGAATACATTCCGCTTCGAGAGAGTCACTGGCTTTCTTTAAAATACTTCCTTCAGTCGCCTGATCATAAATGATGGCAACATTCTGAAATTGATGTCGTTTAAGAATTTGACCAATACTCGATAAAGCATTGGGTCCTTGAACATATTCACCTGGAAAACCCATAATTTTTAACATCTTATTTCCTTATCAAAACTTGCTCATCTAAGTCATTCAATTGAGACTTTTTATATTTTGAATAATGAGAAACAAAAAATGCCAAATCCATTGATGATCGGCATTTTTTGTAATAAAAGATAAAGGCTTATCGAATAATTTTTTCGAGTTCTGACTCTGGAATACCTATATTCTTATAGTGAGCACGTGTACTTTCAAGCTTTGTAAATACATCTTCGTAACCCGTCGCTTTACCATATGGATCAACATAGGTATAACCGCCATGCACGATAAATAAAGTAATCATTTCTGTAACATCTTCAGGAACAAATAAGGTATGTGTTTCACCAGGGGGTTCAAATGCAAAGGATTTTTCTTCTGCAACCCAATCATGTTCTAAATAAAACCAACGACCTTTTAAAACCACAGCATGCACAGTCCCTGTATGACGATGACGAGATAAGACACCGCTTTTACGTACACGTAATAAATTTACGTAATAACCCGCACTCGTATTCAGCAATAGTGGTTTAAAACTCACCGAATCTGAAGTTGGAACCCATAAGTTATCATCTTCCAAGTATTTATCTAATACCCCAGGAAGAACCAAGTCGGCAGACATATAAGGAACTTGTGGAAGCTGAAAAGGCATTAACTCTTCGTTATCTGTCGGTTCAGGGTTTCTTTGTGCAGTCATATTATTCTCCTTGAATATGAATCTTGAATAGACAAGATCTTAGCAAAAGAAAAATGGACGTTGATTGCATACAATTCAAAACATATGTGAACCTTAGGCAAGGGAATAAGTATTCAAATTTGCTATGATGAAATTCATTCCAAGCAGTTCATATCTTTTTTCGAGGTCACACCATGGATAACTATCGACAAATGATGGCGTTTATGTGGGCTTATGAGCATGGTAGCTTTTCAGCTGCGGCAAGAGCACATGATTTAACCCCTTCTGCAATGAGTAAGTTAATCAGTCGATTAGAAAATAGACTCGGTGTGAGATTGATCCTGCGAGGTGCTCGGCAAATCACCTTAACTGAAGAAGGTTTAGCCTATTTAAATAGTGCAAAAAATGTTGTTTCAGCAATGGCAGAAGCAGACTCCTTAGCCGAAGGGCTACCGACAACAATTAGTGGCAATTTAAAGATAAGAACGATGCCCACTTTTGCTAGATATCAAATTTTACCTTGGCTAGCAGAATTTCTAGACAAATACCCCTTAATCAATATAGATTTTGAATTAAATGCGGTTTATCAAGATGATTTTGATCGTGGCGTTGATATTGCAATTTATGGGGGTGTTCTTCCCTCTTCTTCTAGAATAGCAACAAGAATTGGGGAAAGTGAATGGATTACCTGTGCATCACCAACATATTTAAAAAAATTTGGCAATCCGATTCACCCACAAGATTTATTAAAGCACAGATGTTTTCATTTTAATTTTGCTAGTAGTTGGAATAAATGGGATTTTGTCGAGAATAATGAAAGTTTCATCACTCCTATAAAGCCTTTGGCATCTTTTTCTCAAGGTGATTTTTTAAGAGATTTAGCGCTTCAAGGAGAAGGAATAATACGATTAGCAGATTACCATATAGGTAATGATATTCGACTAGGTAAATTGGTTCCAATTCTAACTGAATACAAATCTAAAATTAAAGAACCGCTATATGTCATTTATGCTAACCGTAAATTACAAAGCCCTAGAATTAAATGTTTTATTGAATTTTTACAACAAAAACTAAAGTTACATCCATGGAAAATAGATTTTTAATATAAAGGATGGGTTATTATTTTTTCTTAAAGAACGAGCTTTATCTATTTCCTGTTTTGTATTTTTATACATTATTTTGTAACAGTACCTGAACCTCTTATATTCTTAAATGAGCTTCCTCATCGTATTGTTTGGTATGCAATAGGACTGGGAATATTTGCTACTGTTTTACCCACTATTTTACTTATACTTAGCATTGAATGCTTACAACCTCTAAATCTTCCATCATTTGATCCGGTGGCCCAATTTTAACTATTTTTTTAGCAATATTGTTTTTAGACGAGCATTTAAATTTAATACAATGGATTGACTGTATACTAAATTTAATGATGATCACTTTTCTAAAAATAATCTTAAACTTTAATAAGATAAAACCCATAATAAAAACTCATTGGTCTATGAAAAATCATCATGTGAATAGAACTTCTCAACTGCGAATTAAAAAATTATTATTAACCTTATTTAAATCAGACAAACTCCATGAACCGTCAGATTGCAACCAGCATAGGTATTTTAGCGCTCTTACTGTGGTCCACCTTAGTCGGTTTGTTACGACTATCGACTGAAATATTTGGCCCCATCTATACGGTAACTTACGTCTATACCTTAAGCGCTGTAATTTTATATTTTTCTTACGGACTACCTGATTTTAAAAAAGTTTCTAAAAAGTTTTTATTCTTCTCTAGTTTACTCTTTGTTGTTTTTGAATTGTGCTTCGCATTCTCAATCACCTTAGCTCAGTCATCTGAAAAATCGATTGAAATGAATATCATTTTTAGTTTATGGCCTACATTAATCATTTTAATGCTCGCATTTTTAAAAGAAGAAAAAGTAAATTTTATAACCATCATAGGAGTACTTGTTAGCTTCTCTGGTATCGTGCTGATTAATTATCATCCGGGCCTTAATTTTATTGATAATTTTTATAAGAATCCCATCAGTTATTTATTAATATTTTTAGCATCATTACTTTGGGCTATATATTGTATTTATACCAAAAAGCATAGTAATGGTACGAATGCAGTATCACTTTATTTTATATTAACTGCGATTGCCTTGTGGATTATCACACTTTCAACCCAAGGTATTCACCTACCGAATGTTAGTGCTATGACAAGTTATCTCTTCATCTTGATTAATGCATTCTTTTTTGCAATGGGATATTTAGCATGGAATATTGGCATTATTAAAGGCAATATGCCTATCTTGGTAATGCTTTCCTATTTTTCACCCATGCTCTCTTCAGCATTTTCAGTTATTGTTTTACATTCAAGCCTATCAACGAATTTCTGGTATGGTGCAATTACAGTAACCATTGGATCAATTATTTGCTGGCTTTCAATTCGTAAAAATCAAGTTCAACAACCAAAACTAGCCACCTAATTTTCTCTAAAAAGCCAAAGAATTTCTTTGGCTTTTTACTTGCTAAGCCTTCTCGACTAATTTAGTAATTCCGCTCACAATCATATCGATTGCAATTGTCCCAATTAGCAATGCTGCAAGCCTTCCTACAATATCAAAATAACGATCAATATATTTTGCATGGCTAGACTTTAAATGTTCATGCGACAGTTTCATGATGATCAATACACTACAAGTTAAAAATAATGTGAAAGCAATAATAAGAGCAGCTTCGCCAATCGACATACTCATCCCTGTGACGACTGCTGCACTGATTGTCCCTGACCCAATCATAAAAGGCATCGTTACGGTTCCAGCAAGGTGCTCAGGTGCGCCACGCATTTCTCCGATCGTTTTAGCGCATGGAAAGACAAATCGATAGCCAATCACTAAAAAGATTAACCCTCCAAAAATTAAAAAGGATTCGAACCGTACATTTAGATACTGACTAAAGATAGCTTCTCCGCTCCATGCAAAAAGAAGAAAAACAACGTATTCAATTAGGCTACCTTTGTATGATTACTCGATTAAATACCTTGGCTTCAGTATGTCTAATCAACCCAATCATGTAGATACTCATTAGGAATGGATTTAATAAAGAAAAGAATAAAAGTCGTTAAATAAGATGAGGTCATTATTGGATATACTTAAAACAAGTTCAGGAAGTTAGTAACTTCCTGAAAAATTTAAAAAATCATGTAGCTGCTTGAGGTCTTAAAATAGTTGACTAATTTCTAGAAACTATAAACCAACATCACATTCAAAAACTTATTCCACTTGCCATCATCACCTGCTGCCAATGAGGTAGTTGTACCTCCTACAAATGGATCATTCTTACTCATTAGGTATTCGGTATATAACGTGACGTTTTTATAGTCAAAAGCAACGCCAAAAATATTTCGCTGCGAGTCATCAAAACCTTGCTCTTTTTTGTTGAACCCACTAAACACCATATACGGGGTTACGTTGAGCGAATCTCGGACATTTTTAAAGACATAGTTTGTGTCTAAAGTGTAGAAATAACCTTTATTGGCAATATCATATTCTCCATCGAAAGAACCAAAAGTTGAGCTATGTGGACTCAATGCATCTTTATTATGAATCGACTGCTTACCGGCTGTAAGAACAACATTTAAATTTTTATAATTAATTCGGTTGAACAGTGCCCAAGCATTTCTTGTTCCATCTGCTGAAGCCTTTTCATTTTCAATTTCTGAATACCAGTAACTCCCACCTAAAGAGACTTTAAAGTCATCTGTAGTTAAAAATTTTAGTTCTTGGTCTACACGAGCCATCCACATATTTTTTTCATTTAAATCTGTTTTTAGTGGATCGGAAGATGACACTACATTGGCGGTATAACGTGCAGCATCTTTACTTGTACCATGATAGTTCCCGCCATCAGTAGCGAAATAGGCGAGATCAACTTTAGTTGCTGTAGGCATTTCAAAGTGATAGTTCAATCCTAAATCTAATGCATCCTGAAGCCCCATGGTATTGTTAATACCGGCATAGAAACTACTATCCCAATAACGTCCCGGACCAAATGGAATCGCTTGTAAACCTACAGTAATGTTATCTGTCGGATTTAAACGATAACCTACATACCCTGAAACCAGCGTTGAAAAGTCACAGAAAGTATCATACTGATAGCAACGATATTCAGCCTGCCCAAACCAATCTGGGGATTCGTAACCTAATCGTAGAATTGCAGCATCAAATTTTATTTTTTGATCAGATACAGATTCACCATAATGTTTATCTTGGTAGTTGGCACGAACTGCACCTGAGATCGTCCATGCCCCCAATTCGCTTTGCGGATCACCAAAAGTTACACCAGCAAAAGTAGGCAATATCATCCCACAGCTCAGTAGGCCAAACCCAATTTTAAAAAAAGTCTTTCTCATTTACATATCCTTGTTTAAATGAAGATTTAATCGAAAGCTCTTCTTGCTTTCTAATTTTTTCAGACAATATGTCTCCCTTCAAGTGAAACTCCCGAATTTTATTTTTTATGAATTCATCGTTATAGGCCTGATTTCGATCTATAACGTAAAAAGATTACATAACAGTGGTACTAGGTATTATTTAACGAAACGCTTACTCCAGTATTTATGCTAAGCCGTGCAATTCTTTCCAATTTCCTGGGTGCACCACATAACCAAATAAGGCATGCCCGCCATATATGAGCTCTGTCCCTTCTGGTATCCACAACATTTGCCCAGGCTTTACTTCATATTTATGACCGTTAGCAGTTAACTCAAAACATCCCTCTATCACGAAAATTACTTCGTCATAGAGCAATTTCCAAGTGACTTCCGCCCCTTCCCAACGTGCAAATCCAATCCCCATATTGGGTGAAACATCCGCACCGACTGCTCTTGCAACATAAGCTGTCCCATCTGGAGTTTCGCCACGTAAATTAAAATCGAGTTTGGCACTATCAACTAACTTCACTTCTTTCATATCTTTATCCTACTTACAATTCACTACGACTGCGCCACTTTTCAAATGCAATACGCGTTTTTACCCCAATTCCTAAAAATGGTTCTGGGGGATTTAAACTCGGCATACCTGTCACATACTGGATATCTTTTAAGGCTTCAGAGTCTGTACCGACAACTAAATCTGCAAGTAAGGTTCCTGAAATAGTTCCCCATGCAGCACCGACACCATTGTCACAAGCACTGGCATAAACACCATCTTCCAGCTGACCAAAGAAATTGGTGAAATTACGAGAAATAGCATAAACACCACCCCACGTATGGGTAAATGGAACATCTGCCAATTCTGGATAACGTGCTAAGTAGGCCTTACGATGATCTTCTTGAATCCAGCGACGGATTTCGTCACTCGCATTTGCACCATACTTTGGTACATGTTTATAGGTATTTCGAATTAAGATACGGCGATCAGCAGTCATACGTAAGGTTGTACCTGCATGATCAGCTGGTGTAAGACCCCAATCCAATTGACCGTGATAACGCTTCATTTCCTCATCGTTTAGTGGACGGGTCCAACTGGCGAATGTCATAACAGGTAACAAACGATTCTTTAAATAGCCAAATTCTTTAGTAAAAATACTGGTGGCCAAGAGCAATTTTGGGGTGGTTATTGAGCCATGATCACCTTGGAGTACCCATTGTCCACTCTCTTTGCTCAAACTACGAACGGGAGATTGCTCTAATAATTCAACATTTTCAGGTAAATGCTCGCCCATACCTTGGACTAAAGCCGCTGGCTGCATTAAATAAGAACCAGGGGTGAAAATCGCTCGGCTGTAATAATCAGTTCCTAGAACCTTTTTCAGCTCTTCTTTTTCCACCCAGCGAAATGGCTCGCCGAGATCTTTCATCAAGTGTTCAAAGTGATTAAGATGTGCTTCACCTCGTTCACCTATAGCTCCCTGATATTTACCCGCAGCAGACCATTGGCATTCAATATGGTGTTTTTCCACCAAACCTTGTAATTGAGAAATTGCTGCTCGGTTCAAACTTAATAGCTTTTGCTTATGCGCTGGATCTGGATGCCCTAATGCAAATTTATGAGGTAGATCAATCACAAATCCTGAGTTACGACCAGATGCACCTTCTGCAACACGTTGTGCATCAATTAAAATAATACGCGCATTTGGTTTTAACTCAGCAAGGCGACGCGCCGCCGCTAAGCCCGCAAAACCTGCACCAATAATTGCATAATCGGCTTTTTGTGTACCAACTAACTTCTTAGCTGGTGCTGCTGATGGTAATGCTGCATACCATCCGCAAGTATTATCATCATTCGGTAAAGCAATCATCTTGTTCTTCCTTAAACTATTGATGGTTGATGGGAGTTCAGTTTTGCAAGCCATTGACTACGAGTTTGTTGCAACTGACGCCCCAATAATGCAAAGCCAGTTAATTTACCTGTAGCATCATAAAAACCTGCACTCCATTCACCATCATGCTGCTCAACAAGCCATTTCCCATCACCCATTGGTGGTAGCAGCGAAAGCGGTAAAATTGGCGTTTTTACAATCACAGGGCTTTCTTGTAATTGAGTCTTTTGAGCTTTACCCAATAAGTTATCCGTCAAGGCTGGAATAGCTTGATTAATCGGGCTAATGTAAGGCATCCATTGCCCCTCTACTTCAGCACAGTCCCCTAAAGCAAAAATAGACACATCACTGGTACGGTGATCTAGACTCGTGCATATTCCGCGTGACGTATTTAAGCCTGTAGCTTGCGCCAAATTAATATTTGGACGTAGACCTATCGCACTCAAAATCAAGTCTGTCTCTAATAACTGCCCATCTTGTAACTGAACTTGATAACGGTTATTAACACTCTGGATTGACTGAATACTATTTTGTAATTTCCATTCAACCCCAATTCGGCTAAGCGCATTTTGTAAGGCATGACCTAATTCTTCGGGAATTAGACGCCCCATAGCTGATTGACCTAACCCGACTACAGTCACCTTAAGACCATGAGCAGCAAGGTCATTAGCAAATTCACATCCGATTAATCCATCACCTAAAATAGTGACGTGATGCTTATCTACTAACTTCTCTCGGAAAAGACGGTAATCAGCTAAATCATTTACGCTATATACATCAGAGGTATCCCCCTGAATTGGAATGGTTATTGGACTTGCACCAGTGGCTAAAACTAAACGTCCATATGGATATTCACCAATGGAGGTATGAATTTTTTTATTCACACGATCAATATGCTTAACATACGTGTGAGCATAAACACGTACATTTAAACGTTGCTCCCAACTCAAAGCTGTCTCTCTTACCAAACTTTCCCCATCCCTACCTAATGCCAAAGCATTCGACAAAGAAGGTTTGCTATAAATTCCACCATCATCTGCTGTAAATAGGGTAATAGACACATTTTTAGATTGGTTACGTAATGCTGTAGCCAATTGGTACCCAGCATGACCACTTCCAATAATCACAATAGGTTCAATCACATTTAAACCAGCAATTGCAGGTTCTTCAAGAACATCGTCTGTGATATCAAGCATTTCAAAGTCAGCTTTACCTACCTGACATTCAGGACACATCCAATCTTCAGGAATGTCTTCCCATTTCGTACCCGGAGCAATTCCGTCGTCAGGCCAGCCTTTCGCTTCATCGTAAATCCAGCCACAGACAATACATAACCACTTTCTCATCGTGTCTACTTCCCTTTTCTACTATTTACACGTTATGTTGCAAACGAATGCCAATATTTCGTGTTTGAACATAACTAAAGATGGCTTCCTGCCCTTTTTCACGACCAAACCCAGATAATCCGACACCACCAAATGGAGTTTCGATACCACCTGCAAACCATTCATTAATAAAAACTTGCCCCGCAATCAAGCGATTCGCTACACGTAATGTTTGATTGAGATTTTCACCAAAGACACCTGCAACCAAGCCAAAATCGGTACCATTTGCAATAGCTACAGCTTCATCCTCAGTCTCAAATGGCATAATCACCATGACAGGACCAAAAACCTCTTGTTGTGCAATCGACATCTCTGGAGTGGCTTCAATGATTGTCGGTAAAACAAAATAGCCAGATAAATTTGGTGCGCATCCACCAGTAACAATGTTGGCACCTTCTTGTCGTGCTTTTTCAATCATCGCTAAGATTTGTTGTTGCTGTTCATGTGATACAACTGGAGTAAGTTCAGCATTATTTTCACCTACACCCACTTTCAGCCCCTTTGCCAAAGCAACCACTGCCGTTTTTACCTCTTCATAACGACTGCGATGTACAAGCAAACGTGACATTGCTGAGCACACTTGTCCTGAGTTATAGAAAATACCGACTTTTACGCTACGCAATAATTGATCAAGATCAACATCAGCAAAGGCAATTGCTGCTGATTTCCCACCCAACTCCATCACTGATGGTGTCGCACGCTCAGCTGCATCTCTTAAAATACGCTGACCCGTTGGCACAGAACCTGTAAATACAATTTGATTGGTGTATTGGTGTTTAACTAAATGACTACCGACTTCTGAGCCTTTGCCACACAACAAATTAATTGCGCCTTGAGGAAAACCAGCTTTTTCAAGGGCCTTAAATAATAAAATCATGCCTAGTGGGGATATTTCAGGCGACTTCACGACAACTGCGTTGCCCGCAGCTAAAGCAGGTGCTAAAGAACGCGCGCAAATTGAAACTGGAAAATTCCAAGGCACAATTTGAACTGAAACTCCCATTGGAATATAAGATGTAAAATCAATGTAATCTTTGCCTAAAGGCACAGAAATTCCTTCAATTTTATCTGCCATTCCTGCGTAGTACTCAAAGTAACGCGCGGCTTCATCAAATTCTTCTCGGGCAGTCTCTAAGTTTTTACCATTTTCACGGCAAAGGATTAATGCTCCCTCAGCAGCTATTTCACGTATTGCATTTGCCGCTTTTAATAACCATGTAGTACGTTGTGCTGGACGAACATCGGTTAATGCTCCGCTAACTGCACATAGATGAGCTGCTGCCATAGCTGCATCTGCATCTTCAATACTCGCTTGAGCAACCGTAGCAAATACTTGCGCTGTTGCTGGATTAATGACTTTCAAATGGCGCAAAGAATCTCGCCATTGACCATCAATAAAATTCAGGTAGTGTTGCATATTAAGCCTCCAAAGCTGCTTTAGCTTGAGTTGCCAACCATTGCTGGAAGAAATGGGTTGGTAAATCCATTTCAGGAGAGAAAACACCTCCACTAAAACCAGGAGAATGTCGACCTTTTTGCATATTTTCTACGGCAAAAATATCCTCAGCGAAAACAACTTTCCATGACTCTAATGTTGCTTCACGACATGCATCATATTCAGGATTTAAAGATTCATCGCCAACATAATACAAACGTAATTTTTCAATGGTTTTTTCAGGAGCAATTGGATCAATCATCATGGCAAATGCATGATCAGCCTGTATGCCTAGCAATACATTCGGGAACACAGCCACATATTCCGCATGACGTAATTGATTTTCAGGCCAGCTTGGAAATTTTGGTAAATGCGTACCTGCCGTTGCAGAAAGGTTGTATTTATAACTTCCCTGACCTGCAAAACGGTCTTCAAACATGATGTTGTAATGATCTTCTAATTTTGAGTAGGTATTTAATGCAGGATGTACCCACGGCAAATGATAGGCTTCGCAATAGTTCTCAACAGTAAGCTTCCAATTACTTTTTACAGGTAACTCGAAAGTTGAACCTATTTTGCTACTACGAATAAGCTCTAAACCGTTTTCTCCCAAAAAAGGTGTCCAACGCTCAACTAGTGGTGCAATATGATTTTCAAAACTTGGGGCATCACCCGAGATATTAACGAAAATCATATCCATCCAGATTGCTGAACGAAGAGCTTTTAATCCATGCTTTTCACATTTAAAACGTTCATCTTTATGCTGATTAATTCCACCAACATGTGGAGTACCCTTTAAGTTACCGTTTAAATCATAGCTCCATGAGTGATATTGGCAACGAATCACACCTTCAATACTGCCTTCCTCATGAACGAGTTGCATTCCACGATGGCTACAAACATTATGGAAGACTTGAATCTGACCTTCACGGTTGCGTATCATAACAAGCGGCATACCCATAAAATTAACAGGCTTTACATAACTTTTTTTAGGAAGATCTGAAGCAAAACCTACACAAACCCAAGTTTTACTAAGAATATTGTCACGTTCAAAATTAAAATATTCATCGCTGGTATAGGCAATATTTGGCATACCATTTGATTCTGTAATCGGGTTTAAAACATTGTCGACTTGCTGAACTGTAATAAGTTTCTGGCTAACTTGACTATTCATCTGATAATCTCCATTTACGTTGAATAACGCAGTGCTCCCTGCGTTGGTATTAACTACTCGTTAGCACCATGTGCTGCTTTATTGAGATTGTGTTCAACATCCTGATGATAGACAAACGACTTTTTGGGTCGGCACACATGAGTTTTAATCATGTATTTTTTATTCATTAAAGTACGCAGTTAAAAATATAGACTTATTACAAAAACTCACTTGGAGATGAGAATAAATGGGTTGAGCCTCCCTAAGGTATATCTCTACTCTTTTGTGATCTGCACAAACAGTTAACAGGCTGTTAGCTGCTGCAACGCATCCAAGGAGGAGTTATGCGTACTACATCAGGAGTCCTCTCCGGACTGAATCCTACTGTCTCAATTGGCGCAAAATTATTACTATTTGTTTTCATTTCTTTTTGTATTTTTCAGGAAAAACAAGCAGGTGAGTACTTTGGGCTCATTGCAAATGTTCTATTACAAAATGCAAAATGGTTTCTACTTTTTTTAGCGACATTTATATTAGGGTTTCTTATTTACCTGTGTATGAGCCGTTTTGGTCATATTCGTTTAGGTAAAGATAATGACAAGCCTGAATACAGTAATATCGCTTGGATTTCCATGCTTTTCTCATGTGGGATGGGTATTGGTCTAATGTTTTGGTCTGTTGCTGAGCCAATTAGCCATTATGCAAGTAATCCATTTACTCAAGGTCTATCTGATGAGTCTGCCCGAATGGCCATGCAACTCACTTTCTTCCATTGGGGGTTACATCCGTGGGCATTATTTTCACTTGCAGCCGTTGCTTTAGGATATTTTGCCTACCGTAAAGATTTGCCTTTTGCAATGCGATCAGTTTTATACCCTCTTATTGGGAATAAAATTTATGGCCCGATTGGTAATACCGTTGATATTTTAACTATTGTTATTACTGCTTTTGGTATCTCTCAATCTCTGAGTATGGGGATTCTTGAACTCAACGTCGGCTTAAATCACTCTTTTGGTATTGCTGTTGATGTTAAAATTCAGCTGGTCATGGTATTCATTTTATGCGCCTTGGCAACTCTTTCATTAATGTCAACAATCAGTAAAGGTTTTAAGATTATTGCTGAAGGCAATATGATTATTTCTTACCTTTTAGTCTTTATTATTATTTTTATTGGCTCAACTCGCTATATCTTTAATACCTTTTTTGAAGGGATTGGTGATTATCTACAGCATATTGTAAGTATGAGCTTATGGAGTGATGCGCAAAAAGATACAGGTTGGCAAAACTGGTGGACAGCCTATTATTGGCCATGGTGGATGACTTGGGCACCTTTTGTTGGTTTATTTATTGCCCGCATTTCCAAAGGCCGTACTATTCGTGAAGTTATTCTCGGTTCACTTGCGGCACCCACCTTACTGACTTTTATATGGATTGCCGCTTTTGGTGGTGCTGCGCTCAATATTGAAAAAGCCAATCATCAACCCACTGCACAGGAAATTGTAGTGAAGGGAGCTCAAGCAACTACTGCTCCTATAGAAAAGTCGACGGCACATCAAATGTCGATTGCCGAAGCAACCAAACAAGATCCCGCACGTGCAGTATTTGTTTTCTTTGATCATTTAACACCAAGTCATAATACTCAAGTCTTTCTCAGTGCATTACTCTGTCTATTACTGGCAATTCATGTGATTACATTGGTTAATTCTGGAACATTAGTACTGTGCTTTCTAGATTCTAATGGGGATCCGAACCCATCCATCAAGATACGATTAATTTGGAGTATCATTATTCCATTGATTGGTGGTGGGCTCTTATTAGCAGGGGGACTTCAGGCCATTAAAACAGCATGTGTCATCGCAGGTTTTCCAATTTCAATTTTACTCTGTCTTATGTGTATCTCACTGATTAAAAGCTTACGTCAAGACCCCCAAGCTTGGGTAATGATGCCAGATCATCTTCGCCCTGACGAATTTAAAACAGAAAAAGATAACACCACATCAGAAAAATAATCGTATTCGTTAATAAAACAGGGATCATTTAGATTCCTGTTTTATTAATCTCATATTAAATTTATACATCAGCAAATAAAATGTCTTTGCTCTTTTAACCGATTCAATTTGTTCATCTAAAACTGCACAATAGAATTATTATTGCTGTTGGTCTGATCACTGATACTCAACAAGCAGAAAAAATTCTACAAGCTAAGTAAGCGGCTGTGATCAGTATCGAGCGTGGAATGCTTATAATCCGCGGTGGTCATGGCATGCAACCGCTGAACTAAATCAAAGCATTGTGACTACACTATCATACTTCCCCTTTCAACCCCGCAGCTCAAATCATCTCGTTAAAGCTTATCCAGCTTATTTTAATTAATTAAAGAGGCAATTAAGAGAATGGAACTTTCTTCGTCCATTCTCTTTAAGAGAAAAACAGATATCCAATTAATTCAAGCCCTTTTGCCCAATCTGTCCTGGAAGCTGTTCCAGCAACCAACTACGAAATTGTTTCACACTTGGAGGAACTACGCCTCTATCCGTAGGCTCCAGCATACTGAAATTTGCTTCAGTGCGTAATACCGTTTCTATTGGCCGGACTAATACACCACTTTTTAAATAATCATCTACTAAAGAGCCCCATGCCAATGCAACCCCCTGCCCATTAATTGCTGCTTGTAATAACATTGGATAATTATTGATATTCACTCTGTTTTTAGGTTTGATCACTGGATAATGTACAGCTTCAAACCACTCTGCCCAAGTAATCCAATCCTTTTGAGAATCATCTAAATACAATAAACTTTTAGCAAATATATTTTCAGATTCAGTCTCTTTATTGAATTGTGAGAGATAACTTGGGCTACACACAGGAAATACTTCCTCTGGAAATAAAGTAGTAACTTTCATATCAACAGGAGGTACTCGACAATAAAATAAAGCTAAATCAAAATCCATTTTATATAAATCTTGAATATTTTCTGTAGTCAAGATTCTTAAATCAATGCCTTCACTTTGTTGAAAAGCAGCAATTTTAGGTAGTAACCAAAGTGCTGCCATCGCATTAGTCGTTGCGACTGTAACTTGATGTTCACCCTTCCATTTCTTTATTTCAGCAGTTGCCTGTGCAACATCTAATAAAGCGCTATAAATTGTTTTATAGTATTGCAATCCTGTAGGAGTTAAAAAAATATTTCTATTTGCTCGAATAAATAACTCTTTACCCAAATAGTCTTCCAACTGTCGAATCTGTCGACTAATTGCACCTTGTGTAACATTCAATTCGTTTGCTGCCTGAGTAAAACTGAGGTGGCGTGCAGCTGCCTCGAATACAATAAGGCTATTCATAGGTGGCAATGGTTTGATTTTCATGGACACTCCTAATTTGTCCTACATTTCCATTTCTGAGATAGAAACGTGATAAGTTATCATCAGTTTCAAATCTTGATCCTTACTTAAATTTACTCTCCTCCTGCTTTTAAATTTGTAGTTTTACTGAAAACTCTTTTCGCAATAAAATGTCATATATAAACATTAATAAAAAGTGAGAAAAAGTATTTGATTCATGAGTTTTAATCATGATTAACTACAATTAGTAATTAAATTTATAAACTTTTTACGCAAGCTTCAAAAAAATTATCTCATGTCTAGAATATTGGGAAAAACTCACCAATACCCTTTTATATAGCTTTATCCTCCCAATGACCCATAGTGTAATTAAAGGATTTTGATAGTTAATTGTTTTAAGTTTCTATTAAGTTCTAAAGCAAAAACTAAGGAGCCGAAGCTCCCCCATTATCAACGATTAGTCAACTTAGACTCAATCGATTAATTGATTTCCAAGCTAAACAATCAACACGACCAACTGTGAAATTAGCCTGCTTTGGAAATATTGGATAAGGAAAATTAACCTAGTACATATTATAGAAAAGGCTCGTATGGGCCTTTTCATCATGTACTTAATATAAAACCTCTTATACGAAATTCGATTGTAAACCCCAAATAGAAATGTCTGCTTTTAGTATGCTAAATTCTTCGATTTTTCACTTTCAATTCAGTAAAAATTTTATTGGTATAGATCTTGCTGGAATTAGATATTTACTTACTAATGCAAGGACTTATCAATTGAATAATTTTACAAAATCAGCCTTAATTACATCACTTTTCACACTAATTGCAGCCTGCGGAAGCTCCGATAATGATGAAAAATTAGTTTCACAACCTTCTATTGAACCAATTCCATTTGAACCATTAGAGGCCACTATCTCTGATTTACACGTTTCTTTAAAAAGTAATGGATCAAATTGCATTAATATTGTGCAAAGTTATTTAGATCGTATCAATGCATATGATAAACAAGGCCCTACTCTAAATAGTGTCATTTCAGTAAATCCAAATATATTAAAAGAAGCCGTTGAACTTGATGAGTACTATAAAAAAACAGGTAAATTCAAAGGCAACTTGCACTGTGTCACTGTATTAGCCAAAGATAATATAGATGTTGTTAATATGCCAAATACAGCAGGTTCAGATGCCCTTTTAGATAACGTTCCACAAGATGATGCGTATATTATTAAAAATATTAAAGAGCAAGGTGGTCTAATTATTGGTAAAGCAAACCTTGATGAATTTGCCTTTGGCTTTGGTGGAAAGTCTACAGTAGGAGGGCAAGCAAAGAATGTTTATGATCTAACAAAAGGCCCTGGTGGTTCATCGTCGGGTACAGGAACTGCTATTTCTGCTAGTTTAGCTATGGTTGGAATTGGTACAGATACAGGTGGCTCTATCCGTGTCCCATCAGCAGTTCAGGGCTTAGTTGGTTTACGGCCTTCCCTACGTGTTCTTAGTTTAGACGGCATTATTCCACTAGCACCAACACAAGATACAGCCGGTCCTATGTGTCGTCAGAGTGTTGATTGCGCAAAATTATTTACAGCTATGGTTGGATATGACCCATCCTCTAGCTCAAATCAACGGAGTGATTTTGCACATGATGCACCATTATTAAATTCTGAGACTGCTTATCGAGCTTTAATAAATCAACTTGAAAATTATGTTCCAATAAATGCTTCGTTAGCCGGGAAACACATTGGTTTAGTAAAAAATGTTTATGCAAATAGTGAAGAAGGTCTTTTAGTTCAAGAGGTGCTTACAAAAGCTGCTGATAAAATGCGTGAAGCAGGTGCAATAGTAGAAGAGGTAGAGATATCTGATCTCAGTACTATTTTAGGAAGTTCTGATATTACAAGTAATTCAGGTTATACAGGACGTTTTTCAAGTCTTTCAAATTCTGAATTCAAGCAATCTTTAACAGATTATTTAGCAACAGCTACTACAGGGTATAAATCCTATATCGACTTATTGAATAGTGGAAGAATGATTCAATCTTTCAAAAGTTATGATACTGATTCAACCAGTGCAGAGTTTATTAATCGCTATCACTTAAACACTTTAGTACGTGCGCCTTTTGTGCGTTCTCGTTTAAACTCAGCATTAGAAAATAGTCACTTAAATGGTATTTCTAAAGGTCAAAGATTCGATGCTTTGGCATATCCATCAATCACAGGTTTAACGAATAATATTCCTTCTAGTCCAACGACTGGAAGTAATAACCGTATGAGCCCATTTTCTGGATTTCCTGCATTATCACTACCAGCAGGTACAGTAAATTATGAAAAGCGTAGTGCTTATCCAATGAACGTTAATATTGAATTTATTGCAAGAGAATTTGATGAGCCAACGTTATTTGAAATTGCCACAGCTTTTGAAAAAGTAAATCCCGTAAGAATGATACCAACACATACCCCTGCACTTATAACAAAATTATATTAATTTAAATTTTACTAAAATTAATATAATACACCTTATACAAAAGGCCTGATTCATGGGCCTTTTGATCATTTATTTAACATAAAAATCTTCTACGAAGTGAAAAAATGAGGATCTATACTGCTCGTTTCTTATAACGCTGATTAGGTTAAATAGCATGGGAAATAGGCTCGATAATTTTAAGCCAAGACCAACGAGTTTGATAACTTTTAGCTTTCCGTCAAACAAAGCTTCGTGGACTCGAAGTAGCGCCAGGAGTTACTTTTGAAAGAATGAATGACTTTTTAAATCCGAATCAAATTAAACCTGTTATTGATCATGTATGTAAATTTGAAGAGGCAATCGCTGCTTTTGAATATCTGTCTAAAGATGACTTTGGTAAGATTGTGATTCAAATTTCATAACAGAAATAAGCCAACTAAAAGACACCTCGCAAGGTGTCTTTTGCTATCTAAATCAAAGCCATTCAACATAATAATGTTTATAAAAAATTTCCAAAAACCAGAGTAAAAATAGTAATTTAAAGCCAATATTTTTCACTTCATATTGAAAATTATTATATTAAATAAAGAGGTATATTGTGTATTATTTTATCAGTATCACGAATTAAAAAAATGACTACTAACTCGTTAGGCGGTTCTTTATATTCTATCTAACTATTTGAGAATTTCATATGTAGTGAAATTTGGAGGGTGAGATATGCTTTGTATATGGGAAAAAATCATCATTCCGGAAATTAAAAACGCCAATATTGTTATTACAGAGCTATATAATTGCATTCATTACTTATCAATCTGAGTGGACAGCAGCTTAAACTTATTTCTCCATTATTACTATAAAATTATAATTTATTGAAATAAATAAATTTTTTAAAGAACTACTGTTTTTATAAAAAAAATAAATATACATATAAGAAAACTTGATTAATTTTATTTATAGTGTATAGTTCACTCAACTAGAAAAAAGTCTTGTTTCGGTAAATCTTCTTTAAGTATCGCAGTTTTAGTCATAATCCTTCGTTTTTTCAGATTTTAAGTTCCATTCTTTATTATTTTCAAAGTTATACTCAGTCAATAAAATGGCTAAAAATTATTAAAAATTAGTAGGATATATTATGTCAAACTCAAATATTGTTAAAGGTACTGTAAAGTGGTTCAACGAAACTAAAGGTTTTGGCTTTATTCAACAAGAATCAGGACCAGATGTTTTTGCTCATTTCAGCGAAATCGCTAGTTCAGGTTTCAAAACTTTGGCTGAAGGCCAAATGGTTGAGTTTAGTATCACCCAAGGTCAAAAAGGACCGAATGCTGTAAATATTATTGCAATCTAAGTAATAATAAGCAGTAATAAAAAAGCACTTATTAGTGCTTTTTTATCATTTAAAATTAAATTTTGAAGTTGTTTTCCAAGTGGAAAAAATATTCTAAAAATAGGATTTAAGTTGTTAAAAATAAATAATTTAGTTGCAAAATCTCATAATGGTACTGAAATTATCGTATCGTTAATTCCCTTAAATAAAATGCAAAATACACGTCAAGGTTTACAAAAAATTGAAGTTGGTAAAAGAATTCTTCTTCAGTCAGGAATTGTGGTTGATTTAAATTTAGATGGTCGTACTTTTTATACGTCTTTGCATCAACTATTTAAGTTAAATCATAGAGTTATTTAGATAATAATTTTTATATCAAGTTCTTATTTCACTATTTTCTCTACAACAATATTATTAAAGGTATATAAATGCTTAAACAAAGTATCAGTGTGAAAGATCAATTTGGGGTTAAACACTCTATTCAAGCAACAGTTGATCAGCATTTTGCTAATACTAACTCTTATTCTAATGTAAAACATATTACAGTAGATGGTGAAGATATTCGTCCTAGTTTTGAAATGCTTTTCCAAAGCACCTTAAGTGGAAAAATTTTCAAAATTCTATAGATAATCCAAAATTATCTAGGCAATAAAAAAGCCCAACATTCTGTTGGGCTTTTTTACGTATTTGATACTTTCGGTATAACTCCTGTCGTACCTGCATTCTCCGTTGCTGTGTTTTCTTATTCTTATCTGGAGCATCCTGCTCTCTATGTCCCCATAATAGGCGGTTAGTGCGAAGTCGTATAGCCGCAAAACCCCTAAATCGCTGTACGCTTTGGCGTACAAAATTGAGTAAAAACTATCCCTGTTTTATCCGCAGAAATTGGGGATAATTTAAGATCTCGGTGCGTTGATAACATAGAAAAAACTCAAAATTGATTAAAAATAATCATTTTTATTGGTAAAATATTCCAGTTTCGATTAAAAAAGCCGACTTATTTTAAGTCAGCTTTTTCCAGTTTTTCAGGTCGATTCAAAAATTTTAACTATATGAAAAAAGGTTTTATGAATCGAATTTTAGGTAAACATAAGCTCAATAACTAAGAAGTGTGACTCAAGCATTTTATTTTAAGACAAATTTTGAGTACTTAATTATATGGTCTGTAAGACTTTCTAAGTGGCAAGGTTGCTGAATCCAGTGATGCCAGTAGAGTTGAACTTTATTTTCTAATTCTGGACATAAATCAATCATTTCCTCTTGATCATAGAGGGTATTCAATTGGAATTCTGGAACCATTCCATAACCAATTCCAAGTCGTATAGCGGTCAAAAAAGATTCTGAAGATGGTATTAAGTGAAAAGGGTAACTTCCCTTGGTTAGGCCGAATTGCTTTATTAGAATATCAAAATGAAGATGATCTTTTTCGTTAAATATCACAGCAGGCGCTAAGCATAAAGCGTGTCTATTTATGCCATGAGGAAACCATTTTTGTGTGAATGCTTTTGTTGCGATCATTTTATATTTCATCACACCAAGATATTGAGACTCACATCCTTTCATCGGTTTAGCTTCAATTGAGATACACGCATTAACGATCCCCTTTTCTAGTAAGGAATATGTATGAGCTTGATCATCAACGATAAGATTCAGCAATATCTTATTTTTTATCAGTACATCTTTAAGCGTTGGAAGTAACCACGTTGCTAAGCTATCGGCATTAGATGCAATAACCACTTTGAAAAATTCAGCTTGTGATTTATTCATTAAATGATGTAAAAAATTTTCTTCTAATCTTTGGCTTTTTTTCAAATATTCAAATACTTGCTGACCTGATGTGGTTAATGTGCAAGGCTTACTGCGTATGATTAATAACTGTCCTAATTCTTTTTCTAAAGCTTGCAATCTTAAGGTTATAGCAGATGGAGTGAGGCAGAGCATTTTTCCTGCCTGATCGAAACTACCAGTCTCAACTACAGCTAAGAAGGCTTCACATTGTTTTTTTTCTAACATAAAAATTATTTAGCCAAACCAAAATATTCTTAATTTTAATGAATAAAAAAAAGAAATACACATAATTCAAATCAATAGCTACTTCAGATAAATCAACATGGTCACATTTTTAACAGGATTAGGTGTTGGGTTTTCTCTCATCTTGGCGATTGGTGCTCAAAATGCTTTTGTTTTGAAGCAAGGACTCAAACGTGAATACCTTTTGAGTGTTTGTCTTATATGCGCTTTGTCAGACTCTATTCTTATTTATTTAGGCATTACAGGGTTCTCCAAGATAGTTGTGGAATTTCCTTTAATTACTATTTTTGCTCAATATTTTGGAGCTTTATTCCTCTTCATTTATGGCTTGAGGAGCTTCTATTCAGCTTTTAGAAAAAATACACGTCTTGATCCTAGTCGTATTGAAAAAGCTAATATTTATCATGTGCTAGGTACTTGTTTAGCATTTACATGGCTCAACCCTCATGTTTACTTAGATACTGTTGTACTCGTAGGTTCTATCTCCACGAACTTTACAGACGAGTTGCATACATTTGCTATAGGAGCAATTCTATCTTCATGGATATTTTTCTTTTCTTTAGGCTATGGCGCAAAATTTCTACTCCCCCTATTCCAGAATTCTATTTCATGGAAAATATTAGATTTTCTAATAGGCTTAATCATGTGGGTTATCGCGATCAATCTTTTGTATTAAAAATATGTGTCCGTAATTTATTTTAAGATTGTCTAAAATTAATAAAATACGGCTTAAGTGAAAAATTAGATTCATGGGGCTTTTGATTATTTATTTAATATAAAAGTCTTATACGAATTAAAATAATATAGGGCGCATCTTCTGTTGGATAAGGTAAATTTTTAACACCCTAAATTTGTGCATTACTCCATATAATACTTTCAACAGCAGGTAAAATTTAAGGCTGAGTTATGTCTTCTCACCAGACTGGATTAATCGCTCTAACATGAAGTAAAAATACATACGTTGGTGAATATCCTAATGTTTGTAATGCCAATCACTAGCATCCATGCTGACAGCACCTAATTGATAGTTATAAGTATTAAGCCATTTTCGCACACTATTCCTTTTTCTAGAGTATTTTCCTCTTTAATAAATGGACAATAATGCTATGGCTATCCGTACGATATTCATCATGCACTTCTTTATTTTATTGATTATTTTTGTATAAAAAGCCACATCTTCTGATGTGGCTTTTTATGTCTTTTGTGCTGTAGATTAAACAGGATATTTAAGCTTACCTATAATCAAGTAATTTTAAATGCCAATGAAATGGTCTGATCATTCTCTTCAGGGGCTGGCCACTTTTGTGAAATCGTTTTGAGCTTTGTATAAAAACGAGCTGCATCTGGGCCATACAGATGAGATTCACCAAATTTAGAACGACGCAGTCCACCAAAGTTAAAGTAACTCACAGGTAAAGGTACTGGAACATTTACCCCGACCATACCTGATTCAACTTCCATAAAGAAACGATGTGAAGACTTTCCATCACGTGTAAAAATAACTGAACCATTGCCAAATTCGTGGCTATTTGTCACTTCAATGGCTTCATCAAGCGTATTTACACGTAAAATACCACGTGCAGGGCCAAATACTTCTTGTTTGTAAAAATCCATATCCGTTCTCAAATGATCAAATAAAGTCGGTCCAATGTAATAACCATTTTTATATTCAGGATGCTCGTAATCACGTCCATCTAAAATTAATTCAGCACCATCCGCAACACACTGATCAATGGCTTTTAAAACGGATTGTTTTGATTGTGCTGAAATCACTGCGCCAAAATCTGCTTGGGGGTCATTATAAGCACCCAGTTTAAGTGCTTTGGTTTTTTCAATAATTAATTCACGTAATTTATTTGCAGTTTCTGCACCCACTGGAATCAATAAAGATACCGCCATACAACGTTGACTTGCCGAACCAAAACCCGCTGAAACAAATGCGTTAGCTGCCGCTTCAAGATCTGCATCGGGCATGACCACCATGTGATTTTTACCACCCGTAAAGGACGCAACTCGCTTATTGTATGAGGTGCCTTTTTGATACACATATTCCCCAATTTGTGTTGATCCCACAAAGCTAATCGCAGCAATACCCGGATGCTCAAGAATAGCATCTACAGCAACTTTATCACCCTGCACAATATTAAATACATCATCAGGTAATCCAGCTTCTTTCCATAAATTTGCAAAAAACAAGGCCGCTGAAGGAACTTTTTCAGAAGGCTTCCATACAATAGAATTACCAACGGATACAGCCATGGACATCATGACTGCGGGAATCATGATTGGAAAGTTAAATGGGGTTATACACCCCACTACACCTACGGGTACTCGTATAGAAAATACGTCAATATCACCAGCAACATTATGCGCATATTCCCCTTTTGTAACATGAGGAGCATTACAAGCGAATTCGATCCCTTCAATCGCTCGACCAATTTCGCCAATGGCATCTGGAATAGTTTTACCATGCTCACGACCAATAATTTCAGCCAGTTCCGCAGTTCTAGATACCATTAACTCTCGCATCTTAAATAAAACTTGTAGCCTTGCTGCATGCGATGCTTTGGCCCATTTTTTTGCATTGGGTGAAGTCGCAGCTTTAACTGCTAAATCAACTGTGGTCGCATCTGCGTATGCACAACGCGCAATTTCTTCGCCTGTTGAGGGATTAAATACTGGACCTGAATGCTGAGTTTCTGTAATACAACGACCTGAAATATAATGTCCAATGATCTGATCCATATGAATTTTCCCTTTTATACTTTTGAAATTAAATTAAAAATACTACTGAAATCTGCTTTTCCATGACCATTTTGGCTATGCAAGGTATAAATATTTCTTGCCAATGCTCCTAAAAGAACGGGACTTTTCACTTCTGCGGCGGCTTCCATAGACAAACCCAAATCTTTCAGCATCAAATCTGTCATAAATCCAGCGACATATCCCTGAGTTGAAGGAACATTTTCAAGTACATCCGGTACTGGATTATATTTTTCTATACACCAGTTGGCCCCTGTACTATTTTGAATAATTTCAGAAATAACTTTCGGATCAAGTCCATGTTGCATGGCCAAATTTAATGCTTCACTGGTTCCAATCATATTGATTGCCAGCAACATGTTATTACATGCTTTCGCAATTTGCCCCGAGCCTGAAGCGCCTGCATGAAAGACATTTTTGCCTATTTTTTCAAGGATAGGATGGGCTTGTTTAAATTGCGCCTCAGTTCCTCCAACCATAAACGTTAATGTTCCCGCCTGAGCTGCCATAATGCCGCCAGAAACAGGTGCATCCACGACATCTATGCCCAGATTTTGAGCGACTGAAGCGACCTCACGACTAACAGAAGCTGAAATGGAGGAGCAATCAATAATCAAGGTGCCTGATTTAAGTGACTTCAAGATGCCCAATTCACCTAGATAGAAACTTTTCACACTTTCTGAACTGGGTAACATGGTGATAATGACATCTGCATTTTGAATGAGTTGCTGATGATCTTGTGCGACAGTACCACCATAACTTTTAAATGCCTCTAAGGCAGATGGAGACAAATCTGATCCAGTCACATTGAACTGCGCATCAATCAGATTTTTGGCCATGGGCAGCCCCATATTTCCAAGACCAATAAAAGAAATATTCATATTCATACTCGAGTATTTAATGGATTAAATATGATCTATACGAATTAAGAACGCGATAAATCAGCTTTGGATTCACTCTTAACCGTTGTGTTTAGTGCTTGAAGATTGACCTTGTCACTTTTCATAAAGAAGGTGCAGAAAATCGCAAATATGGTCATCCCCATGATGTAAGTAATGATCAAATGTGGGCTTCCTCCACCAATACTAAGCAGCTTAGTCGCAATCAATGGCGCTAAACCGCCACCAATGACTCCGGCAAACTGTACAGATATCGAGATACCGCTATAACGAATTTCGGTTGGGAATTGTCGAGCAAATAACTGCGATTGAGGTGCATACATGATGGGAAATACGACACCAATGGCCAATACAATTGCAGTCCAGACCAAGAGTGGATCTTTTGTATTCAACATACTGAAGAAGGGATAGCAATAAAATAAAAGTACAACCAGTCCAAACATAAACATATTTCTTTGACCGACTTTATCCGATAAATATCCAAATAAAGGGGTCATCACCATGATAAGACCACCACCACAAATGGTTGCAAACAGAATATCTTGACGCGGAAGACCAAGTGTTGTGGTCGTATAGGCTAAAGCAAAGGTTGAAGCAATATAGAACCATGCATTTTCTGCGGCACGGGCAAAAATAATCGTCAAAAGTACCCGAGGATGATTTTTGAAAACCTGTAATGCAGGTACTTTAATTTCTTGTGCTTGCTCTTTGACTTTTTCAAAATCTGGAGACTCTGGCACTTTCACACGGATATACCAGCCCACACCCAAAAGTACGATACTGGCCAGGAAAGGAATCCGCCAACCCCAACTAAACAAACTCGCCTCTGGTAACATAGAGACTAAGCCTAGAGCAACGGAGGCAAGTACTAATCCACCACCTGCACTGGCTTGGGGTAAACTTCCCCAAAATCCTTTTCCTCCTTCAGGAGCATGTTCGACTGCCATCAAAACAGCACCGCCCCATTCTCCTCCCATAGCCATACCTTGGACAAAGCGTAGTATCACTAGGCAAACCGTCGCCCAATAACCAATACTTTCATAGGTCGGCAATAATCCAATTAAAACAGTGGGAATACCCATCATAATTAAAGTGGTTAACAGCATTGCTTTACGGCCAATTTTGTCGCCAAAATGACCAAATACAATACCGCCAAGCGGACGGCCGATGAAACCCACCGCGTAAGTTGCAAACGCAGCCATCACACCCATTAATGGGTCTAGATTTGGGAAAAATAGTTTGTTAAAAATTAATGCCGCGGCTGCACCGTAAATAAAAAAATCGTACCATTCAATCGTTGTTCCCACCATGCTGGATATACCAGCCAAGCGGTGAGATGACTTCTTAGGTTGAATGCTTACTTCTTGCATTGGTTCCATATAGATCCCTTCTATTTTTTAGTCTTATCATCCATTTTCACTTCATTATTTATAATCGATCCTGATTATTTCTAAATAAGTGATTTTCTAAACTTTCTTATTTAAACAATTCATAACGCTATTTTTTAGCATCCTTAAATCATTTCAATAACAACATCTGAAACTAAATCAGTATTTAATGTGGATTAACCAGAGGGATTGAGTCAAGACCCTTAATTACTTAAGTATTTTTGATAATTTACTAATATACTTAAAATCAATAACTTAATATTTTGATATAACACTAAAGATTAAATTCAAACCTTTGAAAAAAATAAACTACTTAATTGATTAGTTAATCTATTCATCACAATAGATTCATTTCTTTTTAAATACTTATAAGTGAATGACTTCATATTAAACCCTTGCCAATTCTAGGAGAATCAGATATTACTTATTCAACTAAGTAAGGATACTTATTGTGGATTATAATAAATTAGCATTTGATTTTAGTCCGGCACCGCTTGTTGTCTTGAGTTACCGACATATGGTGGAAATTAATACGGCATTTGCAAATATGTTCGGATATGAGCGAGAAGCTCTGATGAATCAGTCTATTGTCAAAATTTTTCCCAGTATTGAAGATTATGAAAAAGTAGGTCAGGACGCATTAGATAGTTTTTCAAAAAAACATAGTCTGTTTTATTCAGATCAACGTTTTATGCAACATAAAAATGGTGAATTATTCTGGGTGCAGACTCATGGTCGTACATTAACGCCAGAAGATCCTTTTAAGTTAATGGTCTGGCATTTTGAACGTAAAAATCAAAACTCTCTTTCTAAGCAAAAACTGACCAAAAGAGAATCTGAAATAACGCAACTGATTGTGAATGGTTTTACTTGTAAGGAAATTGCGAGAAAGCTCGATCTTTCTCACCGAACCATAGAGGTTCATAAAGCCAATCTGATGAAAAAACTCGGTGTAAGATCAAAGGCCGAATTGACCTCAAAAATTATTATTCAAGAAAATAAATCGTCATATGTTTAATGTGAACCCACGTTAAACATCAAGATAAAAAATTGAACAATAAAGCCAATAGAGTGCTTTTCAAGACATACCAAATAAACGTTTATACAACTAAATGTTGAATCTTGTGGTATACGAATGATTGATTTAAATACACTTTTAAAGAATTTTTAATTATTTATCGATTTACTTTAAAATGATTCTTTTAATCTCATATCAACGCCATAATGTTCAATAGTGATATTTCAATAGATAGATGAAAGATTTACCTTATAACAAGAAGCTAATGTATTGAGCGCTTGATCAACCAAAAAATCGTTATTTTTTAATTTTGACTAAATAATAGATATATTTACTCTACCACAATCATTCACCCTCTCTCCCCGTGATTATTAGTAGTCACTGCTTCAGTCATTCTTGAATATTCTCTGCGGGTTCAAATGAAATAATTTTATCTACACTTGAAAATAATAAGTGATTCTAGACATTTTATCTTTTTCCACGAGGGAGATTTTTAAAGCAAAGTAACTTAAATTTCGTTAAGACATTCACTCTCTAGATGATACAAAAAATTTAAAAATTCTGTCTTTCTCAATGGAGCAGAAAATTAATCTTATAAAAATAAGAAGAGTCTTCGATCTGATTGAATTTTTATAAGTAGTTTGCTCATTTTCAGCAATAAAATTTTATTATGTGTGATCCAACTATTTAAATTAGCTGTCATCTCTCTAGATAATCTCTCGATAAATTTTAAGTAATTCTATACATGAGAACTTCTCATGATTTCAGCATTTTACGGCGAGTTAAAATATTGCTTTGGCTGCTTATTCACAGATTTGCCTTTTACATCCAATAAAAATGCTTGTGCATCCTTCAAACTACCCCACCCCTTATTTCTTATTTCTTAACCAATCCTCACAATGAGAATGAATTTAGCTAGAAAAGTCTAAATATTATTCGATAAGACAACAACAAAATCCCATTTCATCAATTTGTCATCAAATCACGACAAAATGCCAAATTAAATAAAGTTCAATGCTTATTTTCTCCCCACTGCAGACATGTTTATTTATAGATAAAATTAATTTCTCTCATCTAAAGGTTTTGAGGAATTTTTATTCAGTTTTTCAGTGCTTCACTCTAACTTTCTAAGAGCCATAAATGAACTCCTTAAATGTGCTTTCAAATTCTTTAACACATCCGTTAAAAACATATATAAATAGAGAGCTTTCATTACTTGAGTTTCATAAACGGGTGCTGGCACAGGCAAAAGATACTGAATACCCGTTACTTGAACGATTAAATTTTTTAATTATTTTTTCACGTAATTTAGATGAATTTTTTGAAATCAGAATTGCCAGTTTAATGCAACAAATCGAATTTTCAAATCACGCCAAAACACGTCCAGATGACTTGTTGATGTCCGATATAGTCACTACTATTTCCAAACTTGCGCATGAAGCCGTTGAAGAACAATATAAAATCCTTAATTATAATGTGTTACCGCAACTCCAAGGACATGGCATTCATTTCATTCAGCATGGCGACATTCTGCAAAAACACAAAGAATGGATCAAAGAATATTTTTATAATGAAGTTCAGCCCGTGGTTACCCCCATCAGTTTGGATCCTGCCCATCCTTTCCCTAGACTCGTCAATAAAAGCTTAAACTTTATTGTGACTTTAGAAGGTAAAGATGCATTTGGACGGAAAATTGATTTGGCGATAGTCCCTGCGCCACGTTCATTACCCAGCTTAGTCAAATTACCGAAAAGTATTTCTGGTGAAGCGGAACACTACATTTTACTTTCAGCGATTATTCAGCAACACATTCATGAATTATTTTCTGGGGTGACCACAACTGGATGTTATCAATTTCGGGTAACACGCAATGCAGATTTAACGGTATCAGAAGATGTTGAAGACTTAGCGATCGCTTTAAAAGATGAACTGTCCTCGCGACGTTTTGGTCGTGCTGTCAGACTAGAAGTAAACAAAAACTGTCCAGCAAATATTACCGATTATCTGCTTGGACAATTTGATCTTGATCCAGAGCAGCTCTATCGTATTGATGGACCGCTCAATCTTGTACGTTTTATCTCCAACTTTAATTTACCTGATTTAAGATTTACACCTTTTATTCAAAAACTGCCGAAAGCCTTATATAACAAAAAATCGATCTTCGATGTATTAAAAAATGAGGATGTCTTATTGCATCATCCTTTTCATTCATTTGCGCCTGTCATTAAACTCCTCAAAGATGCCGCCCATGACCCACATGTTTTGGCCATAAAACAAACACTTTATCGTAGTGGTGCAGATTCGGAAATTGTACAAGTCCTTGCAGAGGCAGCCCGAAATGGAAAAGAAGTCACTGCTGTGATTGAATTACGTGCCCGCTTTGATGAAGAATCTAATATTGAAGTTGCAAATGTCTTACAAGAAGCTGGCGCGGTGGTGGTGTACGGAATTGTGGGTTATAAAACCCATGCCAAAATGATTCTAATTGTGCGTCGTGAAATGGATAAAATTAAACGTTATGTTCATTTGGGTACGGGAAATTATCATGCAACCAATGCCAAGATTTATACAGATTATGGATTGCTGACCAGTGATACAGATATTTGCGAAGATGTTCATAAAATTTTTCAAGAGCTGACTGGCATGGGTAAAATGGTCAAATTGAAAAAAATTTTTCATGCACCATTCACGCTTCACTCTCAATTAATTGAACTCATTGAAAATGAAATTATCAATAGTAAAGCTGGTAAAAAAGCGCAGATTATTATTAAAGTCAATGCATTGACTGAACCTCAACTGATTGATGCGTTGTATAAAGCCTCTCAAGCTGGTGTACAAATTGACTTAATTGTTCGTTCCATTTGCTGCTTACGTCCACAAGTTAAGGGGCTTTCCGAAAACATTCGAGTACGCTCAATTGTGGGACGCTATTTAGAACATACCCGAGTTTACTATTTTTACCATCAGGGTGACAGCAAGCTGTATTGCGGCAGTGCAGACTGGATGGGACGCAATTTATTTTCTCGCATCGAGACCTGTTTTCCCATTGAAGATAAAAAACTGAGGAAACAAATTTTGGAAGATGGCTTAAATAATTATCTTCAAGATAACCGTCGTGCATGGGAACTTCAAGCAGATGGAACATGGACACAATGTTCACCAAGTCTCGGTCAACCAGTCTATATTGCGCAAGAGCATTTGTTAAATCATACTTTTTAATTAAATTAGGCTGATTATTGTGCAAATTTTCAGTCTTTATCAGGTATTAAACTGTACTTTAATAGAATTGAAATAATTTAAGCTTAAATTAAAAAATCAAAACTGAGTGGTTGAATTGTATGAATGATATTAGCGTTAAAAAGATCAATAAACTCATTGAAGAATTTGAACATCAAGGCAATAAAGTAGACCGTTTGGAAATAGGTTATAAAACCTATGCAGCATTAATGTCAGATCAAAAATTTGCAGAAAAAGTCACAAAATCGATGGAAAATTCTAAAGATCGACTTTATAAGAAAATAAAAATTAGCCTGATTACTGAAAAACATTATTTTAAAGTTAAATAAAACAGGTTCTTTATCTTTCACGCTAAGTAAAGGCATTCATCTTGCTAGATCAAGATCTAGCAAGCAGATTCAATAAAAAATCACAATCTATTATTCAGAGTGCATTTACTTTAATGCATTCACTTTTCAAAAGATTAATGCATAAAACTCATAACTCTATTCGCTTTTCAGAATCTAATCTATTTCCCCAATTTTTGTTAATCTGCTGACTTCTTCGAACACCTCAATGCTTTGTTGTTCTTAAAGCAGGAAGTCATATGTCTATTTCTCCCCATCAAATTGATCCAGTCATGGCACCATCAAGCCCTCCTGCTTGGGGGGCAGTCTGGGTGATGTCTTTATGCTGCGCTGTTTTGATTGCCTCTGAGTTTATGCCAGTCAGTTTACTTACACCGATTGCTTTCGATTTAAATATGCGCGAAGGACAAGTCGGACAAGCGATTGCCATTTCAGGGATTTTTGCAGTGATGAGCAGTTTAACCATCAGCAAAATCACCAAACACTGGGATCGACGTCATGTGATTCTTGCTTTGACCATCCTGATGATTATTTCAGGCCTCTTGGTGACCTTGGCGCACA
Source organism: Acinetobacter albensis (assembly GCF_900095025.1). Classification (GTDB taxonomy): domain Bacteria; phylum Pseudomonadota; class Gammaproteobacteria; order Pseudomonadales; family Moraxellaceae; genus Acinetobacter; species Acinetobacter albensis. The sequence goes on along the minus strand of NZ_FMBK01000006.1, from coordinate 77,349 downwards.
ATGCCGTATTATTTATGACTGGACGTGCCTTACTCGGGATTGTGATTGGTGGCTTTTGGGCCATCTCCACTGCAATTGTGATGCGATTGGTACCTTTTAACCATGTACCCAAAGCATTGGGACTTTTAAATGGTGGCAATGCTTTGGCCATGACTGTGGCTGCGCCGCTTGGAAGTTTTTTAGGTTCAATCATTGGCTGGCGTGGTGCCTTTTTTTGTATTGTGCCTATTGCAATCATGGCTTTGCTTTGGCAACTCAAAAGTATGCCATCTTTGCCAGCCTTGAATACGCAACAAAAATCTGGACATGCATTTTCACTGTTAAAAAGACCTATTGTTCTTTTAGGCATGCTCGGTGTTTTGTTCTTATTTATGGGTCAATTTGCACTGTTTACTTATTTACGTCCATTCTTCGAAAATGTAACCATGGTCAATACCAATATGCTTTCAACTCTACTTCTAGTTTTGGGTCTAGCAGGATTGGTTGGAACCTTTGTGATTAGCCATATTTTACATGCCCATGTATATCGCTACCTGTTCTTTATTCCAATGGGCATGGCTCTGGTTGCAACAGCTCTTGTTTTTTTTGGGCATCAAATTTGGATCGTCGCTTTGTTGATGGCAATCTGGGGCTTTATTGGGACTTCAGCACCTGTAGCTTGGAATACATGGCTGACACATACTTTGCCCCATGATGCAGAGTTAGGTGGGGGTTTAATGGTGGCCATTATACAACTGGCAATTACATTGGGCGCGACACTCGGCGGAGTATTGTTTGATGCTCAAGGCTACCAGTCCACATTCATCTTTAGCGCGTCGATTCTAGTCTTAAGTGCAATATTTTCATTATTTACTTGGCGTCATCTGTTACACGTAAAGTATCAATAACCAGTTTTAAAGCGGGCGATTGCTGTCTTCTATGTGGATAATATAAATGATAGCCGGGAAATGTAATGCTGTACTGTTCGAGGACTTTAATTAAACGGCCTTGTTCCAAATCGTCTTGCACCATATCTTCAGGAATATACGCCATTCCTAAGCCGAGTCGCACCGCATCCACACTATGGTAAGACTCGTTAAAAACCCACTGCCCTTGTATTTTAATTTTAATCTCTAGACCATCTTTAACAAATTCCCACGCATAAATTCCGCCCTGTGTGGTGAGTCTAAAACCAATACATTGATGCTGGATCAATTCTTGCGGTATTTGTGGTATCCCATTTTTTTCAAAATATTCGGGTGTCGCGACCACCACCATATTGACATCTTGACCGATACGTACTGCAATCATTCCATCTGCAACGCGGCTACCAAAACGCACGCCTGCATCAAAACGTTCCGCTACAATATCGACCATGCCACTGTTTGCTGTTAATTCAACATGGACATCGGGATAAAGCAGACTCAAATTTTTGAGTTTAGGTAATAAAATTTGTCGGATGGCATGACTACTGGCATTAATTCTAATTGTACCTGCTGGGGTATCTCTCAATTTGGTCAACAGTGAAAGTTCATTGTCAATTTGGTCAAAATTGGGACTAATGGTTTGTCGTAACCGCTCACCCGCTTCAGTGACTGAAACACTCCGTGTGGTACGCGTGAGCAATAAAATTCCGAGTCGTTCTTCTAGTCCGCGAATGGTATGGCTTAATGCAGATTGGGACACCCCCAGTTTACCCGCAGCTTTAGTAAAGCTTCCTTCCCGAGTCACCATGAGAAAGGCATACAAATCATTATAATTTTCTTTGGTGATCATCCGTGTATTCCACTCAAGATTAAAGCCGGTCTACGTTTCAGTATATCGCTTAATCAAAGCGATTTTAGCTTAATTGATGAAATTTACTCATAAGTTTATGTCTGTTTTTTAGTCTAATCATTTTTCTTGAAAGCACTTACACTCAATTCATTGAAGTTCTTTGAGTTGCTATTTTAGATGCGTTAAAAACCGATTTAAAAGTATTCGAATCCTTCAGTTTAATGACATTGAGATGATCTCAATCATGAATAAAACACAGTATTCCTTCGTTATTTTTGGCTGTTTAAGCTTGCTCTGTGTTCTTTTCAGTTTAACTGTAGTAAATGCCAAAGCCAAAAACCGAGTCAATCATCATTTGCAAAAGAAGCGTCTAAACATGAATATTCGAATTCAGATTGAAGGATCAAAACAGCCCGTTTCGGTGACCTTAATTGATTCACCTACGACGCAAGATTTCATTCAACAACTGCCTCTAACTTTGACCTTAAAAGACTATGCAGCATCAGAAAAAATTACTCATCTTCCTCAAAAATTATCAACTCAAAGCGCACCTAAAGGCTATGCAGGAAAATCAGGTGATCTTACCTATTTCGCACCGTGGGGCAATCTTGCATTTTTCTATAAAGATTCTGATGTTGGATATGCCAACGGATTAATCTTCCTTGGAAAAATGGACATATTACCCAACGATTTTTCTCAAAAAAATGAGCTGAAGATTTTCATCATCCAAGTGAAATAGAGCCTCAACTGTCCTTTTATTAATTTTATGTTTCTTGGAAATCATCATGCAACTTTTAACATTTACACAGAAACTTCGCGTTTCTACAGCGAGTACACTCTTAGTCGCAACCATCGGTCTATTTTCTATCCCCTCAACAATGGCAGCAGATATGTCAAATGGTGCGAATAACTTTTACCAAAGCACTCAAGTTACCATTCAAAAAGTGACCTTTAAAAACCAGTACAATATGAATACTGTAGGTAATTTAATCATTCCGAAAAATTTAAAGAAAAATAGCAAAGCACCTGCAATTGTGATCGGACATCCAATGGGTGCAGTAAAAGAGCAAAGTTCGATGCTGTATGCGCAAAAGCTGGCTGAACAAGGTTTTGTCACTTTGGCGATTGATCAATCTTTTTGGGGTGAAAGCGACGGACAAGCTCGTAATGTGGTTGCACCCGATATTTATGCAGAAGCGTTTAGTGCAGCGGTGGATTATTTAGGGACACGTGATTTTATTGATCGTAACCGAATTGGTGCTTTGGGTATTTGTGGAAGTGGCAGTTTCGTGATTAGCGCAGCTAAAATCGATCCACGTATGAAAGCAATTGCAACCGTCAGTATGTACGATATGGGTGCTGCAAACCGTAATGCCCTAAACCATTCTCAGACTTTAGCGCAGAGAAAACAAATCATTGCAGATGCAGCAGAACAACGTTATGTTGAATTTAAAGGTGGGAAAACTGAATATACCAGTGGCACAGTTCATGAATTAGCAGCAGATACGCATCCGATTCAACGTGAGTTTTTTGACTTTTATCGTACAGCACGCGGTGAATTTACCCCGAAAGGTGCCGACTCAAAAACGACCACACATCCTACGTTGACCAGTAATGTGAAATTTATGAACTTCTATCCATTCAATGACATTGAAACCATTTCACCACGTCCAATGCTGTTTATTACTGGTGATCAGGCACATTCAAAAGAGTTTAGTGAAGAGGCATATAAACGTGCAGGACAATCGAAAGAACTGTATTACGTTAAAGGCGCAGGCCATGTTGATTTGTATGACCGTACTGATCTAATTCCATTTGAAAAATTGGCATCGTTCTTTAACAATAATTTAAAATAATTCTTTAATCCTTTTCGATATCGGGAAAGTATGCATGCTTTCTTGATATCTCCTGCATAATTTTTGTGATTATGCCGCTTTTAATTATGATTTTTAGATGTAATTTTTGTCGCTTTAAAATACATCTTATTCCATTGAATTTGAGTAGATATACATCACTATTCTAGACCTGATACAAATTAATATAGCCAAACTCATGATGAAAGAATTTAAAAACCCTACTCAGGAGCAGGAAAATTGGGTTTCAGCTATCTTCACATCTCGTTCACACCTCACTCACTAAAGTATAAAAATAAGATTGAAGACGGACCATGATCATGAAATACCCCAAAACAATCACTGCCTCTATATTGGCAGTTCTATGTTTATCTGGATGTAAAAGTGTTCCAAGTTATTCTTCCGATTATAGTACCGCCAAAAACAACATTACTGGTGTCACCTTAACAGATGCACAAGCTTTGGAGATTGGTACACGTTTCACCACTACATTCAATACTTTAGGTACACCTGAATTTGTCAATAAAGCAAGTTCACTCTATGCAGACCAGCTTTTTATTAATGACACGTTGTCCCAGTTTTCATCGCGACAAAATCTGGTTGAACATTTCAAAGGCATGAATAAACGTGTTTCGAATGTGACCGTAAAATTATTGAGTGCGACCCATCATCAAGACTCTGCCTATATCCATTGGCATATGGCCTATGATTTTAAAATGTTTGGTACGTCTAAAAAAATGGCGTCTTACGGCATCAGTGAAATTAAAATCAATGCAAATAAGCAAATTATTTTCCAACAAGATTTCTGGGATCCTGCAAATGGTCTATATCGTTCATTGCCTTATGTAGGAGGAGGCTATTCATGGATATTACCATTCAAAAAATCGCCTTGAGTATAATGTGTCTGACGGTTTTTTCCGTCAGTACTTTTACTTCTGCCGCACCTATACAGCCCTGTAGTCAAGCCCCCATTTTGGTTGCTCAAAAACAAGTGGGGCAAGCAAGCTATTTTGCTGAATCTTGTAAACAGTCATGGGATAGCCAAAATATTCAAATGCGTTTTGCTTATAGTCAAGATATTCCAGAATGGGCGTTTAAACGTGCAGCCACACATTTTTTAAAGAAAAACATTCCTGATTTTAACGAAAAATCGGTCTTAAACCGTATTACACAGCTGTATAAACCCGTTAAAAATGGTGATTTATATACTTTAAATTATGTACATTCTTCGCAAACCCTGACCCTTTCACTCAATCAAAAAACATTAGGACAGATTCAAAATGATCAAGCCAATCAATATTTTAAAATTTGGTTAGGTTCACAGCCTTTTAATGCTAAATTAAAACAACAACTTTTAAATTAAAATCAGAACTTATTCTAATGACCAAGCATTTTATTCTCATGGTTGAAGACCATTACGAACTGGCATCCACCCTATGTGAGTTTTTAGAAGAACACGGTTTTGTCGTAGATCATGCCCGTAATTTAGATGCAGCGCGAAATTTCTTAAAACAACATCCTTATCACATTCTGTTATTGGATATTAATTTACCTGATGGCTCAGGTTACGATTTATGTGAATGGCTTAGGACAGAACAAGGCTTAGACCTGCCCGTATTAATGCTGACAGCACGCGATACTTTAGATGATAAATTGAAAGGTTTTGCTTCAGGAACTGATGATTACTTGGTCAAACCGTTTGACTTTAACGAGTTAGTTATGCGGGTTCGAGCTTTAATTAAACGCTCAATGGGTGAGGTTTCTAAAAGCCAACTACAAATTCATGACCTCATTTTAGACACAGCCAGACAACATATTAATCGTGCAGGCCAAAATATAGAGCTGCCGCCTATTCAATTTAAACTATTAAAACTGCTCATGCGAAACTCACCCAAAGTGATGAGTAAACAAGAAATCGTCATGGAATTATGGGGAGATTCAGAACCCGAGAGTGATGCTTTACGCAGTCATATTTATAACTTACGTAAAATGATTGATAAGCCTTTTAATCAGAAATTAATTCATACCGTGTCTGGAATCGGCTTAAAAATTTCGCTTGAATCCGATTCACTTAATTAAGATATACCACCACGACCAATCCCGTTGAAGGCATTAAATCAATATCGCGATGAACCGTTAAATAATATTGACGATCAAATAATTCAACACGCCATCCCAATTGCTTACACAGTTTCTTGACCAATTGCAGCCCAATCCCATGCCCTTTGGTTTGTAATTTTAATTGTGGGCTGGATAACTCTTGCACTTTGACATCATTGGGTAAATTAATCCCGATCCCATTATCGGCAATCAGGACTTTATTTTTTTCTATCCTAATATCAATTGCTGAACCTTGAGAATAATTCAAAGCATTACGTAAAATATTACCAAAAACCATTTTGGTCATAGACGGATACAATTGACGTATCTGATCATCTCCATGCTGTTGAAGATTAATATGTATTCCTTTGACCTGACCAACACTCTCTAAATCAACTTGTAGTTCATGTAAAATATCGAAAATTGATCGATGTTCTGGCGTAAGCGTATTGGTGGTATTACGTGCAATTGCGAGTAAAGTATCAACCAACAACTGCATATCTTCAATGGTGTTATCCAAACGGGTGAAAACTTTATTCTCGCCATAACGTGATTGGCACAATTGTACATTGCCCTTTAAAATCGTGAGTGGCGTGCGCAGCTCATGACTGACATCACCACTAAATTCACGTTCTCGATAAATAAAGTCGCTTAATACTTGATGATATTTTTCTAAGGCTTGTTTTAAATATTCTGCCTCCATATTGGCCTCAGTGCTGATGTCCTTAAAGGGTGAGGCTTCTTTATTCTGATGTTCCCAATCAATATTTTCCAAGGCATTGGCCAGTCGGGTAATCGGAGAAAAATAGCGACGCGCACGACGATTCCACCACCACAGCACACTATACAGTACGAACAAACTTAGCATTAATGGTGCTAAACCAAACAACCAGATCAGTTTATTGACATTACTTTCCCCAAAAACCAAAAGTACATGTTGTCCGTTACGTTCACCATAAACCGTCATGCGCTCTTTACCATCCACAAAATGACGGCCAATTCCAGAGCTTAAATGCATATTTTGAAAATTTTTCGGGGTCACACTGTTCCATCGGTAACCATATAAATTTTTTGTGTCAGGCAAATCTGCATTCGGATTACGCTCCACACGCTGCCAATAGTGCTCCATTTCCTGTTCAAGCGCAGTTTTTAGTAATGTCCCTTTAATCACCCAAGCACTGCATGCAATGCCAATCACAATTGACAAGGCGATCAGTCCAATTTGCAGCCAATAATAACGATTAAAGACTTCACCCAAGGGATGAGCGCGGTTGCCCTTAAATAGCCTCATCATAAACTTATCCCTTGTATGATGACTGAATGATGATTTCAACGCTTGAGATTCACTCGCTCATCTTTAACCTATCAGTTTCAATTTAACTTATACGGCATTTTTATGAAACAAAAAGTGCCCAATCACCCACTCTTGTCCTTGTTCAAAACCAAACAGTTCAGCGCAAGCCATAAAAAATATGCGCCAACGTTGCCACCATGCAGCGGCATCTTGACCATAGGTTTTTTCAAATAATGGTTTTAACCTTTTTTCATGCCGATCCATGTTTTCAAGCCAAGCATTCGCCGTTCTTTCATATTGCGTACCTGACCACTGCCAATGCTGTTGTAATTTTAAATGGTCTTGAAAATGTAAAAAAGTGGATGCAGATGGCATCAGTCCACCACTGAAAAAGTATTTCGACATCCAGTCATATTCATTTTTGATTTCAAATGGATAATGCAAAAAGCGATGACAAAAAATATGACACCACAACAATCCTTCGGGTTTAAGCCAAGTATTTATTTTTTCAAATAATTTTTGATAATTACGCACATGCTCAAACATTTCTACTGAAACGACACGATCAAATGATGCGGCTTCAAGTTCCAGCACGTTGACATCACAAGTGATGACAGTCAAATGATTAAACTGTCGTAATTTGGCTTGTTGTTGAATATGCGCACGTTGAGTTGCCGAGTTGGAGACCACAGTGATGGTGGCATTCGGATAATGCTCCGCCATCCATAAACTTAAAGATCCCCAACCACAACCGACTTCCAAAATGTGTTGACCATCTTTTAATTGTGCGCGTTCACAATAACTGGCCAAAGCCAACTCTTCTGCTTCATCTAACGTGGTTTGCGCTTCATTAAATAAACTGGCACTGTACTTTAAGCGTTTGCCCAGTACTGCCTGAAAAAACTCAGTGGGAAGCTCATAATGTTGTTCATTGGCTTTATCCGTTTCAATCGCAATTTCACTGCTTTTCAGCATGCGCAAAACATCCATATAACGCTGGGCACCGTGTTCAGGATCATAGCGCCCTTCCTGAATTAAGCGTTTTTTACTTAAGCTGCGGATTGCCACGCGGATTGCCTGATCGGGAAGCAATCCACTTTCGACCAGTTTTAACGACTGTTGAATCATAAAATCCATAGTGTGATCTACTCTTTAGGTTGCCACGGAATAAACATTGACGTGCGTTGTTGATAATCTCGATAGTTTTGCCCACGATGACGCAATGCTTGTTGTTCGCTAAACGGAATACCGGTGATGTAATATAGAAATGCCCACATCAACAATGGATAAATCCATAACAAATATTGCCCTGCGGCTAAACCTAAAATAGGATAGGCAAACCAATGTAACCATTCAAAAAAATAATTGGGGTGTCGTGAATATTTCCATAAACCTTGATCCATGGTTTTGCCGTGATGTTCAGGTTTTTGTTTAAAACGATACAGTTGCTGATCAGCCGTGCTTTCACCGATAAATGCCAACAGCATCATGATGGCAGCAGCAATCAGTGCCCAATGGGTCCATTCACTCCACTGTATGACAGTCGTGCTCAGTAAAGACAGCATCGGGTAGGAAAATAAAATCGCCAACCCCGCTTGAAACATAAAAAAAGCCAAGAAACCCAAGTGTTTAAACTGTCCCATTGCACGGCGCATATTGGCGTAACGACGATCTTCTTCTGATTCATGCCAATAACGACGCAATAAATGCCAAGTCAATCGTAGAAACCAAATGCTGCTCGCACATCCGATAAAAATACGTACTGATATGGGTGCAGTATCTAACCAAAATGCAGCAATCATCACATTAAGTGCAATACAGAAGCTCCATGCGACATCGACTAAACCGGCACGTTGGTTATAAGTCACAATCAGCCAACACATTGCCATAATCACAACATCAAGCAACAAGAAATTGAGTAACATTTTGCTCGCTCCTTGGTCTATTCATGAATGTTTAACACTTAATAAGCGCTGGCTTCAAATAACATATGCACATCGCTAATCACGCCTTCTTTAAAGCCCCCTTCGCAATAACACAAATAAAAGTCCCACATCCGAATAAAGTTTTCATCAAATCCCAGTGCAAGGACTTGTTCACGCTCAGCCAAAAAGTTTTTTCGCCAAAAATGTAAGGTTTGGGCATAACTTTGACCAATATCTTCTAAGTGTTTTAAACGCAATTTCTGTTCGGATGCTGTTTGGGTAAGCACACTGATGCAGGGGATAAAACTGCCGGGGAAAATATAACGCTTAATATAATCTACCGTTTTTAATGCTTTTTTATAACGTGCATCTTCGATGGTGATGGCTTGAATGAGCCCTAAGCCATTTGGTTTAAGCAAATGACGACATTGTTTAAAATAGGTCGATAAATATTGTTCGCCCACTGCTTCAATCATTTCAATCGAAACTAATTTGTCAAACTTACCGTCTAGCAAGCGATAATCTTTTAATTGCACATCTACCCGATGCGCTAATCCTGCTGCTTGAATCCGCGTAACCGCTTCATCATACTGTGCTTGTGAAATGGTAATCGTGGTGACTTTACAACCGTAATTTTGTGCGGCATAAATTGCAAAGCCCCCCCAACCACTGCCAATTTCAACCAGATGATCCATCGGTTTAAGCTGTAGTTTTTGACAAATCAGTTCTTTTTTGTATTCAGATGCTTGCTGCAAAGTCATGTCAGCATCTTTAAACACAGCACTGGAATACATCATGGAGGGATCGAGAAATAACTTAAAGAAATCATTACTCAAATCATAATGATCTGCGATGTTTTTACGACTGCCTTCAATTGAATTTTGACGAGATTTGTGCCATGCCTTTAAAAAAATTTGACTGGCTTGAGAAATCACATTTTGATTAATTTTATCAAGTACATCTCGATTACGGGCTAAAATTTGAATCAGCTCGACCAGATGATCACTGCTCCAATAGCCTCGAATATACCCTTCTGCCGCACCCAATACACCACTTTTAAAAACCAAATCCATCAGTTTTTTATCATGAACCTGAACAACAGCACACAGTTCAATACTGTCTCCAACAAAACCATTCCATTCCCCTTGAAATATAATTTGACCGTGACGTAATTTAAATAAACTACGTAAAACCAAGGGTAACGCATCTTGTTCATTGGAAATGAGTGTTTTCATGATTTGGTATTTCCCTTATCTTTCTTTGGGTGTCGATAAAATGGCACTTTTTTCTTCCATAAACGAAAAGCATTCAGATAAATTCCTGCCATCATTTTAAAAGGTTCAAAGACACTGGAAATAGCATAGCGATGCTGTTGTGAAGGAACTGTGATGGGGCGCAATGAAAAGCGCATTGTGGCATCAAATTGCAGTACATCTTGTTGATACAATTGCATATGAATGACTTGTTGCTGCTCCGAAAAATTAAAATTCCAACGATAATCCATCTCCATCGGCATAAATGGAGAAACATGAAATGATTTTTTAAACTTGAATTGATAGCCCTGAAACTGTGAATGCTGAACTGCTTTCTCTCGACAGTCATGTACATAGACTTTGCGTTCATTCCATGGCGTATTGGTTATTTCACTTAAGATAAATAATGGCTGTTCAGTGGCATCAAACACCATATAGAAAACCACAGAGTTAAAGCGAAAGCTTAGAGTGCGCGGCAATGCAAGAACTCGAATTTGAGTATCTGAGGTCAATTGAATATTGCTGTGTTCTAGGATTATTTTTTGGACTTTTTGCCGAATTGAACCCTGTTGCATCGTTAAAAAGTCATCAGCATCAAGTTGAAGTAAATTCCACCGATTTGATGACCATAAACAAGATTTTTGAGTGATGGATTCAATCTGATCGGGATCGAACCATAAATAATTTAATTTTGCGTCAAATTCATGCTGTTTGGGTAAATAGCGTCGATGCCGAATCGTCACGGGTGCGACGGCAAGTGAGCTCATCCACATAACATGCTCCTAAGCGGGCTCGGCTAAAAGCTGTGTCAATTGATTGACCACGTTGGCTGCACTGCGCGCGCCATCTTCATGGAAACCCCAACCCCAATATGCCCCACAAAATGAGGTTCGATATTGCCCATTAATTTCATGCCATCGATTTTGCGCTTCAATCGCTTTTGCATTAAATACAGGATGGCGATATTGTCGCTCGACTAAAATATGTTGTGGATTAATCTGAAAATTTGGGTTCAACGTGGCAAAAACTTGAGATTTACAGGACAAATTTTGCAGTTTGTTCATCCAGTAGCTAAAGGCATAATGAACCTCAGGGATGTGCTTTTTTGGATTAGATTTAGCCTGATCTGCGGTGACATGCACATGCCAGCTTGCCCACTGAGATTTCTGCTTCGGCATAATACTTACATCACTGTGCACCACCATTTTATTGTCTTGATATGAAAATTGGGACAATACGGATTGTTCAAGTGGTGTCGCATCACTTAACATTTTTAAACTGTCATCGGCATGACTTGCAAAAATCACCCAATCAAATTGTTGAGTATCGCGTTGTGTTTTGACAATCACCTCATCAGCTAAACGTGACACACTAATTACAGCAAGGTTTTTAAATTCAATATTAGTTGACTGTTGCTGAATGGCTTGAACGTATTGCGCAGAACCGCCTTTTACCGTTTGCCATTGTGGGCGATCTTTGAGCTGCAACATACGATGATGCTGAAAAAAGCTCACCACGAATTTATAGGGAATTTGTCCCGCTTGCTCTATTGGACATGACCATAAAGCGCCGCACATTGGATACAAATGTTCTTGGCGAAAAGCTTCGGAATAACCATTTTGATTTAAATATTCTTCGATGCTTAACGTTGTATTGATATCATCGACATTGATGTCTTTGTTGGCAGAATAAAACTTAAAAAGGTCAGCCAGCATGGCTCTAAACTGAGAGTTTAAAAAATTTTGTGGTCTGCTCAGTAAAGAGATCTTTTTCGACGGATTATATTGTAGCCCTGTGACCTGATTATTCACAGAAAATCCCATATCACTACTTTGTGACTTTACCCCAAGCTCAGCAATCATTTGACTAAACAGTGGATAGTTATAATCATTAAAAACAATAAAACCACTATCTACAGCGACTTTTTGACCGTCAATGATTAAATCATGTGTATCAGTATGCCCACCCAAATAAGTATTTTTCTCAAAAACAGTCACTTGATGATGCTTTGAAAGTTTCCATGCGGCATACAATCCAGAAATACCTGAACCAATAATCGCAATTTTCATGAAGACTCTCCAGTTGAGCTATTCTTGCGCTTTGTTTTGATTAATTTTTTTACTTTATCGGAGGATTGAGCAATTTTACTCACCGCATAGACCCGTTGTGGAATCGGTTTTAGCCCCCAGACCAATCCCAACCAAGACATTATTTTTAAAACATAATAAGTGACATCAATCTGCCACCAATAAAAGCCTTGACGCACACTTCCCGCATAATAATGATGGTTGTTATGCCAACCTTCACCTAAAGTAATGATCGATAAAAATAAGTTATTTCGACTTTGGTCATCAGTATCAAAATCTCGACTGCCATACAGATGTGCCAGTGAATTAATACATAAAGTGGCGTGAATTAACAAGACCGTGGAAACAACAAACCCCCAGACTAGAAGTTGCAAACCCGATGTTCCTAATTGGGGTTGTACAATCGCCACCCATTCGCCTAAAAAATAAATTGCTGTTGCCGTCAGTAACACAATAATGACGCAAAAACGATCTAGCCAAACCAATTCAGGATATTTAAGCCAATCCTTAATCACGTCTTTACGAAGAGCGAAATTGTATTCATTTAAAAACCAGCCAATATGGCTATACCAAAACCCATGTGTTGATGAATGTGGATCTTGATCGGTATCCGTAAATCGATGATGATAACGATGATGCGCTGCCCACCATAAAGGGCCTCTTTGCGCGCTCATAGTCCCAATCAATATAAAAATAAATTGCACTACACGTGAAGTTTGAAAAGTCTTATGTGATAAGTAGCGATGAAAAAATGCAGTAATTGAAAACATGCGAATCAGATAAAACAGCAGCATAAAAACCACAGCAAACCAAGAGATACCCACCCAAAATACGGCAAGACAAGCAATGTGCAAAAGAATAAAAGGGAGAATACGGACCCATTGAATTTGCTTATTTTCAGATGAAATGCCCTGCGCCCCAATAGGAGTGGACCAACTATCCAACCATCGCATCAGACTTTTAAACATGGATAATCCTAATCGATAAATGATTTGATTTTCTTTTACATAGTTTAATCGAGTCAGAATGAAATTTATGTGAAGCAGAGTTTTTTTAATGGAGCCACGAAAAATAGTCGCTCCGCAGATTAGAAATATCAGGGTTGATGAGGTGTTTGAACTAACTTTGATACATCGTAGCCATATTCACGGGCTGTCTGCAAATAAGATTGATACGTTGCTTGGTCAAGCTTTGAATCACGTGACAGAATCCATAAATATTTATGGCTTGGACCACCAACCAAGGCAACTTTATAGTTTGGATCCACTCTTAATACCCAATAATCACCTTTAGTAAAAGGTAGCCATCTTAGGCCTGAAGGCAAAAAACTCACTTTCAGTTTACTGTTACCTGCATTTTGAGCATAAGCCACACCTTTAGAACTGATCATTTCATTTGTTTCTGTGCGACAACTATTCAGTACACCTATGGTCTGATCTGAATTAACCGTATATTGAGCTGTTGTATCACTGACACATTTTCGCTGAAAAAACATGGGCAAATGCGCAATTTCATACCATTGACCCGCGTATTGATTCACGTCAATTTTTTCAACTGCCTTCAGTACTCCAGTCTCTGCCTGCGTATGAAAAGATAAAGTAAAAATACTCAAACTCAATACACTACCCGCACATAAAGATTTAAATACATTTGTCATTTTTGTGACCTTGGAAATTTATTTTTATAAAATAGCTTATCTGGCTGTGAATAAAGCGTGAAGAAAAAAAAGAAATTCTTTATATCAATGCTGTTTCAGTATTTTAAAAAAAGTGTAGGCAAATACCTTAACCAATACTTTTGTTAGAACTAATGTATAACAATACGAACCTGTTTAAATATTTTAACTGGTATAGAGTGCATCATTCGCCCTAGGCGATAGTCGGACTTTCCAATTTATTTAAAATTTAATTTTCAAAAAAATACAAATTCAATGTCTTAAAATAATTATTTCTGTTTTTTTAAGTTAAAGAAAATATAAAACGTGATTAAAATCACAAATTATTGTTAAGTATTCACATAAAATTTGGGTAATTTTTAACCAATCAAAAGTGTAAAAATATTTTAAATTATTTATATTTTTTTATTATATTTCAAATATTTGATATAAATTTATTATATAAAATTAACTTTAAAAAAGTAATAAAATAACTTTTCATATTTTTTTATTTTTCTAGAGCATTTACTCTTTATTTAATTGTGCTATTTTTGTCACATGGAGTAACAATCGATCTTAGCTTTTAAAGTTAATTTCTCCAGATATTAAAAAAGCATTCACAAAAAATGTCATAACATATGTATCGTTCTAGGGAAGATAAAGAATGAAATTAAAAACACTAACTACCGCGATTATTCTTGCAACAGTACCCATGACAGGTGCATTCGCAGCCGCTCTTGATCGTTCAGGTCAATCAATTGCCGCTTTTTTACAGCCAGGCAACTATTTTGAAGCAGGTATTTCAGTTTTAGACCCTAATGTTTCGGGTAATGTAAAAAGTGGATGGACTCCAAATCCTGCAGCACCAGCAGTAGCTATCGGGCTTGAAAATACAAGTGTTGGTGAAATGGCTGGTGATTATTACTTTCCTAGCGCTGCACTAAAACTACAGCTTACTGATCACTTTTCTTTTGGTTTAATTTACGACCAACCATTTGGTGCTGATGCTGAATATAAAACAGATACAAAAAAAACAGCTGCTTTACCTGGCCCATTAGCTCCATTTGCTAATCAAGGTGCATTTCATAATGGTACAGAAGGAACAGCTGTCGAAGTAAAATCCCAGAATATTTCAGTAATTTTAGGCTTTCAACCGACTGAAAACTGGAACATTTATGGTGGTGGCGTTTATCAAACTGTAAAAGGTGATGTTCAATTACGTGGTGTTGCATACGGTGGCTTAGCAGCATTTGGTGATTACAATGCCAATATTGGTGAAGATGGTGCTACTGGTTGGCTTGCAGGTTTTGCATATCAAATTCCTGAAATTGCTTTAAAAACATCTGTTACCTATCGTTCTGAAATTGAACACGAAGTACAAGTAACTGAAAGTTTAGGTACTAGTGGGTTAGCTGCAACAATTAATCCTGTTCTTGGATACACACCAGGTCAAACTGAAATAACAACACCTCAATCTGTAAATTTAGATTTTCAAACAGGTGTAATGGCAAATACAGTAGCATTCGCAAATGTTCGTTGGGTGAACTGGAAAGATTTCTCTATTCGTCCAAATGATTTTGGTCATGCATCAAAATTCATTCCTGGTAAATCTCAAGGATTTGATTTAGTTGCATACACAGATGATCAAATCTCAGCAACTGTTGGTATAGGTCGTAAGTTAAGTGAACAATGGGCTGGTAATATTTCTATAGGTTGGGACTCTGGTGCGGGCAATCCTGTATCTACATTGGGTCCAACTGAAGGTTACTGGAATGTTGGTTTGGGTGCTCAATTTAGCCCAACACCACAAACTTTCATTGCTGGTGGTGTTAAATACTTCTGGTTAGGTGATGCCAAAGCTCAAGTTGCTTCGGACTTTGGTACAGCTTCTTATGTAGCAAATTTTGAAGATAATGATGCTATCGCGTATGGCTTAAAAATGGGTTATAAATTCTAATTTAATGCCCAATATTTTTCAAAAAAACCCTAGCTTTCTAGGGTTTTTTATTATCAGATTCTAATAAAATTTTTTATGCTCTTCTCTTTATATGTCTCAAATTCAACCAAAAGGAATAAACAATAAAGCCCCTTAATTTAAAAAGTTATCATGTTATTTAATTCATGCAATCAAATAATATTTATGAATATTATTTAAGTATTAAGTCCAGTCAAATTATTTTTTTTGAATGAGCCAGTTCATTAAATTATCTTAACCGAGTATTTACTCTTTTTTTATTTATGTTACTTTTCACCCACTTTAAGTTACAAAGTGATATCAGGGAAAAGTATCCATGAAGTTTAATTCTATTCAAACCGCTATTTTACTCAGTTTATTTCCAGCGACAGCAACTTTTGCGGGTGGTTTAGACCGTTCAGGCCAGTCAATTTCAGCTTTTTTACAACCAGAAAATTATGCTGAAGCGGGTATTTCTGTATTAGACCCGAGTGTTGAAGGTACGGATTTATTGGGTAATCAAGTCGATGATATGGCTGAAGATTACTATTTCCCTTCTGCAGCGATTAAAGTTCAAGCTTCAGATAAAATTTCTTTAGGCTTATTGTACGATCAACCCTATGGCGCAGATGCTCAATATTCAGAAGATAGTTTGATGTTTGGTGACCAAATAGAAGGCACCCGTGTAGAAGTAAAGACACAAAATATTACGGCTTTAATTGGCTATCAACCTCATAAAAACTGGAACTTTTATGCAGGTCCAGTGTACCAAACTGTAGAAGCAGACATTAAATTACGTGGTCTAGCGTATGGTGGAAAAGCCGCACTGGGCACTTATAATATTAAAGTTGAGGAAGAAGCTGCATTTGGCTGGATTGCTGGTTTTGCTTATCAAGTTCCAGAAATAGCATTAAAAGCGGCAATGACCTATAGATCAGAAATCAAACATGATGCAGATTCTCATGAAACTGCATCACCGTTGATTACCCTCCCACCATCAATGGGTGGTGGTATCGTTACTGTTCCATTCAGTTTAGTAGGTAAAACTGAAGCCATTACGCCACAATCTGTCAATCTTGATTTACAAACAGGTATTGCTCAAAACACTTTAGCCTTCGCCAATATTCGTTGGGTACACTGGGATAACTTTGTGGTAACTCCGCCTTTACTCGCGCAACTGTCACAACAAGCTCGAGGCAAAGCACAAAATCTCATTGATTATTCTGATGATCAATGGTCTGCAACCGTCGGTTTAGGTCATAAATTTAACAGTCAATGGTCAGGTACAGCAGCCATTGGATATGATTCTGGTGCAGGAAATCCCGTGACGACTCTTGGGCCAACTGAAGGCTATTGGAGCGTAGGATTAGGTGGCCAATACAGCCCTGCTGAAAACTATTTTATTCAAGCGGGTGTTAAATATTTCTGGCTAGGTGATGCAACTGCACAAACGGGCGGAAATAAAGTCGCCGAATTTGAAGACAATACTGCATTTGGTTATGGTATGAAAATCGGTTACCGTTTCTAATTTTGTATGAAATATAAATTTAGTTTAATTAAAAAAGGCGCTTTATGAGCGCCTTTTTTATTCTATAGACTTAAAGATTAAGCTGGAATATCGCGCACTGAGGCATTACGAATCGCTTCTTTTAATGCTTCATAGCCATGAATAGGTGGAAATTGCGGAAATTCGGCAATGACATTATCAGGTGCATCAAAGAGGAAACCATGATCTGCCTCAGCAAGCATAGTTGTATCATTATATGAATCACCTGCTGCAATAACGCGGAAGTTTAAACCATGTAATGCTTTCACAGCTTGGCGCTTTTGATCAGGTTGACGCAATTTATAAGCCGAGATCATCCCATTTTCATCAGTTTCCAATTTATGACAAAAAATGGTTGGCCAATCCAACTGTCGCATTAACGGATGAGCAAATTCATAGAAAGTATCGGAAAGAATAATCAATTGAAAATGAGTACTGACCCATTTTATAAATTCTTTAGCACCCGGAAAAGGCCCCATATCTGCAATCACAGCTTGAATATCGTTTAACCCTAAACCATGCTCTTTTAAAATATTGAGGCGTTGGGTCATCAACACATCGTAATCAGGGATATCACGTGTGGTCGCTTCCAATGCTTTTATGCCAGTTTTTTTGGCAAAGTTAATCCAAATTTCTGGAACTAACACACCTTCAAGATCAAGACATACGATTTCCATGGGTTCTCCCAACGTCAGTAATAAATTTTGCGTTATCATAGCTTAAAAATAGGTCAATGAAATGTTGTTTTTTAAATCTATTTAATTCATAAGTATTTATTTTTTAGTGCTAAGCAGATTATTCTAATTCTATTAAAATTGTTGTGAATTAAATTAATATAGGTTTTTAAGTGTCCAAGCCTATTAGCCAGGAACGATCATGACTACAATCCCCACCATTGACCTTGTCGATGCGCTCGCATCTGAATATGCCGATAAATCACCCAGTGAAATTTTAGAATTGGCGTTAAACCAAGATGGTGAAATTGCTATTTCATTTTCTGGTGCTGAAGATGTAGTGTTGATTGATATGGCATCAAATTTGGGTAAGCCTTTTCGTGTTTTCAGCCTAGATACAGGACGATTACATGCAGAGACCTATCAATTTATTGAACAAGTGCGTAAACACTATAAAATTGATATCGAAATTTGTTTTCCTGAAACTCAAGCGATTGAAAATCTGGTTCAACAAAAAGGATTATTCAGTTTCTTTGAAGATGGCCATCAGGAATGTTGTGGTATTCGTAAAGTTCAGCCTTTACGCAAAAAATTGGCGACTCTAGATGGCTGGATTACGGGACAACGTAAAGATCAAAGCCCGGGTACGCGTAATGAAATTCCTGTGGTACAAGCCGATGCTGGATTTTCTGGCTTGGGTAAACAGCTGATTAAATATAATCCATTGGCAAACTGGTCAAGTGCAGATGTCTGGAGTTATATTCGCATGATGGAAATTCCTTATAATCCATTACATGAACGTGGTTTTATTTCAATTGGTTGCGAGCCTTGCACTCGCCCTGTTCTTCCAAATCAGCATGAACGTGAAGGTCGTTGGTGGTGGGAAGAAGCGACCCATAAAGAATGCGGTTTGCATGCGGGTAACTTAAAATAATAACTTTTAAGAAACCATCGATCATGGTGGTTTCTGGTTTTCACCTTTAACCGATTATACAGAAACCTGTTTCTTTCTATTTGAAAAAAGTTATACTTGAAAAACGGTTTTTATAATTCTAACAAGTTTGTTCATATAAGAACGACCTATGAAATTGCAGTGAGGCATTCCACGCTATGCGTCCTTTACATCCGATTGATTTTATTTTTCTATCACTAGAAAAAAGACAACAACCCATGCATGTTGGGGGACTTTTTCTATTTCAAATCCCTGACAATGCCCCTGAAACTTTTATTCAAGATTTAGTTGCCGATATTCGTAACTCTAAATCTATCCCAGTGCCTCCTTTTAATAATAAACTCAATGGTTTTTTTTGGGATGAAGATGAAGAATTTGATTTAGATCATCATTTCCGTCATATTGCGCTTCCTCATCCGGGTCGAATTCGTGAATTATTAACCTATATTTCTCAAGAACACAGCGCTTTAATTGATCGGGCAAAACCACTTTGGACTTGTAATATCATTGAAGGGATCGAAGGCAATCGCTTTGCCATGTACTTTAAAATTCATCACGCGATGGTGGATGGTATTGCAGGCATGCGCTTGGTTGAAAAATCGCTTTCTCATGACCCTCATGGGAACCGCATTGTACCGCCTTGGTGTGTAGAAGGACCTCGTGCTAAACGCTTAAAAGAACCGAAATCAAGCCGATTTAAAAAAATTATGAATGGGGTTAAACAGCAACTTGAAGCAACCCCTACTGTCTTTCGAGAGCTCTCTCAAACCATTATCAAAGACATGGGACGTAATCCCGACTATGTTTCAAGTTTTCAGGCACCAAGCAGTATTTTAAATCAACGCGTCAGTTCTTCTCGTCGCTTTGCAGCTCAATCATTTGAATTGGCACGTTTAAGCAAAATTGCTAAAGAATTGGGTGTGACTATTAACGATGTAGTGCTGGCTATTTGCTCTGGTGCATTGCGTGAATATCTGATTAGTCAGACTGCGCTCCCTAAAAAACCACTGATTGCTATGGTGCCTGCGTCTATCCGCGATGATGATTCTGAAGTTTCAAATCGAATTACCATGATTTTAGCCAATTTAGGCACTGACAAAGAAGATCCGCTAGAGCGTTTAGACGTGATTAAGCGCAGTATGCAAAATGCAAAAAATCGTTTTAAACGAATGAATTCCCAACAGATTTTGAATTATAGTGCCTTTGTTTATGGTCCAGCAGGACTGAATATCGCGTCAGGTTTAATGCCTAAACGCCAAGCCTTCAATATTGTCATTTCTAATGTGCCAGGTCCACGTGAACCTTTGTATTGGAATGGCGCTAAGCTTGATGCACTTTATCCAGCGTCTATTGTTTTGGATGGACAGGCATTGAATATTACCATGACCAGTTATTTAGATAAATTAGAAGTGGGTTTAACAGGTTGTCGGAATGCATTACCTAAAATGCAAAATTTACTGACCCATTTAGAGGAAGAAATTCAACGTTTTGAAAAAATTGTGGAACAACAATCCCCAAAGCTTGAAGCGGTAAGTTAGCCGCAAATTCTTAAAAAATAAACAAGCAATAAACCAAGGGGCATTTTCTGCCCCTTAGTTTTTAATTGTACGACATTGATTTAATAATTGATGACAGACTGAACGAATCATCGCAGCCGTAATCTGAACTTCTTTACCTTGCTCATCTACAATATAACCACTGTGTGCAGGTTTATTGTCTAAAACTTTCAAACTTTGATTAATAATTACTTGACTCATATTCATGTCATACCTCTTTTTGCTAAGCCAAAAAGGGAGAATTTGGCTTTGGCTAATACGTACGACTAGTATTCAAAATTAAAGATCGAAAGTAAAATTTCAGATGTAACAAGTGTTTAACGACATTCTGTTACAATTTCAGCTCAGAATGATATCGTATTGCTCTTGCGTATATAAATTTTCCACTTGGAACTTGATTACCCGTCCAACAAAATGCTCTAAATCCGCCACTGCAGGCGCTTCTGCTGTTAATAATCGGTCAATCACTGCAGGGTGAGCTACGACAGTAAAGCCACTTTTAGATTCAAAAGCCCGCGCATATCTTAAGATTTCTCGAAAGATTTCGTAACATACTGTCTCAGCAGTTTTCACATATCCACGCCCCTGACAAGTCGAACATGATTCACAGACTAAATGTTCTAAAGACTCACGAGTTCGTTTGCGTGTCATTTCAACCAAGCCTAACTCTGACACTTGGGTAATCTTAGTTTTGGCGTGGTCACGTTCTAACATGCGATCAAATTGTTTCATTACATCTTCACGATGCTGAGCTTCTTGCATATCAATGAAATCAATAATAATGATGCCGCCCAAATTACGCAGACGCAGCTGTCGTGCAATTACTTGAGTCGCTTCCATATTGGTTTTAAATACAGTGTCTTCGAGTGTTCGCCCCCCAACATAAGAACCCGTGTTAACGTCAATTGTGGTCATTGCTTCCGTCTGATCAATCATCAGATATCCACCAGACTTTAACGCGACACGGGTTTGAAGTGCTTTCTGAATATCATCTTCTACATTGTACAAATCAAAAATAGGACGTTCACCCGGATAGTGAATGACCTTATTCTGCATACTGGGTACAAACTCCATGACAAATTCTTGTAATTTGGCATGAATTTCACGTGAATCAACCGAAATTTTTGTGGTATCTGCATTGGCTAAATCTCGAATGACCCGTTGTGGTAACGGTAATTCTTCGAAAATCAATGAAGGTACAGCAATCACTTTTTGCTTACGCTGAATAAACTCCCACAACTTAGCCAGATATGCCATGTCCTGCGCAATGTCTGCTTCTGGAATACCTTCTGCAGCGGTGCGTACAATCACGCTTCCTGGTAATTTATGTTCAGTTTGAATATTTTCAATGATAGAACGTAAGCGGTCACGCTCTTCTTCAGCTTCTATACGCTGAGATACGCCAGTATGATGACCATAAGGCATCAGAACCAAATAACGTGAGGGAATAGATAAATCTGTACTTAAACGTGCCCCTTTGGTGCCAAGCATATCTTTCATCACTTGAACCGTGAGAATTTGACCGGGCTGTAACAATTCAAACACATTTGGTGTAGGTTGATTTCGTGGCCACACCATGTCGTTAATATGCAAAAACGCAGTGCGCGATAAACCAATATCGACAAATGCCGCTTGCATACCAGGAAGCACACGCACAACTTTGCCTTTGTAAATATTACCTACTAAACCACGTTTTACTGTGCGTTCTAAAAATAGTTCATTGACCGTACCATTTTGGATTAAGGCCACCCGACATTCCATAGGGGTGACGTTAATCAACAATTCGTCAGACATAATAAAACTCAAAACATTATAAAAATTCTTTTTACCCGTTAATTTAGAACCTTAAGGGCTTTTAATAACTGTATTGTTTCATATAAAGGTAGGCCCACCACGTTGCTATAACTTCCGTCTATACACGGAATATAACGTGCTGCAATACCCTGAATGGCATAAGCGCCCGCTTTTCCCACAGGTTCGCCTGTTGCCCAATATTCTTCCATATCATTGAGAGTTAAAGATTGAAACTCAACGTGGGTCTGCACCACTATACTTGATTTTTGTTTACTTGTACCGACACATACGCCTGAAAATACATCATGTTTTCGTCCTGATATAGCATGCCACATTTCAAAAGCATGTTGTTTCGATTCGGGTTTTCCTAAAATTACCTTCCACACCCACACTAGTATCTGCTGCAATGACGACTGCATCTGGAAATTGAGCTGAAATCGCATCTGCTTTGATACAAGCCAGCCGTTGAACATATCCAGCAATGCCCTCACCGATTAAAACCGACTCATCAACCTCGGGACTAAAAACGTCAAATTGGAGTCCAAGTTGTTGCAGCAGTTCTCGACGACGCGGAGAACTTGACGCTAAAATTAAATGCGCCATTTTTTCAGTAAAAAGTAAATTACAGGAAAAGTGAAAATACTGCTTAATAGAGGTTGCCAGTGTCTTGCAATTGAAAACTGCATTCCCCCCATAATTTGAGCTATCCACGTCATGAATAAATGCGCCAATACAGCCATAAAACTGATGACCCACAAATTACCAAAAGTTAAAATACGGCGTTCACGGGTCAGAAATCTGGCAACAAAAGCAACGGTGACAAAACTTAAAGCATTCATCCCCAAGGGGGCATCAATTAGTAGATCAACAAATACCCCAGTACCAAATGCAAACCAAATGCCGCACCAAGTCGGCTGACACATGACCCAGAACAGCATCACCAATAACATAAATAATGGGCGTGCGCCTGAAATGGCATAAGACAATGGATAAACCATCAATACAGAACACACAATCACGGACAGGATAATTGCAATTAAAGGATCACGATTTTTTTGCGAACGTAATTTAGCGATTAGCATACGGTTGCTCCATCGCTAACGAATCAGAAAATAGAACCACAACATGATGTCCGCCTGCCAATTGCGCTGCTGGAGTCACCTCAATTTTGGCAAATTCACCGGAATTATGTCGATTGACTTTCGATATTGTTCCTACCAAATAACCTGCAGGAAAGTGTGCTCCAAGCCCAGAACTATAGACTTTATCGCCCACTTTAATATTGGCACTGGTCGGCACATATTCCATTTTTAAATGACCTAAATCGCCAGTACCCGATACAATCGCACGCATACCTGTACGCTCTAAACGTACCGAAAGGGAATGTTCTTTATCAGAGAGCAACATGATTCGACTACTATGCGGATAGACATTAATAATCTGCCCCATAATGCC
The DNA here is from genome assembly GCF_900095025.1 of Acinetobacter albensis. GTDB lineage: Bacteria > Pseudomonadota > Gammaproteobacteria > Pseudomonadales > Moraxellaceae > Acinetobacter > Acinetobacter albensis. The sequence goes on along the minus strand of NZ_FMBK01000006.1, from coordinate 53,497 downwards.
TTTGTCATCCAATACTGTTTGACCCACTTTGAGTTGGCTACTGGCACCACGGTTAATCACAATAATATGTCGAAGTGGATCTGCATCCGTTCCAATCACTTCTGCAATTTCCATACGACCATCAATAATCAATGGCGTATCGAGCAAACCTCTTAAGCGGGTATTTTCAGCAGAAAGTTCAGAGAGTTTTTGTAGGCGGACTTGTGCCTGTAATAGCTCGGCTTGCATTGCGGTATTTTCACGTCGCAACTGGACCTCAGACTTGGTTTGTTGATTCAGCCATTCTCGCGATAACACTGGATAACTTGCTAGGGCATATATGGGATTATATGCCGCATACAAGACATCACGCGCGGGTTTAATTACATGTGGCATGCGCCAATTAAAAAATAGCACCACCCAACATGTAATGACCGCAATGATAAATGAGCGAAAAGATGGCGGTTGTCTAGAAAACAGATTTGTTTGCACCCGCCTAATCCCTTACTTAACCGACAAAGAGCATGTCATGATTTGGGTTATCAAAGAATTCTAAAACTTTACCACCACCACGTGTTACACAAGTCAAAGGATCTTCTGCAACAACCACAGGTAAACCTGTTTCCTGAGCCAGTAATTTATCAAGATTACGCAGTAATGCACCACCACCCGTCAACACAATGCCACGTTCTGCAATGTCAGATGACAATTCAGGTGGCGTTTGTTCAAGTGCCGATTTCACTGCAGATACAATATTTTGTAATGGATCCGAAATCGCTTGAGTAATTTCTACAGAAGTCACTGTAATCGCACGCGGGACACCTTCCGCTAAATTACGACCATGTACTTCAATTTCTAGTGGTTTACTATCTAAATCAGGTAAAGCCATCCCGACTTCTTTTTTAATTTTTTCAGCTGTGGTCTCACCAATCACACAACCATGCGCTTTACGGACATAATTAATGATTTGTTCATCAAAAACATCACCGCCAATACGCAGTGAATCTGCATAGACACAGCCTTGTAGCGAGATGATCGCGATTTCAGTGGTACCGCCACCAACATCTACTACCATTGAACCACAGGCTTGTTCAACTGGCATACCAGCACCGATTGCAGCAGCCATTGGTTCTTCAATTAAGCGGACATCACGTGCGCCTGCATTAAATACAGCTTCACGAATGGCACGACGTTCAACCAATGTCGATTTACATGGCACACACACCACAACACGCGGCGCAGGTGGAAACAAACGTTTTTCATGTACCTTGCTAATAAATTGGTTCAGCATGGTTTCGGTCACTTCAAAATCTGCAATTACCCCATCCTTCATCGGACGAATGGCAGTAATATTTGCAGGCGTACGACCCAACATTTGTTTAGCATCAAGTCCAACCGCGGCAACGATTTTTTGTGAACCACTGTGACGAATGGCCACAACCGTCGGTTCATTTAATATAATGCCTCGGCCTGGTGCATAAATAAGTGTATTTGCTGTACCTAAATCAATGGCTAGATCGGGCGAAAACAAGCCAATTAGTCTTTTTAGAATCACGGAGACGTTCTCGATTAAACTTTATGTGGGCGCAAGGTGGCAACTTTAACTAAATGTGATGCTTTGAACAAGTCAATCGCTTATTATAACGCACGATATTTTGATTTTTTTTTAATACTGATCAGGTGATGTTATGTCTACACCGGATGCACAGCATTCTGCAGATTTAAATGCACAAACAGTTTCAGCAATCGCCCATCTTGCTCGTTTATCGCTTGATGACGCGCAATCTGCTGAATATGCTCAAAGTTTAAATAAAATTTTAGGCATGATGGAAACCTTAAAAGGCATTGATACCGAAGGTGTCGAGCCGCTTAAAAGTCCATTTGACCATGCACAACCCTTGCGTGAAGACGTGGTTTCTGAAACAAATCATCGTGAACAATATCAAGCTGTTGCACCTGCTGTGCAAGATGGCTTGTATTTAGTACCACGTGTGATTGAATAATTTACATTCAGTTGAACTATTTTATTAAATTAAACGTAAAGAAATATTTCTTATGACAGATTTACATCGCTTATCGGTTCGCGAAATCGCTGAGGGTTTAGCTCAAGGTAAATTCTCCTCTCGTGAACTCACTGAACATTATTTAAAACGCATTGCAAAAATTGATGCACATGTCCAAAGTTATGTCACCGTGACTGCTGAACAGGCTTTTGTTCAAGCAGATGCTGCGGATGCGCTACGTAAAGCGGGTAATGCGACATTCCTGACAGGCATTCCCATTGCACATAAAGATATTTTCTGTACCCAAGGCATTAAAACCACCGCAGGCTCTAAAATCCTGGATAACTTTATCTCACCTTACGATGCAACCGTTGTAACAAAGGGCAAAGATGCAGGTTTGGTCACTTTAGGTAAAGTGAACATGGACGAATTTGCGATGGGTTCGACCTCAGAAAGTTCTTACTTTGGCGCAACCAAAAATCCATGGGCACTCGATCATGTTCCGGGTGGCTCGTCGGGTGGTTCTGCGGCGGCTGTTGCAGCTGATCTGGCACCGTTTGCCACAGGTACAGATACAGGTGGTTCAATTCGTCAGCCTGCATCATTCTGTGGTCTTACAGGGCTGAAACCAACGTATGGTCGTGTATCACGTTTCGGTATGATCGCGTATGCATCATCCTTGGATCAGGGCGGGCCGATGGCTCGTTCGGCTGAAGACTGTGCTTATCTCATGAACGTGATGGCAGGTCATGACGCAAAAGATTCAACTTCTATGGAAAAAGACGTTGATGATTATGTTGCAAACCTAAACGGCACATCTGTAAAAGGGTTATGCATTGGTATTCCAAAACAATATTTCAATGTTCAAGGTTTAGATGCTGAAGTTAAAGCACGTGTTGAAGAATCACTGAAAAAATTAGAAGAAATGGGCGCAGTCTTGGTTGAGATTGATCTCAACATGACAGATGCCTATGTTCCGACCTACTATTTGATTGCACCTGCTGAAGCATCTTCAAACTTACAACGCTTTGACGGTGTTCGTTACGGTTACCGCTGTGAAAATCCTGTGGACTTGATGGACTTATACAAACGTTCACGTTCAGAAGGTTTTGGTAAAGAAGTTCAGCGTCGTATCCTGATTGGTACTTATGCGCTATCTGCTGGATACTATGATGCTTACTACGTGAAAGCACAAAAAGTACGTCGTCTGATTCAACAAGATTTCTTAAAAGCGTTTGAATCGGTAGATGTCATTGCGGCCCCTTCGGCACCAACCACAGCGTATAAAATTGGGGCAAATCTCAGCCCGACTGAAATGTATTTAGGTGATATCTACACCCTTGCTGTGAACTTGGCAGGTCTGCCTGCAATTAATGCGCCTGTTGGTTTTGATAAAGAGAATCTGCCTGTAGGCTTACAGTTGATTGGTAACTATTGGTCGGAATCCCAATTATTGTCTGTGGTGCATCAGTATCAACAAGCAACCGATTGGCATAGCAAACGCGCTGCAATTGCTGAGGAGAATGCATAAATGTCGAACACTCAAAAAACAGCTCAAAAATCGCTTTTGATTGATGGTTGGGAAGTCGTAATTGGGATCGAGATTCACACTCAGCTTGCGACCAATTCTAAAATCTTCTCTGGTTCTTCAACGACATTTGGCCAAGATCCTAATACACAAGCCAGCCTTGTGGATTTGGCGATGCCGGGCGTATTACCTGTATTAAATAAAGCAGTGGTTGATCTTGCGATTCGCTTTGGTTTGGGCATTGATGCGTATATCGACCAAGCATCGGTATTTGCACGTAAAAACTATTTCTACCCAGATTCGCCTAAGGGCTATCAAATCAGCCAAATGGACAACCCGATTGTTGGCTTAGGTCACATCGACATTCAACTTGAAGATGGTACAGTGAAACGCATTGGCGTAACTCGTGCACATTTAGAGGAAGATGCGGGTAAATCAATCCATGACCAGTTTGAAGGTATGTCAGGCATTGACTTAAACCGTGCGGGTACACCTTTACTTGAAATCGTGTCTGAACCAGATATGCGTTCAGTTGAAGAAGCGGTAGCCTACATTAAATCGATTCACACTTTGGTGCGTTGGCTGGGTATTTCTGACGGCAACATGGCAGAAGGTTCGTTCCGCTGTGACTGTAACGTGTCTTTACGTCGTCCGGGCAATGAATTCGGTACTCGTTGTGAGCTTAAAAACCTCAACTCATTCCGTTTCATCGAACAAGCGATCAATGTTGAAATTGAACGACAAATGGAGATTTTGGAAGATGGCGGTAAGATCGACCAAGAAACGCGTTTGTTTGATCCGGTGAAGATGGAAACGCGTTCAATGCGTTCGAAAGAAGAAGCGAATGACTATCGCTACTTCCCAGACCCTGACTTATTGCCTGTGATTATCTCTGACGATCAAATTGAAGTGGCGCGTACTCAGTTACCTGAGTTACCTAAAGCACGTCGTGCACGTTTCATCGCGGACTTTGGCGTGACTGAATATGATGCACACGTACTTACGCTTTCTCGTGAACTGGCGGATTTCTATGAAGTTGTCGTGACTTCTGCTGGCGGTGCGGCTCAAGGTAAAGTGGCTGCAAACTGGGTGATGGGCGAGTTCTCTGGTGCTTTAAACAAAGCAAGCTTAGAACTAGCAGACTCTCCTGTTTCGGCTGAAAAGCTAGGCGGCATGGTTGCACGTATCGTGGATAACACCATTAGCGGTAAAATTGCGAAGCAAGTATTCGGCTTTATGTGGGAAGAAGGCAAAACTGCGGATGAGATTATTGCGGAAAAAGGCTTGAAGCAGGAAACTGATACAGGTGCGATTGAAGCGATTATTAAAGATGTGCTTGCTGCCAATGAGAAGATGGTTGAAGAATTCAAAGCGGGTAAAGAGAAGGCATTTAACGGTCTTGTCGGTCAAGTGATGAAAGAGTCTAAGGGTAAAGCTAACCCTGCTCAAGTGAATGAATTGATGAAGAAATTGATTGGTTAAGCTAATATTTTAATTTGATAAAAAAGCCTCGATTTATCGGGGCTTTTTTATATAATGATTAAAATCATAACTTTGAATAATTAGAATGGAATTTATAAATCCCATAGCCGCAATTATCGCACTCATTGTTGCTATATTCTCTATACCTAAAACTCTACATGCAATTGGTGAGCATAAGCGCAAAAAATTTAAAGATGAGCTAGAAAACTTTACTGAATATTTTGAAAAATTTTATCGAGTCGATACGGATAAATATCCAAGATTATTAAGAGACAAGGCTGCTCAAAATATTAGTCGCTCAATAGATATGAGTTCAGACTTACTTCATCACCTAATAGATTTGCATGAAAACGATTTAGCAAACTTTGATAGGACTACGGAACAATATTATTGGGGAAGTAGATTCATTGACATTAGAAAACAAGACAATAAAATCATTTATTCAAAAAAAAGGAGAGTTTCAAAGCTCATTTCTAGAATATATTATTTTCTTTATGCCATATTTTTAATATTCGCCATTGTTATTTTTACTGGTAAATTTCATTTTTGGAATATTCAATGGCTTGATGGCTTAATTGGCTTTTCATTCATTATCTTTTCTATTTCGGCCTTGAGAAAGGGAGATGATATGAAAGAGGCTTTAAAATTTTTAGCGACAATCACTAACGCTGAGATAACACAAGCCACTACAAATTCTTTAGTACAACATAATGATCAAGTTGATATGGCATCGTGATACCAATATGCGTGCAAAAAAATTCTTGGCTAAGCTGATCTATTTCTAAAAACGGAAACCTACTATGAATCGGGTTTTTTAATACTTATTTGATATAGTAATTACACAAAAAAAATTAAAATAAATCCATTCTTATCTAAAAACAAAAGGAAAAGACGACTGACCAAATATAGAAAATGGTGGCGCAGATCTATGCCTTACTGTTTATCAGTGGAATGGTCAAAAATACGATGTCAACCGTTATGAATATAACGACAAGGCATATTCATTAAACTAAAAGTTTAAATTTCGTTGAAAAACCCCCTCAAACTTAGAGGGGGGTTTTAAATCATTTACGAATTACACCTAACTTATTAAACAAATCAGGGGTTAAAAAAGTCATCATCAATTTATTTAAATCCAAATAACGCACCACGCCTTTTAACTGCTGTTTCACTTCTGGATTCTTTAAAATTTCTTCGCCAGTAATACTGCCTAATTCTTGAAAACTATCTCCCACGGCTTGTAAGCCTTCCGCCTGTATCACGGCTTTGGCTTGTACAGAACACTGTTCGACCAATATACGCTGTAAAGTTTGAGCCAATTTCTGATCCAACTGTGTTCTCTGCTCATCAGTGACATTGCTATAAGCCTTTAGGTCAGGATGGACAGACAGCGCAGCAAAGGTCCACTGCAACACCGCAGTTTTATCTGTTGGAGTGGTCGATTTCACCAAACAATCACTGAGTTGATCTACCGTAGGTCCAGCAAGTGTAAATTGTGTCGCGCCCAATACAACTGCCGCCATAAAAAATGAACGACTTAAATGAGAAAAGCGACGATGGCTGAAAGCATAAACAGGATGTGACATAAACTAAGTTCCAGAAATCAATTCACTTATTTGTATCATAGAGCGTATATGCGCACCTGTTATGACTCTGTAACCTAACTGGAATCCTTTACTTCAATTGAGTCAACTTCTGCTTTGCACCTACATGATTATGCTGAGTAGCTAAGTTCTGTAAAATTTTTACAGCTTGTCCTTTGGGATTAGAAAAACGACTGCTATAAGCAGGCACACTGGTTAAACAACGCGCCACCAACATCCCTGAATCTTTATATACACTGGCGCTGGTTGCCTTTAATTTCCCATAGTTATAAGCATACTGTGCGTTATTACAGGCATTGACCAGATTTTGACCTTTACTCAAATCACGACGTGCTGCTACATAGGCTTTGAGTTGCTGTTGCTGAGGCGTCTCAGATCCTTGAGATGCTGGCTTGACTAGAGTTTCTGAATTGATTTTCTGTTCTTTTTGCAGACCTATATCTTGTTTGATTTCAAGATCTTTTTTAGCTTCAAGATCTTTTTTAACAGTCATCTTATTGCTTAACTTTTTATTTTTTTGCTCATTTAAATGGGGTTTTTTATCCCCTATATTGATATTTTCTGCCTTATTTTTATACAAACTTTGGGCTTCATCAATGCTCAAGATTTTCGTTTGCAACACCACTACACGTGTCTCACTGCCTTCTTTTAATTTATGTTCAGCAACGGGTTCAATCGAAACAATCCAGTTTTTTCCGTCGGCTTGCTCACATTGGTAAGCCCCTATGCCTTGCTTTACCTCACCCGCAGCCAATAAGCGTTTTTTATCTGAACTATTCGGCACCAGAGTCATCGAACTTTTATATAAAAGTTTAAATTTACCCTCTTTGGCAGAACAATACTGATTTAAATATTTTCTTGGATATAGAGATTGTGGTTCAATTTCCTTATGTTTTGCTCCCCATACATAGACATACTCTTTCGTACTTCCATTGGCATGGTTAATATTTTTTTGAAGAATGAATTCTTGTGGAGTCGCAAATTGTGTAATCGGGTCTTCTGAGCTGAATTTTTTCAAGCTCGTACAGCCATGTAAAGCGATCCCCACTCCAATCATCCAGATCAGTGTTTTAAAATTCACGTATCGATGCTCAATTCTACTTTCATTCAGAAAATATAGGAAAATGAGCAACATTCAAATATGTAAATTCAACTTTGTTATTGATTTTACTGTATTAAATTTCATTTTTTAAGACTAAAACACCGATAAACTGCCAATTTTTTAAGTATTTCAGTCTTAAATATGAACCAGATAACACTTCAAAAAATGTATCGGAAATATTTTTCGAAAGAATTGCAGATCTTAGAATATTAAAAATATATCTGCTGTACTTCCAAGCCTTAATGGATCTGATACGAGGTGATATTATCTCACCACTGATTCAATTCGATCTAAATTCCACACACCGCCAGCAGCAATTCCCTTACACATTCCTGACCAACGATCGAGAGATTGTACAAAGACTTGACCATTCCAAATCCATGCACTCATGGCCCAACAGTCTCCAATACCCCGCCCTTTTTGTGCGCTACCGATTTCGCCGTTTCCAAAATCAGATGCAGACTCTGTCACAAACGTGGCTTTGCCTTTTAAAGATCGATCAATGACCCATGCTCCATAACCTTCATTGTAAGCACCTCGCCAACATGTTGTAGTGGCCAACACTTTATGATTACTTAGTGAATATAATTCAATGGCTTGGGATTGCGCGCCTTTTTCTGTATAAATTCCTTCGCAAAAATCACCACTGTCTTTCATGCTTGGTTTCGCTGCCATTAAAATTTTATGCAAATTTGCATACGGTTTACTTTGAGGCTGAAGTGTTAAATATGGTTTCTCTGCTGTTTTTACTTTTCTGATCATTAATTTAGGTTGTGCAGTCAAAACCTTTGACTCACTGGCTTTACCGCGTTTGAGTAAAGCCCCTACAGTTCCGATACGTTTCTGAAAATCGTCCATTTTTAACAACGCAGCAGTCATGCCAGCGTCGGAAATCTGCCATGTGTAATGGGCATTTTTAAACACGATTTTTGCATTTTGTTTGGCCTGTTGTTGTAATCCATTGCGCTGTTTTATATTCAGAGTGCCAATTAATGGGGCTTCAGAACCATCTATCGACACTACGCCGTAGTCTTTGTCATTTATATAAAAATGGATATTTTTAAGTTTATTTTGATCAAAGGCTTGATCATTATTCGACAAAGCAAAGTCTACTTGTAGCGCTTGTTGAGCACCAGCTTTACGTGTGAGTAAAATCGATGCAGGATAATCTTGATGATTATCATCTTGATAACCCGCAGCACGACAGGTTCCTGTATTACTACAATAAACTTCCCAATTTAAATGAGAAAAAGAAGTACCTTGAATAGGTTGTGCAAAGGTAGTTGGCAGGGTCAAAAAAAGTGCCCCGAAACTCATCAAGCCATGAATAATTTTCATCTTATTGTGGTCCTATTTTTCTATTTTATCGAAGCATCTATCATTTCAATATTATGGAATAATTTCAACAGATGCTGGATGCGAACATTGTTTAAATCCTTTCGATAGACCGCATAAATGGGTGCAATACAGGGCGTATCAGCTTGTAAGGTTTTATACACAATTTGTTTATTCCAAAAATCTTGAATCGCCTCAGGCACAATTGAAAGTCCAATCCCTGCTGCAATCAAGTTGAGGCTTGAGGTTAAACGAGGGGCTTCTTGTACAATATTCGGACTAAAACCGGCTTGGTAACAACTGGCTAAAATATTATCAAATAAATCCTGCCCAGCTAAGCGGCGGTATAACACAAAATCATAAGGCTCTAAACCCAACAACTGAATGGGGGTATTTACTCCTGCTAAAGGATGATTATTCGGCATAGCCACAATTAAAGGTTCATCCAAAATATGTAAGCTATTGAGTCCTAAACCTATCGGTGCCGGTTTACGCAAAAAGACGATGTCATTTTTTTCGTTAATAATCGAGTCTATTAATGAATTACTGCCATCTTCTTCAAGATGAATCGAAACGGCTGCAAAGGCTTCACGAAACTGACGCAGCAATGCAGGTAAAAATGAATGCAAACCCACTGAATTGGTAAATCCAATATTGATCTGCCCCTCTAGACCTTGAGCAATATTTTGTACTCGTTTCGGAATGGCTTGAGCATGTGCCAATATCGTCAAGGCTTCTTGATATAACGCCTTTCCTGCTTCCGTCACCTCCACACCACGGGGTAAGCGTTTCAGTAATGTCGCACCCAGTTCTTGTTCTAACTGTTGAATAATTCGGGTTAAAGGCGGTTGTTGCATATTCATACGAATGGCGGCTCGGGAGATATTACTTTCCTCGACGACAGCAACAAAAGCTTTAAGTTTATGAAAATCCATTTTAGATATACTTTTTAAGTATGCTTGGTGCTAAAAATAGCATTTTTCATCATATTTTAACAAGCGCATAATGCTCCCATCAAAGAGGAGATCAAGACATGAATACTGAGGTTATTTCTGTAGAACAGGTACAACACCCAACCACTATGGAATTATTTACAGGCTTTATGAAACTTGGTCTGATGGGATTTGGTGGCGTACTGCCTCTTGCACATCACATGATTGTGAAAGAACAAAAATGGCTCAGTTCAGAGCAATTCACCAATTTATTGGGAGTCTGTCAAATCTTGCCAGGTGGCAATATCATTAATATGGCTGTCGCGATTGGCATGGAGTTTCAAGGGATTAAAGGTGCGTTGAGTTCTGTGCTGGGTTTAATCTTTGCGCCCACCCTAATTGTGATCTTGATTTATCAGCTTTATTCACATTTTCAAAGTATTCCAACTGTGCAACACATGATTCAAGGCTTGGCTGCCGCTGCCGCAGGACTGTTATTTGCAACCGGTTTAAAAATGCTAAAACCTATTTTGAAAAGTTATTTAACCCTTTTTACGCTGACTTTGACCATTATTTTTATGCTTTTCTTAAAGTTGCCATTGGCACTGACCTTACTCATTTTAGTGGCAGTTAATCTGTTTATTTTAGGAGTTCGAAAAGCATGATTATTTTATTCACTCTGACCTTGGTATTTACGCAATTATCGCTGTTGGCATTTGGCGGTGGCAATGCCATTTTGCCCGAAATGCAAAATCAAGTGGTCAATATTCATCAATGGATGACTGCATCAGAATTTAGTTCAATGTTTGCTATGGCACAAGCCGCACCTGGCCCCAATATGATGATTGTGCCGCTCATCGGTTGGCATGTTGCAGGGCCGATGGGTTTACTGGTCACCTCAATTGCTAAATTTGGCCCCTCTTCAGTCCTGACCATCTTTGCCTTAAAGTTTTGGAATAATTTTAAAGATCACCCTTTTCGATCACGCTTTGAAAAAGCCTTAAAACCGATTACGGTTGGACTAGTTTTGGTCAGTGCATGGATTATTGCTGAAAGCTCTGCTTATAATCTTTTATTGGTCATTATTGTGGTCATTACGGCAGGATTAGGCTTTTTTAAGAATATTCATCCGATTTGGTTAATGCTGATTGGCGCAGGCTTAGGTGTCGCATTTTTATAAAATTTTAATGTAAAAAACCGCATTTTCATTCACTATTTGAAAATGCGGTTTTAAATAAAAATGTGATCTTAGGGATCTAAAGTCGATTCGAATGCACGCAAACGCTTATAAATAGAAAGTAGTTCAATAATCGTCGGCCATGAAGCAATTAAATACTGAAAAGATTCACGTACTTTGCCAAAAACATTACTAATCTGCATCATTAAACCCAACGTAATTGCGCCCGCAGCAATACTTGGAAAAAGCACAAACAGACCGTATAAATTATCCAATTGCATATACCAAATACGCACTAAATTAAAATAGGCATAATGGAAATATAAGCGAAAATAATTAAATCGAACTTTGCTAAACAACTCATTCAGGGTTAAGGGATCTGCTCGATCTGCATAATCCTCACCATAGACCAATTCTTTACGATAAGCGGCTTCAACTTTTTGGTTATTAAACTCTAAACCGGGCAGTTTATAGCCGACCAACATTAAAATGAATGTACCCAGAAGTGCCCAACCGACTGCGGCCCAAACCAGAGCATAAGGAATTTCACCAAAAACAGGAATTTCTTTTACATGCACAGAAAGCGCAAACAAAACAGGTAAAAATGCCAACAAGGTCATCAGTGCTTCCACCAAACTCACCCCTAAACTTTCCATGGTTTTGGCAAAGCGCATGGTGTCTTCTTGAATACGCTGTGAAGCACCCTCAATATGACGCAACTGCTCCCAATGAGCTGTATAGTAATCATTCATGGCAGTACGCCAACGGAACACATAATGACTCACAAAGAATAAATTAAAGACCGCAATCGTGACATAGACCATTGCAACATATAAAAAGGTCATAACGCCTTGATATAAATCGTTAACATCTCCCCCACCACTGCTTAACATTTTTTGAATGAGGTCATAAAATGGGTTATACCATGCATTTACAACCACATTCACCTGAACAGAAAACCAAATATTAAATAAAATAAAAGCCGAACCCCATACGGACCATTTCTGCCAAGGATGATCCGATTTAAAACGCCAAAATAATGCAAAAATGACGGTAGAAACCAAGAACCATAAATAAAACCATAAAAATGCAGGTGTCCAAAAGCGACTAACACCAATAGGTAATTCTGCTTTATGATAATTTTCAGCAAAACCTAAAAATGTGCCCCATCCATTCCCACCTGTATACCAAAGCGTTAAATTAAAGGCGAACCAGAGTATCAGTGATAAAAAGAACCATTTGGGGTTTGGGAAAAAAGATTTAAACATTACTGGCGGGTGATCCTTTATTTTTAGTGTGCAACGGAATCCTGCTTCAAAAGATCAAAAGTAAAATTTGAACCTTTAAAACGGATTGGCCATTATTCTCGTGTTTTCATCTTTGTAGCAATATATTGACTGTTTGTGAAATGTTTTTTTAGAATGCTTTGTTCAAAAATTTATAAATTAAAATAGACAAAAAGTTTAAGGGGATGTATTGACCTCATGCTTATCGTCTTTATGTTTCTTTCTATTTAGCATCAGCTTTATTTTGATGAGCATAAAATACAGATCTGGTCTGACATACAAAAAATGGGCTACAAATAAAAAACCAATATTGAGTAAAACACTACAACCATATAAAAGCTTTAGTCTTTATAAAGAAATCAATGATGGCGTTTTCAAACTCTGTAGTTTTCTATATTCATCCCTGTTGATTAAACCAATCTTAAAACTCATTTAAGACATCCATATACTTGTCATTTAAGCCAAAGAAACTTTAAATAAGAGAATGATGATTAAATTATTTGATGTATATGAAGCATTTCCATTTATCCCAATAATGCACCTTTATTGGGCAAACAACTGAAATAGATTAAATATATAGCAACTTATGCTATAATTTCACGACATCAGAACTACTGCTAACGGGAAGCAATATGCGTAAAACAGTTATTGAGTTACTCAAACCGATTACTCTTGAAAAAGAAAATTGTCCTTCTTTAGTGTTTGAACAAGGTACAATTTTGAAAGTACTGATGCAAACGCCGACTGGTTTATTGGTATGTGATGATTCAGACTTTAATTTTACCGTATCACTTAAAGATCAAAATGAAGTGTGGCGTGAACTCTAAATGTCGTTCATTTTGACCCACTAAACGAGTAATGATATAAAATAAAAATCAACTTAAGTGAAATACCTCTAGTTCAATTCAAGAACTGCTCGCTTTCACTTCAGTCTTCGTTGGATTAGTTTTTAACTGTACTCATAAAACTGATTGCTGAAAACAACCAAATAAACAAGATAAAACTACGTTCTTGGTTAAACTGCGTGACGTCTGTACCATGTAGAATATTATGCCGTGTCATGGTTACAGTCGAGCTGTTATCCATTTTATATGCGGCCAATTCTGAAAAATAAGTATTCAATTCACAGGCAATTTTTGCTTTGTGCCACAAACTTTTTATTTCATTGCCTTTAAGTCCCGGTACAATTTTATATACATCAATAAATTTGGTTTGATGCTGCGTTAAATAACCCCTTGCAAGCAGCACATCCGTGAGCAATCCTTCCAGTTGAGCGTATAAAAGTGGAACACAACCCGCAAAACACTGCATATCATAAAGCTTAAATGCTTCCTCAATCACCAAACGGCGTTGGATTTTATTTTCACCCGTTTCAAGTGCATCAAAAGCTTCAAGTAATTCAACTTGAAAATAGTCTGTTTGAATAACGTCCAGAAGATTAGAGTCGACATCGCTTTCATGCTGATTCATTAACGTCCAAATATGGACTAAGTTTAAGGCATCATTGGCAACTTTATTCTCCACAGGCTGATCTAACTGATTTGCCAACACTTCAAAATATGGCTCCTGAGTTGCAAGTCCTTTTAACATCTGAATGAGATGTTTGTGTTCAGCAGCCGACATCGATTGTAGATATTGACCCGCATTTTGCAAAATGCTTTGCCCGAGCTGTTTACCTTTTTCGTGTTGAGGAATTCGGGTGACTTCTTGTTCAAAATCATCAAAACCATCTTCAAAATCAGCATCGATCATGTGCTTATAACTCATACATTATCTCTTTAAGACCATTATCCCTATTATTGGCGAGCGAATATAGAAGAAAATTGCTATAACGAAGTTTACTGTTCAAGATTTGAAGCTTTTACCATTTATTCAAGCTTAGCTGCTTCCACGAATCAATTTTATACACACTCAATAACATTTTTTCGTTTTCAGAAATTGCCCAATCATTATGAGGTCGCACATCTTTGCCAGCAATTTTTAATGGTTGGTTTGATAGATTCAATTTGATCACTTTGTTCTAGATATGCTTGCTGTTGCAACGTGAATAGAAACTGCTTTGGTGTGTTCAGCTCAAGGAATCCCCTACCCAATTGCCACTATCACTCAAATGCATGCGCTGATAAAAGAACACGTATTTAGCCAGATACGGGAAATTTTGATGGTCATTATTTTGACTCTGTCTCAATTGTTTTGAATTATTTTCATCTCTCATATTTCCGAGCCAAATCGACAATACAACAAATAAAATAATGGTCATAGCCAGTAACAGGCTAAACATCTCATTCGTCCGTTTTAAAATCTACTTTAGAGTTTGATCATAAAAGTCAGCACATAGCTTTAGGCATTTTTAGGCAAAATATTTTTTCTTGATTTTCTTTTTCAGTATCTTACTCAAATTGGCTATAAATACTCAATCACGCCGATTAACGCACACTGACTTTAAGTATCTTTTGAACACATTTCCGCTATTCCTTTGTGCATCTTGCTATTAACTCAGGTAAAATCATCCACCTTGCATAAAATACGAATGAGAGAGTTATATCCGTGCGTAATATCTTAGTCACCAACGCCCTACCATACGCCAATGGCCCCATTCATATGGGTCACTTGCTCGGTTATATCCAAGCTGATATTTGGGTTCGTGCCATGCGTGCAATGGGACATGACGTGACTTATGTCTGTGCGGATGATGCTCACGGTACAGCCATTATGCTTCGTGCAGAAGCCAATGGCATTTCACCAGAACAACAAATTGCCAATGTGCAAAAAGAACATATCCGTGATTTTGACGGTTTTGGTGTACATTTTGATCATTACGATTCGACCAATAGTGAAGAAAATAAAAATCGCTCGTCTGAGATTTACATCAAAAACCGTGAAGCAGGCAATATTGCCATTCGTCCTGTGACGCAATTGTTTGATCCTGAAAAAAGTATGTTTTTATCGGATCGTTTTATTAAAGGCACCTGCCCGAAATGTAAAGCGGAAGACCAATACGGCGATGCCTGCGAAGTCTGCGGCACGACGTATAATGCAATTGAGTTGATCGAACCTAAATCGACTTTAAGTGGTGCAACCCCAATTGAAAAATCGTCTGATCATTACTTCTTTAAACTTCCAAATTTTGCTGAATATCTACAGAAATGGACACGTGATGAAGGTCGTCTACCTGTTTCTATTGCCAACAAGCTGGATGAATGGTTTGAAAATGGCTTAAACGATTGGGATATTTCACGAGATGCGCCATATTTCGGTTTTGAAATTCCAGATGCGCCAAATAAATATTTCTACGTTTGGGTCGATGCGCCAATTGGTTATATGTCGAGTTTTGAAAACTATATTAAAACCAAACGTCCAGACTTAAGCTTTGATGATTATTGGAAAAAAGATTCTGAAAATGAGGTCTATCACTTCATTGGTAAAGACATCGTTTACTTCCACGCATTGTTCTGGCCTGCAATGCTTGAAGGTGCAAATTACCGTACGCCATCAGGTTTATTCGTGAATGGTTTCTTGACTGTAAACGGTCAAAAAATGTCGAAATCACGTGGTACATTCATTAAAGCTGAAACCTACCTTGAACATTTAAACCCTGAATATTTACGTTATTACTTTGCCTCTAAACTGTCGGATAAAGTTGAAGATTCTGATTTGAATTTGGATGATTTTGTTCAGAAAGTGAATTCAGACTTGGTCGGTAAAGTGGTGAATATTGCCAGCCGTTGTGCCAAATTTATCAATACTAAGTTTGATAATAAGCTAAGTGCAACTTGTGCAGAGCCAGAACTTGTTCAAAGCTTTATTGATGCGAGTGCTTCAATTGCATCTCAGTATGAAGCGCGTGAGTTCTCTGCCGCGATTCGTGAAATCATGTCATTGGCAGATAAAGCAAACCAATACATTGATGAGAAAAAGCCTTGGGCGCTTGCGAAAATTGAAGGTGAAGAACAGCAAGTACATGATGTATGTTCTGTGGGGATTAACCTCTTCCGTCAATTGGCGGTTTATCTTGCTCCTGTGTTGCCGACTTTGGCGGGGCAAGTTCAAGACTTCTTAAAATTAGACCGCTTTGACTTTGCTTCTGCTCAAACTGCCTTGGTTGATCATGAAATTGCTTTGTTCCAACCGCTCATGCAACGTGTCGACCCGAAAGCGGTTGCGGCAATGGTGGATGCTTCTAAAGACTCTTTAGCAGCTGCGGCTGAACCTGTCAAAGTTGAAAAGAAAAAAGAGAAGAAGGCTGCACCTGCCAAAGTTGAACTTAAAGTTGGCGAAGCAGAGATTATTGGCATTGAAGATTTTATGAAAGTTGACCTGCGTGTTGCTGAGGTTTTAGATGCGGCTCACGTTGAAGGCTCTGACAAATTGCTTCAATTGACTTTAAATGTCGGTGAAGCTGAACCACGCAATGTATTCAGTGGTATTCGTGAGTTCTACGTACCTGAAGACCTTAAAGGCAAATTGGTGGTCATGGTCGCTAACCTTGCTCCACGTAAAATGCGTTTTGGTATTTCAAACGGTATGGTGCTCGCTGCGGGCAATGGCGAAGGTGTTTGGGTGATTTCACCTGAATCTGGCGCTAAAGCGGGTGATAAAGTGTCTTAAGATTTAGACACTGAGATAAGAAAAAGCCTCTACATTGTAGGGGCTTTTTTATTACTAACCTCACCTCTTATCAATTGACCTGTGGCATCGACGTCAATCATTCGTTAAAAATACAGGGACGTACACTTTAACAAAAAAAAAGGGTTTATTACTTTTGGTACGATAAAAGTAAAACAATCAAATATTCTCTTCTTATAAAATAGTATGGAAAGTATTGATTTTAACTGAGATCTAAAATTTAATAGTGCTAAATATCAAAAGACAATACATGTATGTCAAATACTAAATTCTCAGATGAGTTTAAAAAACTTAAACCAAACTACGAAAAATTAGGTTCAAATGTCCAACAGTCATTAGAAATTTTTCTTAATGAACAAGATATACCTTATCTTTCTATAAAAAATCGAGTCAAAGAATTACAATCTTACTTAGAAAAAATTGAAAGGAAAGGATATGAAAAACCAATAAATGAGATTGAGGATATTTGCGGAATTCGTATTATTTGTTATTTCCAAAATGATATTGAAAAAATTAAAGATATAATTTTAAAAGAGTTTGATGTAACTGAAAATCAGTCTAAACAAGAACTATTAAATGCTACCGAATTTGGATATCGTTCTACTCATTTCATTGCAACAATTAAAGATTCTTGGACAAGCACCCCTAACTACAGAGGACTCAATGATTTAAAATTTGAAATTCAAGTTCGAACCATTTTAATGCATTCATGGGCTGAAATTGAACACAAATTAGCTTATAAATCAGAAGTGGATATTCCCAAAGAACTACGTAGAAAATTCTCTTTTATAAGTGCTGTCCTAGAGGATGCAGATATTAAATTTGAAGAAATTAAGAATGCAATTGCTAAAAACAAAAGTCAACTCATCAAGGAAGCGAAAAGAAAGCAACAATTTGATGAAAACTTAGAATTAAATCTAGATAATCTTCAAGCATTTTTAGATTATGCATTTGAGGATAGAAAATCTGATATTAAAGAAACAAGAAGCGTTTTAAAGGAAATGCTTAAGTACAATATTTCATTTAAGAATTTGATCCTCAATTATTTCCAATATAAAGACATTCTAAAACAAATAGAAAATGAAACTATCAAAGAGATAGATAATCATGATGAAGATCTACTATGGCATCAGGCCGGTGCTGTAAGAAAATTAATGGAACTTATCAGTGATGATTTCTTTAATGATAGAAAAACATATCCCCTTGCACATATCGTAAAAAAATATCGCAGTAAAAATATTTAAAAAACAAATCACTGATGAAATTAATTATGAAAAATCTAAACCCGCTTTTTCTTACTCTAGCCCTAAACACAACAGCCATCACCACCCAAGCTGCCGAATCCACCATCCCCCAACAAAAACAAGTTTCAGGCTATTACCAATACCAAGCGGGTGATGTACAAATCACTGCCCTGCTCGATGGCACCAATTTCATGTCGCCTAAACTATTTCAAAACCTTCCAGAAAAAGAAATACATGACATTTTAAAGAAATATGCTGCTGACCAAGCTAAAGGTGTACAAACCTCTGTAAATGCCTTTTTAGTAAATACAAGTCATTCACTGGTTTTGGTGGATAGCGGTGCTGCCACTTGTTTTGGTACACATTTGGGTTCAGTGTTAAGCAACTTAAAAGCATCAGGCCACAAACCAGAACAAGTTGATACGATTTTATTGACACATTTACACCCAGACCATGTTTGCGGTATTAGCCAAAATGGAATCGCTAACTTTCCCAATGCAATGGTTTATGTCTCGAACGATGAAGCGAACTATTGGCTAAATCCGAAACAAGCCAGCAAACTCCCGAAAGACAAACAAGCAGGTTACTTAGGGACTGTTGAAAAAATTAAACAGGCGATTGCACCTTATCAAGCCAAACAACGATTTAAAACGTATCAATTGGGCGATCAAGTTCAGGGCTTTAAAGTGATGAATACCGCGGGGCATACGCCGGGACATTTTAGCTATGCGCTAAAAACCAAAGATGAAACCGTGGTATTTATTGGTGACATTGTGCACTCACATACCGTGCAATTCGATAAACCAGAAACGGCAATCGATTATGATATCGACCCGAAAAAAGCAGTACAAACCCGTTTAAAACAATTTAAAGATTATGCTAAAAATGGACAAACCATTGCTGCACCACATTTGCCTTTTCCCGGCATTGGGCATATTTATTCAGCAGATGATCAACGCTACCAGTGGATTCCAATCCATTTTAAAGACTGATGCATAAAAGTGCTTTATCAAAAATAATGCCCGTCAGTTGACAAACTGACGGGCATCTTCACTATAAAAAGTCCATTTTTTGATGATTATAAAATTTTATCGGAAATTTAAAGCCACACATATTTGCTTTATTCATCTGATTTTAATTTAGGATAAATGTGTTTTTGTGACTTGATAACGTCAGAATCATGAACCTGTTAAATCTTGCAAAGTATGTACCTCTCCTGCTTGATAACCATTCCGTCCATTTTGTTTCGCATGATACAAATTCTGGTCGACCTCACTTAAAAACCCGACTCTGTCTTGTTGTTCTGTAGGGATGATGGTTTTCACCCCGATACTACAACTCACATAATCAGAAATAGTCGAAGCACAATGCGGTAATTTGGCATTGTTTAATGCCTGTAGCAAACTTTCAGCAATTTGAATTGCAGCAGTTTCGTCTGTTTCAGGTAAAACAATCGCAAATTCTTCTCCACCAAAACGTGAAACCAAATCTCGTGGGCGACTACAACATGTTGTCCATAATTGTGCTATCTCACGTAAACATTGGTCGCCCTGAAGATGACCATGTTGATCGTTATATTGTTTAAAATAATCCAGATCAATCAGTAAAATAGACAGCGGTTGTTGTAAACGGATTGCACTTTGCCATTCACGTGCAAAAAACTCATCAAATAAACGGCGATTGGCAATTCCAGTTAAACCATCTTTATAGGAAAATTCTTCTAGCTGACGTTGGAGTATTTCTAATTGCTGCTCTTGTTTTTTACGTTCAGAGATATCAAACATAAACCCAACCAGTGAATCTACATCACCATTTTCTTTACGGATGACATGAACCACATCTCGAATCCAAAGATACGATCCATCCGCTTTTAAAGCACGGTAATCTGCTTCATGATCAATTCCTGCAATTGATTGTGCGACACACATGCTGAAGGTCTTATCACGATCTAACTCGTGCATACGATCAACCCAGTCTTGTACCGACTTCCATGACTGCTGTTGCCAACCCAGCAATTTTTCAATTTGTGGGCCAATATAGGTAAATTGCTTCGTGTCCCAATCGATACTCCATGGGATGGCCAGAGTCGATTCAATTAAAGTTTTATATACCACTTCGTTGTATACATGATTATTTTTGAATGGGCTATTTTGCATTGGCTGACTCATCTTATGTTAATCAGCATATCTGAATCATTACCGAATAGGCTTAAGATGCAATGCCGATTTTATTGAACTGTTGATCTTGCATAACAAGTGCAAGGTATTCTGTATTGTATATTGTTTAATTAAAATAGAATTTATCTCAGCTTAAATAATGAGTATATTTTTTAATCAAAAAAATAAAAAGAGATACTGGACTTTTATCTTAAAACTAAAAAAATAGAAATATAATATCCCCTCTAAATGACAATAGAACTAGCTTTAATGTCAGAAATTTGCCTATAGTATATCGGGGCACTTTTCATGAGTTTCATAGCATATGGCTGTTCATTTTTTTCATACATCAGACTGGCACTTGGGTCAGTTTTTTTATAATCACTCACGTCAGTATGAACATGAACAGTTTCTAAAATGGTTACTCGAACAAATCAAGCAAAAACAACCCAATGCCTTACTCATTGCAGGGGATATTTTCGATGTGATTAATCCTGCATCTTTGGCTCAAAAACAACTTTATCAATTTTTAGCCGATGCTCATGCTTGTGCACCCCATATGCAAACGCTGATGATTGCAGGCAATCATGACTCAGGTTATCGAATTGAACAGGTCGAGCCTTTACTAGAAAAATATAATGCCAAAACTGTCGGTGTGATTCATAAGAATGCAGCGGGTCAACTCGATTTAGATCGTTTAATGTTACCCATTTATGATGAAAACAAGAATATCGTGGCATGGTGTTTGACCCTGCCCTTTTTACGTCCTGCAGAAATCACTGGATTTAATGAACATACCAGTAATAGTCAAAATGCAATTGCCTATTTACATCAGCAATTGATCCGTGAAGCCAAAGAACGTAAAACAGCAGATCAAGCCCTGATTTTAATGTCACATGCACATATGCAAGGGGGTGAAACCTCAGACTCTGAGCGCCCAATAATAATCGGTAATGAAGAAGCCCTTTCTACCACATTATTTGATGAAGTCATTGATTACGTCGCACTTGGACATTTACACAAACCTCAAAAAGTTCAGCACGCTCATATTCGTTATAGTGGCTCCCCGATTCCTTTATCTTTTAGTGAAATCAACTACAAGCATCAGGTGGTTGAAGTTAAAATTCAACCTCATCAGCAAGATGATACACGGCTTAGGTTGAATGTACTTGAAGTGCCACGCAGTATTCATTTGCATAAAATTTCAGGCGAACTTGATGAAGTAATGCAGAAGTTACGCGCTTTAGCCACTGGAGAAATTTCTGCGATCGAGCAACGTGAATATGTAGATGTGGAATACTATTCACTTGTCCCGCCGCCGCTCGATTTACGCCAACAAATAGAACAGGCTTTGCCACCCAATCGATACCGTTTGGTGCGTATCTATCGTAAACCGATTCAGCAAGATCATGGCCTTGATGCACAAAGCAAAATGAATTTAGAACCGCCTACCCCAGAACAATTATTTGAAACACTTTGGGAAAAAATGGGCTATCAAGTAGATGACGAAGTACAACGCGATTTCCTTCAACTTTTACATGATGCTCAACAGACGCTTGAACATGCTACACCCGATCAATAGGCACAATCGATGAAAATTTTACGTTTAAATTTATGTAATTTGGCCTCTATTGCGGGTGAACACAGTATTGATTTTGAGTCTGAACCTCTATCGAATGCAGGTTTAATTGCCATCACAGGTAAAACTGGTGCAGGTAAATCCACATTATTAGATGCCATGTGTTTGGCACTTTATGATCAAATTCCACGCTTAAATGGTGCAGTAGGTAGTTTAAAAGACCCAAGTGGACAAGGGATCTCAATTAAAGATTCAAAAAATATTTTACGCCGTGGTACGACCACAGGCTTTGCTGAACTTGAATTTATCGCTTTGGATCAAAAACGCTATATTGCACGTTGGGATATTCGACGTGCGCGTAATAAAATGGATGGGAATTTAAAAGTAGATCGTGCTATTCGTTGTGTCGAAGATCAACGTATTTTGACGCAAAAAATTTCTGAATGTACGCCTACCATTGAAAAATTAATTGGACTAAGCTTTGAACAATTTACCCGTGCGGTGCTATTAGCACAGTCAGAAGTCGGCGCATTTTTAAAAGCCAAAGACCAAGACCGCGCAGATTTACTAGAATATTTAACCAACTCGCATATCTTTAGTGTCGTCAGTCAAAAAGCTTTTGAAAAAACCAAAGAGATTCGTCAGCAAAAAGAACAATTACAAAGTTTGATTGGACATATAGAACTCCTCAGCGAAGAACAAGTGGTAGAGCTTAAACAACAGCATGAGCAAAGTCGACTCCAATTAAGAAGTCAGCAACAGGCAGAAAAATTATTACAAAATGACCTACGCTGGCATCAGCAACAACACGTATTACACACAGAGATTCAAGCCAAAAAGGAATTTTATTGGGTACAAGTTGACGCCAATGAAAAAATGGCAGCACAGAAAGCTCTATTAGAAAAACTTGATCAATTTCAAAGCATTCGTGATGCCTTTGTGCAACAGAAAAACATTCAGCAACAGAGGGTTGAACTTAAACAACAACAAACTATTTTTTTAACTCAATTTCACAGCTTAGAACAGCAATATTTTCAACATCAGACCCAACTGAAGGCGCTTATCGTTGCACTTAGAACTCAGCAACAACAACATGTAGAATTCAAACCAACGCTTGAGCAAACTTTAGATTTAGACAATCAAATTGACGTTTTAATCAAACAATATAAAAATACTCAAACCCAAATAGAGCAGATTCTGACGAATCAAATTCAACCCTTTACTCAACAACAATCGATACTCCAGCAGCAATTACAGCTCATTCAGCAAGATCATCAAAAACTTGAACAACAACTCTTGACTAGCCAAAATTTAGCTGTTTTTGATCGTGAACCTCAAGCCACCATTGAGCGCTTACAACAATTTGAAAAATTACAGCAGCAAATTCAGCAAAAAAATGAAGCTTATACGCAATCTTCAAGCGCTGAACTAAGACAGCAACTGGCTGAACGATACCTTCAACAACGCGTTTTAATACAACAGTACGGTGATTTAAACCACATGGAGCAGCAACAGAGTACGTTGCGGCAGCAGCAATCTTCAGCCCAAGATTGCTTGCACCATGTGGAGCAAACTCTTTTCTTACTGCAACAAATTTTCAAGGATCAGCAAGAGCAACAACAGATTCAAATACACCATGCGCAATTTTTGGTGCAAAGTAAGACACTACAACATGATATCGAACAGGCGCAGCAACAGTATTTAAGCGCTCAAAAGGCCCGCGAACAGGTGCAAGAACTCTTTGCACAACAACGTTTACTGCAAACACAAAGTGTGCAAAATTTACGTGCTCAGCTACAGCCTGATACAGCTTGTATGGTGTGTGGCAGTAATGAACATCCTTTTGTTAGTCATCAAGAACTTTTGCATTCTGCATTACAACATGTGCAAGATATTCAGTTACAGCAGGGGCAAAATGAAGAAACACAAGCTCATGAGGCTTTGCAAAAACTGATTCTTGCTCAGTCACGATTACATACACTCATAGAGCAAAAAACCTTACGCTTAGAAGAGTTAGTTCAAAACCAGCAACTTCAATTCAGCCAGATCCAACACATTATTCAACAACAGCATTTGGAGGTAAATACTGATCTTAAACCCGATGCATTACAATCACAGCTCAACCAATTGAAGCATGAGATTAAGCAACAGCAGATAAAGTACGCGGAACAACAGCAACAATTGCAGCAGTACATTCAACAAAGCCGTACACTCAATCAAGATATTCAGACCCTAGAGATGGTCGAACAACAATTTAATCAACTTGAACAATGTGTTGAACCTTTACTCAAACAATTTGATCAACCATTACTCATCCAGTGGCAAAAAAATGCTCATTTAAGCCAACAACTGATTCAAGATATTCAAACGCGTAGCCACACCATACAGCAACTTGAGAAAATGGGATTGCAACAACAAAACCTGCAACAACAACTTGCGTATACCCAAAAAGAATTACAGTTCTATCAATTACAAATACAGCAATTCGAACAACAAAATCATGCCACTAGTGCTGAAGGGACTGTTTTGCGTCAGCGTATTAAAAATCTGATTGCGCCATTTAATGATCAAGGCTTTGATGTTGGGAAAAAATGGTTATTGGCCTTAGACAACGAAAAAATTGAACTTGAACAAAACATTGAACAACAACGTCAGCACTTCAGCCAAAGTGACCAGCACTTCCAGCAAGCACAACTGAAGCAACAAGAGTATCAAACCACCGCCAACCAATTTGAACAGCGCTTAGAGCAGCTTGAAGCCCACATTGCGTCATGGCAAAAGCAACATGCCCACTTTAGTCTTGACGACATTCAACATTGCTTAAGTCTCTCTTCTCAAGAAGCACAAAATATTCGTTTGTATGTGGAAAGACAGCAGCAAGCGGTTTTAAGTGCTAAAAGTGTATTGGATACCTTAGAGCATCAATTTGAAAAACATCAAGCTCAGCAACCTGAATTGAGCTTTGAAGATGTACAGCAGCAACTGCATACATTCGAGGCCGAACTTCTACATCTACAAGAACAATTTAATGAACTGGATGCCAAACAGCGTTTGCAGCATCAAGCTCTGGCACAGTCCGCCAAATATCAACAACATATTGAAAAAATCGTTGCTGAAGAATATCGTTGGGGACGAATTTCTGAACTGATCGGAAGTAAAGAAGGCACAAAATTTCAAAAAATGGCACAAGAATATCATTTAGATATTTTAGTTGAATACGCCAATCAGCAATTGCAGCCCTTAGCTGCACGTTATCAATTGCAACGTATTCCTGATAGCCTTGGACTGGCCATCATTGATCATGATATGAATGGTGAAATACGTCCTGTCCTGTCGTTGTCAGGCGGTGAAACTTTTTTGGTGTCTTTAGCCTTGGCATTGGCAATTGCAAATATGGCATCAGGCTCAATGAAACTAGAATCCTTATTTATCGATGAGGGTTTTGGCACACTGGATCCTGCATCGTTGCATCTGGTGATGAATGCTTTAGATCAGCTGCAAAGCCAAGGACGTAAAGTGGTTTTAATTTCTCATATTCAAGATATGCACGAACGTATTCCTGTACAAATTCAAGTCAACTCAATTGGTGCAGGCGCAAGTCGTATTCATATCACAGGCTAATCCCAGTTGGTTATGGTTCCTCAAATGAGGAAAAAGAACGAGCCTTTTTAATTTCAGCTTTATTCACATGCGCCTTCAAACAACTCAAATAAAAGTTTCAAAACTAAAAAAGCCTCGACATCCTGTCGAGGCTTTCTAGATTCGGTATTAGGTATAACTCCTGTCCTACCTAGCACATCCATGTTGTTATCTTTTATTATTCTTATAAGGGAAACATCCTGTCTCCTGATAAAACTATAATAAGAAATTCATGCTCTTGATACTAGCGGCAAAAGACACCATCTGATGTAAGCTAAAACGTACAACAACATAACCTGTGCTTGTAGAAAATTAGACTTGAACTGGCTGTTTAAACAGAATAGTCACGCGTCCCAAACAATGCCGTACCGATTCGAACCATGCTAGAACCTGCCGCAATCGCTTCAACCATATCACCAGACATGCCCATACTTAAGGTATCCCAATCTTCAGGATAAGCATGATGCTGTTTAACTTCATCAAAAAGTTGTTTAGCTTGAAGTAAAGCACCACAATTATCTGGTGCTGGAATAACCATTAAACCACGCAGTTTTAAATGTGAAAGCTGACTGATCTGTTTCACCAAATCTGCAACATCATTGGGATGACAACCATCTTTGGTATTTTGCCCATCAATGTTGACTTGCAAACATATATTGAGTGCAATCTGCGTATCTTCGCGCTGATTCGACAAGCGCTCAGCAATAATGAAACGATCTACTCCATGTATCCAAGCAAAGTTTGCAGCCAAATGCTTCGTTTTATTGCGTTGTACATGACCAATAAAATGCCATTCAATCTCCAAATCGTTCAGACTCTGAATTTTATCTAACGCTTCTTGTAAATAATTTTCTCCAAATTTGTGCTGACCCGCGTGATACATTTCACGTAAAGTTTCACTGGGATGCGTCTTGGAAACTGCCAATAACGCTACAGTTTTGGGATCACGTTGGCTATATTTACATGCTACTTCAATCTTCTGTAAAACTTGACTTCGTGACGCTAGAAAATTATTCATTGACGAGATTCTCACTTCATTCATCTTTTTTTTCTTTGCCGATAAACTAACTGTTGGTTAAGCTCAGGGAAAGCCTTATTATTCTAACAAAATAAATAACATTTAAATGGTCTTGGGGAAAATTATGGACATTACAGAGTTACTGGCCTTCTCGGCTAAAAATGGAGCATCTGACTTACATTTATCCGCGGGCATGCCCCCCCTCATTCGAGTCGACGGTGAAGTTCGCCGTATTAATTTACCAGCTTTGGAACATAAAGAAGTACACAAATTGGTGTATGACATTATGAATGATAAACAACGCCGTGATTTTGAAGAAAAATTAGAAACTGACTTTTCTTTTGAAGTTCCCGGTGTAGCACGTTTTCGTGTCAATGCTTTTAACCAAAACCGTGGTGCAGGTGCAGTATTCCGTACCATTCCATCCAAAGTATTAACCATCGAAGACTTGGGCATGGGGCAAATTTTTAAAGATATTTGTAACTTTCCTCGTGGCATTGTTTTGGTTACAGGCCCAACAGGTTCGGGGAAATCGACCACACTCGCAGCAATGGTCGATTATATTAATGATCATCGTTATGACCATATTTTAACTGTAGAAGATCCGATTGAATTTGTACACGAATCAAAAAAATGTCTGGTCAATCAGCGTGAAGTTCATCGTGACACACATGGTTTTAACGAAGCATTACGCTCAGCTTTGCGTGAAGATCCTGACATTATTTTGGTCGGTGAGATGCGTGACCTTGAAACCATCCGTTTGGCTTTAACGGCTGCTGAAACAGGCCACTTGGTCTTTGGTACGCTACATACTACTTCTGCGGCAAAAACCATTGACCGTGTGATTGACGTCTTCCCTGCTGAAGAAAAAGATATGGTTCGTGCCATGTTATCTGAATCCTTACAAGCCGTGATTTCTCAAACTTTACTGAAGAAAAATGGTGGTGGACGTGTGGCTGCACATGAAATCATGATTGGGATTCCAGCGATTCGTAACTTAATTCGTGAAAATAAAGTGGCTCAAATGTATTCTGCTATTCAAACAGGTGCCAACTACGGCATGACCACGCTGGATCAAAGTTTAAAAACGTTAGTGGCTAAAGGCATGATTAGTCCCCAAACAGCACGGACAATGGCAAAACAACCAGAAGCCTTCTTGTAAGTTTAAATGGATTTAGGAACTTATTATGGATTTTAACGACTTACTCAATTTGATGATTCAAAAACAAGCATCAGACTTATTTCTCACTGCTGATGTTGAACCTTCTATGAAAATTAATGGTCAGATTCTTCCGATTGCAAAAACAAAGCTGACAGGAGAAATAGTGGGTCAGCTTTTAAATTCAATCATGAGTGACAAGCAACGTAAAGAATTTGCTGAAACCCGTGAATGTAACTTTGCCATTAATAATCGTGATAAAACTGCGCGTTTTCGTGTCAGTGCTTTTCAACAACGTGATCATCCTGGCATGGTATTACGTCGTATCGAAACGGTTATTCCAACTATGGATGAGCTCAAGTTACCGCCTATTTTAAAAGAACTGGCGATGACGAAACGCGGTATTATCATCTTTGTAGGAGCAACGGGAACAGGTAAATCAACGTCTTTGGCTTCTATTATTGGTTATCGTAACCATAATTCCAAAGGTCATATCATTACCATTGAAGATCCGATTGAATTTATTCATGAACATGCGGGCTGTATTATTACCCAGCGTGAAGTCGGTATTGATACAGATTCTTTTGAAATTGCGTTAAAGAATACCTTACGTCAAGCACCCGATGTAATTTTGATTGGGGAAATTCGTTCACGTGAAACCATGGACTATGCGATTGCCTTTGCTGAAACGGGTCACTTAGTATTTGCAACACTGCATGCCAACAACGCCAACCAAGCTATTGATCGTATTATTCATTTCTTTGAGGCTGACCGTCATAACCAACTCTTTATGGACTTGTCGCTTAATTTAAGAGCCATGGTGGCTCAGCAGTTGATTCCGACCATAGATGGCAATTCACGTCGAGCGGCCATCGAAATTCTGATTAACTCTCCATTAATTTCAGACCTGATCCGCAAAGGAGATGTGCATGAAATTAAGGATTTGATGAAGCGCTCACGCGAACTGGGTATGCAAACTTTTGACCAAGCTTTATTTGATTTATATAAGGCCAAGCAAATTACCTACAAAGATGCACTGAAACATGCGGACTCACCAAACGATTTGCGTTTACAAATCAAACTCTCAGAAGAAGGGGCTGATCGTTTAATGCATGCTGGCACCAATATTACCTTTGATGGTCAATCTTAAAAATAAAAAAACAGGCTTCCTTCGAAGCCTGTTTTTAATTGCCATTAAGCAAAATTATTTTTTACGCAATGCATCTTGGCACTCTTTCGAGTCGCAGTAACCATAAAGGTTGAGCGAATGGCCTGTTAAAGTAAAGCCAAATTTTTCAGCCACTTCATGCTGTTGAGTTTCAATGACATCATTTGTAAATTCAACGACTTTATTGCAATTTTGACAAACAATATGATCATGGTGATCTTCTTGCATAATTTCAAAAACTGAATGATTGTTTTCAAAATGATGACGTTGAATAATTCCCGCAGCTTCAAACTGTGTTAACACTCGATACACAGTTGCTAAACCGACATCTTCACCTTGTTCAAGTAAAGTTTTATAAATGTCTTCCGCACTTAAATGATGTTGTTTTGAATTTTCTAATAATTCTAATATTTTAATTCGTGGAAGCGTAACTTTAAGTCCAGCTTTGCGTAAATCTTGATTTGAAATAGGCATGTAAAAAGGTCTCTCAACAAATTTAAAGTTGGAATATGCAACAAAGTTTAGATGCAGTATGATCTATCCTTGGATCAAATGCATCATAATTAATTTGGGATAGTGTAGCAAAATGCAAAAAATCATGTTGACGTTGTTCGTCACTTCACTGCTCGCAGGCTGTTCGACCTTGGGCGTATACAAAGTTGATATCCCTCAAGGGACACCATTAACTCAAGCACAAGCTTCAAAAATTCAAGTCGGTATGAGCCACCAACAAGTACGTTTTTTGCTTGGTAGTCCGACAGTTTCAGATCCAATGAACCCGTTACGTTGGGACTACATCTACAACTATATTCCAGGAACCTACGCTAAAAAAGCTAAAATCCCTGCAGCACATGGTCAGCATTTAAAAATTTACTTCGATCAAAATGGTATTGTACAAAAAATTGAAGGACTGGAAACCATTCCAGAATCTCAACCGGGCTTACCAGGATCGAAAGAAGCGATTCTAACTGCGCCCCCACTATAGCTGCTTTAAAATAAAAATAAACCCCTCAATGAGGGGTTTTCTTATTACTTCAATTGTTTAAAGCGATTTCCACGACAATAAAGCCCCACAGGGTTTTCCGCAGCACGTTTTCGACGGATATCTTTTGGATTAATCGTGAGTGTTCGATAAATTTCTACACGATCACCGATTTGTAGTTTCTGCTGAAGATTTTGTAGACGCGTACCAAAAATTCCCAATAATAAAGGTTCAGGCAAATCTGTTTGGCTACAGATTCCACTCTGTTCAACAGCATCCAAAGCCGTCATACCCTCTTGAAAAGCAAGACTGATATGAAATTGTTGAGTTTGAGCCGCATATGCCACCCAAACCTGTGCTAGCTTACTCATTAGAACCCTTGTCCAATGATGATAAATATAGCCACAATAATTGAAAGCGGTAAAATTACACGAACTGCAATACGCCATAAATTATAAAATAGCTCATTGCTAAAATTCATTGATTTACGCAGATGACTAATTTTCATAATCCATCCTGCAAAAATGGCGTAAATTAAGCAAATGATTAACCCCCAAAGCATTAATAAGGTATTCAATACAGGATGCATGGCAGGAACAATCCAGACACACAACGCCACCACGATAAGTAACCATTGCAGTACCAAATTAAACTGTCGCTCTAAGAGTTGTTCACGCACCAAATTGAGCAGTAAAGCAGCTCCACCAAGTACAGCAATCACAAATGCAAAGCCTGACACTAAGGAATTGACTGCAAAAAAGCCAAAAGCAATGACAGCCAGTAATTGTGCAATCCAAATCGGCAGTACCGTTTTAGTGGCGACATCTTGCTGTTTAATTGTGGCTAAGCTGGTTTGCCAATATAAACCCATTCCCAAACCACTTGCGACTAAAGCTAAAACCGTCGCACTGCCCCATTCACTTAATTGAACTGGGGTTACATGCCAAGCCACTAGAGCCGTTCCCTGTAATTGTGCAACTACAATTGCTGCCAACACACCAATTACAGTACATAAAACAATGATTTTTCTTGATATAAATGAAATCACAATCGCTGCAATTGCTAAACCGATAAAAACAAGATTTACATTTACGTTCTGGAATGCAAATTGTCTAAGTAGCTGACTGGCATTTGACAAGATGCTTCCCGCTAAAAACGGAATAAATCCCACGGCCAACCAACCGACTAAACGCCATTTTTGTGAAGCATCTGCATCACGGGTCAAACTTGACAAGGCATTTAATGCCGTCATTTTTGAGCGTTTTGCCAACGCAATTTCTAAATAAGTAATTGGTAAAGCCAAAATCAGCATTGTGCTTAGCCAAAGCAACCAAAAATCAATTTGACGATCAGCATGAATGCCAACAACAGGTGCTAAACTTGCAATAATAATAAAAGATAAACAAAATGCCATCAGCGGCGATAGCCATCGTGACAGAGCCTGATCCTGCATGATGCGGTCCTAAAAAAAGTCTTCTGCTATTTTGCCCTTGTCGTCAGCGAAAATCAAAAATAAAAAATGCAAACCATCTTTTCAAATGATTTGCAGCGCAAAATTATTATTCTTTCTTTATTTTTATAATTTTATTTTTTTTATGAAAAAAACCGTGCAAACCAGTTTTTACCCTTTTTTTGTTCTTTTTGTTTAATAATTCCAATCATATTTTCTTTGACTGCACCGACATAATCAGCATCATCGTGCTGTATGTGATTAATCAACCATTTAGACAGAACTTCATGTAACTCACTTTCAATTGCTTGCCCCATTTCAAAACGATCTCGATAGGACTCAATTCTTTTAATAAATAAATCATGAACACGTTTATGTGGCACACGATATTTATAATCTGCCTCTTCTTGTAATGATTCTTCAAATGTAAAATGTGACTGCGTATAATCAATAATATGATTTAAAATATTTTTTATTTTTTCATGATCTGTATTTCCGACCATGCTATTAATCTCATTAATGTAATCAAGAATTCTTTTGTGTTGATCATCAATGACATCAATCCCTGTATTATATTCTGGAACCCACTTCATTTTATTTCCGCCCCTTTGAAATATATGCCAATCATTATTTAAAATTATAATATATTGATTTTTATAAAATAAAAATAAACCAAAATAGTCGGGTTTACTTATTATTTGACATAAAAAATCTAAGCGAATGATATTTATTAATTTTAATGAAAACACCAACCAAAAGAATAAAGTATTTTTTAACCAATATAATTAAAAAATCAAACTTAAATCATCTTATTTTTATCTTTAACCAAATAAATAACTCTATAGATTCATTTGATTAAAAAAACCATTATTATTCATTCAAAATGATTATTCGAATCAAAAAGTCTTTCTTTAATAAAATATTATAATCATTAATATTGATCAGCACGCGTAACTCTTCGAAGCTCAGGATTTAATTTTTCACGTTCTAAGCGCTCAACATGAGTGAGTTGTTTCCGGATAGGACATCCATGTTGAAATAAAATCATTTCTCCCGCTTTAAATGCTGTCCATGATTCATTTTGGGTGAGAGGCTCAGTGGTAATCACTGCGACTCGGTCATCTGGGGTAGTGACTTGGCTAAAATCAACTTCTACATCTAAATCAATCAATTGCGCAGGTTGAAAGGGATATTCACGTACCAACCAATGTAATTTGGTAATGGCATAACTAAATAAAGCCTGACCATTGGATAGACAAAAATTAAAGGTTCCATGTTCTGCTATTTTCGGAGATACATCAGCAAGCAAATCAAAAATTTGATCAAGTTTGGGTTCATGATAACCAAATTTAATCACCATCTGATCCAGTAAAAAGCAAAAAGCTCGCTCACTGTCGGTATTGCCAATCGGAATAAAACGTCCCGATAAATGAGGATCAAAATCATGTAAATCGCCATTATGCGCGAAAATCCATTGCCGCCCCCACAGTTCACGACTAAAAGGGTGTGAGTTTTCTAAAGTAATTTTACCTTGAGTGGCTTTACGAATATGAGCGATGACATTACGTGATTTGATCGGGTAATTCCGAACGAGTTCAGCAATAGGAGAATCCACTGCGGATTGGTTATCCACGAACAGCCGACACGCTTTATCTTCAAAAAAAGCGATACCAAAACCATCACAATGGTCTGAGGTAATTCCAGCGCGTTGAGAAAAACCCCGAAATGAGAAAGTCACATCCGTTGGTGTAGCACAATTCATTCCGAGTAACTGACACATAATTTCAATCAAAACAGCAAGTATAGGATTTTTCTATTTTGCAACAGACTATAAAGTGATGCAAACCTCAATTCACACTAAATATTCCCGTTTTAATGCTGAGCCAAAGACTTCTCATGATATCTATATTTCATCATGTCGTGAATATCAAAAACTCATCGGCTGTTGTATCTCAACATAATCTAAAATTTTTCTTTACCCAACTTAGGCTTAAGTTGAAATAAAAAAGTCCGTCGTTTCAGTAAATGACGGACTTTTAATCAAAATTCTGAGGTATTGTTTATTATGCTGTGTAGTTGGTAATTAAAGTACCCACGCCATGATCGGTAAAAATTTCCAATAATGTCGCATGCGGAACGCGCCCATCGACAATATGTGCACTCACAACCCCCCCTTTTACAGCATCTAATGCACAACCCACTTTAGGAATCATGCCACCGTAAATGATGCCCGTTTCAATCAGACGATCGACATCCTTGGTGCTTAAACCTGTAAGTAAGTTTTTATTTTCATCTAATACCCCTGAAATATTGGTCAACAGAATTAGTTTTTCTGCACCCAAGGCTTCTGCAACTTTACCAGCTACAAGGTCAGCGTTAATATTATAGGTATTGCCGTCCTCATCCACGCCAAGTGGAGCAATGACAGGAATAAAATCACTTCCAGTAAACATTTCTAAAACATCAATTTTGACGCCTACAACTTCGCCGACCAAACCCAAATCAATTTTTTGAACTGTGCCATCTTCAGCTGTTTTTTCCATCATCAATTTCTGAGCACGAATTAAATTTCCGTCTTTACCTGTCAAACCAATCGCACGTCCACCATGCTTGTTGATAAGATTGACAATAGACTTATTTACACTTCCGCCCAGCACCATTTCAACCACTTCCATGGTCGCTGGATCAGTCACCCGCATCCCATCTATACGCTCAGATTCACGGCCAAGTTGTTTTAAAAAAGAGTCTACTTGAGGGCCGCCACCGTGGACTACAATTGGATTGAGACCAACGGTTTTTAGTAAAACAATGTCACGTGCAAAAGAGCTTTCAAGCTCTGGATCGGTCATTGCGTTGCCACCATATTTCACTACTAGCGTCTTACCCGCAAAACGTTGAATATACGGCAAAGCTTCTGTCAAAATTTGTGCTTTGTCGATGCCAGTATGTTGCTGTGGCATTCACCTCTCCTTATTGAGCATTTAAAATATCTTGAGCAATTTTAGGATATCGCTCATTTAACATGGAAAAAAATGTATCTCGAATATCGTTTAATCTTACAGGATTGTCCGCATCAAAGCGTACCGTAAAATACTCACCCGTATTTGATGCTCGAATAATGCCAAATCCATCTTTAAAATCAAGTCGTATACCATCAATTTTACTTAATTTAGCACCAAAATCATGACTTTTAATTTCTACATCATGTAGCACGGCATCTGGTTCTTCACTATAAGTACTGATATAAGTATCTTCGGTACAACAACGCTCTGGATAAGCGAGAAGTGCTTCTGATAGCGTTAAATTAGGATGCTCACTTAAATACTCAAGTACTCGTAAAGCCGCGTATAAACCATCGTCATAACCAAAACCACGGCCATCATTAAAAACGTAATGACCTGCGTACTCTCCACCAAAAACAGCTTTTCCTTTAGAGTGCGACATATAACGACGTAAAAAAGAGCTTCCAGTACGAATCATTTTCGGCTGCCCACCTAAATGACGTACGGTGTTGCCAACCATGGTCGAACATTTTACATCAAAGACCACTTCATGCGCCGGATGTGTTTTTAAACACATTTCAGAAAATAACGAGAGTAAACGATCTGCCGAAATAATAGTGCCCTTTTCATCAATCAGAACAACTCGATCACCATCACCATCAAGCGCAATGCCAATGTCAGCTTGCTGCTCCAAAACTGTTTTCTTTAAAAGAAGGAGATGTTTTTCTTGTGATGGATCCGGTGCATGATCTGGAAATTCACCATTTGCTTCACAACGCAAAGTGGTTAACTCACAGTCCAATTTATCAAAAACCAAGGCAGCACAACGTCCGGCTGAACCATTTAAACCATCAAGAACCACATTAAAAGAACGTTTGAGCTGGATATCTTGTAACAGTGCTTGTTGATACTCAAGACAGTATTTGACCACAACTTGATGTTCAATGGGCAAAACAATAATTTTCTCTGTAGGTTCAAATACAGTATTGGCAGTGGCAGCCACTTCTTGAATCATCTCAGGAGAAGGTGGTTCGCTTTGAAGAATCCATTTGATTCCATTATCTGTTTTTGGATTATGACTGGCAGTCAGCATAATCCCATTTCCGCCAAACTGACGCGCAATAAAATACAGTAAAGGGGTTGAACAGCAGCCAATTAAAGTGGCTTTTATTCCATGATCATCGCAGACTTTTTTGATAATTTCTGCATATTGTGGACTGGTTAATCGTGCATCATAGCCAATTGCAATTTGCACTTGTCCTGCCTTCTGATATTGGGTAACCAATCCATAGGCAATGGCTTTTACAAGCTCAGGGGTTAAAAAAGATATTTTTCCACGAATATCATAAGCCCGAAAAATTTGTAATGGGAAGTTCTTATTCTGAAAATTCATGCTAGCTTCTTCTAGTAAACAATAGCCCATCAAAATATTTATAAAATGCTGAGTCTTTTATAATTCACATTATATAAATCATCTTTTGTGACAAGGCTGATATTTTAAAAGGATTCGCTGTTTTTAATCAATGTGAATAAAGTTTTACAAAATCAATATTGAAGAATAGCTATTCAATTGAAATCTAATTATTTTATCAAATTTAAAAAAATATTTTTATCGTAAATTTTTATTTCAAAAACAATTATTTACATAAAAACACAAAATCAATATAAATAACAAGATAATCATTAAAAGGAATTAAGAATCAAATTTTTATTTAAAAATTTATTTTTTCAATCACATTAGACATCGAATTAAAATTTAACCTGATTAATCAAAATGAATGAATCAGGTTAAATTTGCTTAATTTTTTATTTTAACCTTGACCTGTATGCCCGAATCCGCCTGCACCACGTTCAGTTGCAACAAACTCTTCCACTTGTTCAAACTCAGCATGTACCACAGGAACAAGAACATATTGTGCTAAACGTTCCCCAGGCTCTAAAGTAAATGCAGTTTGACTACGGTTCCAAACCGATACCATTAATTCACCTTGGTAATCTGAATCAATCAACCCCACCAAATTGCCTAAAACAATCCCGTGTTTATGCCCTAAACCAGAACGTGGCAAAATTAATCCTGCAAACTGAGTGTCTTCAATATAAATTGCCAATCCCGTTTTCACCAAGATCGTTTGACCCGGTTCAATCAACGTTGTTTCATCCACACAAGCTCGCAAATCTAAACCTGCTGACCCCGAAGTCGCATAGCTCGGCATTGGCCATTCATTGCCTAAACGTTTATCGAGTACTTTTACTTGAACTTTCATCTGTTCTTTCCTAATAGCATGGTTTAAAGAGTAAATTATCGCTTAATCAGCGCACGTAAATTTTCAAGATAATGCTGAGCTTGTAATTTTGGATCAATATTGCCCGCTAACTTTTTCTTACGGCCCAACCAGTCCAAATCATCTTGAGGTAATTCATCTAAAAAACGGCTTGGCGTCATTTGTTTCATTTGACCACCATTTTTACGTTGTTCAGCCAAAGTCAGTGTTAAACCTTGTCGCGCACGGGTAATGCCTACGTACATTAAACGGCGTTCTTCCTCAATGGTTTCTGCCGCAATCGAGTTTTTATGTGGCAATAATTCTTCTTCTAGACCAATCATATATACATAAGGAAATTCAAGCCCTTTTGCAGCATGAAGCGTTAAAAGATTAACCTTATCCGTATCTTCCTCTTCCTGCTGCTGCTCTAACATATCCAGCAAGACCATTTTACGAATCACACTTTCAATATTTTTTTCATCTACATCTTCTGCACGATTAATCAAACTTTGAATACTGCTATAAAGCACTTCAATATTATCTAGTTTGGTTTTTTCTTGCGCTGGCGTGGCTGCCTGTTCTTTCACATAATCGATGTAGCCTGCTTCAAGCATCATTTGGCGAATAATGGGTACTGGCTCATCATCTTCTAGTAAGTTACGGGTAAAGTTCCCGAT
This sequence comes from Acinetobacter albensis, assembly GCF_900095025.1. Taxonomy (GTDB): domain Bacteria; phylum Pseudomonadota; class Gammaproteobacteria; order Pseudomonadales; family Moraxellaceae; genus Acinetobacter; species Acinetobacter albensis. The sequence continues at coordinate 16,105 of NZ_FMBK01000006.1, read as the reverse complement.
AAAATCGGCAAATTCTGCCAATTGCGTGGTGGCTTTTCTAGGAATCACCATAGTCAACCGCTGATCATTCGCCGCTGTCAGCAAAGACAAATGGTTTTCTTGAGCAAATAAACCCAATTTTTCTAATGTAACTGGGCCAATCGCTCGTTTCGGGGTATTAATAATACGTAAAAAAGCGCTGTCATCTTCTGGATTAATGATGATACGTAAATAGCTCATCACATCTTTAATTTCAGCACGACCAAAAAATGACTGCCCACCCGATAATTTATATGGGATTTGCATTTGACGCAGTTGCGTTTCTAAAACACGGGCTTGGAAATTTCCCCGATACAAAATTGCATAGTCTTTCCAGCTTTTACCATTCATCAATTTATGTGTGATGACATCTTTAACCACGCGTTCAGCTTCATCATCATCATTGCGACAAGTAATAATTCGAATAATGTCGCCATGGCCTTTATCTGACCACAGTTTTTTCTCAAAAATGTGCGGATTGTTACCGATGACTGTATTTGCTGCTTTTAAGATACGGCTGGTTGAACGATAATTTTGCTCAAGCTTAATGACCTTTAAATTAGGAAAATCTTCTTTCAGCAAAGCCATGTTTTCAGGCTTTGCACCACGCCATGCATAAATAGATTGGTCATCATCACCAACGGCAGTGAATTGTCCCATCACCCCAACCAAGAGCTTGACTAAAATATATTGTGCAGTATTCGTGTCTTGATATTCATCCACCAATAAATAACGAACTCGATTTTGCCATTTATCGCGTACTTCAGCATTTTCTTGTAAGAGGCGCGTTGGCATCACAATCAAGTCGTCAAAATCCACCGCATTGTAGGCACGTAAATTACGCTCATACAATTGATACAAATGCGCAAATTGAACATCTTCCGCTGTTTCACAGGTGGTATGCGCTTGTTCGGGCGGAATCAAATCATTTTTCCAATCCGAAATCATTCTCATGGCTTTCGCAATCAATTCTTTACTTTCTGCACCTGATAAATTATCTCGGTGCATCAAATCCATAAGAATACGCTTACAGTCATCGGCATCTAAGATTGAAAAGTTATTTTTTAAAGGCGTATGTTTAAGTTCTAATCGAAGTAGATTTAAACCAAAAGTATGAAAAGTTGAAACTGAAAGACCTTTAGCTTCTTCACGAGACAACAATTTTCCGACACGCTCTTTCATTTCACGTGCCGCTTTATTGGTAAACGTCATAGCAGTGATACGATGTGCAGGAATCCCGCAATTCTGAACCAAGTGCGCTACTTTACGGGTAATCACCGAAGTTTTACCTGAACCTGCCCCTGCAAGTACTAACAAGGGTCCTTGAGTGTATTTCATGGCTTCAAGTTGCTTGTCATTGAGTTGACTTGCCGACGACATAGTATTTCCTTGTTTAGATTCGAGCTCGATTATAGTCATCTGAGCCAATCTTGCATAACCTAAAATACGAATTTGACATTCATAAAAAAACCACCCGAAGGTGGCCTCTTTGATTACTCAACTCAGTTTATTTAGTTTCGTAAACTGAAATTTCTACACGACGGTTTTGTTCACGACCCGCAGCTGTTGAATTGTCAGCAATTGGAGAAGACGAACCATAACCTTTCGCTGTCATACGTGAACTTGAAATACCTTGTGAAGCTAAATAGTTTTTCACAGAGTTAGCACGGTTTTGAGACAATGGATTGTTGATTGAATCACTACCAGTATTGTCAGTGTGACCATGAATTACTAAAGCCAATTTGCTTGAAGTACCATCTTCACGAAGTACTTTAGCAACATCATTCAATGCAGATTGGAACTGAGATTGAATCGTTGATGAATTGGTTGCAAATGTAACACTTGGCATCACTAGATTAATCGAACCATCTTGGTTACGACCAACATCTACGCCTGTACCTGCCAATTCTTGACGAAGACGTTTTTCTTTCTTATCAAGAAGCAAACCTGCACCACCGCCTACAACTGCACCAATTGCGGCAGCTTGACCCATTTTATCTTTGTCTGCATTAGAGTATGCAAGACCTGCACCCAGTAAGGCACCCAAGCCAGTACCGATTGCTGCTTTGTCATATTCCATATTTTGACAGCCTGAAAGTGCCAAAGCCCCAACTACAGTTGAAATTACTAATGCACGCATCGCATGCCTCCTTCTTTGTGTTTTGTTGTATAGCGAGATGATGGATTAAAAAAAACTGGCATACCATTGATTTTTTGTAAATAAAAAAACGTCTTGTTACATTTAGACATATTTTTTGATGTGTTGTGCACTCACTTCGTCACAATTACTTCACAGTTGAATGAATAGGCTTTTTTATTTTGAGTTCTACAATTATATTAACTACTGAAAAATTTACACGACTTCATCTTAGGACAGTTTTTATATGTCATCGCAAACCAAGAAGCAACCCATATTAAAAAAAATAACACGTGGTCTGACTGTAGGCTCTGTCATTACGGGAAGTACTTTTTTCCATGGCCCGCCTGTGCTTGCCCTAGGATTGACGAAGCTTTTTAAACAATCAACTAAAGTCGATGAAACCAATATTCATATTACCAATAGTTGGTTAGGAGTAAATAACTGGCTGATTGACCATGTATTACCGCATTTGGAATGGCAAATCAGCATTGATGATGATTTAGACTTAAGTATGCAAGGCCGTTATTTGATGACCTGTAATCACCAAAGTTGGGTCGACACCACCGTCAATCAATATTTTGGCTTAACTCGAATGCCACTGACCCGTTTCTTTACCAAGTGGGAACTTATTTTTATTCCATTTGTGGGACAAGCTTTTAAAATTTTGGGTTTCCCTATGATGAAGCGCCATAGCAAGGAACAGATTGATAAAAATCCAGAATTAAAAACTCGTGATATGGAAGAATCACGTAAAGCTTGTGAACAGTTACTCAGCCAACCTTTTACTTTGCTTAACTATTTAGAAGGAACGCGTTTTACTCCAGAAAAACATGCGGAGCAACACTCACCTTATCAACATTTACTTAAACCCAAAGCAGGCGGTTTAGCTTTGGCTTTGAATATTTTAGGTGACAAAATTGATGCTTTGGTGGATATGACCATTGTTTATCCTGACGGTGCGCCAGGTTATGGTGATTTTTGGTTAGGAGATGTCAATCGTATCGCGGTTAATCTGCGTAAAATTGAAATTCCAAGTTGGGTATTGGGCAGCAATTATGAAGAGGATGCTGAATATCGGGAACGCTTTCAGCATTGGGTACATGAATTGTGGGTCGAAAAAGACCAATTAATTGAACATATGAAACAGCAATATCGAGCCACTCAAGTCTAAATTGGTGACGCTTTAACCCATGATGCAGAACACGATGAAAACAAAATCTAAATATCACCATCTAGATCCACAGAGTTTGTCTTTCAAACTCTTCCTGATTTATGACATCTTTATGGTGTTTATTATTACTTTCAACTTATTTTGCTTGGGTGCAAATTTGTTCCTGATGAGCAATATAGGTGCTTGGTTTTTTCAGAGCATTCAGTTGCTGGATGTACTGAATTTTTACCGTACTCATTTGCATCCTTGGGTAGTGACTACAGAAGCTTGGTTTATTATTTTTCTGATTGCAGAATTAATCATTCGCTGGGGCATTGCGATTGTACAACGCCATCATCAGCGCTGGTTTTTTTTCCCCTTTATTCACTGGTATGAAGTTCTGGCCATTATCCCACATTTACGTTTTTTACGTTTATTTCGTGCGGGTATCATTGCCTACCGTTTACATGAAATGGGCTATAAAGTTGTACCCACCTCCTTACAAAGGAAAGGACAATTTTATTACAGTGTGGTCATGGAAGAGTTATCCGACCGAATTGTCATTAATGTATTAGACGGCATAAAAAATGAACTAGAAACCAGCTCAAGTCATAAAATTATTATTCATGATTTAGTCGAACATCATCGCACCTTATTTGCAACTGCTCTTGCCGATATTCTACAAGATACCTTAAGTACAGAATTACAAGCACAACGTCATTTGATTGCCCAAAATGTCGGTAGTATTGTGAATCAAGCGATTGAGGACACACCAGAGCTTACCCAGTTACTGAGGCTTATTCCTTTGGTTGGTAGTCGTATAGAACAACAAATCCAAAGTATTGGACAGCGCCTTGGGGAAAATATTACACAAGGTTTAATTGATCCTTTTACACCCAATACCCCTCAAAACAAAAACAATCTGAATGGTGGACAAAATATTTATCAACATATTGCCCATAAAATCAGCACACTGGAACTTGAAGATAATCCTCACTTGGAAAAACTGGTCGAGTCTGCAGTGTTTGAAAGTTTGGCTGCGATTCGTAAGCAAGTACAGGTCAAACAATGGCTGATTCAGATGCAACAACAGAATCAAGTGAAAGAATGAGCATAAAATAAAAATATTTCAAACGTTGCTAGAGAAAATATTGAATTTGCTCTAGGATTTGCTCTAATTACCCCACTACCCACTACTTGAACATAAAATGAATGAGTCAAAAGACTTAAGGAATAATTATGGCTGATATACGGATTACAGGCAGAATGGTTAATTTTACGAGATTAACTTTTGACACCAATGATCATCACGCAATCCGCCAGCAATTGACTCAAATGCTTCAAGATACAGCTTCTCATGGCACTTTAGTGGTGATTGACAGTACTGTCGAACAGGAATTGATTGCACTGATCCAATTATTGATTAGTTTAGATTTGCAACCCATGGGCGTCATTGATGGCTTACTGAGCGATCAGGCAATTGCCATTCAATTCCCTGTTTTACCCGCAGCCAATCAATCTTTACAGCGCATTAAAGCCACGACCGAACAAGTGGTTGCAGTTAAACCTGAATCACTTAAATCGAAGTTACCGACATTAGAAGAAAATGACAGTAGTTCATCGGAACAAATCGTCAATCATGTGACTTCTTATCACAATGAAATCTTACGTACAGGCCAATGCTTGGTTCAGGATCATGGCGATATTATTCTGAACGCAGGCTTTAACAGCGGTGCTGAAGTGATTGCTTCAGGAAATATACATATTTATGGTAGCGCCCGTGGTAGAGTCATTGCCGGCGCAGGCGGGAACGGTGTGGCACGTATATTTTGCCATTCCCTTGAAGCAGAATTGGTCTCTATTGCAGGTACTTATTGTGTCGCAGATGACATTCCTCAACATGTCTTAAAAAAATCTGTGCATATTTACCTCAATGACCAGCAAGAGCTTGTATTTGAAGTTCTCGAATTTTAATGTATAAATAAACAGCTAAAGCCCCATAGTATAAAGGGGATTTGAACCATAACAGGAGTGGATTCGGTGGCGAAAATTGTTGTCGTAACATCAGGCAAAGGTGGCGTGGGTAAAACTACAACAAGTGCATCTTTTGCAACAGGTTTAGCCCTTCGCGGTCACAAAACTGTTGTGATTGATTTTGACGTAGGTTTACGTAACCTTGATTTGATTATGGGTTGTGAACGTCGAGTAGTTTATGATTTTGTAAATGTGTTAAATAATGAAGCTCGACTTCAACAAGCACTGATTCGCGATAAAGATATCGAAAATTTATACATTTTACCTGCATCACAAACCCGTGATAAAGACGCCCTAACCGATGAAGGTGTTGCACGTGTGATGGATGAACTTTCTCAAGAGTTTGATTATATTATTTGCGACTCTCCTGCGGGAATTGAACGCGGCGCTATTCTTGCCATGTATCATGCCGATGAAGCGATCATTGTGACCAACCCTGAAATTTCTTCAGTCCGTGACTCTGACCGTATTATTGGTATGTTGGACAGCAAGACTAAAAAAGTTGAACAAAACGAAGGTCGTATCCGTAAACATCTCTGTATTACACGTTTCAACCCTGAACGTGCTGATAAACAAGAAATGTTAACCATTGACGATATTTCTAAAGATATTTTACGCGTACCAACGCTTGGCGTTATTCCTGAATGTGAGATTGTGCTACAAGCATCTAACGAAGGCAAACCTGTTATTCTTTTTCAAGAAACAGAAGCCGGTCAGGCTTATGATGATTTAGTGGCGCGTTTTCTAGGTGATGAACGTCCTTACCGTCATATTACTGTAAAACCTAAGGGTTGGTTAGCACGACTATTTGGAGCGTAAGACATGGCAGGATTCTGGAGTAAATTATTCAACAACGAGGATAAACCTTCAAGCGCACAAACTGCTAAAGACCGTTTAAAAGTGATTGTTGCCTCTGAGCAAGGTTTAGGTAAGCGTTTAAGCCAAGACAAAATTGACCAGATGAAAAAAGAAATCATGCAAGTGGTCAACCGTTATGTCCGCGGTGTAGATGAACAACATATTCAAATGTCTGTTCGTTCTGAAGCGAATATCGAAATGTTGGAAATGAATATCAATTTGCCTGAAGAGCGATAATCTGATTATTGATTAGTCAAGCAAATTGAATCAAGGCAAAATATGCGGATAGCTGAAGAGGTGTTTCATCTTATTCAGTCCAATTAAAGTATTGCTTCAAGCCTTACGACTAGGCAAAGCAATGCTTTGCTGATCTAGTCTCATATTTTGCCTTTTATTTATTTTATTCAACAAATTGAGGAGATTGTCATGGCATTATCTCAGCCAGCCACATTCAATGAAGAATGGTCAGATGAGCGTGTATTTGCCTATTTAACTCAGCTTCCTCCTGAAGGTGTGAATGCCGATTTTCATGTGCTTTATCATGCATTTAAACACATGCGTCCAAATGATTACGAACGCTTATTGACTCAATTCGCAGCGGATGGGCGTAATATTAATGCTACCAACCTTGAAGGTCAGCGTATTCACGATGTTATTGCGACTTATCCTCGCCAAAAAGACGAATTTTTAGACGTTCTTGCAAAATTTGCCTAATATATAATTGTTAAAAAACCGATCTATTTTAAAAATAAATCGGTTTTTTATGCATACTTTAAAATTTTTACATCAAGATATTAAGAATATTAGGATTGGAAAGGTAAATGCAAAACCTAAGGTTTGTAAGCTAATTACGCTTGCCATCAATTGACTGTCACCTTTTAAGTATCGAGTTAAAATATACGCTGCCGATGCAGTCGGTAATGAAAAGAATACCACCAAAATCATTGTTTCAAAGTGACTGAGCCCCAACAAAGAACAAATCAAATAAGCCACACTCGGCATGACGATTAAGCGGCCTAAAGTATTCATGAGTAGACGTGCATAATCCTGTTTCAGTTGAGCAAACTGCAAAGCCGCACCCACAGAAATAAGACCTAATGGCAAACTCATACTGGCCAAAAATTTCAATACTTGCTCTACACCTGAAAATAATGATCCTTGCATTAGATTAAAAATAATGCCGACGATACAGCCCCCAATTAAAGGATTTTTGATGATAGAGATAAAGATCTGTTGCGGTTTTAACTGCTGAGCTTGGGTAAAAGATAAAATAGATATGACATTAACCAACGGAATTGCGAAGGCAATTATCATGGCAAAGATTTGCATGCCTTGTGTGCCAAACAGTAAAGAAGTAATGGATAAGCCAATATAAGTGTTGAAACGAATTTGACTTTGCACATACACCCCAAAACGTGCAACAGGAATATTAAAAATGACCTTCATTACCCATAACATTAAGCTGCTCAGCACAATAATAATCAAAAGTGCCAATAACACCTTCGTCAGTGCTGCCACTTCAAATTTGATATACGCCAAACTGTTAAACAGTAAAATGGGAAATAGAATCATATAATTGAGTTTTTCAGCTCCACGCCAAAATTCGTCTGTTAAAAATTCAATTCGTTTAAATCCATAACCCATCATAATTAAAATAATCAATGGAAATAACGCCACAACAACATTCATGATTTCTGCGTCTCTCCATTTTTTAATCTGAATTATATACTCAATGATGTAACATGTATCTCCATCACTATTCATTTAATTTTTATAGTATATTTTGCTGATTCAAAAAAAGACCTGCAGATGCAGGTCTTAAATATCACCATAAACTTTAAACTAAAATTTCTCGTTTACCATTCGCGCCCATTGCACTTACGATACCACTTTCTTCCATCTGATCGATAATCCGTGCAGCACGGTTATAACCTAGACTGAATTTACGTTGTAACGAAGACGTGGATGCTTTACGTGTTTCTAAAACAAAGGAGACACATTGGTCATATAAAGCATCACGATCTGAACCACCATCGCCATCTTCAAACCCACGCGAACTTGGCTCCTCATCATAAGGCGTCAAAATTTCATCGACATAATTTGGAGCCGCACGTTCACGCCATGCATCACATATATTATTCACTTCATCATCGGAAATAAAAGCACCGTGGACACGTTCTGGTTCAATTTTACCTGGTCCTAGGAACAGCATATCACCATGTCCGAGTAAGTCTTCTGCTCCACCTGCATCCAAAATGGTACGTGAATCAATTTTACTGTTTACCCGTAAAGCGACACGCGTTGGAATATTGGCTTTAATCAAACCAGTAATCACATCGACGGATGGACGCTGAGTCGCAAGTAATAAGTGAATTCCCGCAGCACGAGATTTTTGCGCCAAACGAGTAATCATTTCTTCTGCTTTTTTACCCACCTGCATAATCATGTCAGCAAATTCATCAGCCACAATCACGATGGATGGTAATGGCGTGAGACGTGGTGCACGCTCACCTACAACAGAATCACTGGCTTTCCATGTTGGATCGATTAAATCCTCGCCATTGGCAATCGCTTCCTCGACCTTGCGGTTATAGTCACTGAGTTTACGAATCTTCAAATAAGACATCAGCTTATAACGACGCTCCATTTCATTCACACACCAATTCAGAGCATTAACCGCATCTTTCATGTCTGTGACCACAGGCGTCAATAAATGAGGAATATCATTATAGTTGGCAAGTTCCAACTGTTTCGGGTCGATTAAAATTAAACGCAATTGATCTGGCGTATATTTCAATAGCATCGATAAAATCATCGAGTTCACTGCCACCGATTTACCTGAACCTGTTGTACCTGCAACCAGCATATGCGGTGCTTTACCTAGGTCAGCAATCACAGGATTACCCGAAATATCTTTACCCATCGCCATTGAAAGAATGCTATTGGGGTCAGTAAATGCAGGAATAGTTAATAACTCAATCAGACGTACCATTTCACGCGCACTGTTCGGTACTTCAATTCCGATATATGGTTTTCCTGGAATGACCTCCACTACGCGTACAGATGCCATTGACATTGAGCGTGCTAAATCACGCGAAATATTGGTGACTTTTGAAGCTTTCACACCTGGTGCCAAATCAAGTTCAAAACGTGTCACGACTGGACCAGGTTGTGCTTCTACAACTTTGGCTTTGACATTAAATTCTTGTAATTTAATTTCTAAAAGCTCTGACAAACGCGCTAACTGTTCCGCAGTAAAATTCACTTTCTTATTAGGATCAACTTTATCCAACAACTCTAAACCAGGCAGAGTTGGTAAATCACGGCGTTTTTGTGCCACTTGCATCGAAAGCGACATCGGACGGCCCATTGCATCTGTCAATGGTGCATCTAAATCAAAATCATCTTCAGCCAGTTCATCCACTGAAGGTTTACCAGCTGTTTCCTGCCATACTTCACGAAACACATCTTTATTTGATGAAATTAAGGCTTTTTCATCTTCAGAAATTATCGATTGCTGCGGTTGAGTATTGATCTCTGCTCGGACGAATGCAGAAGATTGGGCATAACTACTGACATTACGCGCAGGCTGTGCTGAGGGTTTAGCCTCATCGACCAACAAGTCTTCTATCAGCAAATCATCCAATTCATCAAACTGAGTATCCTGTGCTAGATTCTTCGGTGTCGTTTTTAATAAAGGTGCAGCAGCAACAATAGAGCTTGCCGCAATTTTTTCTTCGGCTAGAGTGGATCTAGATTCTCGGTCTATCGGATTAAATGGTGTATGAACATCTGTTGCTGTTTTGCCATTCGGTACAGCCGCCAATAATTCATCAAAAATCTCATCATCATCCCAATCTAAATTTTGTTTAGAGCTAGGAGCGGCGTTTGTTTGTGTTTGATCCTGAATAACCGTATTAAAATGTTGATTCGGTGTATGCGTATCCGATTCTTCTGCTGCTTTTAATAAAGCGTCTATATCTTGTCTGTGGGTTTGGTTCGTATCTGAATTTAATGCACGCCAAACTTCACCTGTCGCCACAACACGTTGGGTATTTACTTCTAAACGATGGGCTTTTTCTAAAACCTGTTCAAACTCAGCTTCATCTTCTTCATCAATCAACTGTTGCTGTGCATCATGTTCTTTTTCAACCATATCATTAAACAAACGCTCTGCAACATGGTCGTGTGCGCTCACTAAAGATGGTTGCGCATTGACAGATTCTGGCACAGCCTTTAAATTTTTTACTATCGTTTTTTGTTCAGTAGTATTTAAAGGCTTTTTAATTTCAGGCGTAGTACGATCAAAAGCAGATTCCGTTTCAGGAACATTTTTATAAAATAGATCTTGTAGATATGCTGGTGTCGCTTTAAGCGTGGCCCATGTTCTATTCCACTTCACCCCAAAGGCGAGTGTAAATAACACAAACCAAAAGATCACCAGAAAAATGGTAGCGCCATAAATGGTTAAAATTTGAGACAGGCTTTCTCCCAATTCATAACCAATAATCCCCCCCGATGAATTGTCTAAAGTATCGGCAGGCACTTGCCAATATAAATATAATAAACTCGCACTGGCCAATAAAATAAAGAACTGTGCAGAATAACGAAAGGGTTTATTTAAAAAACTATAAGGCCACCAAACTTGAATGGCTTCAACAAATAAAAAAACCGGAATAAGTAAACTTGCCCAGCCTAAAAAGCCGAAAAGTAAATCTGCTATCCATGCGCCTGCTACACCACTGGCATTTGACACCTGTTGAGTATCACTGGAAATATGCATCCAGCCTGGATCAAAAGGCGTGTATGTCACTGTTGCAAGGAATAAATAAATTCCAAATGAGACTAAAAATAATGTCATTATTAAGCGCTGTGCATAAACACTCGACACCGCAGTCATATACTGTCCTGTAACCAATTTTTCATTTATGTTTTTGCAAGAAACTAAAGCAAAATAGTTCCACAATTAGACTCGATATTATGCACCTGTTCCAAGGAAAAAGATGCAATATTATGTAGAGCTCACTGCTTACTTATTTTTAAAACCAATAATCTAGCGCAATCTTCTTATCCTATATAGCTTAAATCGATTTCATTGATCAATATTATCGACGCTGAACTCACACAACTTGTATAGAGTTTCACGTATAATTCCACAAATTTCTAAATAAAAAAAGGATGCCGCGAATGAGCGCTCGTCACTCACGTTTAATTATTCTTGGTTCAGGGCCTGCCGGTTATAGCGCAGCAGTATACGCTGCGCGTGCCAACTTGAAGCCAACACTGATTGCGGGCTTGCAGCTCGGTGGACAATTGACCACCACCACTGATGTTGACAACTGGCCAGGTGATCCAGAAGGTTTAACAGGGCCTGCACTTATGGAACGTATGCAAGCGCATGCTGAACGTTTTGGCACTGAAATTATTTACGATCATATTAATGAAGTTGATTTAAACGTACGCCCTTTCGTTCTAAAAGGTGACATGGATGAATTTACCTGTGATGCTCTGATTATTGCTACAGGTGCAACGGCACAGTATTTAGGTCTTGAGTCTGAAACTAAATATATGGGACAAGGTGTAAGTGCATGTGCTACCTGTGATGGTTTTTTCTATAAAAATCAAAAAGTCATGGTAGTCGGTGGTGGGAACACTGCAGTTGAAGAGGCGCTTTATTTATCGAATATTGCTTCTCATGTCACTTTAGTTCACCGCCGTGATTCATTGCGCTCTGAAAAAATTCTTCAAGATCATCTGTTCGAGAAAGAAAAAGAAGGCAAAATCAGCATTATTTGGAACCACCAAGTTGAAGAAGTGCTCGGTGATAGCAAGTCTGGTGTAACTGCGGTACGTTTGCAGTCGACTCAAGATAACGTTCAACAAGATGTAGAAGTGACAGGCTTATTTGTTGCGATTGGTCATAAACCCAATAGCAGTATGTTTGAAGGGCAATTGAATTTGCGTGATGGGTATATTCAAGTACAAAGTGGTACCTCAGGTAATGCAACCGCAGCTTCTGTTGCAGGCGTATTTGCCGCAGGCGATATTGCTGATAGTGTTTATCGCCAAGCGATTACTTCAGCAGGTTCAGGCTGTATGGCCGCACTTGATGCTGAAAAATATTTGGATGCATTAGTGAAATAATGTGTATTTGCTAAAAAACCGTCCACTTTGGGCGGTTTTTTATATGCTGAAGTTACATATCCTATTTAATGTATATCAATCTTTTCGTTCAGGCTGAATTCAATGCATACCTTAGCTCCCTCTGAATTTATTTTCCCCAACCCCATTGAAGCAGATCCTGATGAACAAGGTCTCATTTGTATTGGTGCCGACCTGTCCCCTGCTACACTTTTTGAAGCCTATACGCATGGCTTATTTCCTTGGTTTTCTGAAGATGAGCCGATTTGCTGGTGGAGTCCTGAACCACGTTGCATCATTGATCCTGCTGCTTATCATCCGAGCAAGTCATTAATTCGTAATATGAAAAAGTTCGATTATAAAATTACAGTCAACCATGCTTTTGAGCGTGTCATTCGCTCATGCTCACTTCCGCGAAGCTATGCCGAAGACACTTGGATTTCTGAAGAAATTATTGAAGGTTATTGTCAATTATTTGATGCAGGTTATGCCTATAGTATTGAAGTTTGGGATGAGGGCAAAATAGTCGGCGGTTTATATGGCGTGACGATTGGACAAGGTTGTTTTGGTGAATCTATGTTTAGTACGCAAACCGATGTCTCGAAAATGGCTTTTTATACTTTAATGCGCATTGGTCAAGAAAATCATTTGCCTTGGATTGACTGCCAATTGGTCAACGATCACCTTTTAAGCTTAGGCGCTTGTACACTTTCTCGTCAAGCGTATCTTAATTCGTTACAAGATGTTGTTAAACAGCCTGCAATAGATTGGAAAAAATATCAAGAGGGTGTATTTTCAAGTAAAACAATAGTGCAAAAAGCACGACTCCTTGAATGACAATAATAGAGGGAACTTGTTATGAACTCGTATCACCCAAAGTCCCTGTTAAATGATTTACAGTATTATATTACACCGCCTCATAGTTGCAGCTATCTAGAAAAAAAATCAGCACGTATGGTTTTTTTAGATCCTGCCCATCGTATTGATGTCGTGAGTTTATCTGAACTATCTCGTGTCGGATTTAGACGTAGCGGTGATTTTGTCTATCGTCCAGAATGTCATCTATGCCGTCAATGTTTATCTTGCCGCATTCCAGTGAATGACTTTGAAATGAATAGTACACAAAGAAAAGCCTGGAAACGCAATCAAGACCTCACACTAAAAATAACCCGTGCTCAAGATGCCTCTGAAGAAATACATTATGCATTGTATGAGCGCTATATTAATGAACGCCATGCAGATGGTGATATGTTTCCAGCGAATCTCGATCAGTTTGAAAAGTTTTTAATGCAAAGCTGTACAGACAGTTTTTTTCTTGAATTTTGGCAAGAAGATAAACTCATTTGTGTTTCCAGTTGCGACCCGCTCGATGATGGTATTTCTGCGGTTTATACTTTCTTTGACCCAGATCAAAGCCGTCGTTCTCTGGGCGTATTTGCAGTGCTCAAACAAATTGAGCATGCGCGAGCATTAGGTTTACCTTATGTCTATTTAGGCTATTGGGTACCACATTCACACAAAATGAACTACAAATCCCAATATGTACCTTTGGAGTTATTGATAGATGGGCAATGGCGACGTTTAAATCGCGTATTAAATCGCGAAGAAATTCAACAATTAGGAAATTCCTTAATGAGTACTTTACCCTCTGGATGGAATAATCCAATTATTAAATAACACAACTCTTTATTTAAATAATGCAGCAAAGTCATCACTGCAAGATTTCACCATAATAATGGCATGCTCACGAGAGCCATCGGCTTTTGGATAATAATTTTTCCTTAAATCAATTTGATGGAAACCCGATTTTTCATATAAAGCAATCGCAGGCTGATTACCTTCTCGAACTTCTAAAAAGACTTGGAGAGGATTATTTTTTAATTGGTTGAGTGACGCTTCGAGCAATTTAAATCCCAAACCCTTACCTTGCTGATTCGGATGGACAGCCATAAGCAATAAGTTTGCCTCATCTAAAACGGGTTGTAATATACAAAAACCCACTACATCCCCTTCCTGTTCAATCACAGTACTGTGATAAGCCCCTATAGACTCTTTAAATTGTTGCTCATTCCAAGGATGGCTTTGAACGAGTTGTTCAATTGCGGTCACTGCCGCAAGATCAGAGCTATGCATTGAACGGATCATGTAAGGAAACATTTTTTAATTGAGTCGTTATTATTATAGAGCATAGAGACATCATAGACTGACAAAAGGGCAATTTTATCTGCCCTTTCAAATAAAAACTGATATTACAAACCTAATTTTAATTTCCAATCTGCCAGTAATTGATCAGTATCACTATCATTTGGATGAAAATTTGGTCTGAAAAAATCTAACAGCTCAGGAATTTGACGGGTCATAAATCCTTTACGTGCATACATGAATTTCAACATATATTTACTGTCTTTCCATGTAAGCTTGCCATCAATTTTCATTAATTGAGCAGTAAAATAAGATTGAGTCATAAAAATCAACCCCATAGCAATAATCATCGCGATCGCACGCATCGTATAGGCTTTTAGTCCATGTCCATATATTGCGGTATACACATCAAAAACAACTGCCTTATGTTCATTTTCTTCAACTGCATGCCACATCCATAACTGATGCATAGTGCTGTCATTAAACATTGCCTGTACATCTTTATTCTGTAGTAATTCAGCGGCAATCACTGCTGTAAAATGCTCCAAAGCACAGGTTCCTGTCAAATCAATCATTTCCTTAGTCACACCAAAAGGCTTGAGCAGTGTTGTAAGAACTTTAGTTCCAGTTCTAATGACTTTACCCGTTTGTTGCTCCATGGTTCTAATATCATAACCATAGGATTGAGCAGAAGAATTAAATGCCAAATGTTCTTTAGAATGCATGGCTTCTTGTCCAATAAAAGCACTGATTTCACGTTGCAAATCTGGATCGCTGAGTTTTGGATGTTTGCGAACTGCTCGCGTGCTGTCGACAAAAAACTGTTCTCCTTCAGGAAACAATGCCGAAAGAGTAGTCATGAAATGCGTTAGCCCAGCATCATTTGCGGCCCAATAACGCGGAACATCACCAAACTCAAAATCCATGCGACGCACAGGGAAACTTGCACCTGCCCGATTCGAAATATTCACTTTTGCATTCATGCGTTTTACTCCTTATCTTCTTGTTATAACAACGTATGATTCATCATACGAGTTTAAATGAAGAGAATAATTGCAGATCAGGTCAGAGAAGTATCAGATAAGGACAGCTTTTAAATAAATTGTTAGACAATAAGATTTTCACAGTCCTGTTTTAATCTATATGAGTAATGATTAACAATATCATTTAAAAATTAAACTTTTTATTTAGGAGGATGATGCCAATACTAAATCCATCCTCGGCATTTTATTAGGTTTGAAAATAAGAAATAAAACCAACTGGAAATGTGATGAAGGAGAAATAAAGTTTTTTTATTCTGGATTAAACATGTGTTTTTGGGTATTTTATTTCGACTATTTAAAATTAAAAAGAACTCATGAAAAGTATCAAAATTAAATCATTTGAATGAAAACTGAATATTTTAGCCCCTCCACTCTTAAAATTTTTTAATTGTATAACTTACTTAATGATTAAGCTCTACTCTTAAGACAATAAAAAAAGCGCCTCAAAGAGACGCTTTTTTCACACAATCAATACTGATTATAGAGTTACTTTCGCAACAACACCAGCACCCACTGTACGACCACCTTCACGGATCGCAAAACGTAGACCTGGGTCCATTGCGATTGGGTGGATTAATT
>NZ_FMBK01000004.1 GCF_900095025.1 Acinetobacter albensis | reverse complement strand
AATTAATCCACCCAATCGCAATGGACCCAGGTCTACGTTTTGCGATCCGTGAAGGTGGTCGTACAGTGGGTGCTGGTGTTGTTGCGAAAGTAACTGCATAATAAAATAAGTTAAAAGCAGGGTTGGATACTTTGGTATCCAACCCTGCTTAGGTCAGTTGTTCACTGGTACGACATTGGTTTTCAAAGCCGAATGTTCGGGTTAAATCTCTTCTGGCCTGCCAAATTTTTAAAAAAAAACTTGATGCTGGTTAAATTGTCATATAATAAGTCGCGAAGCCTACGACGAGTACAAAAATGTCGAATGATAAATCGCGTGACGCATTAAGCGAAGCGCCAATTCCACAAAGAAATAATTCTGCCGAAGTTGTTCATGCTGGTTCTCCTATAGATATAGTTCTATGGGTTATCGCATTGATTTTATTGGTTGGTGCAGCTATGGTGGGTCAGTATTTGCCAGCATATTGGGCACCTGCAAATAATGTCGGTGTGCGTATCGGTGTAATTTTGGCTTGTATCATCGTGGCTTTGGGTTTATTATACGCCACCCATCAAGGCAAAGGCTTTGTTCGTTTATTGAAAGATGCACGAATAGAGTTACGTCGTGTGACTTGGCCAACCAAGCAGGAAACCGTGACCACATCTTGGCATGTTCTTGCTGTGGTAGTAATCGCGTCCATTGTTTTATGGTGTTTCGATTACATTTTAGGCTGGTTAATGAAGTTTATTATCGGGTAAGAGAGCTATGAAACGTTGGTACATCCTTCATGCCTATTCAGGTTATGAAAAGCAAGTGATGCGTTCACTTAATGATCGAATCCAGCGTAGCGCTGTAGCCGATAGCTTTGGTGAAGTCCTGGTTCCTACCGAAGAAGTGGTAGAAATGAAGGATGGTAAAAAGCGTAAATCAGAGCGTAAATTCTTTCCAGGCTATGTATTGGTCGAAATGGAAATGAATGATGATACTTGGCATATTGTAAAAGAATGTCCAAAAGTGCTTGGGTTTATTGGTGGTACGGCTGAAAAGCCCGCACCAATTACGCAAAAAGAAGCAGATGCGATTCTTGCGCGTGTACGTAACACTGGTGAAGCGCCTCGTCCTAAGACGATGTTTGAACCAGGTGAAGAATTATTGGTGACTGATGGTCCGTTTACCGACTTTAAAGGTGTGGTAGAGGAAGTTCAGTACGAAAAGTCACGTTTAACGTTGACGATTAATGTATTTAACCGACCAACGCAGGTTGAACTCGAATTTCGCCAAGTCGAAAAAGCGAACTAATTTGAGTTGGTTGTAAAACGCCCGATTTTATAAATCGGGCATTGTTGTTGTAATGGTATCGTTACAAATATAGCATTGGGGAGCCTAACGGCGTTTGTACCCAGAGGTAATTGAAATGGCTAAGAAGATTGACGGCTATATCAAGCTGCAAGTTCCAGCTGGTAAAGCAAATCCATCTCCACCGATTGGTCCTGCATTAGGTCAACGTGGTGTAAACATCATGGCATTCTGTAAAGAATTCAATGCTGCTACACAAAAAGTTGAAGTAGGTCTTCCAATTCCAGTTGTGATTACTGTGTATAACGATAAATCGTTCACATTTATCATGAAAACTCCACCTGCTGCTATTCTTCTTAAGAAAGCTGCTGGTATTACGAAGGGTTCAGCTGTACCAAACAAAACTAAAGTTGGTAAGTTGACTCGTGCTCAGTTAGAAGAAATTGCGACTACTAAAGAACCAGATTTAACTGGTGCTGATTTAGACGCACGTGTACGTACCATTGCTGGTTCTGCGCGTTCTATGGGCTTGGAAGTGGAGTTATAAGACATGGCTAAATTAACGAAACGTCAAAAAGCCATCGCTTCTGCTATTGAAGCAAACAAAGTTTATACTTTGGAAGAAGCGGTACAAGTTTTATCTAGCCTTCCTGCTGTTAAATTCAAAGAATCTTTGGATGTTTCAGTAAATCTAGGTGTTGATCCGCGTAAATCTGATCAAGTTGTTCGTGGCGCGACTACGCTTCCTGCTGGTACTGGTAAAACTGTACGTGTAGCTGTGTTTGCTCAAGGCGCTGCTGCTGAAGCTGCTAAAGCTGAAGGCGCGGACATTGTTGGTTTTGATGATCTTGCTGAAAGCATTCAAGCGGGTAATCTTGACTTTGATGTTGTAATTGCTGCTCCAGATGCAATGCGCGTTGTAGGTAAGTTGGGTACGATTCTTGGTCCACGTGGCTTAATGCCAAACCCTAAAGTGGGTACGGTTACTCCTGACGTAGCAACTGCAGTTAAAAATGCAAAAGCTGGTCAAGCACGTTACCGTGTAGACAAAGGCGGTATTATCCACGCTGCGATTGGTCAAGTTGGCTTTGAAGCTGCTGCTATTCGTCAAAACCTTGAAACATTAGTTGCTGATTTAAAAAGATTGAAGCCAGCAACTTCAAAAGGTATTTACATCAAAAAGATCACTTTGAGCTCAACTATGGGTCCTGGTCTTACTATTGATGTATCTAGCGTTTCTAACTAAGTTATTACTTAGAACAGAATTTTAAAGCCCTGAGTAAGTTTTAAAGTCATACTTTAAAACTTATACAAGGAAGCCAGCTTTGGTTTGCTTGTAAGCTTAGGCAAACTTTGAATTGATAGATGTAAATTTATCAGCGTCAAAGACCTCGGGCGAGGGGAGTTTTTCGAAACTCACTTCTTAAAAAATCAGTCCGAGTAGACGCGGTGGTGTGATTTATTCCTCCTCCGCGTGCAAGTCATTTTTTGATTTGCGAATTGGGAGTGCACTTGTTTGAGTGCATAAATCACCGTTAGGAGGTTTTACAATGGCTCTTCTTATCGAAAGCAAAAAACAGATCGTTGCTGAAGTGGCTGAAATTGCTTCTACAGCGTTCGCTGCCGTTGTTGCTGACTATCAAGGTTTAACTGTTGGGCAATTAACTGCTCTTCGTGTTGAAGCTCGTAAGCTAGGTGTTGCTACACGTGTTGTACGTAATACTTTGGCTAAACGCGCTCTTCAAGATACGCAATTTAATATCTTGAATGACAACCTCGTTGGTCCAACAATCTTAGCATTCTCAACTTCTGAAGACGACATGGGCGCAGCTGCTCGCTTGTTCGAAGAATTTGCTAAAACTAACAAAGCATTTGAATTAAAGGCTGCTGCATTTGACGGCAAACTTTATCAAGGTGAAGAAGTTAGTGTTATCGCAAATCTTCCGAACCAAGAGAAAGCACTTACTTTGCTTGCCTCTGTTCTTCAAGCTCCTATTTCGAAATTGGGTCGCTTACTTACAGCGCTTCAAGAGAAAAACGAGTCAGAAGCTGCTTAAGCTTAAACACCCTTTCACACCATTCAATACCCATTTGGAGTTATTCTCATGGCTTTAACAAACGAAGAAATCCTAAACGCAGTTTCAGAAAAAACTGTTCTTGAACTTGTTGAACTTATTTCTGCTTTTGAAGAGAAATTCAACGTATCTGCTGCTGCTGTAGCTGTAGCTGCTGGTCCTGCTGCTGCTGCTGCTGAAGAGCAAACTGAATTCAATGTTGAATTGACTTCTTTTGGCGCAAACAAAGTAGCTGTAATTAAAGCAGTTCGTGAAGTAACTGGTCTTGGTCTTAAAGAAGCAAAAGACCTAGTTGAAGGTGCTCCACAAGTTCTTAAAGAAGGCATTTCTAAAGAAGAAGCTGAAGAACTTAAGAAAAAACTTGAAACTACTGGTGCTACAGTTACTGTTAAGTAATTTAGCCAGGGATCGATTTGAAAATTGATCCCGAAATTTGGCTGATGGCTCTTGGGTCATCAGCCTTTTTGCGTTACAATTATCGGCTCGATTTTTGTTTGATTGATGTAAAAAGCGTCAATTACTATAATAAATCAAAAACATCAAACGCTTACCAATATTTTTTCATATTTGAAAATATTGCTAAGCGTTTTCATACCACTAAAAATTGCAGCATTTGTAAACAGTGGTGGCCATATCGGCCTGTGTAATTCCTTCTAGGTCCCGTTCTGCAGGCGGGCTTAGTTTACTTTCCGAGGACTCCAGATGGCATACTCATATACCGAAAAGAAACGGATCCGTAAGAATTTTGGTAAATTGCCTAGCGTCATGCATGCTCCGTACTTGTTGTCGATTCAAGTTGACTCGTATAGAACATTTTTACAAGACGGCAAAACTCCAAAAAACCGCGAAGATATCGGTCTCCAAGCCGCATTTCGTTCAGTTTTTCCTATTGAAAGTTATTCTGGCAATGCTGCTTTAGAATTTGTTGAGTATAGCCTTGGTAAGCCTGAGTTTGATGTGCGTGAATGTATTTTACGTGGTTCGACTTATGCAGCACCAATGCGCGTAAAAATTCGTTTGATCATTAAAGATCGCGAAACAAAATCAATCAAAGACGTGCGTGAGCAAGAAGTGTACATGGGTGAAATGCCACTCATGACCCAAAATGGTACCTTTGTGATCAATGGTACTGAGCGTGTAATTGTTTCTCAATTACATCGTTCACCAGGTGTGTTCTTTGACCACGATAAAGGTAAAACGCATTCAAGCGGTAAAGTTCTTTATTCTGCACGTATTATTCCTTACCGTGGTTCATGGTTAGATTTTGAATTTGATGCGAAAGATTTAGTCTTTGTTCGTATTGACCGTCGTCGTAAATTACTCGCGACTGTGGTACTTCGTGCATTAGGTTATAGCAATGAACAAGTCCTTGACATGTTCTATGAAAAAGTACCTGTTTACTTAGACATGGGTAGTTATCAAATTGACCTTGTGCCTGAACGCCTGCGTGGTGAAATGGCTCAATTTGACATTCTTGATGCTGATGGCAAAGTGATTGTTGAACAAGGTAAACGTATTAATGCACGTCATGTTCGTCAAATGGAAGCATCTGGCTTAACCAAGCTTGCTGTTCCTGATGAGTACTTGTATGAACGTATTACTGCACAAGACATCAAGTTACATGATGGTGATGTGATTGCTGCAAATACCGTTCTTAGTCATGAAGTGATGGTGAAGTTGGCTGAGGGTGGTGTTAAACAATTTAACATCCTATTCACTAATGACATCGATCGTGGTTCTTTCGTTGCGGATTCTTTACGTGCGGATACCACTTCAGGTCGTGAAGAAGCACTGGTAGAAATCTATAAAGTCATGCGCCCAGGCGAGCCACCAACCAAAGAAGCTGCAGAAAACTTGTTTAATAACTTGTTCTTCTCTTCTGAACGTTATGACTTGTCTCCAGTCGGTCGTATGAAGTTTAACCGTCGTTTGGGTCGTCCTTACGAAGTGGGTACAGATCAGAAGTCGCGTGAAGTTGAAGGGATTCTTTCAAATTCAGACATTACTGATGTGCTTAAAACACTGGTTGAAATCCGTAACGGTAAAGGCGAAGTCGACGATATCGATCACTTGGGTAATCGTCGTGTTCGTTCTGTTGGTGAAATGACAGAGAATCAATTCCGTGTTGGTTTGGTTCGTGTTGAACGCGCAGTGAAAGAGCGTTTAAGCCAAGCTGAAACAGATAACTTGTCTCCGCAAGATTTAATCAATGCGAAGCCTGTTGCTGCGGCAATCAAAGAATTCTTTGGTTCAAGCCAATTGTCTCAGTTCATGGACCAAAATAATCCATTGTCTGAAATCACACATAAACGTCGTGTATCAGCGCTTGGGCCTGGTGGTTTAACACGTGAACGTGCAGGTTTTGAAGTACGTGACGTACATCAAACGCATTACGGTCGTGTTTGTCCAATTGAAACGCCTGAGGGACCAAACATTGGTTTGATCAACTCACTTTCTGTTTATGCAAAATGTAATAATTTTGGTTTCTTAGAAACACCTTATCGTAAAGTTATTGATGGTCAAGTGACCATGGATATCGAATACTTATCTGCGATTGAAGAAGTAGGCACTGTCATTGCACAGGCCGATTCTGCAATGGATAAAGATGGTAACTTAACAGAAGAAGTTGTATCTGTACGTCATCAAGGTGATTTCGTACGTATGCCACCCGAAAAAGTGACGCATATGGACGTATCTGCTCAGCAGGTCGTTTCAGTTGCAGCATCACTGATTCCATTCCTTGAACACGATGATGCCAACCGTGCATTGATGGGTTCAAACATGCAACGTCAGGCTGTGCCGACCTTGATTGCTGACAAGCCGCTTGTTGGTACAGGGATGGAAGCAAACGTAGCGCATGATTCGGGTGTGTGTGTAATTGCTGATCGTGGTGGTCGTATTGAGTATGTTGATGCATCTCGTGTGGTTATTCGTGTTAATGAAGACGAAATGATCGCGGGTGAGGCAGGTGTAGATATTTATAACCTGATCAAATATACCCGTTCAAACCAAAATACCTGTATCAACCAAAAAGTTCTTGTGAACATGGGTGATAAAGTGGGTCGCGGTGATGTGTTGGCCGATGGTCCATCAACAGATGGCGGTGAGCTTGCACTAGGTCAGAACATGCGCGTCGCATTTATGACGTGGAATGGTTATAACTACGAAGACTCAATCTTACTTTCTGAACGTGTTCTTCAAGAAGACCGTTTAACGTCGATTCATATCCAAGAATTATCATGTGTTGCACGTGATACTAAATTGGGTGCGGAAGAAATTACTGCGGATATCCCGAACGTGGGCGAAGCAGCACTGTCTAAACTTGATGAATCAGGTATTGTTTATATCGGTGCTGAAGTGACTGCTGGTGACATTCTTGTTGGTAAAGTAACACCGAAAGGTGAAACGCAATTGACACCAGAAGAAAAATTGCTTCGTGCAATCTTTGGTGAAAAAGCGGCTGACGTGAAAGACTCATCTTTACGTGTTCCATCAGGTACCAAAGGTACAGTGATTGACGTTCAAGTGTTTACACGTGACGGTATCGATAAAGACGAACGTGCACAAGCAATTGAAAAAGCACAACTTGATGCTTACCGTAAAGATTTGAAAGAAGAATACAAAATCTTTGAAGAAGCAGCACGTGAACGTATTGTTCGTTTGTTAAAAGGACAACAGTCGAATGGCGGTGGTACCACTAAACGTGGTGATAAACTGGCTGAAGACGTGTTATCTGGCTTAGAACTTGTTGATTTACTTGAAATTCAACCTGTGGATGAAGCGATTGCTGAACGTTTAACTCAAATTCAAGTGTTCTTGAAAGAAAAGAGCATTGAGATTGATGAAAAGTTTGCTGAGAAAAAACGCAAACTTTCTACGGGTGATGAATTAACCACTGGTGTTTTAAAAGTGGTTAAAGTTTACTTGGCTGTTAAACGTCGCATTCAACCGGGTGACAAAATGGCGGGTCGTCATGGTAATAAGGGTGTCGTTTCTAACATCTTACCAGTAGAAGACATGCCGCATGATGCAAACGGTGTACCTGTTGATATCGTGTTGAACCCACTGGGTGTACCTTCGCGTATGAACGTGGGGCAGATTCTAGAAACTCACTTGGGTATGGCTGCAAAAGGTCTTGGCGACAAAATCGACAAGATGATGCAAGAACAGCGTACGGTTCTAGAGCTTCGTGAATTCCTAGATAAGATTTACAACAAAGTCGGTGGCGAGCAAGAAGATCTTGATAGTTTAACTGATCAAGAAATCTTGGCACTGTCTAAAAACCTTCGTGTAGGTGTACCTTTGGCAACGCCTGTATTTGATGGTGCCGAAGAATCGCAAATTAAAGACTTACTCGAGCTTGGTGGTATTTCACGTACTGGTCAAACAGTATTGTATGATGGTCGTACAGGTGAACGTTTTGACCGTCCAGTAACTGTAGGTTACATGTACATGTTGAAACTAAACCACTTGGTTGATGACAAGATGCATGCACGTTCGACTGGTTCGTACTCGCTTGTGACACAGCAGCCGCTTGGTGGTAAAGCACAATTCGGTGGTCAGCGTTTCGGTGAGATGGAAGTCTGGGCACTTGAAGCTTATGGCGCAGCATATACTTTGCAAGAAATGCTGACGGTGAAGTCGGATGATGTTGAAGGCCGTACTCGCATCTATAAGAACATTGTAGATGGTAACCATTATATGGATCCAGGCATGCCTGAATCATTCAACGTATTGACTAAAGAGATCCGTTCTTTAGGTATCAACATTGAACTGAAAAATGGTGATTAATCATTTCCATTAAGTCTCTCTAAATCCCTCTTTGTAAAAGAGGGACTTTTCTCCCTTAGAAAAAGGGAGAAAAAGAGGAATTAAAATTCAGTTAAAAAACAATATTTGTGACCCAGTCGGGAAGTGAGATTCTTCTTGGCACACGGAGAAAAAAATTGAAAGATTTGCTCGATATCATGCGCAAAAAGACGGATTCAGATGGTCATGCACCAGTTGAATTTGATCGTATCCGTATTGGTCTTGCGTCACCAGAAATGATCAAATCATGGTCTCATGGTGAAGTTAAAAAGCCAGAAACCATTAACTACCGTACTTTTAAACCAGAACGTGACGGTTTATTCTGTGCCAAAATTTTTGGACCAGTCAAAGATTACGAATGCTTGTGTGGTAAATACAAGCGTATGAAATACAAAGGCGTCATTTGTGAAAAATGTGGCGTTGAAGTCACCACTGCAAAAGTTCGTCGTGAGCGCATGGGTCATATTGATCTTGCATCTCCAGTGGCACACATTTGGTTCTTGAAATCATTACCATCCCGTATCGGTCTTCTTTTAGACATGACGTTACGTGATATCGAACGCGTATTGTATTTCGAATCATACGTTGTAACTGATCCGGGTATGACTCCAATGGAGAAATACCAACTTCTAAATGATGAAGAATACTTCACTGCGTTAGAAGAACATGGTGATGAATTCAGCGCGAAAATGGGTGCAGAAGCGATTCAAGACTTGTTGAAAGACATCGATCTTGAAAACGAAATTTCGCGTCTTCGTGAAGAAATTCCACAAACAACGTCTGAAACGAAGCTTAAGAAAGCGTCTAAGCGTTTGAAATTGATGGAAGCATTCAAAGAGTCGAACAACAAACCAGAATGGATGGTGTTGACTGTACTTCCAGTACTACCACCTGATCTTCGTCCGTTGGTTCCGCTTGAAGGTGGTCGTTTCGCGACTTCTGATTTGAACGATCTTTATCGTCGTGTGATTAACCGTAATAACCGTTTAAAACGTCTTCTTGATCTTTCAGCGCCAGACATTATCGTACGTAACGAAAAACGTATGCTGCAAGAGTCTGTGGATGCATTGTTAGATAACGGTCGTCGTGGTCGTGCAATTACGGGTTCGAACAAACGTCCGCTTAAATCTTTGGCTGATATGATCAAAGGTAAGCAAGGTCGTTTCCGTCAAAACTTATTGGGTAAACGTGTCGACTATTCAGGTCGTTCAGTGATTACCGTAGGTCCGACTTTACGTTTGCACCAATGTGGTCTTCCAAAGAAAATGGCACTTGAGTTATTCAAACCATTTATTTTTGCGAAACTACAAGCTTCGGGTCAAGCCACCACCATTAAAGCTGCGAAGAAAATGGTTGAGCGTGAGACTCCAGAAGTTTGGGACGTTTTAGCTCACGTGATTCGTCAACATCCAGTGATGTTGAACCGTGCGCCAACTCTTCACCGTTTGGGTCTTCAAGCATTTGAACCGACCTTGATTGAAGGTAAAGCGATCCGTCTTCACCCACTCGTATGTGCTGCGTTCAACGCCGACTTCGATGGTGACCAAATGGCGGTACACGTACCATTAACGTTAGAAGCGCAATTAGAAGCGCGTGCGTTAATGATGTCGACCAACAATATCTTGTCTCCAGCCAACGGTGAGCCAATCATCGTACCTTCTCAAGACGTGGTCTTGGGCTTGTATTACATCACACGTGATGCAATCAATGCCAAAGGTGAAGGCATGGTATTTGCAGATACTGATGAAGTAAACCGTGCACTTGCTACCGGTCAAGTGGATTTACATGCTCGCGTTAAAGCACGTGTACATCAGACTGTGATTGATGAAGATGGTAATCGTGAAGATCAAACGATTATTGTTGATACTACGCCAGGTCGTTGTTTACTTTGGGAAGTTGTGCCTAAAGGGATGGACTTCCAGCAAATTAATCTTGAGATGAATAAAAAGAACATTTCGAAGTTGATTAACTCTTGCTACCGTAAATTGGGTCTAAAAGATACTGTAATCTTTGCGGATCAATTGATGTACTTGGGCTTCCGTCAAGCGACGCGTTCAGGCGTATCTGTCGGTATGGAAGACATGCTTATTCCACCGAATAAGCAAGCGATTATTGATAAAGCTGAAACTGAAGTTCGTGAAATTGAACAACAGTTTGAACAAGGCTTTGTTACTGCTGGCGAGCGTTATAACAAAGTGGTCGATATTTGGGCACGTACCAATGACCAAGTTGCAAAAGCGATGATGGATAACTTGTCTTTCACGACTGTTAAAAACAAACAGGGTGAAGATGAGAAGCAGAAATCATTTAATAGTATCTACATGATGTCTGACTCTGGTGCCCGTGGTTCGGCAGCGCAGATTCGTCAGCTTGCAGGTATGCGTGGTCTAATGGCGAAACCAGATGGTTCGATCATTGAAACCCCAATTAAAGCGAACTTCCGTGAAGGTTTGACAGTACTTCAGTACTTCATTTCAACACATGGTGCACGTAAAGGTTTGGCCGATACCGCACTTAAAACTGCAAACTCAGGTTACTTGACACGTCGTTTAGTCGATGTCGCACAAGATTTGGTGATTACTGAACCTGATTGCGGTACTTTAAGTGGTCTTGTAATGACACCGTTCATTCAAGGTGGCGATGTCATCGAAAACTTAGGTGCACGAGTATTAGGTCGTGTTGTTGCAGAAGATGTGACGCGCGTTGGTTCAGAAGAAGTTCTTCTGCCACGTAATACTTTAATTGATGAAAAACTTGCTGCCTTTATTGAAGAAGCAGGCGTGGATGAAGTTAAAGTACGTTCAGTCGTATCTTGTGAATCGACCTTCGGTGTATGTGCGAAATGTTATGGTCGTGATCTTGCACGTGGTCATCAGGTGAACCCTGGTGAGTCGGTTGGTGTAATGGCTGCACAATCTATTGGTGAACCGGGTACCCAGTTAACCATGCGTACATTCCACGTGGGTGGTGCTGCAAGCCGAACATCTGCTGCCAACAGTATCCAAGTACGTAACAAAGGTACAGTACGTTTCCACAATGTGAAAACTGTAGAACATATCAAGGGTCACTTGGTGTCTACGTCTCGTTCAGGTGAAATTGGTATTGCCGATGACCTAGGTCGTGAACGTGAACGTTACAAAATCCCATATGGTGCTTCTATTATCTTAAAAGATGGTGAAGCTGTAGCTGCAGGCGGCATCGTTGCTACTTGGGATCCGCATACGCATCCACTGGTAACTGAAGTTGCAGGTAAAGTACGTTTCAGCCAAATCGCTGATGGCGTAACTGTAACCTCAAAAACTGATGATGCAACAGGAATGAGCACGATTGAAATCTTACCAGTGACTTCTCGTCCTGCGTCAGGTAAAGATTTGCGTCCTGCAGTTGTACTCGATACAGTTGAAGGCGGTGAGCAGTTCTACTTCTTACCACAAAATACGATTCTTTCTGTCCGTGATGGCGAAACCATTGGTGTTGGTGACGTTATTGGTCGTGTACCTCAGGAAACTTCACGTACTCGTGATATTACCGGTGGTCTGCCGCGTGTAGCTGACTTGTTCGAAGCACGTAAACCGAAAGAGCATGCAATTCTTGCTGAAATTTCAGGTGTTGTGAGCTTTGGTAAAGAGACCAAAGGTAAAAATCGTTTAGTGATTACACCAGACGATGGCTCTGAAATTTATGAAGAGTTGATTCCGAAATGGCGTACCATGAACGTGTATGAAGGCGAACATGTGAACCGTGGTGAAACTGTTTCTGATGGTCCACAAAACCCGCATGACATTTTACGTCTGAAAGGTGAAGTGGCGTTGACCAATTACATCGTGAACGAAGTTCAGGACGTTTATCGTCTACAAGGTGTAAAAATCAACGATAAACACATCGAAGTGATTGTGCGTCAAATGTTGCGTAAAGTTGAAATTACTGATGGTGGTGATACCAGCTTTATTAAAGGCGAACAAGTGGATTACATCCGCATGGTTGCCGAAAACCAAGCAGTATTGGCTCAGAATAAGTTCCCTGCGAAGTATGAACGTCAATTGATGGGGATTACCAAAGCATCGCTTTCGACTGACTCGTTCATCTCTGCTGCATCGTTCCAGGAAACCACGCGTGTGTTGACTGAAGCTGCTGTAACAGGTAAAGAAGATGAGTTACGTGGCTTGAAAGAGAATGTAGTCGTGGGTCGTTTGATTCCAGCGGGTACAGGTCTTGCATATCACTTAGAGCGTCGTCGTCAAGAAGCAGAAGCTGCTGAACACGAACTTGTAAATGACTTTAGTGATGTTGACCAAGCATTAAGTCAAGCATTTAGCGATGAGTTTAACGGTCTGTAATTCGTCAGTTAAATCGTAAAAAAAAGACGCTTTCGAGCGTCTTTTTTTATGTCTTTTGTTGCTCAGAAGGTATAAGTCTTCAATCAAAATCATATTTTTCTTATAATAATTAAAGGTAATTTAAATTGCTGAGTTATTGAAATCAAATGTGTTTATACATTTTAAGAGGATAATTAAAACATGAAAATTCTACAAAAATTATTCAGTATGGCTATTTTGGCGACAGCTGTGAATGCTGCTTTTGCTGCCCCTATGCCATCGACTATTGTCGTGCAAGATAAAGCAGTTGTGCCTATTGTGAAAACTCAAACAATTCAAACGATGCAAGGTGAAAAGCCAATACGCACCACAGAAGCTACGATTTTTGAAGTAAGCAATCAAGGTCAAGATATTGTTGCACGTGAAATGATTTCAAAAGATCATGAGCAGCACTTTTCAGATAAACCGTTGTCTACACCTGTAATAAAGAAAGGAGCAGTGGTTGTCCCGACCTCTAAAGTCGAAGAGAAATCCACCCTTAAGCAAGCAGGAAGTGTGATAGCAGAAGCGAAACAAATTGATGCAAAAGGGATAGCGTTTAAGAAAGGTCAAAGTCCTACTCAAAAAGAACTTCAACTTAAGCAGTTAAAACAAGCTGAGCAGAATAAAAGTATGAGTCACGCGGTTATTCAAGAAAATGGTAAAATTACCCAAGATATGATTTTGCTTAAAGACA
Source organism: Acinetobacter albensis (assembly GCF_900095025.1). GTDB lineage: Bacteria > Pseudomonadota > Gammaproteobacteria > Pseudomonadales > Moraxellaceae > Acinetobacter > Acinetobacter albensis. Next base: position 200,756 of record NZ_FMBK01000004.1, on the reverse strand, counting down.
ATGATTAAAGTGCTGAGAATGATTATTTTGAATTCGTGAGCAATGTTGATGATGCTCGATCAACTGCTTGTTACAAAATACTGCATATTCGCTGTAGTGAGTAACATTTAAAACTTAATCATTGCATCAAATAAGTCTAAGCTAAATAGAATGAAAAAAGGGGAAAGACCATGAAAAAATTAATGAGTATCGCTGCTATTGCGACAGTTTCTGCTTTGATGTTTACAGGTTGTGAAAGTATGTCTGCCAATGAGCAACGTATTGGTGCTGCTGCTTTAGGTGGTGCTGTTGGTGGTGGTGTAGGTAATAATGTTGGTGGTGGCGTGGGTGCTGCAATTGGCGGCGGTGCAGGTGCAGCTGTTGGGAGTAAAACCCAAAATGGTTCTAATCGTAATGCGACGTATAGTGGTGTAGGTGGTGCTATTGGTTCTGCCGTGGGTAAAAGCATTTTCGGTGGCAATTCAGGTGCTGCGATTGGTGGTGCAATCGGTGGCGGTGCAGGTGCTGCGATTGAGCAGAAAAATCGTTAAAAACCATTAATGAAATTAAAAAAAGCGTTTATCTATAAACGCTTTTTTTAATTTCGATAGGTCTGTCTTTTTGCTATACAGCGGTGGCGTAAATTCTAAATTAAGAATAATGATCTAAATCTTGTTGGTGTTTAAACAAATAAAATTAATACGTATTCATCCAGCCAAAAGGCTACATATTGACCCCAAATGATGTCTAAGAAGCATATATCATAAGAATCGAGCTAAAACATACACAGATCGATTTCTGTACTGATCCTATTTTAAGTATATGTACATCTGATCGTATCTTAAAATTTAACCTTCTATTTTTAAGGATGGCTTTCATGAAGTGGGTAAAATTAATAGCTTAATAGGAAAAATAGGCATTGTCGGAAGTCATCAAAAAAGGGCGGATAAAGGTCAATTATTTTTCCATCTGTTTTCAACATACTGAACAGAACAGTGAGATTGAAACATGGATGATCATGTTCCATGGATAGAATAAATCGCCAATAAAAAATAGGAATAAATGATGCAAGCTATCACTCAATGGGTTGCGACCCAAGACCAACAGCGTTTAAATGTTAAGTTATGGGGCGATCCAGAAAAACCTACTTTGGTTTTGGTACATGGTTATCCAGACAATCAAGAAGTGTGGGAACCCATTATTCAGCAACTGATCGACGATTTTTATATTGTGACTTATGATGTACGCGGAGCAGGTCAGTCTTCGCTGCCACGCTGTATCAAAGACTATCGTTTAGAGCAATTATCATTGGATTTAGAAAGTGTGGTCCAAGCTGTTTTGAAGGATAAAGTTTTTCATTTGGCGGCACATGACTGGGGATCTATTCAATCTTGGGAATCGGTCACTGAAGCAAAGTTTCGTGATCAGCTGCTTTCTTACAGTACTATTTCTGGTCCATGTTTAGACCATGCTGCATTCTGGATGCGTAATCAATTTAAACAAAATAAATCTAAATTTTTTAAACAACTCACTAAATCTTGGTACATTGCAGCTTTTCAGTTGCCTTGGCTTGCGCCGACCGTATGGCGCTTCTTTAAACCTGATCAATGGAGCAAAGTGCTTGAGCAGTTAGAACATAAAAAAAATCTACCTTCAAATACCAATATTGCCTCGGATGGAAAACACGGCATTGGATTGTATCGCGCGAATTTTATTCCGCGTCTAACTCAGCCTCGCCAGCGTTTTGCAGTGTGTCCTGTACAGGCGATTGTCTTAAAAAGAGATAATTTTGTCAGCCCTGAACTGATTGATGAAATGCCTAAATGGGTTGAAGATTTTCATCGAGTCGAAGTAGATGCCAATCATTGGGCAATATTAAGTCAGCCAGAATTGATAGCAACTTATATCCGTAACTTTGCATTACAGTATGAATAAGTATGTATCTTTTTTTATAATTTATTGAATTTTAAAATAAATTAGGCGATGGATAAAAGCGATCAATTTACAGTTTCAACAGATTGGATCTGTTAAAATGTCGGCTTTTCGTCTTCCTTAAAATTTTCATGAATGCAGTAATAATTGCGATTGCCGTGATGTTTATTCTCTCACTGGCGCGAGTTTCTGTTGTTTTGACTTTGGTCATTTCAGCAATTATAGGTGGTTTGGTTGCGGGGCTAAGTCTGTCAGAGACTGTTGCAGCATTTAATGCGGGGCTAGGCGATGGGGCAGAAGTGGCCTTGGCTTATGCAGTATTGGGTGCGTTTGCTTTGGCTTTATCTAAATCAGGTTTGCCTGATTTGTTGGCGCACAAATTGATTGGCTTATTGGGTGCAGAAGCCAGCCATCAAAAAACCAAAAAGGTCAAATATTTGCTGCTGACGATTTTATTGATCGCTGCGATTTGTTCTCAAAACTTAATTCCAGTCCATATTGCCTTTATTCCTGTTTTAGTTCCGCCTTTATTAAAAGTCATGAATCACATGAATTTAGACCGTCGTGCTGCTGCATGCGTATTGACCATGGGCTTAGTCGGAACTTATATTTTTCTACCTGTTGGTTTTGGTGCTATTTTCCTCGATCAAATTTTGATGGGCAATATCAATAAAATTGGCGTTGCTTACAACTTACATGTGGAACGTTGGATGATGCCCATGGGAATGGCAATTCCTGTGATTGGTATGTTGATAGGCACCATTTTTGCTGTATTCGTAAGCTATCGTAAACCGCGTCATTATATTGATCATGCCGTGGCACGTGTGACCACCATTGATTTAGATAAACCGATTCGTGCTGGCGAAGTCACATTACAAGCCGATGCTAAAGAGCTTCAGCAAGAAGCTGAACGTGCACCTATTATTGCGAAAAAAACAATTTTTATGGCTTTGCTTGCGATTATCTTGACCTTAATTTCACAGTTATATTCGGGTTCTATGATTTTAGGTGGGTTGGTTGGTTTTGCTGTCTTGTCTGGTGCAGGCATTTTTAAATGGCAAGAAGCAGACGATGTCTTTGTTCAGGGCATGCGAATGATGGCTTTGGTGGGTTTTATCATGATATCAGCAGCAGGCTTTGCCTCTGTCATGACCCATACAGGAGATATCAACAGTTTGGTCAATGGTGTGGTTCATATTATTGGGGAAAATAAAGCATTGGCTGCCTTCTTAATGTTGTTCATTGGTTTATTTGTGACGATCGGCATTGGTTCATCATTCTCCAGTGTGCCTGTTCTGGCCGTGATTTATGTACCACTTTGTGTACAATTCGGTTTTTCACCTTTGGCAACCGTAGCATTGATTGGTACAGCAGCAGCACTTGGGGATGCAGGTTCACCAGCTTCAGATTCGACCTTGGGGCCAACAGCAGGTTTAGGCGTAGATGGTCAACATGATCATATTTGGGATACGGTTGTACCAACCTTCATTCATTTTAATATTCCATTATTAATCTTTGGTTGGATTGCTGCGATGGTACTTTAAATTGAAAAATATTTACTCAATTTAAAATGATTTAATGGCTTTATTTAAAATAAATTTTTTAGTATTTCTTCATAATAAAACCAAGTAATATAATCGGAATACAGTCAATTTAATCCATTTAAATGGTTGATTTAAAAACCAACCATTTAAATGGGATATAAATAAATATTTATAAATATTAATATCTTGAAAATAAAATAAATGAATATATAAATACCGCTCTTGCATATTAATAATCCGATAGGTTTAATATTTATTATTCATTTTAAGAGTTTTTATAATGTTAAGAAAAACTATAGTTATTACTTTATTGGGTTTTTGTTCTTCAGCGATGGCAGAAGGATGGCAAGTCAAGGTTGGTGCTTCCGCGATTGCACCCAGTAATGATACTTTTGTAAATGGTGTGGGCGTGATAAAGGCAGATAGTGAATTGGCTTTTACACCCTCTATCGAATACTTTTTTGCCAACAGTGCATTTTCAACTGAACTTTTATTGGCAGCTCCTGTAAACCATAACGTTACAATTAATGGGGTAGATGCGTTAAAGCTTAAACATCTACCACCAACACTCACTGCAAAATACCATTTTAAAAATTCAACGAGTTTTACACCTTATATTGGATTAGGTGGTACTGCATTTATTGCTTGGGATGAGCAAACAAAAGGTGGTTTGACAGGTACTACCGTTAAAGTGAAAGAAGAATTTGGTTTTGCAGGTCAAGTCGGATTTAATTATCAACCTGCCGATGCTAAAAATTGGGGCATCTTTATGGATGTTCGTTACGCACAATTAAGTCCAGATGTTGAAGTAGAAAACGTCACAAGTTTTGATTTAGACATTGATCCAGTGATCTATAGTCTAGGGTACAGTTATAAGTTCTAAAAGATAAAATCCATAATAAGAATCTATCTTTTGATGGATTCTTATATTATTTAATAATGCATGAATTCAGCAAAATAAATCGGATCAATTACACAAAGTATCTTCTTTATAAAGCACTGTTGTTGTTAAAGTAAGTTTAGAAAAATGACCAATAAAAAAGGAAAAAAATGAAAGCAGGGATATTAATTTTTTTAATAGGTTTGAGTGGGTGGGGTGCTTCGATCCATGCAGCCAGTTTTAATTGTGAGAAAGCGCGAACTCAGACAGAACATGCCATTTGTGAACATCGAGCAGTAAATGATGCTGATGTAAAAATGGTCACGACCTATAATATTATTAAGCGTTTGGTCCCCATGGGAACCCGAGGTGTTATACAGGATGAACAAGTGAGGTGGCTACAATTACGTGATCAATGTGTCGATTCGAGTCGTTGTTTAATTGAAGTCTATAAAATGCGTCAACAAAAACTAGAAACTTATATGGATCGGGTCTATCGGCAAGGGCCTTTTTAATAAAATTTTTCCTTTAACTATTGAAATTTTTTCAAGTCACTCCATTCATTAAGCATTCTAGAAAAATGTTTAATGAATTTAAGGAGCGATTAATGAGCGACCAAAACCCACAAAAACATAGTTTCCAAGCGGAAGTAGCCCAACTTTTACATTTGGTGACGCATTCACTCTATTCAAATCCTGAAATTTTCTTACGCGAATTAATTTCTAACGCCTCAGATGCGTGTGATAAGTTGCGTTTTGAAGGGATTAATCATCCTGAATATTATGAAAATGACCCTGAATTGCATGTTCGTATTCATTTCGATAAAGAGCAAAAAACCCTCACCATTTCAGACAATGGGATTGGTTTAACTGAACAAGAAGCAATTGATAATTTGGGAACCATTGCTAAATCGGGCACCAAGGACTTTATGTCTAAATTATCGGGTGATCAAAAAGCTGATGCACAATTGATCGGTCAGTTTGGCGTCGGTTTCTACTCAGGATTTATTGTTGCTGAAAAAATTACGGTTGAATCTCGTCATGCGGGTACAGCAGCATCGGACGGTGTGCGCTGGATCAGTACAGGTACAGGTGAGTTTGAAGTAGAACAAGTCACCAAGGAAAGCCGCGGTACAGATATTATTTTACATTTGCGTGATGATGCGCTGGAGTATTTAGAAGCACACAAAGTGAAGCAGATTGTAAATAAATATTCTGATCACATCAGTCTACCCATTGAAATGCAAAAAGAAGTTTGGCAACAAGACGAAGTTGCTGAAGGTGAAGAAGCTCAAGAAAATGCTGGCTCGATGGTTAAAACAGATGATTGGGAAGCCATTAATTCTGCGAGCGCACTTTGGACGCGCAATAAGAATGAGATTACTGAAGAACAATATATTGAGTTCTATAAAAATTTAAGCCATGACTTTGAAGCACCATTAGCATGGGCACATAACCGTGTAGAAGGTAGCACTGAATATACACAATTGTTATATATTCCAAGTAAAGCGGCTCACAATATTTTTACCCGAGAAGCCAAAGCGGGCATTAAGTTGTATGTAAAACGCGTGTTTATTATGGATGAAGCAGATAACCTGATTCCAAATTATTTACGTTTTGTACAAGGGGTCGTCGATAGTGCAGATTTACCACTCAACGTCAGTCGTGAATTGCTACAAGAAAGCCGTGATGTCAAAACTATTCGTGAAGGGAATACCCGCCGTATTTTGACCATGTTAGATGGTTTAGCGAAATCGGAAGATGAAAAAGATCAAGAAAATTTCAAACAGTTCTATGCTGAGTTTGGTTCAGTGATTAAAGAAGGTTTGGGAGAAGACTTTGGTAATCGTGAACGTATTTTAAAACTGTTACGTTTTTCAACGTCGAACAATGATGAAGTTTCAACTTCTCTGGCAGATTATAAAGCACGCATGAAAGAAGGTCAGAAGGCCATTTATTATGTGACTGCGGATAGCCTAAATGCTGCAAAAAATTCACCGCAACTGGAGTTATTCAAGAAAAAAGACATTGAAGTACTCTTGATGGCTGACCGTGTAGATGAATGGTCGATGGAATTCGTGAATGAATTTGACGGTACGCCTATGCAAAATGTATCTAAAGGTGCTGTAGATTTAGGAGATTTACAAGACGCTGAAGAGAAAAAAGCATTAGACGTTGCAGCTGAACAGTTTAAACCTGTGGTCGATAAAATGACCGATTCATTAAAAGCCAAAACTAAACAAGTTCGTGTGACAACACGTTTAGTCGATTCACCTGCATGTTTGGTAACAGGTGAGGGTGAACTTTCTCCTCAGCTTATCCGTATGCTTAAGCAGGCAGGTCAGGCGATTCCAGAAAGCAAACCAATTTTAGAAATCAATCCAGAACACCCACTGGTGAAAAAACTAGAATCTTCAAATCAGTTTGATGATTTGGCGCATGTGATTTTTGATCAGGCTGTCATTGCTGAAGGTGGTTTACCTGAAAATCCAGCTGAATATGTAAAACGTATTAATAGTTTGTTATTAAAATAATATTACGTAATTCAGCGCAAGATAAAAATATTTTGTGATGAATACCAGTCAGTTAAACCACTGACTGGTATTTTTATTTGTAGAAGAACGGTATTCAAAAATGGGTTATGGTTTTATGACACAAAAACATTCACGATTTGAATCACAGTAGAACATTCAGTTTTTATGGTTTTCTCGCTTGAATCCTATCAATGAAAAGAAATTTAGAATAAAGCTTCCAGACGAATCATCGTACTCAGAAAATGACTACGATCTTCTCGATGATCATTAAAATAATTTAAATTTCCTTGAACATACAGCCATTCACGCCATACCGGTTGTTTCCACGACATAAAAGGTCCCCAGCTGTTTAATCGTAAATCTTTGTTATTCAGGAAACCACTGGTATAGAGACCATAACTAAAACTATTTTCATGGAAAAACTGATGTTGTCTAAACAGATTATTATCCCAAGTTAAGTCATCATCTTGTTCATCTGCATAGGTCAAATTCAATTGATTGGAGAGAAAAGCCTGATTGGGACGAGCATGAATTAACTCTAAATTGGTTCTTAAATAATTTTCACTATCCACGCCATAGCGATAAATTTGCTCGGCATGGAATTTGAAATCATTTTCTAATTGCCAATCTTTAGAGGCTTTTAGACGTAGATAAACATCATCCCCCGAACGTAAACCTAAATCTAAATCTGTTTCGAAAGGAATATACTTAGAAAAATCTGACCAGCGTAAGGCAAAAGAGCTGTTATTTTCTCGGGTGCGCTGTGGGTCTAAGGTTTTATTATTGAGGTTACTGGCATTTTCATTGGTAATCGCGACATTATTCTCTAATTCATTGTCGAGTGAATCATCACCAAAAACGAGACTCACTTTACGCTCTAAAGTAGGTAGCTTAATCCGGCCACGTATACGGGGTTTAATTTCGTAACCATCGTGTTTGTTCCAGCTATTGTCTAGCAAGATCCTTAAGGTGGCAGAAGCAGGTTGATCGGGATCAGTTTCACCAAACCAGTTATCAATTTTATGCGAGGTACGATCTGCCCAATTCTTAATTTTGACTTGCTTACGATCGACCCAAGTACGATCTTCAGTTTCAATCACTGGAGGAACAATTGGTTCATTGGATTGTTGTGGTAAAAAAGTGGGTGTTGCATCAATCCAACTGGGAATTTGATAGAGTAAATTTCCATCGACTTCTGGACTGGATAATGAATTCTGATTTTCAGGTAAATCAATTTGTGTGGTTGATGTTTCCGCTGCATAAGCAGAATACATCATTGCTGATAAAACCGTAAATAAGAGTAATTTTGATAACATTTTTTTGTCTTGAGACATAGCCCTGCTCTTATAATTTTAACCCTGACCTAGTGTGATAAAAAAATAGGTGAAAAAGCAAGTTTTTTCTACAAAAAATAGAGACTTAATGGGTAATGTTTTTTTGAATTGCGTCATAGAGTTGGGTCACATGAATTGGTGAGTTTAACTGGTTGATCACCGATTGAATGCTTTGCCAAGTGATACCTTGTTGGCGATCTAATAATAGATAAGGATAAGCAGATTCTTGTAAGGATAAATTTAAACGATTTTTGCCATGAATGAGGCGTATTTTTTGTTTTTCTTTTAACAACAGCAGGGGCGTTTGTATATCGGCAGGGCTTTCTTCAAACTGAATAAATTTCTGAGTCTGAAAAAGGCTGTTAGGAATAAAAGCTTGATAATTTTCCATGTGCCAACTGAAATCAGATTGCTGAATATAGCAATAAAATAGGCGTTCAATATTGGTCAAATTAGCCTGTAAATTGTCCCAAGAAACCGTTTTAATTGCCAAAATATGTTGTTGATTTTGAGCAGTAAAGCGAGGCATCAATTGTGCGGCTTGAGTACTATCATCTGCACCAAACAAAGCCAGATATTTAATGAATTGCCCTTGTTTGGAAAGCTGCTCAGCCAAATAAATTGGCTGCTGTTGCCAAAGGTTCAAACTAGATGAATAAAATAATAAATCAAGATGTCGAGAAAGATCAGGCAAGCCCACAATATTCATGACATATAAATCGACAGGCGAAAAATCCTGATTCATAATTGGATTCAAATCAGCCAAATATTCATTTAAGCTGATTTGCTTTGCAAAAGTTTGCGAAACAGCATTTTGATTTGAAGAATCTTCACTGATTGCTGTTATTGGAATTTCGGTACTATTCGGTGTTAAAGAATGGACTATTGGGTGTGATTCAATCGCTGTGTCAGAGTCAGCCTGTTGTTGAAACGTGGTCAAATCAATCGGTTGTGACTTTTTTGATAAATCCGATAGGGATACAGATTGTTGAATTTGACTTGAATGAACGTGCTCGCTTTTTTCTTGCGTAGTTTGAATAGATAAATTCAAATCTGTTTCTGTTTCTGTTTCTGTTTCTGTTTCTGTTTCTGTTTCTGTTTCTGTTTCTGTTTCTGTTTCTGTTTCTGTTTCTGTTTCTGTTTCTGTTGGCTGAAATACAGCTCCAATATTCATCAAAGGTTGTTTGAGTTGAACGTCAGTTTTTAAGCAATGATAGATGCTTTGCTGTTCAAGTAACCAAGAATAAATATCGTCTAAATCGCCCCACTGACTGGTGATTGCTATACCTTTTGAGGCTGTCATTAACCAAATTTGCCAACCTGTTGCCGGATGATACAAAATCCCCCAACCAGAATCTGAATATGCAGATAATGCTTCTTCAAGCAAATTAGTATCCTGAAATACTCCCTGAAAAGTTTGTCGATATAGCGTGTGATCGGCAAAATCATGCGCTGCCTGTTCAGGTTGTGTCCGTGCTTTAAATTTTAAAATTTGTTTTTTGAAAATAGGTTCATCACATAAATTAAAAATTTCATGCAAACGAGCTTTCGAATAGGCAATTTGATAAAACGATAAGGAACGATGTTCTAAGCCATCAATTAATGCATGTAATTCTTGGATCAGCTGAGCTTTTTCTAGAACATTCATGCGCTGACCTTAAAGATGCTGATGTGCTTTTTCTAAATAGCTCGCTAAAACTAGATTTATTGCCAGTTCTAGTAACTTGTATTCAGACGACGTCGGATTGGTATGCTTTTTGGCAAGCATCATTAATTGATCAATATTGATCGCTTGTGGTGGAAGTTTGCCTTGAATAAGCGCTTGAAGTTGCTGCATAAGAAAATATATTAATTCTAGGATAAGTGATTTAAATAGCCCATTTGATTATAGGGATTTATATGAAAAAAACATGATAAAAAGTGTCATATTTTGTGCATTTATAGACCGGAATAACAAGAAGGGTAAGCCTATAAGGAAGTCTTCGGAGAGATTAATTTAGCGAAATATATCGCTCATCAATTCAATTGAACAAATTCTTTAAGTTAATATTTTTATTCTTATTGATGATTCCATACGTATCTTTTAAAAGGCATTTTAAGGTAAGTTTTGAGTAGCAATGGCTCGAACCGTAGTTATAGTTTATTTTGTAGACATAGCTTTCAGTGTGTTTTTAAGGCGAAAAATTAAAAATAAATCTTAAAAAACGATAGTTTAAGTTCAATTTAGTTTTAAAAATTGAATATAAATCATCTGATTATAGTGATGAGGTCAAGATAAATTGCTGATGCAATTTATCTTGAGAAATTAAAAAAATCAGTTTTTATGACACTTGCTTTGACATTTTTTTTCATAAACTTTGCCAGAAATACCGCCAATAATCGCACCACTAATTGTACCAAAAACGGGTAAGACACTGCCAGCAACTGCACCAATCAAAACACCCTTCGCAGTTGGCGAAAAACGCGATTTAGCTTTTGGCGTGGTTTGTGTAGTTGAATCATGAGCTGAATTATGAATGTTAGTGTTCATGTTTACCTCTTGATATGATGAGAATGAACAAAAAGTTCGACATCACTAGCCTAACCAATTGGCCAAATTATGCTGTCCTCGCCTTGTGTAGATACGTTGTCTTTTGTAAGCATTGCAGGTCTGACGATATCATTGTGATGTTAGATGTAAGTTTTTGCGATGTAATGTAAAAAACCCCAAATCTGATTAAAAAATAGCCTATGATCATGCTTCAAAATAATAAATTTTAAGGGTTAAATTATGGCTATTGCAAAAGTAGTAGAAGTGAACTCAAGCAGTAATAAAAGTTTTGAAGATGCAATTCAGACAGGTATCCAAAAAGTCACAGAAACAATCAAAAATGTTCAAGGTGCTTGGATCAACGAACAAAAAGTAGTGATTAAAGAGAATAAAATTATAGAGTATCGGGTCAATTTAAAAATCAGTTTTTTGGTAGATTAAATTCAAATCAAGCAGTTCATCTGTCCGCATTTGAGTATTAAAGATCATTGGATATATTGTACTAAGAAAAAATCCCCTTAATTGGGGACTTTTTTCTCATCAAAAAATTATTGATTCATTTTAGCTTTTAGGCACATTGCAGGCATTATCTTGATCATTCTCTGCTGTTTCAGCATCTAAATTTTCTACTGCTGCGGTCTGTAAAGCTTTTTCAAAAACTTGTAAAAATACTTCACGAGGCTGAGCACCAGCTAAAGCAATACGTTGATCAAATACAAAGAAGGGTACACCTGTGACTTTTAATTGATCACGTGCAACATCTTCATCAAATTTAACAAAATCTGTGTATTCCTCCGAATCTAACACATCTTCTACTTCAACTGGATTTAGCCCAATCCGTGCTGCGACATCTTCAATCGTTTCGCGCTCGCCAATCGGTAAACCTTGAGTCATGTAACTATAGAAAAATGCTTCTTTGGCTTCTGAACCCAAGCCTTTACTTTGTGCCAAATGAATAATACGGTGCGCATTAAATGTGTTGCCTGAGTTGGCATTTTCCCAGTTAAACTGGATACCTTCTTCAGCTGCCATAGTGGCAATATTGCGTTGCATTTCTTCAACTTCTGCAATGGTTCGCCCATATTTTTGCGCAAGGCGTTCAGAGTTGGAGACTTCTTGACGAATAGGTGCCTCTGGATCAAGCTCATAGCTATGCCAGTGTACTTCAAGTTCAAGGCCTGCTTGTTGGGCAGCGGCTTCTAAACGCTTTTTACCAATATAACAAAACGGGCAAACCACATCTGACCAAATATCTACGCGCATGCTAAATCTCTTCTGTTTTCTTGCCTATAATGATAGGGCTTTGGACAAAAATTTAAAGTATTAAATGTGAATTAAAAAAATGGGTATAAAATCCACTTCTATTTTAGATGAATAAATGATCAGTTGGCTGCTAAATCAGGCTATCATAATCAAAAGTCCGTACAAAAGGAGTTTCGTATGCCTAGAGTTTTTGTCATCTTGGCGTTGGTGACGTGCAGCTTATTTGGCTGGATGTTTTATCAATATACGGCTCAACAAAAGGAACTTCATCAGCTTAAAAGCTATCAAACCGTGCTATATGAAAAAGCAGAACTGATTTATGAGCAAGCACAAGACTGGACGCAGCCGATTCAACTTGATGTTTCAGATCATCGCCTACACGGCGATTATAAAATCATGGCAGATTTTGTTTTAAATGACATGATTGAAAATGCAGAAGCCCGAAATCAATATTTACGTCAGCTCAAAGCCATTCAATGGGATCAGTTTTTAAATATTGAGCGTTTAGACAAAGACCGGAAACAAAAATTTATTGCAACTGAACAGATGTTAAAACAGGCACATCTTTTGGCTGCGCAATACCAACAACAGACTCAACGACGTGAAGCAGAGAGTTTAGAAAAAGCCAAACATTTATCGATTCAAACTCGTCTAAGACAGCAATTAATCAAAAGTTTACGTGAAAGTCGGGAAAGTGATCAATCACAGGCTTTATTTGCACTAGAACTCAAAATATTGAATAAGGCCGATGCTTTATTTGCCCTGCTTAAAAATAATCAATGGGAAAAAAAGAACAAAACCTTCATGTTTTATCAGGATAAAGCGGTAAAGCAATTTAATACTTTATACCAAGAAGTTTTACAGCTCAATGCAGCAATCGACAAGGTCAAAAAACAGAATCGAAAAGCTATTGAGCAGCGTTTATAAGATAATTTAGTGCTCTACTTTAAATCCTTTGCTGGATGTGAGGTTTATATTTTTTCTGAATAGAGAACAATAAAAAAGCGTACCGAGGTACGCTTTTTAAATCATATTAACTGATTTGATTAAGCAATTTTAGCTTCAGGAAGTGCGACCAGCATTTGACCTTGTTCTTCAAAGTTAACATGCCATGAAAGTGCTTCACGTAATAAGTGTGGCGTGTGTCCACCTTTTGCCGCTGCACGATCAAAGTAATCATTCAGTGCATCACGATACATTGGATGTGCACAATTATTAATAATCGTGTGAGCGCGTTCACGTGGGGCTAAACCGCGTAAATCAGCAAGACCTTGCTCAGTCACCAAAATATCAACATCGTGTTCAGAATGATCTACATGAGAAGCCATAGGGACGATTGAAGAAATATCCCCGCCTTTCGCAATCGACTTGGTTACAAAAATAGCCAAGTGTGCATTACGTGCAAAGTCGCCAGAACCGCCAATACCATTCATCATTTTGGTACCACAGACATGCGTTGAGTTAACGTTACCGTAAATATCAAACTCTAATGCTGTGTTAATTCCAATAATCCCTAAACGACGAACCAATTCAGGATGATTTGAGATTTCTTGTGGACGTAACACCAATTTGTCTTTATAGGCTTCAAGATTGTTAAATACTTTTTCACCATATTTTGCAGACAGGGTAATTGAGCTTCCTGAGGCAAATTTCATTTTGCCTGCATCAATCAATTCAAAGGTACAGTCTTGTAGTACTTCCGAATACATCACCAAATCTTCGAAATTCGAATCTTTTAGACCGGTTAAAACAGCATTGGCAATAGAGCCAATACCTGCTTGTAATGGCCCTAAGTTTTTAGGTAACCGACCTTGTGCTACTTCTTGTTCAAAAAAATTGATCAAGTGATTGGCAATGCCTTGAGTCTCATCATCTGGAAGGGTCACAGTCGATGGAGAGTCATGATATTCATTGTTAATGACGATGCCTACAATTTTTGCTGGATCAATATTAATTGCATGAGTACCAATACGTTCATCCACTTGGGTCAGTGGAATAGCTTGACGCGTTGGACGATAGGTCGGGATGTAAATATCGTGTAAACCTTCAAAAGCTGGACTTAAGTTGGTATTAATTTCAATAATGACTTTTTCTGCAAAAATGGCGAAACTCGCAGAGTTACCTACAGAAGTACTTGGAATAATGCCGCCATCTTCAGTGATTGCAACAGCTTCAATAATAGCGACATCTGGTTTCTTCAATTGTTGATTACGCATTTGTTCAACTGTTTCAGACAAATGCTGATCGATGAACATCACTTCGCCATTGTTAATTGCTTTACGTAAAGTATTGTCTACTTGAAAAGGTAAGCGACGTGCCAATACACCTGCTTCAGTTAATTGTTTGTCTAGGTCGTTGCCTAAACTCGCACCAGTAATTAACGTAATTTTTAAAGGATGTTGCTTTGCTTGTTTCACGAGAGCTAATGGGACTGCTTTTGCTTCTCCTGCACGAGTGAATCCACTCATGCCTACAGTCATCCCATCTTGGATAAAAGTTGCAGCTTGTTCTGCGCTCATGACTTTATCATGAAGTGATGCTAAACGAATACGATCTAAAGACATGGGTTACGCTCAATTCTTGTTCAAACTTAGACGGATTGTACCGTCCTAAAAACAAATTGTGCATGCCTGTTAGGCTAAGGTCTAATTTTTTGAAAAAATGCAGCTATAAGATATTTTGATGATTTTTAAGCACCTGATTTTTATAAAATAAAAATAAAGAGATAATATATTTAGCAAAATTAAATGGAGTTAAATTGACCAAGTGTTAAAAATGATCAGTAAAAGTTTGCTTAATTTTTTCTAAAGTACTGTGAGGTAAAGTTTCTTCTACGGGTTCCTGAGGAATTGGTAGGCGGATCAGTGCTTCTAAACCACCTTGAGCCCGATTATGAATAGTCAATTGGCCTTGGTGTAAATCGACAATGCGTTTGACAATTGCAAGTCCCAAGCCGCTGCCTTGTATCGTACGCGCTTCATTGCCTCGAACAAAAGGCTGCATTAAGTCTTCAATTTGATCTTCTGGAATACCTGTACCGTTGTCAGCCACACAAATAAAAATATGATCATTTTCGACATGAGCTGACAATTCAATTGGTTCAGCTCCATAGCGTTTTGAGTTATTGATTAAATTACCAATTAAACGCTTTAAGGATTGGCTACGTGCCTGAATGAGTGGAACGTCTTGTGCAGTAAAACGTACATCTAAAGGTTTGAATTGAATCATTAACTCTTGTAATAACATGTTAATGTCAGTGTCTTGTAATTCCTCATCTGAACCATCGCGCATATAAGAAATAAATTGATTTAAGATGGCATCCATATCTTCAACATCATAAATCAGACCCTCTTTTAAGAAGTCATCCTCAGGCATCATTTCAGCACTTAAACGAATACGGGTTAATGGCGTTCGCAAATCATGTGAAATACCTGCCAACATAATACGGCGGTCGCGTTCGGTTTGGTCTAAAGTGTAAATCATATGATTAAACGCTTGATTGACCTCTCTAATTTCTTGCGGTCCATGATTGGTTTCAAGATAGGGTGCAGAACCTGTTTTACTGTAATTATTGGCCGCATTTTGCAGACGTCGTAATGGACGATTCAGTTGACGAACCAGCGTTAAAATAATGGCAGCAGCGATCAGCGGTACACCGAGTAACCAGCCAAACACCAACTCTGGACTATAGTTGGCATAGGTTTTTAATGGTTCTCGAACCCAATGTCCGTTCATTTCAGGAGTTTGAATCCAAATACGCGGACTTGGCTTAAATTGGAAATAAACGGTCACATTTTCGACTTTAAGTTCTTTGGCGAGTTTTTCTTCAATTTGATTGGTAAAAAATTCCGCAATGACTTTGTCTCGCACACTTGGATATTCTTTAGGGTCGGTAATATATTGAATACCGACCCGATTTTTTAACCAAGTATCCACATCAACTTCAGCGTCGTTATGAAAAATACGTAAATCTGGATTATTAATAATTTCTAATTCAACACCTAAATAACGCGCATGTTGCTGAATTTCTGGTAAATACAAGGTACGCCAAAAGAACCACAACGACATAAATAGACTAAAAAATACAATGAACAGAACCAATACTGTAGTACGCATGGCAGCTGAACGCGGCTTGATTTTGTCCAAAAAGCGTTCCCATCGGGTACGCTTCTTTTCTGAATAAGCTTCAAAATCTGTAAATTTTTGCGGGTCGATGGGTTCAAGTTTCACATTAGATTCCTGTGAACGTATCTGAGTGTGGGCAGTTTTTTATTCTTTATTACATTAGACCGCTGATGTCTTCGAGGGAAGCAGCGTGTGGTATAAATTTTTAAGACTAAATAATACTATTACAACAAGTCATGTTTTACCATTCGCTGAACCTGCAGGTTCCTATTTATTATACTTTACTTAATAAAGTTTGGCTCACACAGCAGCGAATGGCGTTACAGGACAAATAGAGGGATTATATGGTTAAATTTCGTTCTTATTCTGCACCATCTGGAACAAAAACATAACCCACACCCCAAACCGTTTGAATATAACGTGCACGTGCAGGATTTTCTTCAACTAAACGACGTAAACGGGAAACTTGAACATCAATCGAGCGTTCCATGGCCCCCCATTCACGACCACGTGCTAAATTCATTAATTTATCACGGGTTAAAGGTTCACGCGGATGTTGTACCAACGCTTTTAATACTGCAAATTCACCCGTAGTGAGCGTTACTACTTGACCTTCACGCGTTAAAGTACGGGTAGACAAATCTAATGACCATGGCCCAAATGAAACCACTTCCATATGTTGGCTTGGTGCGCCTGGCACTTCACGAACTTGACGACGCAATACCGCACGAATTCGCGCAAGTAATTCATTTGGATTAAAGGGTTTTGGTAAATAATCGTCTGCGCCTGCTTCAAGTCCTGCAATACGGTCAGAATCACTACCGCGTGCAGTCAACATAATAATCGGCGTATCGATGTTTGATTGGCGTAAACGTCGGCAGATACTTAAACCATCTTCAACCGGAAGCATAAAATCGAGCACAATAAGCGAGAAAAGTTCGCGCTGCAATAACCGATCCATTTGTGTTGCATCATGTGCAGTTTTGACCACGAAACCTTTATCTTCTAAAAAGCGCTGCAATAATGTACGCAAACGCACATCATCATCCACCACCAAAATCCGTTCGACGCGATCGGTTTCGGTATGTACGGGATCGGTCTTTTCCGCAGGTACAACTAAACTCATGATGTGCTCCTTTATTCTTTATTGTCATCGTAAACAAAAGTACGGATAACCTCGAGTATACGATTCATTTGTATCTGTTTACTATGCTCTAAAGCAACAAATATTGCAGTTAAAATCAAGACATAGATACCAAATGTATACATCTTGATTATGCTTTAGAAAGCTTAATCTAGCCGCTAAAAATCAGCTAATCGGTTAATTTTGTCATGAATTATAAAAAATAATTGAATTGGCAATATTGCCCACTTAAAAATTTAATCAAAACAATTGTGGATTTTATAGTCTTGGTCTTTATAATCATGCCATTTAGTACTTATCCTTGTGGGATCAAACACGATGACTGACTTAGTTCAGCAGTTAGCAAAAGAAATTGCGGTACGTCCGAATCAAGTAGAAGCGGCCATCAAACTCATTGATGAGGGTGCAAGTGTTCCTTTTATTGCACGTTACCGTAAAGAAGCAACTCAAGGTTTAGACGATACGCAATTACGTCAACTCGATACACGGTTATCTTATTTACGTGATTTATTTGAGCGCCGTGAAAAAGTCATTGAATCATTGAAAGAACAAAACAAATTGTCAGATGATTTGCTGAATCGCGTCAATGCTGCTGAAACCAAGAATGCACTAGAAGAGCTATATGCGCCGTACCGTCCAAAACGTACCAGCAAATCGTTTAAAGCCAGAGAAGCGGGTTTAGGTCTAGCTGCAGAAAAAATTGCGCATGAGATGATTGAACCAGCAGCAGCTTTAGCTGGCTTTAGCCATGAAGATTATCCTGATTTAGAGAGTCAGCTCGATGCAGTTCAGCATATTTTAATTGATGACTGGGCTCAAAATATTGCTTTGACCACCGATCTCAAAGCAACATTTGCCAAAACAGCGCTACTTAAAAGTTTAGTGGCCAGTGATGAGAAAAAAGAAGTCGGTAAAAAGTTCCGTGATTACTTCGATTTTTCTGAAAACTTGAATAAAGTACCTTCACATCGTTTATTGGCGATGTTACGTGGTCGTCAAGAAAATGTCTTGGGCTTAAAAGTCGATGGTGAGGATACTGCACCACTGTCCCGCATTGAAACTGAATACAATTTAGATACTGTTCAGCCACAAGCACGTCAAGATTATTTAAAACAAACAGCTAAACTGTTCTGGCTGGGTAAAATTCGTCCGCAAATTGAACATTCATTATTGACTGAAAAACGTTTAACGGCTGAAACCGAAGCCATGAATGTGTTTGCTGAAAATTTACGTCATTTATTGCTATCTGCACCTGCAGGGGCACGTACAACCTTGGGTGTTGACCCAGGAATTCGTACTGGCGTGAAGTTGGCGGTGGTCAATCAGTCAGGTGATGTATTGGCGCATAGCACCATTTATCCATTTGCGCCGAAAGAAGACAAAGAAGGTTCTATTGCTGAACTTACGCGCCTATGCCGTGAATTTAATGTCGATTTAATTGCAATTGGTAATGGGACAGCAAGTCGCGAAACTGAAGCGGTCGTCGCTGAAATGATGGCTGCAAATGCAGATCTGAATTTAACACGTGTTTCAGTATCAGAGGCAGGTGCATCGGTTTATTCAGCTTCCGAATTGGCATCGAATGAATTACCTGATTTGGATGTTTCTATCCGTGGTGCTGTATCGATTGCGCGTCGTTTACAAGATCCGTTAGCCGAATTGGTGAAAATTGATCCAAAATCTATTGGTGTGGGTCAGTATCAGCATGATGTCAATCAAACCGGTTTGGCAAAAACCCTAGAAGCTGTAGTCGAAGATTGTGTGAACTCGGTGGGTGTTGATGTGAATACTGCATCACCCGCGATTTTGTCTTATATCGCAGGTTTAAATAAATCGATTGCTCAGCAAATTTTTGATTATCGTAAAGAAAATGGCCCTTTTGACAACCGTCAAGCGTTAAAGAAAGTACCACGTTTAGGTGAACGTACATTTGAACAAGCAGCTGGTTTTTTGCGTATTCAAGCGGGTTCAGAACCATTAGATGCATCGGCAGTGCATCCTGAAAGTTATGCTTTGGTCAGTAAAATTGTGGAAGCGAAAGCGACTACAGTGAAAGATATTATTGGAAATTCTGAAATTATTCGCCAAGTAAATGCAGAAGAATTTGCTGATGAAAAATTCGGCCTACCGACCATTCAAGATGTTTTAAGCGAGCTTGAAAAACCGGGCCGTGATCCACGTCCAGAATTCCGTACTGCAAAATTCCGTGAAGACATTACTGAGGTGTCTCAACTTACGGAAGGGATGCAACTAGAAGGTGTAATCACCAATGTCACCAACTTTGGTGCATTTGTGGATGTAGGTGTACATCAGGATGGTTTGGTACACATTTCTGAATTGGCCAATGAATTTGTTGCCGATCCACATAAGGTGGCTAAACCTGGTCAAATTGTTCAGGTTCGTGTATTAAGCGTAGATGCTGAGCGTAACCGTGTGAATTTATCGATGCGTCCTGAAGGTTCAGAAGCACCTGTAAAAGCACCACGTCAGCCACGCCGTGAGCAAAACACTTCAACTGAACCACGTACTGAGCGTAAGCCACAAGCGAAACGTCCACAGCAGACGCGTCCTCAAAGTGATCGCCCACAAGTAGTGAAGAAACCACAATCAGCTAAACCTCAAGAGCAAAAAATTGGTGGTTTAGGTGCATTGTTATTACAAGCTGGGATTAAGGGTTCTAAATAATTTTTAGAATGCTTTAACTGCCAAAGAAAACCTCCCAATTGATTGGGAGGTTTTTTATGCAAGTTTGGGCACAATCCAGCTACAAAGAATCAGCATAATGCCCAAATGACCTAGCTTGCGAGTGATTTTTTCTAAAGTTGAAAGTTCGACTGATGATTGTTGCGAGGTGGCTTTAACTTTCAGTGCGCTAATCGACTTGTTAAAATGTAAAAAAACGCCTAAATCGATACAGATCAGAAGGGTACCAATATTTGCGGCTATTTCAAGAATCTCATAATTTTGTTGGTAGAAGGCAGAACTGACTTGATAACCCAAAAATAAGGCATAAGCAAAACAGATATATTGGAAAATGAGAGCAGCAATACGCATAAAAATCTAACAACAAAAAACAATACTTATTTATAGCATAAAAAAACCAGTCAATAGACTGGTTTAAGAGTGAATCAATCTTACCAATGTTCGCCTGGGAACAAACGTGCATATGCTTTTTGAACCCAATTTAACTTTTGTGGCTCACCGACTGAAGCTGAAGAGCTAGGGAACAAGTTATAGCCAATTGACATCAATTTATTATTAATATCAGGTGCAATTGAATAAGTAATCGATGCCAAACGACCTAAATGTGTGGCCACTTTCTTTGGACGTTTCACAATGGCATACGCAATTAAATCTGCAGCTTGTTCTGGTGATAAAGTGGGCACATATTTATAAATTTTAGTGGGTGCAATCATGGGTGTCCGTACCAATGGCATATACACAGAGGTAATCGCAATTTTATGCGAATGAACTTCGGCTGACAAACAACGACTAAATGCATCTAGTGCCGCTTTAGAAGCCACATAGGCTGAGAAACGTGTTGCATTGGCCAATACGCCAATAGAGCTAATATTAATAATTTGACCATCACGACGTGCCATCATTTGCGGCAAAATGTTCATGACCAAGCGAATGGCACCAAAATAATTCAATTGCATGGTACGTTCAAAATCATGAAAACGGTCTGAAGATTCGTGTACTGCACGGCGAATCGAACGACCTGCATTATTAATGAGAATATCAATATGATCCACAGAAGCTAAAATTTGTTGTGACACTTCATCAATTGATTCCATATTATTTAAGTCACATGGAAAAACAGAAGCCTGACCACCTTTTTTTTCAATTTCAGCTTTGACTTCATCTAAAGTTTCTTTGGTACGTGACACCAGTAAAACGTGAGCACCTGCGGCTGCCAGTTTATGTGCCGCCGTTAAACCAATCCCGCTTGATGCGCCGGTGATTAAAACAACTTTACCGTTTACTCTATTTTGAAAGAGTTTCTCTAATTTTGAATTCACGCTATTTTTTCCTGATTGAATACAACAAAATTCTAGATTATGCTTTTTTATATTCCATTATTTAGCTCGAATTTTCCGCAATTGAGCTATTGTGATTAAGTCTATGATACTCAATGCTAAAAAAAAAGCCATAAATAAGTCATTGAATTTACAAATATAATTAGAGTAATTGCTCTATTGTTATGCGACCCGTTCTTTGTTTTTTATCATAGGTTTAAAACAAAGCAAAGAGAAATAAGCAAAAAAACCTATTCTCTATAAAAAACCATCTTTCTCTATAGAAAAGATGGCTAAAAATAGGTTTTTGAAAAATTTAAACCTGTGAGAGTGCTTGTTCTAAATCTGCAATTAAATCATCGATGTGTTCAATACCCACCGATAAGCGCACCATATCAAGACTGACGCCTGCAGCTTTTAATTCAGCTTCATTCAACTGACGGTGCGTGGTGGTGGCAGGATGACAAGCCAGACTTTTGGCATCACCAATATTGACCAAACGGGTGAAAAGTTGCAAGGCATCAATAAAACGTGTGCCGCCTGCGATGCCATCTTGCACACCAAAAGACAAAATAGCAGAGGGTTTGCCTTTCACATATTTTTGCGCCAATGCATATTGTGGATGGTCTTTGAGGCCTGCATAGTTGACCCATTTCACTTTGGCGTGTTGTTGTAAATATTCAGCCACTTTCTGCGCGTTTTCTGTGTGGCGCTCCATGCGTAAGTTAAGCGTTTCTAAACCTTGTAAGATTAAAAATACGTTGTGTGGGCTAATGGCTGCGCCAGTATTTCGCAAAGGAACCACACGGGCACGAGCAATAAAAGCAGCTGCGCCTAAAGCTTCGACATAGTTCACCCCGTGGTAACTTGGATCGGGAGTATTCAACACTTTAAAGCGTTCAGGATATTTGCCCCAAGGGAACTTCCCGCTATCAATAATGGCACCGCCAATGGAGTTACCATGACCACCAATATATTTGGTCAGTGAATGCACCACAATGTCGGCCCCATATTCAAACGGTTTAAGTAAGGCAGGGGTGGCGACAGTATTGTCGACAATGACAGGGACACCATATTCATGGGCAATTTTTGCAATGGCCTCTAAATCAATGATATTACCGAGCGGATTACCAATCGATTCAACAAAGACCAGTTTGGTCTTTTCATCAATTAAATTACGCAATGCTTCGGGGTTTTGGTAGTCAAAGAAACGCACTTCAATACCTTGTTTCGGCAGGGTATGTGCAAATAAGTTGTAAGTACCCCCATATAAAGTCGAAACAGAGGCAATATTGTCACCCGCTTCAGCAATGGTTTGAATGGCATAGGTAATCGCAGACATGCCTGATGCGACAGCTAAGCCCCCAATGCCTCCTTCAAGTGCAGCCAAGCGTTGTTCCAAAACTGCCGTAGTGGGATTCATAATCCGGGTGTAGATATTGCCCTGTACCTTTAAATCAAATAAATCGGCCCCATGTTGGGTATTGTCAAAAGCATAAGATGTGGTTTGATAAATCGGGACGGCCACGGCTTTTGTGGTGGCTTCAGGGGTATAACCTGCATGAATAGCGAGTGTTTCGTCTTTATAGGTCATGTTGACATCATCTTTGTGAAGTTAAATATTGACCCAGTGTAGCATTGCTATATATGAATGAAATTGCGATTTAAATTAAATTGTTATCTTAAATATTCATATAAAGGATACTATTCATAAATAGTCATTTCACAAGTAAAAGCCTGATTGCCATGTTTAAAAAATAAACATGCCGAGAGTTGTAACATTCTATTCAAGATCACAGCTATCCCTTATTTTTTCACTGCTTTCATCGTATAATGCCCAGAATATTTGTTCGCATGCGGTTTTTGATCACGTGCGAATTTTGCTTTTTCTATAGAGGAGTCCTACGTGGCCCAATATATTTACACGATGAACCGTGTGTCGAAAATGGTTCCGCCTAAACGCGAAATCTTAAAAGACATCTCTTTATCATTTTTCCCAGGTGCAAAAATTGGTGTACTTGGTTTAAACGGTGCAGGTAAATCTACTTTGCTTCGTATTATGGCTGGCGTAGATAAAGATTTCTCAGGTGAAGCACGTGCTCAGCCGGGTATTAAAATCGGCTATCTTGAGCAAGAACCACCACTTGATCCTGCTAAAGACGTTCGTGGTAACGTTGAAGATGGTTTACGTGAGCCACTTGATGCCTTAGCACGTTTGGATGAAGTTTTTGCAGAATATGCAGCAGAAGATGCTGACTTTGATGCCCTTGCCAAAGAGCAAGAGAAATTAGAGTCAATCATTCATGCTTGGGATGCACATAACTTAAGCAACCAAATGGATCAAGCTGCTGCGGCATTGAATCTTCCTGCTTGGGATGCTGACGTTACTTTGCTTTCAGGTGGTGAACGTCGCCGTGTTGCACTGTGTCGTTTGCTTTTGTCTAAGCCAGACATGTTACTTCTTGATGAACCGACGAACCATTTGGATGCAGAATCTGTCACTTGGTTAGAACGTTTCTTGAAAGACTTTGCCGGTACAATCGTGGCAATTACGCATGACCGTTATTTCTTGGATAACGTGGCTGAGTGGATTCTGGAGCTTGACCGTGGCATGGGTATTCCTTACCAAGGGAACTATACCAATTGGTTGGAACAGAAAAATGCCCGTTTAGAGCAAGAGAACAAGCAAGAAGAATCTTTTGCTAAAGCATTAAAGAAAGAACT
Organism: Acinetobacter albensis; assembly: GCF_900095025.1. GTDB lineage: Bacteria > Pseudomonadota > Gammaproteobacteria > Pseudomonadales > Moraxellaceae > Acinetobacter > Acinetobacter albensis. The sequence goes on along the minus strand of NZ_FMBK01000004.1, from coordinate 176,749 downwards.
TGAATGGGTTCGTTCTAATGCCAAAGGTCAGCAAAAGAAAAACAAAGCACGTATGGAACGTTTTGAAGAGCTGAACTCTAAAGAATTCCAACAACGTAATGAAACTTCAGAAATCTATATCCCACCGGGTCCTCGTTTAGGGAACAAGGTGGTTGATGTTGAAGGGATCAGTAAATCGTTTGATGGTCGTTTGTTGTATGAAAACTTAACCTTCTCTGTCCCACCAACGGCAATTGTCGGTATTGTGGGGCCGAATGGTGCGGGTAAAACGACCTTATTCCGTATGATGACAGGCGAACAGCAACCCGATACAGGTTCGGTGATACTGGGCGAATCAGTTAAAGTGGCTTATGTCGGTCAGTTGCGTGATACTTTAGATGATAAGAAAACGGTTTGGGAAGAAATTTCTGGCGGTTTAGATATCTTACGTATTGGCGATTACGAAATCGCATCGCGTGCCTATATCGGACGTTTTAACTTTAAAGGTCAAGATCAGCAAAAACGCGTAGGTGAATTGTCGGGTGGTGAACGTAACCGTTTACAACTTGCGAAAATCTTGCAAATGGGCGCAAACGTGATCTTACTGGATGAGCCATCGAACGACTTGGATATTGAAACTTTACGTGCACTTGAGGATGCAATTCTTGTATTCCCAGGCACAGTGATGGTGGTATCGCATGACCGTTGGTTCCTAGACCGTATTGCAACGCACATCTTGTCATTTGAAAACGAACAACCTGAGTTCTATGCAGGTAACTATGCTGAATATGAAGCATACCGTCAGTCACGTTTAGGTGATGCGGGTGTACAAAAGCGTTCTAAATACAAAAAAATTGGCGGTTAATCTCCAGTTTTAAATTAAAAAACCAGCCTACGGGCTGGTTTTTTTGTCAGAGTTTTGATCGATGGATGCTTTACAAGCATCAGATTGGTGAGATTTCAATCCGACCATGCTTTCTGAGTTTAAACCTTGTAATTTTATAACATCAACTAAACTGCTATAGTGCCGTATCGTTTGATTATTGCTCAGAAGTTTATGGTGTGAAAAAGTCGAATATTTTTATCACCTTCATGTTAAGTTTGTTCATATTCCAAAGTCTATGGAATGTGGCAGCTGCATTTTGTGTGCATGAAACATTGTCGACTCATTCAACCACATTGCCCCATTTTGGTCATCATGGTGCAGTACGTTGTGAACAGAATCAAACGACAAAACATAATCATGTTTCAGCAGTACAAGAAAAAACACCATTATCGAGTGTATTTGCAACAGATGATCATCGTGATCATTTGCCTTCATTTGCACATTTTATATTGAGCGATGTGCAACAGTCGGCGAACGAACCCTTGTTCTCTGCATACGTGCCGCGTCTAGAATTTGACTGGCGTAATTTATATCAGTCCCCGCATTTATCTCGAGCAAACCCACCGCCCGTGCTTACCCCGCTATAAGGTGGGGTAGCCTAAAAGATGACCCACCACTTATTTTCTTATTAAGTGGGGCAGTCAAATGTCTAAAATTATATGTCATGTCAAAACACAGCATCATGCTGTTCAGTTTTCCTTCATTGGTGCGTTATTGTTGGGGTGTTTATCCTCGGTGGTCTACGCAGAATCTGGGCAAACAGGCCTAAGCTTGGAACAAGCAATACAAAACACGACCGATTATCAGCAGTCACAAACCATCTGGGCAACGCAACACAAGATTGCCTCGGCGAATATTCATCAATCAAAATTGTGGATAAATCCTGAGTTATCCATAACGCAAACTGGCTTTGGCTCAAATCAAGATCAAGAGTTATCTGTTGGTCTTTCTCAGCCCTTAGATATTTTTGGTGAACGTAAAGTCCATCAGAAACTGGCCCAAATTGCCCAAACTAAAATGAGTTTGAATGAGCAAATTTATCATGCGCAACTTGAGCTTGCCGTGAAATATTTGTGGTCGCAACTGGCGATTTTTGAACTGGAACGTCATGTGGTTCAAGAACAGCTTAATGTCAGTCAAGATAATTTGAATGCCATTCAAAAGCGCTATCAAGCAGGCAGTGTCGCAGAGGTCGATGTCGATCGTGCGCGTTTAACCCATGCAGAAAATATACGTTTATATCGACAAGCTGACTTACAAGTACAGGTTGCGACCCAGCAATTGTCCAATGTCTGGGGTGTTTCGGATAAAACGATTCAGATTGGTTTATCACCGAAGTTGTTATGGCCGTCTTCAACCCATCAACAAGTACAACAGTATTTGTCAAAAAATTTATTTGAAAAATCACGTCAGTTACAGGTGCTTGAGGCCAAAGCAAGTGTGGATCAGCTGAAAGTATCGGCACGCCCAAATCCCACTTTAAATGTGGGGATGAATCGAATCAAATCGCCTCAGACATCAACAGAAAATGAACTGATGCTGGGAGTGTCTATTCCGCTGAATATTTTTAATCGTCAACAATATGGGGTGAAAATTGCCCAAGCCAAATACGATGTTTTGGAGAAGCAACAGGCATTTTATTTGAAGCAGAATGCCTTGCAAGTCGGTACGTTATTAACTGAATTACAAGGATTGGAAGTGCAATTCAAGCATGTGGATCAAACTCAAATTCCATTGGCGATGCAAGTACAACGCAAAACATTGCTCGGCTTTAGTGCAGGTAAATTTGCAGTGACTGAGGTGCAACAAGCGACTTTACAATTGCAAGAAGTGCGTATGCGTAAAGTGCAATTGTTGAAAGAAGCTTGGCAATGTGCCATTGAAGCAGAAAGTTTAAGTTTGGGAATTCAGCCTAGTCAAGTCATGGCGAAAGATGCTATTGCACAAATCAATCAGAATTTATGGCAAGACACACAAGATTTAGCAGTCATTGGCGGGGAAAAATAATATGCGACAAATGCAAAGAAATTTAAAAAATCAACTCGGCAAAATTTCCCAAAAATTATTAATTGTGATGGCTTTGATCGTGACTACATTGCTTGCCCTGGGTTTGTTGATTTCAGATAAAGGTAATTCTGCGAAACAAGATGCACATGGACAGACGGAAGAGGGTGAACATGCGGAAGACGAGGCTAAAAATACTGTACATGCTGAGACTGAACATGGCGAGGAAATTGCGCTGACAGCAAAACAAATCACTGAACATGGCATACAGCTTGCTTTGGTTGAAGTAGGTGCAGTCACAAAGTCGGCTTCTTATCCTGCCAAAGTGATTGTGAATACGGACCGACAGGCACATGTTTCTCCTGCATTTAGTGGTTATGTGGAAAAAGTGAATGTGGAACTTGGACAACGGGTAGTAAAAGGTCAAGCATTGGCCACCTTGATGGTGCCTGATTTGGTGGATCAACAAGCCAACTTGCAGATTGTCCAAGCCAATTTAGAACTGGCACGTCAGGACTATGAACGTGAGCGACAGTTGTGGTCACAGGGAATTTCTGCAAAGCAGGATTATCAACGGGCTTATAATGTTTACAAGCAGGCGCAGATTCAGGTACAAGCCAGCAAATCGCGATTATCGGCTTTTGGCGCAGCATCGGGTTCAAATGGTCGTTATGTTTTAACTGCCCCCATTTCAGGCATTATCAGTAAAAAAGACTTGGTGGTGGGGGAAAATGTTCAGCTTGCAAATCAGTTGTTTATTATCGATCAATTGGATCAACTCTGGCTTGAGTTTATTGCACCCAGTGCTGACTTGAGTGCAATTGGTCTGAATCAACAAATCGAGTTCAAATCGCTACAAACAGGCAATCTGTTTAAAGCACAAATTCAAAGTTTAAATACTGAAGCCGACCTGCAAACAGGTCGATTGCAAGTTCGTGCCAAAATATTATCGAGTGCGACCGAGCTGCGTCCAAATTTAATGGTCAATGTGCAATTGCAACAAGCGGGATCAGCTCAAGCATTGCGCATTTTAAAAAGCGCCATTCAAAAAGTTGAAGGCAAAGATGCAGTTTTTGTTGCCTCTGAACATGATCAGAAAATTGAATTTAAAGCTCAACCTGTGGTTCTGGGACAAATATCAGGCAATGCTGAATGGGTTGAAGTGCAATCGGGTTTGACCCAAGGACAGCAATATGCCGCACAAGGCAGTTTCTTGTTGAAATCTGAACTGGAAAAAGGAGAAGCGAGTCATGAGCATTAATGACCACTCTCCCAACCAGTCAATCTCGAAAACAGATCAAGCATCCAATTCAGATCAGCTGCCTGCACCTGAAGGTCTTTTTGATCGCCTGATTCAATTCTCGATTCAAAATGCCATTTGGGTGATGTTATTTATTGTCGCTTGGATTGGTATTGGGGTATACAGTTATCAAAAATTACCGATTGATGCTGTCCCTGACATTACCAATACTCAAGTTCAAATTAATACACAGGCCGCAGGATTTACCGCATTAGAAGTTGAGCAACGTATTACCTATCCGATTGAAAATTCGATGGCAGGTTTGCCCAAGCTTGAACAAACCCGTTCAATTTCTCGTTATGGTTTGTCACAAGTCACGATTATTTTTAAAGATGGCACAGATATTTATTGGGCTAGACAGCAAATTAATCAGCGTTTACAAGAGGCTCAAGCAGAATTACCCAACGAGATTGCCCCGACCATGTCACCTGTTTCAACAGGATTGGGGGAAATTTATCAATGGGTGATCAAAGCTGATCCCAATGCAAAAAAGCCAGATGGTACAGCCTACAGCGCGATGGACTTACGTGAAATTCAGGATTGGATTGTCCGTCCACAATTACAACGTGTTGCAGGGGTGGCAGAAGTCAACTCGATTGGTGGATTTAATAAAACCTATGTGGTGACCCCCGATTTAAATCGGTTGCAACAATTGCAAATTCCGTTAACCGATTTGCAAATCGCTTTAACGCAAAACAATGAAAACCGTGGTGCAGGTTTTATTGAGAATAATGGTCAGCAGATGACAGTGCGTGTACCTGGCACACTCAACAGCATTGAAGATATTCAAAATGTCACGCTTGCCCACAAAAATAGTTTTCCGATTCGGGTTGTAGATGTTGCAACGGTGTCGATTGGGCATGATTTGCGTACAGGTGGAGCCACTTACAACGGTGAGGAAGCCGTGTTGGGTATCGCCATGATGATGATGGGTGAAAACAGTCGAACGGTTGCGCAAGCTGTGGATGCGAAAGTGAAAACCATTCAACAATCTTTGCCTAAAGGCGTAATGATTGAAACGGTATATGACCGTACAGATTTGGTCGAACGTGCGATTAAAACCGTACAGAAAAATCTAGTCGAAGGCGCAATTCTGGTCATTGTGATTCTGTTTTTATTTTTGGGAAATTTTCGTGCTGCACTGATTACAGCCTGTGTGATTCCGCTATCCATGTTATTTACTTTGGCAGGTATGGCTGAGCAAAAAATCAGTGCCAATCTGATGAGTTTGGGCGCATTGGACTTCGGTATTATTGTAGATGGTGCCGTGGTTATTGTTGAAAACTGTATTCGTCGCTTGGCTGAAGCACAACATGCGAAAGGTCGCTTATTGACCAAAGCCGAACGTTTTAAAGAAGTCTTTCTCGCGGCCAAACAAGCACGCCGTCCTTTAATTTTCGGGCAGTTAATCATTCTTGTGGTGTATTTGCCTATCTTTGCTTTAACTGGTGTAGAAGCCAAGCTGTTTCATCCTATGGCGATGACAGTGGTGTTGGCCTTGTTCGGTGCAATTATTTTATCTGTAACTTTTGTGCCTGCCGCAGTGGCTTTATTTGTCAATGGTGAAGTCAAAGAAACAGAAAGCCGTTGGATGCTGTGGCTGAAACAAAAATATGAAAAGCTGCTAAATCTGGCCTATGAATTTAAATTTTTCGTGGTCATCTTGGCGCTGTGTATTTTAGTTTTATCAGGTGTGCTTGCCAGCAAAATCGGCAGTGAGTTTTCACCGACCTTAAGTGAAGGTGATTTTGCCGTTCAGCAAATGCGTTCACCCAGTACAGGTTTGGAACAATCTTTACGCATGCAGGAAAATACTGAAAAATTGCTGCTCAAGTCTTTTCCAGAAATTAAAGCGATTTTCGCTCGTACAGGTACAGCAGAAGTGGCGACTGATGTGATGCCCCCCAATATATCTGATGCAGTATTGTTGTTAAAACCGCGTGACCAATGGAACAACCCCAAAGAAACCATTGATGAATTACGTCAGCGTATGATTGCTTTTTTAACCACTTTACCTGGAAACAATAGTGAGTTTTCACAACCCATCGAGCTTCGATTTAATGAACTTATTTCAGGTGTACGAAGTGATGTAGGCGTGAAAATTTTTGGTGATGATATGGTGGTTTTAAATCAACAAGCCACCCGTATTGCACAGCACATTAAAACCATTTCTGGCGCCACTGCTGTCAATGTTGAACAAACCTCAGGTTTGCCCCTGTTAAATATTGAAATAAATAAAGCAGCCGCAGCTCAATATGGTTTATCTGTCAGAGCGATTCAGGATTTGGTTGCCACCAGTGTAGGTGGTCAGAATGTTGGGCAAATTCTGCAAGGCGACCGCCGTTTTGATTTTGTGATTCGTTTGGATGATGCGCAGCGTACTCCTGAATATTTAGCGGTATTGCCGATACAAACGCCAAATGGTGGTCTGATTCAACTTCAAGATGTGGCCAAAGTTGAAAATATTTTAGGCATTAATCAAGTCAGTCGAGAAGATGGTAAGCGTCGTGTGGTGGTCACGGTCAATGTAGAAGGTCGTGATTTGGGTTCATTTGTAACAGAATTACAAACAACCTTGGCAAAACAAGAAATGCCTGCGGGATATTGGTTAGATTATGGGGGGCAGTTTGAAAATCTGAGTTCTGCCAAAGCACGTATGCAGTTGGTGGTGCCTTTGGCGTTAATCACTATTTTTATTTTGCTGATGGCGGTGTTTCATAACATTCAGGAAAGCTTGCTGGTATTCACAGGCGTACCTTTTGCTTTATGTGGGGGCTTGATTGCGCTGTGGCTACGCGATATTCCATTGTCTATGTCCGCAGGAGTGGGTTTTATTGCTTTGTCAGGTGTTGCGGTACTCAACGGTTTGGTGATGCTGACCTTTATTAAAGAGCTACGCCAACAATTGGATGTCTATCAAGCCACATGGCAGGGTGCAATTCTGCGTTTACGTCCAGTCTTGATGACGGCATGTGTGGCATCACTGGGGTTTATTCCCATGGCGATAGCGACAGGTACAGGTGCAGAAGTACAACGACCTTTGGCTACAGTGGTCATCGGTGGAATTGTCTCATCTACTTTACTGACCTTGTTAATTTTACCTGTGATCTATCGTTGGATGAATGAAAAAGTTGGCTTGAAAAATTAAATATTAAGCCGCGCTATACCTGAATATTTTCAGGTATAGCGCATTGGATTAAGATGTTGAATTGTTTACGCCTAAGCTGATGATGGTGTAATACTGATTTTTAGGTACAGCTTTCGGATCTAATTTTTCGCTGACTTCAATTAAATAGCCACCTGCTTGAGGAAACGTGATGGTGCTTGAGCCATTGGCATTGACAGAGATCGATTGTGCTTGTTGATCGGTTGCACCTTGTTTACGCAGTAAAACCTCTGCTTGAACAAGGGGTTTACCTGCTTTGCTCAGTTGAAGTTGGACAGGTTGTCCAACTATGATTTGATTTGGATGGATATTGAAGCTGACTTGAATCGGTGCGGGTGTCGCTGCAACGGGAGAGGTATTTTCTTTACTGAGGTAGCTTTGAATGCTCCACTCACGCACAGTATCTATTTTTTTAGGTAATTTGCCTTTAAAGTCACTTGGAATCACATAATCACGTTCGGCTAATGCGGGTACTTTGTCAGCCGCGACATCTGAAAATATTTTCCACTGTTTATTGTGTTGTACATATTGAATTGGATAAGAAGTTTTGGCATGAAGGGTATACGTCCCTTTTTCAGGCAACTTAAGATCAAATGCCGTGACTGATTCTAAAGTACTTTGCGGTTGAACAGTCACAACAGTTTGATTGGGTTGAATGACATTAAATTGGACATCTTTTAAGGCATATTCACTATTTAAGGCTTCTTCAGCATAACCACTAAATATAGGCATTTGAGTATTTGTGGTGGTGTAATTTAAAGGTGCTATATAAGGTTCATGCGCTTGGCTGTACGAGCAAATGAGTAAAGCAAAAGCTAAATATGGTTTCATCAAGCATGATCCTAAATCAGAGGTTTATATTTTCAAGAAAGAATTACATTGTATAAAAATGAGTATAACGAAGAAATATTTTAATTGATAATAATAATGATTATCAATATTAATTTAAGGCTAAATAGATTGAATAATAAGAGGTAAGTTATGACGCAACATGGACATGATCATAGTCATGCACTGGTCACAGAAGACAATGCAAAAAAACTAACCTTTGCATTGATTTTGACCACATCATTTTTAATTATTGAGGTGATAGCTGGATTTATGACCCAAAGTCTGGCTTTGCTGTCAGATGCTGCACATATGTTTACTGATGCAGCAGCGCTTGCGATTGCTTTGGTTGCAATTAAAATTGGCAAACTACCCGCAGATGATAAGCGCACTTTTGGTTATCAGCGCTTTGAAATTTTGGCCGCATTATTTAATGCTTTGATGTTGTTTTTTGTGGCGATATATATTTTATTTGAAGCTTATCAACGGTTTTCTCATCCACCCGAAATTCAAAGTCTAGGCATGTTAATAGTTGCGTCGATAGGTTTAGTGATTAATCTTATTTCGATGAAAATACTCGTTTCAAGTGCACAAGAGAGTTTAAATATTAAAGGCGCTTATCTAGAAGTCTTGAGTGATGCCTTGGGTTCTGTGGGTGTGATGATTGGTGCAATCGTGATTTATTTTACCCAGTGGTTTTGGGTAGATACCTTAATAGCTGTATTAATTGGGTTTTGGGTATTGCCACGTACTTGGATATTACTCAAACAAAGTATTCATATTTTACTTGAAGGTGTGCCTGAAGAAATTGATATTGAACAACTGCGAAATGATTTGCTGAGTCTAAATGCCGTAGAAAGTATTCATCAACTCAAAGTCTGGGCGATTACTTCAAAAAATGTACATTTAACGGTTCATCTATATGCACCAAATGCCGATCGTAATGCCTTATACCAGCAAGCATGGCAGATGCTCAGTCACTCCCATGGGATTACCGAAATGACACTGCAAATTGAGGAGGAGGAATGTGTGGTACATTCATATCCACATACTGGTCATTGTGAACATGATCATGAACAGTCTTTGCATGATACAAATCAAGATTCACATCAGCACTGACATTATGCACAGTGCTGATGTGAGAGAAGAGTGTTTAAATTTCCCATTCGTGATCACATTCACGACATTTCCATTTCTTTTGTGATTGCATGAAACTTTGCATCGAAATTTTAAAGTCGGGTAGGTCACGCCAAAAAAGAATGCCCGCGACAACACAAATGCTAAAAACAATGACAGTCGCAATTTGTAAATTTTGCCCAGCACCATCTCCAAAGATCCACATGGAAACGCTAATTAAAACCAGCAATAACAGTATAAAAATGGCAGGAATTAAAAAAACCAAGCTTTTGGGTACCACAGGTCGTGGTGCGGGTTGCCCTGTTTGTGCGACGGGCATAATTTTAGGACTTTGGCATTTGGGGCAACGGTATTGCATTACAACTCCAGCATTTTAATTTATGGCTTATTCTAATCTGAATAGAGAAGAAAGCAAAAATACTCAAGTTAAATCCCATGAATAAAAATTCAGGCAATAAAAAAGCCACTAAATAATTTAGTGGCTTTTTTGAATTTGGCGTCCCTACGGGGATTCGAACCCCGGTTACCGCCGTGAAAGGGCGATGTCCTAGGCCTCTAGACGATAGGGACTTATCGAGGCAACACAGGTAAAGCATAAAAAAACTTGGTGGAGTCAAGGAGGATCGAACTCCTGACCTCTACAATGCCATTGTAGCGCTCTACCAACTGAGCTATGACCCCAGTCTGTGTGAGCGCAATATTAGGGGCATTGTGCTTACACGTCAACTATAAATTTAATTATGCATCATCAACTGCATCATTTTTCGGCAATTTTAAGCTTTCATTCAATTTTTCCCACACTTTTGTTTCTTTTTTACTCGGTCCGCCAACAATTTCAAGTGCATGGCGTAAACGAGCAAAGGTTAAATCTGGTCCAAGAGTAACCATCGATTGCATAACAGGCGTTGAACTGGTCGAACCTGCAATGGCAATAAAGAAAGTCGGCATAAAATCACGGAGTTTAATTTCCATTTGGTTGGCTAAATCCATCAGGGTTTGGCTTACCGTGTCGTTATTCCAAGTAAATAAACTTTCTAAACGCCAAATTGCAAATTGTAAACTTTGACGCACTTGTTCTTCGGATAATTTTTTGCTTTCAAATTGTTCTTTGGAAAGTGTCGGAAATTGGTTGAAATAGAAACCTGCCCAATTCACAGCTTCAGACAATAAATTAATTCGTGGTTGAATCGCAGCAGCAATTGCCTCAAGGGTGTTACGATCAGATTTCCAAGCCAAAAGCGTATTGAGTAATTCAGCAGGGGAAAGTGCTTTAATCCACTGACCATTCAACCAATTGAGTTTTTCCACATCAAAAATTGGACCACCAAGTGAGACACGTTGAATGTCGAAATGCTCAATCATGTCGGCCAAAGAGAATTTTTCACTTTCATCAGGCATAGACCAACCCATGCGACCCAAATAATTGAGTAATGCTTCAGGTAATACGCCAATATCCTTGTAGTAATTAATTGAAGTTGGATTTTTACGTTTTGATAATTTTGATTTATCCGGATTGCGAAGCAAAGGCATATGACACAACACTGGCATGTCCCAGCCAAAGTATTGATACAATAATTGATGTTTTGGTGCCGACGGAATCCATTCTTCGCCGCGAATGACATGCGTAATTTGCATCAAATGGTCATCGACCACGTTTGCAAGATGATAGGTTGGCAAGCCGTCTGTTTTTAACAGGATCTGCATATCCACTTGTGCCCATGGAATTTCTACTTCACCACGGAGCAAATCATTAAATTTGCAGCTGCCTTCGGACGGTACTTTCATCCGAATAACATGTGCCTCACCCGCTGCCAAGCGACGTGCTACGTCATCGCTGGATAATTCTAAACCACGTCCATCATAACGCGGGTTTTCACCTCGCGCTTGTTGCTCGACACGCATTTGATCTAATTCTTCTGCACTGGCAAAACAATAGAAAGCATGACCTTTTTCCACTAGATCTAAAGCATATTGTTTGTAAATATCCATACGTTCAGATTGACGATAAGGCGCATGTGGGCCACCAATATCTGGGCCTTCTGACCAATTTAAACCTAACCAACGCAGTGAATCTAAAATCATTTTTTCAGATTCAGGTGTTGAGCGCAGTTGGTCGGTATCCTCAATACGAAGAATAAATTCACCGCCATGTTGTTTGGCAAAACATAAATTGAATAAGGCAATATATGCAGTACCTACATGTGGAAAACCAGTAGGAGAAGGGGCAATACGAGTACGAACAGTCATCATTAATATTTTTCAGAATGTGAATGATGACTATTATAACGAAAAAGCCTAATCACTTAATGCTAAATTCAACATTGGAATGATTAGGCTGAGTTTTAATTTCTAATCATAGAAATTAAATAAATTTATGAGTAATTTTGAGGGAAAAGCGCTTGCACAAAACGGCTAAATTTTTGATTTTGAGCAGCAAAAAAACTTTGTGTTGGTGCTACTTTAATTTCTGTTAGTACTTTTAAATCATTATCTGGACGTAAAGTATTTGCACCTTGCTTTTGTTGCTGTAACACTTTTTCAATCAGGGATGAGCGTTCAGGACTCAGCGTTACTTTGGTATCTGCAGTTTTAATAGCAGCAGTATGGCTTAGTTGGGTCATGAATCCGACCGTCAAACTTAAACTTAATACTTTAACAAACGACATATACTTCATTTTCCACATCCCCCTTTTGGTACTGAAACTGCTAAATATTGTTTTTCTATGCTTACACTACTATTTAACCACATAAAAAAATACAAAAGTAGAATTGAGTCACACTCTTTTACAAAACGATAAAAAAGTAATTTAATTGATAGGCTTTGTACCAGAAGAATATGTAGATAGCGTGAAGATTAAAGAGGGCTAAGATGAATTTTTATAGACAAAATTGCAAAATCAGACGTTGTAATCTGTTCTAAATAAAAAGAATACATCTAAAATATTTACCTAACCAATTGTAATTTAAAGTTTTATTGATTTTATTTCAGTGATTGTATATTTATCGAGGTATTTTATAGAGCGATGGTATCTAAGTGTTTAGATAAAAAAGTGTAAATTTTAGTACTTTAATGAATATCTTTAAAACTGATGAAGAATAAATAAAATAATATAACTATATGATTGTTAAAATAATTTTGTATAAATATAGTGGCATTATTATGACGATAGAGTTGATACAAATGAAAAAAATAATCGCTTCTGGTTTTTTGCTTTTATTGGGGAGTGTGACTTCAGCGAGTTTAGCTGCAAAAGATTTTTTAAATGTTTCCTATGATCCAACGCGTGAATTTTATCAAGAATATAATCAGGCCTTTGGCACTTTCTGGAAACAAAAAACGGGACAAGAAGTGAATTTTAAACAATCACATGGCGGATCTGGAAAACAAGCCCGTTCTGTCATTGATGGTTTACAGGCAGATGTTGTGACTTTGGCTTTGGCCAATGATATTGAAGAAATTGTAAATGCAGGTCTAATTCATAAAAATTGGCAAAAACAATTTCCCAATAATTCTGCACCTTATACTTCAACAGTCGTATTTTTAGTACGTAAGGGTAATCCTAAAAATATTAAAGATTGGAATGATTTAACCAAATCTGGGGTAGAAATTATTACGCCTAATCCAAAAACAGGCGGTGCGCCACGCTGGATTTATCTTTCTGCTTGGGGATATGCGCTTAAACAACCCGGTGGCAATGATGCGAAAGCACGTGAGTTGGTCAAAAAACTTTACGGTAATGTGAAAGTACTCGATTCTGGCGCACGTGGTTCTTTAACCACTTTTGCTGAACGAGGCATAGGCGATGTATTGCTTTCTTGGGAAAATGAAGCTTTGTTGGCAACTCAAGGTTTAGGAAAAGACAAATTTCAGATTATTTATCCTTCTATTTCAATCTTGGCAGAACCATCGGTGGCTATTGTCGATAAAAATGTGGATAAAGATGGTAATCGCAATTTAGCTAAAGGGTATTTGAATTATTTATATTCGCCTAAAGGACAAGATTTAGCGGCACAATATTTTTTCCGTCCTCGTAATGCGCAAATTGCAGCAAAATATGCAGCACAATTTCCAAAAATAAAATTGTTTAGCATTGGTGATGTATTTGGTGGCTGGGCAAAAGCACAGAAAACTCATTTCGTGAATGGTGCCGTATTTGATCAGATTTATGCTGAAAAGAAATAGTACATTGATGAAGTATAAATAAAGGAAGAAATGAATAGCTGATCATCTATTCATTTATTAGACTAAAAATGCTGATCCTCATTGAAATTATTGAAGTATTTCAACCGTATTTTTTCAAAATAAAACAAAGAAAAGATACATGAATTTGAAATTAAACAATTAAAAATGGATGAATTGCGATTTTTAACTTTATTTCATATAGTTAGCTACATGAAATAAAAAGTAGACCTTGTGATGAAAATTCAATTTAAAGCTTTAATCAGTGCAGTGTTACTGACCGGTAGTGTTGCTTTTACTGCGACCACTACCCAAGCGGCTGACCGTGATTTCTTAAATGTGTCCTATGATGCTACCCGTGAATTTTATGATGAATTCAATCAATCTTTTGGTGCATATTGGAAGCAACGTACTGGAAATACAGTAAAGTTTAAACAGTCGCATGGGGGGTCGGGTAAACAAGCGCGTTCTGTGGTCGATGGTTTAAAAGGCGATGTCGTGACTTTGGCTTTAGCCAATGATATTGAGGAAATTGTAAAATCTGGGCAAATTCAGTCTGGTTGGCAAAAAGAATTTCCAAATAATTCAGCGCCATATACATCGACTATCGTGTTTATGGTGCGTAAGGGTAATCCAAAACAGATTAAAGACTGGTCTGATTTAACCAAGCCAGGCGTACAAATTATTACCCCAAATCCTAAAACAGGGGGGTTGCCACGTTGGGTATATTTATCTGCATGGGGATATGCGTTAAAACAGCCGAATGGAAGTGAGGCTAAAGCGCAGGATTTCGTCGGTAAACTGTATCGTAATGTAAAAGTCATGGACTCAGCAGCACGTGCTTCAATGACCACCTTTGCGGAACGTGGTATCGGTGATGTTTTGCTGACGTGGGAAAATGAAGCTTTAGTGACACAAAAAACTTTGGGTAAAAACAAGTTCGATATTATTTATCCATCTATTTCAATTTTAACTGAACCTTCAGTCGCAATTGTTGATAGAACGGTAGAGAAAAATGGTAATAAATGGTTAGCCAAAGGATATATCAACTATTTATATTCACCTTTAGGTCAAGAAATGGCAGCAAAACATTTCTATCGTCCACGTAATCCACAAGTGTTGGCGCAGTATTCTGCCCAATTCCCTAAAATTAAAACCTTTACCATTGACGAGGTATTTGGTGGATGGGCTAAAGCACAGAAAACACATTTTGTGAATGGGGCGATTTTTGATCAGATTTATAATACGCGTAAATAATGCGAGTCCAATACTTTAACAAGCTTTCAATCCGTTAATGCCAGTCAATGCACACATTGACTGGCATTTTTATGCTTTTATAAAAAGTTAAAACGTATTTCCCTATCGAAAGTAATATTTTCCAACAAAAAGTCGTTTGGAGCTTTGTTAAAACAAGGTAATAATGTGCAGTTACATTTTCCATAGTTTTGATTGAACCCTTATGTCGCACATTTCTGTATTACTTCACGAAACTGTTGATGCCTTGTTGGCAGGTCGCAATACAGGAATTTATATAGATGGCACGTTTGGACGTGGTGGGCATACCCGTTTACTGTTATCTAAACTGGATGAAAATGCACGGGTTTATGGGTTTGATAAAGACCCTCAAGCTTTAGAAACGGCAGCAATATTAGAACAAGAAGATTCACGCTTTAAAATTATTCATGCCAGCTTTGCCGATTTAAAACAAGAACTTGAAGCGCGTGATATTGGTTTGGTTGATGGCGTAATGGCAGACTTAGGCGTGTCTTCTCCACAATTGGATCAAGCTGAACGTGGTTTTAGCTTTATGAGAAATGGTCCACTCGATATGCGGATGGATAATTCACAAGGGCCGACTGCAGCTGAATGGTTGGTTCAAATTGAAGAAGAAGCTTTGGCCAATGCTATTTTTCAATATGGTGAAGAACGTTATAGTCGCCGCATCGCAAAAGCCATTAAAGCTGCGGGCTATATTGAAACCACTGCACAATTAGCAGAAATTGTGAAAGTTGCCCATCCGAAATGGGAAAAAAATAAACATGCAGCGACACGAACTTTTCAAGGAATTCGTATTGCCATTAATAAAGAATTAGAAGATATTGAAGCTTTCTTGCCGCAAGCAATAGATGTACTCAAAACAGACGGTCGTTTAGCGGTCATTAGTTTCCATTCGTTAGAAGATCGTTTAATTAAACAATTTATTCAAAAAGAATCTACTTTAGCGGAAGATACCAGTTGGGGCATGCCACAAGAACGGGAAGATACCCGTCGTTTAAAGAAAATTTCCCGAGTACGTGCCAGTGAAGAAGAGATCAAAGCCAATTTTCGTTCACGTAGTGCATGGCTCAGAGTTGCAGAACGCTTAGCTTTAAAAGGCGAATAATGAAAACTGAAGTTGTTGCAAAGAAAACAGAAAAAAAAGCGATGAAAAAAATCATCACTTATATCGTTTTATTGATATTGGTCTTTGTGAGCGCCATTATGGTGGTTTTTCAAGTCTTTGAATACCGTCATGATTACCGTGAACTGAGTTCTTTTACCCGAGAAAAAGATGACTTAAATGCAGAGTGGGGGCGTTTGCTCATCGAGCAACAAACCTTTGGTGCAACAGCGCAAATTGGAACACGTGCTGTGACCCAATTGCGGATGTATTCGCCGCCTGCAGGGCAAACGGTGGTCATTTCTTTACCAATAACTTCAGAAGATAAAAAATAAGGCTAGCGGTCATATGTTGGACAACAGAAATAAACAGCTGCGAAAAAAGCAGCCGTCTACTAGCAACAAAAATACACTGACCCTAGATCGGTGGCGTTTTTATCTGATGTGGAGTGTGGTTTTACTGTGCTTTCTGGCTTTAGTGGGACGGGCATTTTACGTCCAAATTATTAATAAAGATTTTTTACAAAACAAAGCCAATGCCAATATTCTAAGAACTGAAAAAGTTAAAGCGATGCGTGGCGTCATTTATGACCGTCATGGTGTGCCTTTAGCCATTAGTACACCCGTGATGAAAGTTGTGATTGATCCACGGGACTATTTTGATGCGAAAAAACAGTTTGAGGAAATCAGCGCAGAACTGGTGAAAGATCCCAATAACCGTAAGCTTAAACGTCAATTACCCGATAAAAATTTAAATTTAGATGAACTCGCCGATGCCGTTGGCATAGACCGTGCCGATCTGAAAAAGAAAATGAACGACCGTCCGCGCTCACGCTATTTAGTGTTGCAAAAAGAAATACCACCTCAGCAAGCGGACCTCATTGCAAAGCGTGAATTTCAGGGGGTTTATACCGAAAAAAACTATAAGCGTTATTATCCACAGCCTCAACCGAATGCACAAATTATTGGTTTGACCAATAGTGAAGGAATCGGCATTGAAGGCTTGGAAATGCAAATGAATTCGGCATTGGCAGGCAATGATGGTGAACAACAGATTGTTCGAGATAAAAAAGGCAATCGTTTTAAAGACCCTGAAGTGATTAAAG
Source organism: Acinetobacter albensis (assembly GCF_900095025.1). Lineage (GTDB taxonomy): Bacteria > Pseudomonadota > Gammaproteobacteria > Pseudomonadales > Moraxellaceae > Acinetobacter > Acinetobacter albensis. The sequence goes on along the minus strand of NZ_FMBK01000004.1, from coordinate 159,784 downwards.
AGGTTGAAGCCGGAGAAAATATTACGTTAAGTATCGACTCTCGTTTGCAGTACATCATGTATCGCGAATTAACAGCGGCAGGGGTGGCCAATAATGCACGTTCAGCAACTGCGATTGCGGTAGATGTGAAGACTGGTGAAATTTTGGCAATGGCCAGTTGGCCGTCTTATAACCCAAATGACAAAAAAAGTTTAAATAATAAAGATGCGATGCGTAACCGTGGTGCGGTTGATTCATTTGAACCTGGTTCCACCATGAAACCTTTGACCATTGCCATGGCATTGGAGAGTGGCAAATATATGCCTAACTCGGTGGTCAATACTTCACCAGGAAGTATGCGGGTGGGTAATCATACCATTCGAGATACCCATAATTATGGTGCATTGACCTTAGGCGGTATTATCCAGAAGTCTTCTAACGTTGGGGTTGCGAAACTGGCTTTGTCTTTGCCTTATGCCACACTACCAACATTCTATAAACGGGTCGGCTTTGGGCAGCGTTCAGCAGTCAAATTCCCAGGTGAAAGTGGTGGTTTAATTTTGCCACCAAGTAAATGGAATGTTTCAGAAGTCGCTACCATGGCCTATGGTTATGGTTTAAATGCGACGGTATTGCAGATGGCAGATGCCTATGCGATGTTGGCGAATAAAGGCTTAAAAATGCCTTTAAGTCTATACAAATTAGAACAGCCACCCAAAGGTGAACAACTGATTGATGCTAAAATTGCTGATCAGGTACTCTTAATGATGGAAACTGCCACTTTACCTGGCGGAACGGCAACACGTGCCACGATTCCAGGTTATCGGGTTGCAGGAAAAACAGGAACAGCGCATAAACTACGTGCAGATCGTAAAGGCTATTCACAAAGTGATTACCGCGCACTCTTTGCAGGGGTTGCACCTGTAAGTGACCCACAACTGGCTATGGTGGTGGTGGTTGAAAATCCAAAAGGCTCCTACTACGGCGGCACAGTGTCTGCACCTGTATTTGCCCGTGTGATGCAAGAATCATTACGTTTAATGAATGTTCCTTTAGATAAACCCTTAGATGCTCCCAAAATTCAGTAATAGGTGATGAATGTCCATGACATTTCAAGATTTTTACCCAGTTGAGCAAGTGGCGAAATGGATGACTTTGCCATTCAGTGGCTTTTGTTTGGACAGCCGTAAAGTTAAAGCAGGGCAAATTTATATTGCCCTGAATAGTTTTTCACAACCTGAAAAAACGATGCAGTTTGCACTGTCAGCTTTGACCAAAGGTGCTTTAGCGGTGGTCAGTGAGGTTGATTTAGGTCTTGATCACAGTGTGGTTGTACCGAATCTTCGTCATTTAATGGGGCAGTGGCAAAAACAATATTTACAGGAAACCGCACCTGTTCAGGCAGCACGGATACTGGCAGTCACAGGCACCAATGGAAAAACCACGATTTCGCGTCTGGTGGCCGAGTTACTGACTTTGCAACAGCAAAAATGTGCGGTCATGGGCACTACAGGTAACGGTATTTTACCGAATTTAGAAACTTCATCGCATACGACGTTAGATGCTTTACATTTACAAACGGCTTTACATGAATATGGCCAACAAGGGGCGCAATTTGTGGCGCTTGAAGCCAGTTCTCATGGTTTGGAGCAAGGTCGTTTAAAAGGCTGTGATATTGAAATTGCAGCCTATAGCAATTTAAGTCGCGATCATTTGGATTATCATGGCACGCTAGACGCTTATGCAGAAGCGAAGTCAGATTTGTTTAAATTTCCAAGTTTAAAAGTGGCGATCATTAATCTAGATGACGAATATGCATCGTTGATGATAAACACTGCTCAAAATAATCCTGCCCAACTTAAAATACTCACTTATTCCACGACACAATCCGCAGATTATCAAGTGTCTAACATTAAATATGGTTTAAGTGGGGCGCAGTTTAAATTAACCGCCGCACACAGTGAGTTTGAGGTGCATAGCCCATTATTGGGGCATTTTAATATTGAAAACTTAGTTGCAAGTTTAGTCAGTGCAGAGCAAGCGGGCTTTGGACTAGTGGATTTAATTGCAACGGTGCCACAATTAAAAGGTGCACCTGGACGTATGCAGGTTATTCCTGATGGCGAGCGTTTGTTTGTGGTCGATTATGCACATACACCTGATGCCTTAATTCAAGTGTTACAGACCTTAAAACGTCATGTCGCCAAAAATTTATGGGCCGTTTTTGGCTGCGGTGGTGATCGTGATCGTGGCAAGCGCCCACTCATGACACAAGCAGCATTAGAGCATGCAGATATTGCCCTAATCACCTCCGATAATCCACGCTCTGAAAATCCAGAACAGATTTTTGCTGACATGAAAGCGGGATTAGATGTTTCCAGTCAGCGTGTGCATGAAATTCATGATCGTCGAGAAGCGATTAAATTTGCTGTTCAAAATGCTCAAGCTGGCGATATTGTGGTGATTGCGGGCAAAGGACATGAGAACTATCAAGAAATTGAAGGAGTGCGACATTGGTTTGATGATGTGATTGAAGTCCAATCCGCTATAGATGCGCAGCATCACAACACAAATTCAGCGTATCAGGCTTAATAGGAAATCATTATGCATACTTCCACCACCAGTACAGCGCCTTTAATGCCATGGACCCTAGAGCAATTACAACAAGCGACTCAAGGCTATTGGCATAACAATAAAATACCTTTAGGTGAAATTAAACGAATTTTGACTGATTCGCGTCATGCCGAACAAGGCGATGCTTTTTTAGCGCTGCAAGGCGAACGTTTTGATGCGCATGATTTTGTGGCACAAGTGGCAATACAGGGTTGTGAAATTGCGATTGTGAGTCATCCTGTGGATGCTGATATTTATCAGTTGGTCGTTGCGGATACACGCTTGGCTTTGGGGCATTTGGGGGCTTATCGCCGTGCTCAAAATTCACAATTAAAAGTGATCGCGCTTACAGGCAGTAGTGGTAAAACCACTACCAAAGAAATGCTGGGCAGCATTTTATCTCGTCTTGCACCGACCTTGATTACGCGTGGCAACTTAAATAATGATTTAGGCGTACCGATGATGTTGCTAGAGCTGCGTGCTGAACATCAATATGCCGTCATGGAATTGGGTGCCAGTCATCAGGGTGAAATTGATTACACCTCGAATTTAGTTCAACCGCATGTGGCAGGCATTATTAATATTGGCACAGCACATTTGGGTGAATTTGGTGGACGCGATGGGATTTGCCGAGCCAAATCTGAAATTTATGCTCATATTGCAAAAAAGGGTATTTCGATTGTTCCTGCAGCTGATGATTTTGCAGAAGTTATTGTAAAAGCGGTACAGACTGAACGAGTTTTAAGTTTTGGAGTAAATGGAGATATTTTCGCCACAGAAATTGAATTGCATCCGCAATCCTCAAGCTTTAATTTAAATACACCAGTAGGCCTGCGTCTGCTAAATTTGCCTTTTGCAGGTGATCATAATATCCAAAATGCTTTGGCTACCACTGCTTTTGCACTCGCGATTGGTGTTGCTCTGGATGACATCGTCACTGGTTTGGAGCAAGCTCAAGGTGCAAAAGGCCGTTTGAATTTTATTCAACAGGATAAATACCTATTCATTGATGATACTTATAATGCCAACCCAACTTCAATGCGAGCAGCAGCAGAAGTACTTGCTCAGCAAGAAGGGATAAAAGTGATGGTCATCGGGGACATCGGAGAGTTGGGTGCAAGTGCGGCGCAGCAACATTATATGTTGGGTCGAGATTTGGTTGCGACAGAGGTTAATTTTGTTGTCGCGGTAGGTGAATTTGCACCAGCGACACAAGAAGGGGCACGTAGTACCCAATATGGTAAAAAAATGCAGGCTTTTTTGACACAAGCACAAGCGCTGCCATTTTTACTGAGTTTAATTGAAACACATCAACCTCAATCCATGAGTTTCCTGTTTAAAGGTTCTCGTTATACCCACATGGAAACATTGATGGCTGATTTGATGGAGAAAATTTAATGCTGTTATGGTTATTTGAACAACTGGCAGGCTATAACAGCTCGTTCCAAGTGGTTCGTTATTTAACATTACGTGCTTTGCTGAGTGTTTTAACAGCTTTGACGATTGGCTTGGTGTTGGGCCCAGTCATGATCCGTAAGTTGCAGGCACTCAAATATGGTCAAGCGGTCAGTTCATTTGCACCTGAAAATCATGCAAAAAAAATGGGCACACCGACCATGGGCGGGATTTTAATTCTACTCTCGATTGGAATTTCAACCTTGCTCTGGGCAGATCTATCCAATCCCTATGTTTGGATTGTGCTAGCAGTGATGGTGATTTTTGGTGCGGTGGGCTGGGCGGATGACTGGATTAAAGTCCGCTATAAAGACAATGCGGGTTTACCGGCCAAGAAGAAATTCTTTTGGACTTCGGTTGCATCGCTAGGTGCGGGTATTGCACTGTATGTGATTGCGACACAACAAACGAATCCTATCCATACCGCGAATATGCTGGATTTATTAATTCCATTCTTTAAGAATTTGAGCATTCCACTTTCCGCGATTCCGCTCGGCATTGGTTTTATCATTTTTACCTATTTGGTGATTAATGGTGCATCGAATGCAGTCAACTTAACCGATGGTTTAGATGGTTTAGCCATTATGCCTGTTGTCTTGGTTGCAGCAGGGTTAGGTGTATTTGCTTATCTTGCAGGTGATGTTCGTTTTGCTGATTATTTGCATATGCCCTATGTTAAATATGCCTCTGAGTTGGTGGTGATTTGTGCAGCTATGATTGGGGCAGGCTTAGCATTCCTTTGGTACAACGCCCATCCAGCACAAGTCTTTATGGGCGATGTTGGCGCATTATCTTTAGGTGCGATGTTGGGGACCATTGCAGTAATGGTTCGTCAAGAAATTGTTTTTGCAATTATGGGCGGAGTATTTGTGGTCGAAGCTATTTCGGTATTTTTGCAAATTGGTTCATTACGGATGCGCAATAAACGAGTCTTCTTGATGGCGCCTTTGCATCATCATTATGAGAAAAAGGGTTGGCGTGAGACTCAAGTGGTCATTCGTTTCTGGATTATTACAATTATGCTGGTAGTTTTAGGCTTATTGACCTTAAAATTGCGTTAAGCAAATATTTTTAAAAAAACTGACATTTGTTTGATCAAATGTCAGTTTTTTTATGTCTGGGAGAAAATGATGAATCTGCTCATATGTCCGGTGTGTCGTGAGGAATTACTCTTAACTGATCAAACATGGCGGTGTGCAAATCAGCATAGTTATGATGTGGCAAAACAGGGTTATGTAAATTTACACGTTGTTCAGCATAAACACAGCAAAAACCCTGGAGATACACCGGAATCAGTACAAGCACGCCGCGCTTTTTTAAGTGCTGGTTTTTATGCACCGCTGCAACAGGCTGTGGTTGAGAAAATTCGTGAGCTTGGTGTAGACCATCTGCTCGATATTGGTTGTGGTGAAGGTTACTATACTCATGCTATGCAGGCTGAAGTGAAACAATGCGTAGGTGTCGATATTGCCAAAAATGCGGTACAGATTGCAGCTAAACTGAACAAGCATATCACTTGGGTCGTCGGTACAGGTGCTACTTTGCCTGTACTTGATGCATCGATTGATTTATGTACCAGCTTATTTAGTCCAATTCCAAAACAAGAAATATTGCGTGTACTCAAACCGAATGCTTATTTAATGGTGGTGACACCTGCAATTGAGCATTTATATGCAATGCGTGAAGTACTTTTTGAAGAAGTTAATCCACATGAGTCACATAAGTTTGTGGAACAACTGCAAAATGAATTTGAATTGCTTGAAGAATATGTGATTGATGCGCCTTTTGTTTTACAACAGGCTGACTTAAAGAACTTGATTGCAATGACGCCGTATGCTTACAAGGCGAAACCAGAACGCCGTCAGGCTCTAGAGCAAAATCAAAAGTTTGCGTTAAAAGGGCAATTTCAAATCTATTTATTCAAAAAGAAATGAGACCAATAGCAATGCCTATCAAATTAATTTAGAGCATTGTTATTAATTTATTTTTAGGCGCTCAAAAATCAGAAACTTAGAAATATATTATAAGTTCTGAAGATTATTCTTCAGTTTTCTGTTTTTTCTCATAATTGTAAAAATGATGCTTGAATTTCTTGATTGCCACACTACCAACACTTCAAATAGTGCTGAGTGATATTTCTGAATATTAACCAATCAAATCAGTTTTAACATAAAAATGCCAGTCTATTTTTAAATGGACTGGCATGATTACAGATGCTGACTTGAATAGACCTGATTTGATTTATAAAACTTGATCAATCAGGTTCTGAAGTGCGTCTGGCTTGTTAGTTGGTGCTTTTTGCATTATTGGAGGTGCAGCATCATTTGGCAGCAAAATTTCCTCTCCGGGTAAGTCATCAAAGTCACGTTCAGGTGCTCGTGTCGGTGCAACAGGAGCAGGACGATAAAGAGGGCGAGCTAAAGGTGGAGATGAGCGATCTTCTGCAACATATTCACCTGTGGTTTCCGTTCGGCGATTGGTCGGTGCTTTGGCATTTTTATCAAAATGTACCCAAGCTGCAGGTGTGCCTTTCAAAGCCTGACCCATAAAATTAGTCCAAATCGGCAAAGCGGCTACGCCACCATATTCACGGCGACCAAGCGTAGTGGGTTGGTCAAATCCAACCCATGTTATGGTGACGAGTTTGCCATTAAAACCAGCAAACCATGCATCTTTAGCATCATTGGTCGTTCCTGTTTTACCACCAATGTCACCACGACCAATTTTAAGTGCAGCTCGACCTGTACCATGTTGAATCACATCACGCAAAATATTTGCCATATCATAGGCAGAACTTGATTTTAAAATACGCTGAGCTTGACGATATTGGCTTTTAGATTCATCCACTTTAATGGGTGCTAATTCTTTTTCAGTTGTTAGGGTAGTGTTGGTTACTTCAAAGACTTCATCGTCTGGTGTTACTGCTTCAGCAGATTCAGGATCTTCATCTTTTTGATTGATACAGGCAATACAGGCATAGTCTGGATTACTTTGATAAATTACTTTGCCATATGCATCTTCAATACGATCAATAAAATGAGGTTGAATGCGATAACCACCATTGGCAAAAGTAGCGTAGCCTGTTGCCATTTGAATAGGCAGAACCTGCGGTGTACCCAATGCAATGGTGAAGTTACGTGGAATCTGATTTTCCTGTAAACCAAAATCCATAAATAATTGACGCGTTCGTTCAATACCGACCGTTTGTAGTAGGCGCACAGAAACAGTGTTACGGGACAAATACAAAGCACGACGTAATGGAATCACTCCCAAATAACGCCCATCCGAGTTTCTTGGTGACCATTTTCCAATGGTAATCGGACTGTCATTGACCATGCTATAAGGTGTCATGCCACGTTCAAGTGCTAAGGCATAGACAAAAGGCTTGATGGTAGAGCCGGGTTGACGCCAGCCCTGTAAGGCACGGTTAAATTTAGATTGATAAAAATTATAACCACCCACAATGGCTTCAATTGCTCCATTATTAGGATTGATCGCAATCAATTGACCTTGAACTTTAGGGACTTGAATCAGTGCCCAAGAGGTTTTATTGTCATTTGGACGTAAGCGAATAATATCTTTGACTTTCACAATTTGAGAGGCACGGCTAGGAGCTCCTCCCACACTGTTTGCATTTCTATATGGGCGGGCCCAAGACATTCCTGACCATGGAACCGTCACGGTAGAGCCATCTTGCATTACGGCTTCAAAAGAGGTGTTATTGACTTTAACCACTTTGGCAGGATAAGTATTGGCATATGCCCCAAATTCATTTAAGGGTTTATCATGCGCTTCAGCCCCTCGCCAGCCGTGGCGACGGTCATAAGCTTCTAAACCCTCTTGAACCGACTGCTCGGCATAGGCTTGGCGTTTGCTATCCACTGTGGTGTAAACTTTATAACCTGAATCGATCGCTTGTTGCCCAAATTTTTCAACCAGTTCTGAACGAACCATTTCTCCAACATAAGGAAATTTATTACTAATTCCTCGGTCGGGCATATCTAGATTAACAGGTTCAGCAATCGCTTTTTGATATTGGCTTTGGTTGATGTACCCCAATTGCAACATACGACCCAAAATCCAGTTACGACGTTCCAAAGCACGCGTGGGATTAACCACGGGGTTGTATTTTGACGGTGCTTTAGGAAGACCAGAAATCATTGCCATTTGAGCAATACTCAGCTCATCTAAGCTTTTGTTGTAATAAATTTTAGCAGCAGCTGCAATGCCATAGGCATTTTTACCCAAGAAAATTTTATTGACATATAAAGTTAAAATTTCTTCTTTACTTAAATTCTGCTCAATTTTTCGTGCCAGAAAGATTTCAGTTAGTTTTCGTTTTAGAGTTCGCTCTGGGCTTAAATAATAATTTTTGGCTACCTGCATCGTAATGGTCGAGCCACCCGTTTGCACACTTGACCCTGTAATCGTTTCGCTGACTGCTCTGCCCAAGCCCTTAAAGCTGATGCCGCTGTGCTCAAAAAAAGAAGAATCTTCAGCAGCTAAAAATGCAGAAATAAAAGGTTTTGGAATTTGTTGATAGTCTACAGGAACCGATAATTTGCCTCCATATTCGGAAATCAACATATTGTCGGCACTATAGACTTGTAAGGGCTTTAATAATGGCGCCTTTTTTAAAGTCGTCATTTTAGGTAACGATGGGGCAATATAGAGATACATGCCATAAAAGCCCATCGGAATTGAGACTAAAATTATAATTATGACCAAAAAAAAGGGGTGAACATGGCCTGAACGAGATAGCTTTTTCATAACAAGTAAGTTTTAATAAGAGCTAATGGCAAACTAATTGACGATCAGTATAGCCTTTACACATACAGATTGTTAGATGAGTTATTGTATCTGTAGAAAATTATAGACCGACAAGGATTAGTAAGTTACTTTTGTTGGGGATAAAAAAATAATAGGAATTATATTGTGCTCAGGTTATATCGTAAGCCAAATAAGGGGTTAGTGGGGGTAGATATTAGTTCTACTTCTGTTAAGTTGCTGGAACTTTCTGTTAAAAGCGGTAACAGGTATTGGGTAGAAAGCTATGCTTTAGTCCCTTTGCCTGAAGGCAGTGTGGTCGAAAAAAATATATTAAATCCAGAGGCGGTTGGAGAAGCATTAGAGCGAGCAATCAATCTTGCCAATATTCAATCAAAATCTGCTGCTATAGCCATTCCTACGTCTATGGTGATTACCAAAACGATTGAAATGGATGCAGATATGACAGATGATGAACGTGAAGTTCAGATTCGTATGGATGCAGAACAATATATTCCTTTTCCTTTAGATGAAGCGAGTCTTGATTTCGAGGTTCTGCCTGAGCGTTTAGCCAACCCAAACCGTGTAAATGTTCTGTTGGTTGCAACGCGTCTTGAAAATGTAGAAGCGCGTTCTGAAGTGTTGGAACTTGCCAATTTAAGTCCAAAAATTGCGGATATAGAAAGCTTTGCAATAGAAAATGCGTATCAAGTATTTTCTGATACTTTGCCTATGGGTGTGAATACAGTAGGCATCTTAGATATTGGTCATACCATGACTACACTGTCTGTGATGCGAAATAATAAAATTATTTATACTCGCGAACAAGTCTTTGGCGGTAAACAGTTAACGCAGGAAATTCAGAATCGTTATGGATTGTCTTTTGAAGAAGCTGGTCGTGCTAAAAAAAGTCGTTCACTTCCCGATGATTATGATGTTGAAGTACTAGAGCCTTATCTTGAAGCAGTAGTTCAACAAGCTGCAAGATCATTACAATTCTTTTTCTCATCTTCACAATTTAACGAAATTGATCATATCTTATTGGCAGGCGGGAATGCGAATATTCCTGGGCTAGCGAAACTTTTACAACAAAAACTGGGATATCGTGTTACCACTGCTAATCCATTCTTGCAAATGGGCTTTTCTCCACAAATTGATATTAAAAAAATAGAAAATGATGCTTCATCGCTGATGGTAGCATGTGGTTTGGCATTGAGGAGTTTTGATTAATGGCAAGAATTAACTTACTCCCTTGGCGCGATGAGCTAAGAGAGAAACGAAAAAAAGAATTTATAGCGATTTGTATTGGGGCAGCTTTAATTGGGGCATTCATCGTTGCATTAACATGGTTTTTCTACAATCATAAACTTGAAGATCAGGAACAAGCCAATCAACTGATTAGCAGTACCAATCAAAATCTTGATGTACAGTTAAAGTCTTTAGAAGGTTTGGAAGCTCAACGTAATGCCATTATCGAGCGTATGAAGCTTATTCAGGGATTACAAAGCCAAAGACCCATTGCAGTGCGCTTAATTGATGAGATGGCACGCGTAACACCAAGTAATTTATATATTACTAAGTTTGTCCGTGTAGGCGATAAATTTACCATTGAAGGTAAAGCTGAAAGTCCGAATACAGTAGCAGAATTTTTACGTAATCTTGAAGCCTCTGCTTGGTATCGTAATGCATTTATGAATTCGTTTTTAGCAGTAGAAGAGAAAAAGGATAAAGCACCAAGTTCTGTGGTGCCACGTGTTGAAGAAAGTTATGGTTCATTTGTTGTAACGGCTGATCTAGATGAAATTGCATCACCTTCAGAACCAGAAGCACCACAAACTACAGTGGAGGCGGCACAATGAGTCTCGATGAATTTGATGAATTAAATTCCCAAGAAAATGTAAGTCCTAAGAAAAAGATGACACTGGATAAATTTTTCCAGCAGTTTAATACTTTGGACATGAATAACTATGGTAGTTGGCCGTTATCCGTTAAAATTACCTGTTGGATTTTAATTATTTTAATGATCGCTTTGCTGGGTTATTTCTTGGCGATTAAAAGCAAATTAGAAAATATTTCTAATGCACAGACACAAGAACAAAATTTACTGAATGAATTTCGTGAAAAAGATTCAAAACTGCGTAATTTGCAGCAGTTGCAAGCTCAATTACAAGAAATGGAAGCAAATTTTAATCAACAATTAGAGCAATTGCCTAAAGAAACTGAAATTCCTGGCTTGGTTGAAGACATCAACGTCAGTGGCGTAAATTCAGGTTTAAAATTTAAGAATATTCGTTTGGAAAATGAAATTAAACAAGAGTTTTTCATTGAACAACCGATTTCTATTGAGGCAACAGGCGACTATCATGCTTTTGGTTCATTTGTGAGTGGTATTGCTGCACTTCCGCGTATTGTGACTTTACATGATTTCGATATTTCAGCAACAGAAAATAAAGAGAAAAAAACAGACATTCCTCAAGTGACTTATAACGTTAAAGCAAAAACATATCGTTATATTGGTATAACAGAGGCTGCAACTAATAATCAACCATCAGTAAATACTGCTGCTAACCCAGTTGCTCAAGCTGGAGGGACACAGTAATGAAATTAGAAAAAATTACACTAAGTCTGTTATTGAGTATGTTGTTGGTCGGATGTGACTCTCGAATTGATGCAGTGAATGAGCAAATGGCGAATATTCGTAATCAGCCCCCTTTGCCAATCGAACCGGCACCTATTTTTTCTCCAGTGCCAACGTTTAACTATTCAGCTCATCAGCTCAAAAGTCCTTTCTTGCCAAGTTCACTGGCTGCAGAGTTAAGGGTGATGGCAGGTAAGCGAGTCTATCCGAATTTGTCGCGTCAGCTGCAACCTTTAGAAAGTTATGCGATTGAATCGCTGAATATGAAAGGCAGCATGCGTAGTCAGGCTGGGCAAATTGTGGCCTTGATTCAAACACCAGACGGTGAAATTGAACGAATACAACGCGGCAGTTATATAGGTGTCAATCACGGACGTGTGGTGAATATCACACCAACTCAAATTGATCTTGTCGAGATTATTCCAGATGGAAGAGATGGATATGTGGAACGTCCAAGAAGTTTGGTATTAATTGGGCCAGCACCTTAAGTTTAAAGGAATAAAAATGAATAACAGTGTTAAAGATTTTATATTTGGGGATGGCAATACAATGAACCATTTGTTCCGTCAATTTTCTATGGGTGCTGTTGCAATTGCAGTCATGCAGGTTGCCAATGCTCAAGTCAGTATTACTAATATTGTTCCTATGCAAGTGGCAGGGCAAGGTACAGAAATACGTGTTATGTTCAATGGTATACCACCGCAGCCACAAGCCTATCAGCTTGAACAACCTTCACGTTTAATATTGGATTTTGATAAAGCACAGCAAAATTTAAAACAAAGTACGATTGCTGTGGCGACGAAAGAAGCCAATTCTGTTGATGTGAGTTCTGATGCGCAGCGCTCACGTTTAACAGTTAATTTAGCTGATGCGGGTGCATTTACCACGCGTATGGAAGGCAATACTTTTATTTTAAAAATTAATACAGTTGGGAATAATAATTTTAGTACTCAACAGGTGGTTGCCCAGAATCCAACACAAGGCATTTCAAATATTGGCTTTCAGCGTGGTAGTCAAGGTGAAGGTCAAGTCGTTATTGATTTGCTGGGCAGCAATACGCCTGTCGATGTGCAACAACAAGGCAGTAAAGTAGTAATACGCACATTAGGAAATAAAGTGCCGACACATTTGGCACGTCGTTTAAATGTGAATGATTTTGCCACGCCGGTTTCAGTTGTAGATGCAAAGAATGACGGTGGTAATGGTGTTATAACCATTCAAACTGAGGGTAGCTATGAATATATGGCCTACCAAACGGATAATAAACTCACCATTAGTTTGAAGCGTCCAGAAGATAAAAACCCCTTCAAACCTAAAGCTGCTAATAGTTATGCAGGTAAAAAGATTTCTTTAGATTTTCAAGATATTGAAGTACGTCGTGTACTACAGTTATTGGCGGATTTTACTGAAATCAATATGGTGACTGCTGATACAGTACAAGGCAATATTACCCTGCGTTTAAAGGATGTTCCTTGGGATCAAGCCTTGGATATCATTTTAAAAACCAAGAACTTGGATAAACGACGTAATGGAAATGTGATTTGGATTGCACCTGTCACAGAATTGATTAAATCAGAAGAAGAAGAAGCAAAAGCGATTGCGCAAAGCGTTAAACTTGCGCCTTTACAAACAGAATATATTCAACTCAGTTATGCTAAAGCGGTTGATATTGAGAAACTGATTACCGAAGGTAAAAACTCTTCAAATGGATCAAATGGATCAAATGGATCGAATCGCTCTAGTGGTTCTGGAGCAGATCCTTTGGGAGATAGTGTAGGAAGTTTACTCAGTCCACGAGGGACAATTTCAACTGATCCGCGGACCAATACGATTATTGTAAATGATACTTCGGTAAAAATTGATCAAATCCGTAAAATGATTGACTTGTTGGATGTGTCAGTAAAACAAGTGATGGTTGAGGCACGTATTGTGCGTGCTTCTACTGAGTTTAGTAAGCAGATGGGGGTGAAGTGGGGAATTTTATCCCAAGGCATTAACCAAAATAGTGATTTATTAGTGGGTGGTAGTGATACGACTTTATGGGATTTAAAAACACCAGATGATGATGGTAAATATACCATTCAACGTCCAGATAATTTAAATGTCGACTTGGGGGTAACAGCACCTGGTGCCAGTAAAATTGCCTTTGGTCTCATTAGTTTATCTGACTTTATGTTGGATTTAGAGCTTTCAGCACTGCAAGCTGATGGTTATGGGGAAGTCATTTCAACGCCAAAAGTGCTCACTGCAGATAAACAAGCTGCCAAAGTTGCTTCAGGTACACAAATTCCTTATCAGTCTGCAGAAGGCGGTGGTGCAAATGCAGTGTCTACCACAGAATTTGTTGATGCAACGTTAAGTCTGGATGTCACTCCAAGTATTACTCCAGATGGCAAAATTCAAATGATGTTGCAGATTAAAAATGACTCTGTGGGTAATCCAACACCAACAGGTCAATTTACGATTAATAAAAATGAAATTAACACCAATGTCTTGGTGGATAATGGAGAAACTGTAGTGTTAGGGGGAATTTTTGAACAGATGACCAATAACACGCAAACCAAAGTCCCGTTTTTGGGAGACTTGCCTTATATTGGGCGTTTATTCCGTAAAGATGTAAAATCTGATAATAAGAGTGAGCTCTTGATTTTTGTGACACCACGAATTGTTAATGACAGTGTTTCAAGAAATCATTAATATATTTTTAATTTAACGAAATAAATAGGTGACTCCTTGCCAAGCAATGAGTTTGAAACCCTACCAAATATTTATTTGGTAGGGCCAATGGGGGCTGGGAAAACAACTGTTGGTCGACATTTAGCGGAACTATTAGGACGTGAGTTTCTTGATAGTGATCATGAAATTGAGCGTAAAACAGGAGCGACTATACCTTGGATTTTTGAAAAAGAAGGTGAAAAAGGATTTCGTCATCGTGAGACCATGGTGATTAATGAGCTTACAGCACGCACAGAATTGGTTCTCGCTACAGGAGGTGGGGCAGTCACTCAATCTCCTAATCGTGAATTTTTAAAACAACGTGGTATTGTTGTTTATCTTTATACTCCTGTCGAAATTCAATTACAGCGTACTTATCGGGATAAGAACCGTCCTTTATTACAAGTTGAAAATCCTGAACAAAAGTTACGTGATTTATTGACACTTCGTGATCCATTATATCGAGAAGTTGCACACTATATTATTGAAACCAATCAGGGTGCTGCGCGTGATTTGGCGCAAAAAATTCTTCATTTAATTATGGCTCAAGAAGCAGATTTAATTTAATTAACGGTTTTAATTTCATGCAAACTTTACATGTTGAACTTGGCGATCGACGCTATCCTATTTTTATTGGTAGTGATTTAAACCCACGTAATTTACTTGAACCTTATATTCATGGTCAGCAAGTGATGATTGTGAGCAATACTACAGTGGCTCCTTTGTACTTAACCACTTATGTTGCTGCGCTTGAAGCGCTAGGTAAAAAAGTGGCAACATGTATTTTGCCTGATGGTGAAAAATATAAAAATATTGAATATTTAAACTTAATTTTTGATGCTTTGCTTGAAGCAGGATTTAACCGTGATGCCACCGTTTTAGCTTTAGGCGGTGGTGTGATTGGTGATATGGCTGGTTTTGCTTCGGCCTGTTTCCAACGTGGCGTTTATTTTATTCAAGTCCCTACAACGCTTTTGTCTCAAGTCGATTCGAGTGTGGGAGGCAAAACAGGAATTAATCATCCTTTGGGTAAAAATATGATTGGTGCTTTTCAGCAGCCACAAGTGGTCCTTGCAGATATGGCACAGCTGGTAACTTTGCCTACTCGTGAATTATCCGCAGGTTTGGCAGAGGTCATTAAATATGCCTTACTGGGTGATGTCGATTTTTTAGACTGGCTAGAAGGTCATATAGATGATTTAGTGGGGCGTGATCCTGAACGTTTAGCAGAGGCAGTTTATCGTTCATGTGCACACAAAGCACGGATTGTGGCGAGTGATGAGAAAGAACAGGGCGAACGGGCTTTGCTTAATCTTGGACATACTTTTGGACATGCGATTGAATCGTATATGGGCTATGGGGTATGGCTGCATGGAGAAGCAGTTGCTGTGGGTATGGTCATGGCTGCAGATCTGTCGCAGCGTTTGGGTTGGATTTCCACTGATGATTTAGAGCGTACAAAAAAAATCATTCAACGTGCGCATTTACCCGTAAAATGCCCAGCTATTCCATTAGATGAATTCCTTGGTTTTATGGCGCATGATAAAAAAGTACTGAATGGACAGTTACGACTGGTCCTGATGAGCACTTTAGGAAAAGCAATCATTACCAAAGATTTTGATGTGGAATTGATGAAACAGGCGATTTTAGCGAATCAAGAAAAGGCATAAATCATGACAACTCTGCGTACACCATGGCAGCATATTCAACATTATATTTGGCTTGTGTGTGGCGTAGTCTGCCTGTTTGCAGCGATTGTTTTTTGGGCAATTACGGATACAGATTCGTTAGTAGAAGTTGAAAAGTCAGCTGAAACAGAATCTGAATTGCAAATTCAACCTGAAAAAGTGGCTGCAACCAATTTGCTCGGTGCGCTTCAGGATGAAGTTCATCCTTTAGAAATGATGACGCGTACAGTGACTACGGAAAATTATGAACCTGAGTTTCGGGGGAGTAAGTTTGTCAGTGAAAATAAAAATGACACCACTATTGAACTATTTCGTACCACGAAGAACGATATTATTCAGAGCTTTTTAAAAAAGCAGGCAGATCGTCAGAATTTTTTCTATCTGCGTCTTAGCGGTGAAGACCAGATTGAGCAGTATGTTTTAGTCTATGGCCTATATAAAAATAGCAATGAAGCAAAAAGAATACTTCAGCAATTACCTTTTAAGTTTCCAAAATCTGTTTTACCTCAAGTCGTAGAGATGAAAAACTATTTACCTTTGGTCAATGATATGGGCGCAGAGGAAATGGGCACGAATCATAAGTTATATGCTGTACAATTGAAGTCTGCGCCATTGCCTCGCGTAGATGAGAGTTTACTGGCTTTTCCAACTCCAAAAGCTCAATCTCAAGCCAATCAGTCTGTTGAGCACAAGGCTGCAACCACCAGTACAACTGTGACACGTCGTGATGAGCAAGGTAATATTGTTGATGTACAACAATCACGTTCTAGCGTTGAAACTGCGCCTAAAAATACGATGCCAAATGCTGAGCCAAACAAAATACCTGAAAAAGAAATAAATGATCCATTTAACTAAAAATAGAGTTCTAAAATAGAGCAAAGTAGGTTATAAAAATATTTATATGCACAAAACTGGTGCGAATAATGTTTTTAAAAAAATACACTATAGCTAATCAAACTGAATTCCTTCTACATTTAAAAGATTTAGATGCTTGTTTTTTTAATTGGCATAATTTTTGCTTTATTGGTGCATGAATTGAGTTCTTGTCCCTATTTTGGCGCGAAAAGATTCAAGGATGAGATTAAATATTTGGTTTTTCTTGCTTTAAAACAGTGCGAAACTTCAATTTAACCTGTGGTTTTATGGGTTAAATCGGATGAGCTGAAAGCATGTGAAAAATAGTTTGATCTCATTTTGATCTGAGTGTGCATAAATTGGACTAAATCGCAAAAAGATATTTGATTGTTAGATGCCCATTTTAAGGGCCATGTTGAAAGAAGGGTACGCTATGCACATGCCATCGCCTAATACTGTAGCTCCCACTCAAGGGTTGTATCAACCAGATGAGTTTAAAGATAACTGTGGTTTCGGTTTAATCGCCCATATGCAGGGTGATGCAAGTCATGATTTGGTCAAGACCGCGATTCATAGTTTAAGTTGTATGACCCACCGTGGTGGTATTGCTGCAGATGGCAAGACCGGAGATGGGTGTGGTTTATTGTTGGCCATGCCAAAAGCATTTTTCCGCGAAGAAGCGAAAAAACTGAGTGATATTACTTTAAGTGAAGTTTTTGCAGTCGGAACTATATTTTTAAATCTTGACCCTGCGCTTGCAGCACATTCAAAACAAGTACTGACCAAAGAAGTTGAATCTGAAGGCCTAAAAGTATTGGCTTGGCGTGTTATTCCCACCAATGTCGCGGCTTTGGGTGAAATTGCACTTCAGTCGATGCCGGCTTTTGAGCAAATTATTGTTAATTGTCCTATGGGCGTAACAGAAGTTGAATTTAACCGTAAGTTGTTTTTGGCGCGTCGTCGTGCTGAACAGTTATTGGTGAATGATTCTTCATTCTATGTCACGACATTATGTTCAACAGTGATTACCTATAAAGGTTTGATGATGCCTGCAGCGATTGCAGATTTCTATACCGACCTTGCTGATCCGCGTTTGGAATCACATATTGTGGTCTTCCATCAGCGCTTTTCTACCAATACCTTACCGCGTTGGCCTTTGGCACAGCCGTTCCGTTATCTTGCGCATAATGGTGAAATTAACACGATTACTGCGAACCGTAACTGGGCTTTGGCACGTGTTCCTAAATTTGAAAATCCATTGCTTCCGGGTTTAACTGAACTTCATCCGATTGTAAACCGTACTGGTTCTGACTCTTCAAGCCTCGATAATATGTTAGAGATTCTGGTCGGTGGGGGGATGGATTTATTCCGTGCACTGCGTATGTTGGTACCACCTGCATGGCAAAATGTCGAAACACTTGATGCAGATTTACGTGCTTTCTATGAATTTAATTCTAAACACATGGAAGCATGGGATGGTCCAGCAGGTCTGGTGATTCAAGATGGTCGTCATGCGATTTGTATGCTGGATCGTAATGGTTTACGTCCTGCACGTTGGGTCATTACCAAAAATGGTTATATTACACTGGCATCAGAAATTGGGGTGTGGGGTTATCAGCCTGAAGATGTGATTTCCAAAGGGCGTGTTGGTCCAGGTCAAATTTTAGTGATTGATACCTTCACAGGTAAAATGCTAGATACGCAAGATGTCAGCAAACATTTAAAAAATATGCGTCCATACCGTGAATGGTTACGCGAAAACTCAGTGCGCTTACAAGGTAGCCCAGAGCTTGAAGAATATTTATGTGATCAAGGCTTAAAAAGCGATGCGCTAAAAGCTGCACAAAAAATGTTCATGGTGACGTTTGAAGAACGTGACCAGTTATTACGTCCAATCGCTGAAAGTGGTCAGGAAGCGGTGGGATCCATGGGTGATGATACGCCAATGGCTGTTTTGTCACGACAAGTGCGTCATGTTTCGGATTTCTTCCGTCAACAGTTTGCACAAGTGACCAATCCACCAATTGATCCACTGCGTGAATCGATTGTGATGTCACTAGAAACCTGTTTTGGCCGTGAGCAAAATGTATTTGAACAAGGCCCTGAACATGCAGATCGCTTGATCGTATCGAGTCCAGTACTTTCTAATTCAAAAATGCATCAAATCCGTACATTGGGTCGTAAAGGCTATGAAATTGCCGATATCGATTTGAACTATGCGGAAGCTGAAGGCTTACAAGCTGCGATTACGCGTATTTGTATCGAGGCTGCACAAGCAATTAGTGATGGCAAAACGTTGTTGGTACTTTCAGATAAAAAAATTCGTGAAGGTTATTTACCTGCCAATGCTTTAATGGCGACAGGTGCAGTACACCATCACTTGATTCAAGTGGGTTTACGTACTGATGCCAATATCATTGTAGAAACAGGATTGGCACGTGATCCACACCAATTTGCCGTTATTCTAGGATTTGGCGCAACTGCGATTTATCCATATTTAGCGTATGACGTGATCAATGATTTAGTGGCGAAAGGTGAGTTATTGGGTGATCCAATCCAAGCTCAAGCCAACTTCCGTAAAGGCATTGAGAAAGGCTTGCTGAAAGTTCTGTCTAAAATGGGTATTTCAACCGTTGCCTCTTATCGTGGTGGTCAGTTGTTTGAAGCAGTTGGTTTATCCAATGAAGTAGTGGATCAATGCTTTACAGGTGTTCCAAGTCGTATTCAGGGTGCAACATTTACTGACCTTGAAAATGATTTGAAAAAATTGGCGGAGAATGCGTGGAAGTCGCGTAAGCCAATTGATCAAGGTGGTTTATTAAAATTCGTTTTTGATAAGGAATATCATGCATTTAATCCTGATGTGATTAATGCTTTGCATAAATCAGTACGTTCAGGCAATTATGCAGATTTTAAAGAATATGCAGAATTGGTTAATAATCGTCCAATTGCCACGATTCGTGATTTATTTAAGCTCAAAACAGACAATTCGATCGCTTTAGAGCAAGTTGAATCAATTAAAGAGATTCTGCCACGTTTTGACTCGGCCGGAATGTCGCTTGGTGCATTGTCGCCAGAAGCGCATGAAGCCATTGCGATTGCGATGAATACGATTGGCGGCCGTTCAAATTCGGGTGAGGGTGGTGAAGATCCTGCACGTTATGGCACGATTCGTAATTCTAAAATTAAACAGATTGCTTCAGGCCGTTTCGGTGTTACACCTGCCTATTTAACCTCTGCTGAAGTATTGCAGATTAAAGTGGCGCAAGGTGCCAAACCAGGTGAAGGTGGTCAGTTACCAGGTGGTAAAGTAAATGGCTTAATTGCACGTTTACGTTATTCAGTACCGGGAGTAACGCTGATCTCACCACCACCGCATCATGATATTTATTCAATTGAAGATTTATCGCAATTGATCTTTGACTTAAAACAAGTCAATCCTCAAGCGATGGTTTCAGTGAAATTAGTGTCTGAACCGGGTGTAGGTACGATTGCAGCAGGTGTTGCGAAAGCCTATGCCGATTTCATCACTATTTCGGGTTATGACGGTGGTACAGCAGCCTCACCATTGTCTTCTATCCACCATGCAGGTTCACCGTGGGAGTTAGGTTTAGCAGAAGCGCATCAGGCACTCCGTGTGAATGATTTACGTGGCAAAGTCCGTGTTCAAACTGATGGTGGTTTGAAAACTGGTCTAGATGTGGTAAAAGCCGCCATTCTAGGAGCCGAAAGTTTTGGTTTTGGTTCAACACCAATGATTGCATTGGGTTGTAAGTACTTGCGTATTTGTCACCTCAACAACTGTGCGACGGGTGTAGCGACGCAACAAGATCATTTACGTCAAGAGCATTATATTGGCGAGCCAGAAATGCTGATTAATTTCTTCCACTTTATTGCAGAAGAAACACGTGAATGGTTAGCCGCATTAGGTGTTTCAAGTCTTAAAGATTTGATTGGCCGTACTGATTTGCTCGAAGTATTACCTGGTGATACCGACAAACATGCCCACTTAGATTTAAGTGCTTTGTTAACCTCACATCCTTCTGCGGAAGGTAAGGCACAGTACTGCCAAGTTCAAGGTAATGCGCCTTTTGATAAAGGCTTACTGGCTGAGAAAATGGTGGTTGAAATGCTTCCGACGA
Source organism: Acinetobacter albensis (assembly GCF_900095025.1). Taxonomy (GTDB): domain Bacteria; phylum Pseudomonadota; class Gammaproteobacteria; order Pseudomonadales; family Moraxellaceae; genus Acinetobacter; species Acinetobacter albensis. The sequence continues at coordinate 138,932 of NZ_FMBK01000004.1, read as the reverse complement.
TTGAAGCAGGACAAAGTGCTGAGTTTAACTACAATGTAGTCAACTGTGACCGTTCAATTGGTGCTCGTATTTCTGGTGAAATTGCACGTCGTTATGGCAATTTAGGTATGGAAAACCATCCTGTTGTCATGAACTTAAAAGGCACAGCTGGACAGTCATTGGGTGTTTGGAACGCAGGCGGCTTACATATTAAACTTGAAGGTGATGCCAACGATTACGTGGGTAAAGGTATGGCAGGTGGTCGTATTTCGATTTTCCCACCAAAAGGTTCACCATTCCAAACTCAAAATACCGCGATTATTGGAAATACCTGTTTATACGGAGCTACTGGCGGTAAAGTATTTGCTGCGGGTACCGCAGGTGAGCGTTTTGCAGTACGTAACTCAGGTGCATTTGCAGTGATTGAAGGTGCGGGCGACCATTGTTGTGAATACATGACCGGTGGTATTGTGACTGTACTGGGTAAAGTTGGCCATAACTTTGGTGCAGGTATGACTGGTGGATTTGCCTATGTACTTGACCTCGATAATGACTTCGTTGACCACTACAACCATGAGTTGATTGAATTAAATCGTATCTCTACAGAAGCGATGGAAGAACATCAAGAATTCTTAAGCCGTATTTTAGATGAACACATTCAAGAGACTGGTAGTGCGTGGGCGTATAAGATCCGTAATGAGTTTGATTTTTACAGCCGTAAATTCTGGCTTGTAAAACCAAAAGCTGCTAATTTGCAAACGCTTTTGAAAACGACTAAAGCCGATCCACAATAATTCCACTACTGCAGATTGATAGGCAGGTGTAGCGGATAAATAAACCAACTACACCTACCCACGGAGAGAGACATGGCAGAGCGCCTAAACAATGACTTTCAATTTCTGGATGTTGCACGCCAAGATCCAGAGAAAAAAGATCTCACTGTCCGCAAAGCAGAGTTTGTGGAAATTTATAAACCGTACACAGCGGAAATTGCGGCCAATCAAACGCATCGTTGTCTCGGTTGTGGTAACCCATATTGCGAATGGAAATGTCCAGTACATAACTACATTCCAAATTGGCTTAAACTCATTGCTGAAGGTCGTATTTTTCAAGCAGCTGAACTGTGTCATCAAACCAATACTTTGCCAGAAGTCTGTGGTCGTGTTTGTCCGCAAGATCGTTTGTGTGAAGGTGCCTGTACCCTCAATGATGGTTTTGGTGCGGTAACGATTGGTAATGCTGAAAAATATATTAACGATACAGCGTTTGCTTTGGGCTGGCGTCCAGATATGTCCAATGTAAAATGGACAAACAAGAAGGTTGCTATTATTGGTGCAGGTCCTGCAGGCTTGGGCTGTGCTGACATCTTGGTACGTAATGGAGTCAAACCTATTGTGTTTGATAAACGTCCTGAAATTGGTGGCTTGCTGACTTTTGGTATTCCAGAATTTAAAATGGAAAAAGATGTCATGAAGCGTCGCCGTGAAATTTTCACAGGCATGGGCGTGGAATTCCGTCTAAATACGGAAATTGGCACTGACATCACTATCGAGCAATTACTTGCAGATTATGATGCTGTATTTATGGGTATGGGAACCTATACTTATATGAAAGGCGGTTTTGCAGGTGAAGAATTTGAAGGCGTCTATGATGCGTTAGATTTCTTGATTGCGAATGTCAACCGTACACAAGGTTGGGAAAAAGACGCTTCTGAATATATTAGTGTTGAAAGCAAGAAAGTGATTGTTCTCGGTGGTGGTGATACTGCAATGGACTGTAACCGAACTTCGATTCGTCAAGGTGCTGAATCTGTAGTATGTGCTTATCGCCGTGATGAAGAGAATATGCCAGGCTCACGCCGTGAAGTGAAAAATGCGCGTGAAGAAGGCGTAGAATTCATGTTTAATCGTCAGCCGATTGAAATTGTTGGGGAAAACGGTAAAGTCACAGGTGTTAAAGTCGTGACAACTCAATTGGGTGAAGCAGACAGTCGTGGTCGTCGTAGTCCAGAACCTGTTCCAGGCTCAGAAGAAATTTTGCCGGCAGATGCTGTGCTCTTGGCTTTTGGTTTCCGTGCGAGCCCAGCAGATTGGTTTGCAGGTGCAAATATTGGTTTAGATGGTTCAGGTCGTGTGGTTGCTGCTGAAAAGCAACAATACCGTTTTCAAACTTCGAATCCGAAAATTTTTGCTGGCGGCGATATGGTCCGTGGTTCAGACCTTGTCGTGACTGCTATTTGGGAAGGTCGAGAAGCTGCTGAAGGTATACTCGATTACTTAGATATCTAAGCTCAACATTCAGTTTTAAAAATTCATATAAAAAAGCCTACATTCTTGTAGGCTTTTTCATGAGTTTTCTATTGTTCTAAATGATGAAAATTAAATTTTTTTTTATAGATATTTAATGATTGTGTATTGGATTTAAATTGATCTCGCATTTCATAACGAGTACATTTCGATTTATTTGAGCATTTTGGTCAAGTTTGCGAGTGTTTTTGCAATATACAACTGTATATTATCTGTCAATATGAGATGAATTATTCATTTTTAGATGGGGCTGCCCACGTGAAAAAAGCTGAATTTACTGCCGAAAAATCATATTTACAGCGTCCCAAAGCCATCGGGATTACAGTGCGACGCTTACACTTTAAGCCTCAATCCATCCGTCGACATTATTTTGCCAACTCGCCTATCATGTCTCACTTACTCACCGCACTCTCATCAACCTTTCCAATTGGCGAGCAATTTTTTGTACATAGTGTGCGAAATGTACGTGACCAAGTGAAGGATGAAACTTTACAGGCGCAGATCGCTGCATTTATTGGTCAGGAAGCGATGCATTCCAAAGCTCATACAGAATTTAATGCAGCGTGGCGAACTGAACAATATAATTTAGATCGTTTTCAGGCATGGTTGGAGCGCAAAAATCATCATGTCAAAAAATTGCATCCTAAAATTCAATTGGCGATTACCTGTGCATTTGAACATTTCACCGCTTTATTGGGGGGATATCTGTTGAAACATCCAGAAATTCTGAGCACTTTAGATGATGAAGCAGCCAAGTTATGGATTTGGCATGCGATTGAAGAAATTGAACATCGTGCAGTGGCATTCGATGTCTATCAGCATATCTATGGTGATGATCGAGTTCGTCGTATGATCATGCGTAGTGTCACCACAGGCTTTGCCAGTTTGACCTTTTATTCTGCAACACGCTTGTTTTTGCAAGACAGGAAAAAAAGTTTAGCGAAAGTGGGAGGGAATATTTTTGGGCTTTATCTCCTTATGAAAATGTTTGTCCAACTTGCTCCAGAATATTTATCTTATTTTAAAAAAGATTTTCATCCTTCAAGTCATGATTACAGCACCATTGTAGAGGTCTGGAAAACACGTTTGGCTAATGAGTATCAGTTGGAAAGTTTTCAACAGGAATTAAAACCCATGTTACTCAATTAATGCATAAAAGCAAAAAAGGTGAATAGAGATATTCACCTTTTTTTATAGATTATGAAGAATACTGAAATTAAACAGAACTGACTTGAAATACCGCTACAATAAAAATATTTAAATAAATACAAACAAATATAGAGGATATAAATTAATGAATCCAATAAAGAAAAGTTTAGTCGCGATTGCGCTTGTCAGTACCTTAACATTATCGGGTTGTGGCTATAACACTTTACAAGTCAAAGATGAAGCTGTGACCGCGTCATGGTCGGAAGTACAAAATCAATATCAACGTCGTGCCGATTTGGTGCCCAATTTAGTCAATGTGGTCAAAGGCTATGCCAAACATGAAGAACAAGTACTGACTGAAGTCACTCAAGCACGTGCCAATGTGGCGGGTTTAAAAGTTGATCGAGAAGTACTCGAAGACCCAGCATTGTTTGAAAAATATCAACAAGCTCAGGCACAGATGACCAGTGCTTTATCCCGACTGATTGCTGTGTCTGAAAACTATCCTGATTTAAAAGCCAATGAGCAATTTCGTGACTTACAAGTACAACTTGAAGGCACTGAAAACAGAATTGCGGTGGCACGTAATCGTTATATTACGACAGTACAAGACTTCAATGGTTATGCACGCCAGTTTCCACAAGCGATGACTGCTAAAGTCATTGGTATGGACACGAAGCCGAACTTCAGTGCAGACCAAAGCGCGCAAAATGCACCGAAAGTCTCTTTTGAGTAAGTCATGCGTGATTGAATAAGGATTGCCGATGTCGGATTTTGATAAAAACTATTTTTTCAGCCTAAAAATTCTACCAATGTTCATTTTGTGCTTTGGCATGTTATTCAGTGTATTGACATGGGCAGAAACTGCGACTGCGACCGATGAGACCAGTGAAGCAGTGGTGGTTGGAAAAATAATCAAAGATCAGCAACAAACAGCGCAAAATTTAAACACAACACCTACTGCTCCTGAAAGCAAGATTCAGGCATCAGCGGTGGCCAATGATATGGCAGAGGGCGAATCTATTCGCGGATTGCCGACTTTAAATGAACCTGTAGTCGATCAGGCCAACCTCTTAAATGCCAATCAGAAGCAAGAAATTAGTCAACGTATTCTGGCTTTGCATGAGGAAGGCAAAGCGCAAATAGGCGTGGTGATTGTACCGACCACAGGTCAGGAAGATATTTTTGATTTTGCCATGCGAATTGCGGAAAAATGGCAACTGGGTTCGGCCAAACAGGACAATGGTTTGCTCATGGCAATAGCCATAAATGACCGTCGTATTCAAATTTTGACAGGATACGGTCTGGAAGGCGTGATTCCAGATATTGTCGCCAGTCGGATTATTCGAAATCAAATCACGCCTTATTTTAAACAGGCTCAATATGCACAAGGTATTGATGCGGGGCTGGTAGAAATAGAACGTATTTTAAATATGGACCCTGAGCTGGCACAAAAAGCAGCACAGGAACTCAAAGAACGTCAACAACAAGCCTTGCATGAACAACAAGCCAAACAAAAAACCTTGAGCACGGCCTTATTTATTTTAATTGCAGGTATTGTCGGTTCTTTTGTGGTGGGAAAACGCTTAAGTGCTTCAACGGCTGCAGTTGCAGGAACCGTTGCAGGACTGGTCAATGGTGCAGGTTTAATCACCAGTTTATTGATTGGTGGCGGAATTTTTGTATTACTGATTACGGCTATAGCACAAACCATTTTCCAACTGTTTTTGGCGGGTGGCGGTGGTCGTGGTGGTCGAGGCGGTGGTGGTTTTGGGGGCGGTGGATTTAGTGGTGGTGGCGGTGGTTTTGGCGGGGGAGGCGCATCAGGCTCATGGTAACAACAACAGATACAACAGAAATACTGACACAACCGAAAATAGAACAGCTGAATCAGCCCAGCATTAAGCGTTGGTTTAAGCACTTTTTATATATGCCTGCAACCAAGCGTTATTTTTCAAAAGCTGACCAGCATGCCATTGCGCAAGCCGTAAGCGAGGCAGAACATGGGCATATTGGGGAAATACAGGTGGTGATTGAAGGTTGTCTTCCTTCTCATCAAGCCTATCAACAAAATACGTGTATGCGTGCACGGCAACTGTTTGCTGAACTGGGCGTATGGGACACTGAATACAACAGTGGGGTACTGCTGTATTTAAACTTGTGTGAGCGTAAAGTTGAAATTGTGATTGACCGTGGCATTGAAAAAGCCACTGAGCAAGGGGTATGGGATGAGATATGTGCAACGATGATTGCTACATTGGCTCGTCAGCAATATCGTGAAGCTTTAGTTACAGGTATTTTTCAGATAGGCGAGATACTAAACCAGTTTTATGAACATTCAATACCTGATCAGACTAACGAATTGAGCAATGAACCGATTATTTTGGGTTAGCAAATAGGTGTAAAACTGACAAAAAGTGTCAACTAGTTACTTAAAAAAATATAAATACGACGAAATAACAATTTTATTTTTTTAAAGTGCTGTTTTTTTTATTCATTTTATTATAATCAAGATTGGCACATTAAGTGCTACATAGAAAAGAAGCTAAATTAAGTTGATAAAGCTTATAAATAAACAATAAACATTTGTGGAGAATGTTATGAATGCACAAAAGGGTTTTACCTTAATTGAATTAATGATCGTTATTGCGATTATCGGTATTTTGGCGGCAATTGCGATTCCTTCGTACCAAAATTATATTAAAAAAGCGGCTTATTCTGAAATTCCTTTAGCAATGTCATCAATTCGTACTGCAGTTGATACGTGTTATGGTATTGAAAAAGATTTAACCAAGTGTGATAGCGATACTGAAATTGGTGAAACATTACCAACAGGTTTAACAAATAAAGCATTAGCTGGGATTACGCTAACAGCAGCTACTTTACCTGGAGTCGCGGCAAATATGATTACAGCAACACCGAATGCCTATAAAGGTATTGATGCAGCGGATACTTGTATATTAACACCAGTTCCGGATGCGTCCGATCGTTTAGTGTGGACATATTCTGGTGGTTGTTTAACTAAAGGTTATGTTAAAAACTAATTAGTTTTCTATATAAAAAACGCATCGTAAGATGCGTTTTTTATTCAATATTTAAATGAAAATAGAGCAAGTTATATTTGTTGAAGCTTTAATTTTATAATAATTCGGCACACAACAATCAAAAATAATTTTTTAAAAAAGATTATGGATCAGGAAAAATAATTTATTTCAAAAATAATAAAATTTAACCTGAATTAGAATTAAATTATAGTAAAACTAATAAATTACTATCACAGTTAATTCCGTAAATAATATTAAACAACGTAATAATGATATGTTTGCAGAAGTGTTGGGTGGTATATCACTTGCACAAAGAACATAACGTTATGTTGACTTTGCTCAAACCAAAGAACACATACAAAAACGTGCACAATCACTCGAATTATTACCGCAATACAATGATAAAGCTGTAGTAGAAAAAACCTTAGTAAAATATCCAAAAGCCACTGCATTTTTACCTATCAAAGCAAGTGCTGTAGATATGACGGTACTTATAAATGATAAAGGTGAAGTGGTTAAAATCGTTGATTTAAGACCGTGGCAGTACACTAAAAATACTGCGCTAAAACGTAATTTTCACTATCATAGCGCCAGTCTATTTTGTCGCTTTAAATATGAAATTTTTTCTATTGCTTCTCGCCAGTGTTTTTATCGCATTGGCTTGGCTTTTGCCCATTCATTACCGTCCTTGGGTCACCTATACAGGCGAATTGTTTGCTTTTTTATCGCTCTTTGCCTTGGGTGCATTGTATTTAAAAGACAAAATAAAGCTGCCGATGATGAGCTTGCCTTTATTGTTTTTGGCAGGTGTGCCACTCGTACAGTATTTTTCTGGGTCGTTATTTTTCTTTGATAAAGCTTTGCTGAGTAGCTTATTCGTTTTAGGCTTCTGGTTCAGCATGGTGATTGGTTACAATCTTTCGATAGAACCCATAGAGCGTAAACAGATCTTTACTGGTCTCAGCGGAGTGTTGCTGCTTACAGGCACTGCTACTGCAATGATTGCCATCTGTCAGTGGTTAACCCTAGACGCCTATATTCCGGGTATGGTGAATATGCAACATGCAGTTCGTCCCTATGCCAATTTTGCCCAACCGAATAATATGGCGACTTTTTTAGTCATGTCACTCATGGCTTGTCTTTACTTATATGAAACTCAAAAACTTAAAACATGGGTGCTGAGCCTTTGTGCCGTGATGATTATTTTTGCGATTGCTTTAAGTCAGTCACGTACTTCATGGGTAGCTTGCCTGTGTATTCTGCTTTATGGCGCATATCAGCAATATAAAGGGTTTATTCGCTTAAAGTGGTTTTATAGCTTGACTTGGTTGGGGTTATTTATTGCTTTTATTTTATTACTGCCTTTGGCTACACAGTTGGTTGCACAACTTACCGATGCAAATATTGCTCAAACCAAAGATGTGATTGCACGTGCGACAGGGGATATGTCACGTTTAGCCATTTGGGAGCAAATGCTACATGCGATTGCTGACCGACCTTGGTTTGGCTATGGCTGGAATCAAACCAGTGTTGCTTATGCTTTGGTGAGTGAGCATTTTCAAGGGCCGGTTTGGATTCGCAGCGCCCATAATTTTATTATCGATTTTGTGCTTTGGAATGGCTTAATCATAGCGCTTCCATTTCTTGCGTATTTTGGCTATTGGGGCTATCAACTGCATAAACAGATCAATTCAGTTGAATCTGTCATTGGTATTTTAATGATCGGTGCGGTACTGGTACACGCCATGTTGGAATTTCCACAATATTATGCCTATTTCTTACTACCTGTTGGTTTTATATTGGGCTTGGTTCAATCACAAAATACAAACACCAAGGCGCTGACTTTATCACCGAATTTTATGCGTGTTGGTTATGTAGGCGCTGTTCTACTCTGTATTTTGATTGTGCGGGATTATGCAGTCATGGTACCTAAATTGAATCAGTCGATGCGTTATGAAAATACACCCGAAAAAATAACCAACCAAGATCAAGTTTATCTGTTGGAAGAGTTTAACCGACGAATTACATGGATTCGTATGAATCCTTACAGCAAGGCTAATCATCAGCAATTGCAGGAGATTCAAGAAATGGTGTTAAATTATCCGACACAATACGATTTGGTTAAATACGCCAAAATACTGGCTTTTAATGGATATGAAGCTGAAGCACGACATCAACTGGAGTTACTTAAAAAAATACGTAAAGTTGATTATGATTATGCCTCTTTAGCACAATCAAATACTGAAAATGAAAAAGATTAAAAAGAACAGGATAATAGCAAAAAAGCCAGTCTCTTCGACTGGCTTTTCACTCTTTATTAAACGATATTAAATTTGGCTTTGAATATAATTTTCCAGACCCACTTTTTCAACCAGATCGAGTTGAGTTGTCGTCCAGTCCCAATATTCTTCCTCTTTTTCCAAAATTTCTTGCACAAGATCACGGGTAACATAATCCAATTCTTGTTCTGCAATACTGACTGCCTGTTGTAAGGTTTCAATATTTTCTTTGACTTTACGCACATCACAATGAATTACTTCAATGGTATGTTGCCCAATATACAACTTACCTAAATGTTGAAGATTCGGTAAACCTTCTAAAAATAGAATACGTTCAATAATTTTATCAGCATGCTTCATTTGATGAATAGATTCTTTATATTCTGCTGAACCCAATTGCTCAATTCCCCAATCATTAAACATACGCGAATGGAGGAAATACTGATTAATGGCGGTTAAATGGTGATAAAGCACCTGATTTAACTGATTAATTACATCACGGTTGCCTTTCATACCCAATACTCCATTTCATCTTTTCTTTTCAGCCTGTATGAATATTCAGGCGCTCAAAAACATCATTCTTTCAATGATATTAAACAACTCCCCGCAGAATGGCGAGTAATTTATGGAACGGCAAATGAAAATCGCAATCAAGAACAATTAAAGGTTGAGTGGATATGGGTAAAAATAAAAAACCCGCTTAGAGTCATAAGCGGGGGAGGAGTGATCTTTCGATCATCAAAACTTGAACAAAAAATATATAAAAACTAATGAGTATCTAAATAAAATTAAAATAATGAAAAATACAGTCGAAAGAGTGGCGAAAATTAAACGTTATGCAGCAATTGAGATACGGGCAGCAATCTCTGAGAGTTCATCACTGATGATTGCGCGTGCTTCAGGTACACAGCGACCACAACAAGTCCCTAAGTCAAGTAAATCGCGAACTTCGCGATAGCTTTCAGCGCCATTTTCTACAGTATCTTTAATATCTTGATCTGTAATACCACGACATAAACAAACGTACATTTCGTCTCGCCACAAGAGTGAAATAGGATAAGTAATATTATTGATAATTATTATCGTTTGTCAATGAAATTCATTTAAAAAAGGATGAATCATGATTGGGTTTTTGAATAAAAAAACAGCAATTTATTGGGTATATATAATCTTATTTTATAAGTAATTAATTTTTATAAATTTATTTAAAATCAAAAATAAAAGTATTGAGGAGGGCAAATGATCATTTTTATTGAAGAGGATGTGTATTAATACTGATGACAATGTAGCAGAATTTTTATTCTATAAAAAAGCTGACTTTGACTCAACAAAATCAGCTTAAATAAGTTGTCTTCATACTCATTGAAAAGTGAATGCAATTACTTATTGAGAGTTGATAATGACAATACCATCCATTTCAACCAAAGCATCTTTAGGTAAACTTGCAACGCCTAAAGCTGCACGTGCAGGATAAGGTTGTGCAAAGTATTCACCCATAATTTGATTGACCAGTTGGAAATGAGAGAGGTCAGTCAGAAAAATATTTAACTTGGCGATATCTGCCAAAGAACCGCCTGCTGCTTCGCAAACTGCTTTTAAATTATCAAATACACGGCGAATTTGAGCTTCAATTCCTTCAACCAATTCCATACTGTACGGATCTAAACCGATTTGACCTGAAAGATACAGCGTATTCTCGACTAAAATCGCTTGAGAATACGTACCAATTGCTGCAGGTGCATTTTCCGTATGAATGACTTGGCGGGACATTGATTTCTCCTTAAATGGGCATGAGGCATGATAGCGCAAATAAAAGTGATGATGCTAAATTTAACTGGCTTTAGACGTCTCAGAAATATTGATGGGTTGACCCAGGCGCGCAATACGCGGAAAACCAAAATGCATACGTAAATCACGAATAATTTGAGCAATTTGTTTGCGGTTATGAACCACAATATTTACGTAGGTTTTTCCGTCATGATTGTGCACCATTTCTACCCCAGTTTTTTCTTTACGGCATTGGTAAATCAGGTCAGAAATTTGCTCGTCGTTCATTGACAGGTCAATACTTAAATATGCATTGAAGCTAATATCTTCAATATCTTCAGAACTCCATTGCAACGGCATAATATTTTCTGGATGCAAATGCTGCTCATGCAAAAGATTATGACAACGTGCACGATGTACAATCAAACCACGACGTGATAAATGACCCTGTATTGGATCACCCAATACAGGGTTGCAACAATGTGCATATTTAACATCCACCCCTTCAGTGCCTTGAATTAAACGGGTAGAGAATTGAATTTCGATATTTTGGTCATGTGCAAATAAATGATTCGCGACCAACTGTGGCAGTAAATCACCGACAGCAATTTGTTCAAATAATTGTTCTTTGGTTTCGACATGTCGCCATTGCAGGATATCAATCCAATCTGCTTCAGTTAAATCTTTACTGGAGCGATTAAACAGTTTAAGGGCGCGATTTAAGGCTTGTTGTCCCACTAATTGCTGTTCTTCAATATCTTGTTCACGCAAAATATTTTGCAAGGCTCGGCGTGCCTTTTGAGTATTCACAAAACTCAGCCAGTCTGGATTAGGTGTCGCTAAGACATCAGTAATAATTTCAATTACTTGACCACTAATCAATGGGGTGGACAGTGGTTTGGTTTCTCCATTTATCTTTGCACCCACCGCATGATTACCTAAAAAGAGACTGGCAGAATAGGCAAAATCGACTGCTGTAGCTCCTTGAGGTAGCTCGTGTAAATGACCATGAGGCGTATAGACCCAGATTTTTTCTTGATGTAAATAATCGAGCAAATCACTAAATGTTGTTTTTGCACATGCCCCATCAATTAATACATTTAAATTTTGCATTGAGGCCTGAATGGCAGAGCGACAGGCTTGTGGCGCATTTTCACCCAAAACCACTCCGAAGCGCGCAGCTTTACGCATTAACTCGGTTTGTAGCGTTAAAGATAAAGTCGTTTTTTCGCCTTTTAAGCGCATCATTAAAGATTGATTACCACCCGGTAGGGGGCGGCGAATATGATCTTCATAATGTAAAATTTGAAAATTTTCACGTAGAATTTCAGCCAGTCGATCACAGTCAGCAATGCTGTGCAAGATAATTTCAAAGGCATGACTATGAGTAAGTTCTTGTAAATTAATGTCATTTTTAACAAAATGACGCAGTAATTCAATATTGTTGTTTTTCTTTTTAATTCGACCGGATATTTGATGTTGTTGTAATAGGTCGGTTAGATTTTTTTCCCACAAACTTTGGTAATCACAGCGTTTCGGTTTGGTTTGCAACAAGGCTTCTTGGATATTGTTATACATATCGAGATCAAGATTTTGATAACACAGATGCTCTAGATTGTCGGCCATTTCGTTCATGCCGACAATTCGTGCCATCGGTACAAATATATCAAACGTTTCTTGCGCAATACGTCTGCGTTTATCTGGGCGTAACGACCCCAAAGTCGTCATATTATGATAGCGATCTGCGAGTTTAATGATGATGACACGTGGGTCTTGCAGGGTTGCTTGTAAAATTTTTCTGAATGAAGCAGCCTTGTTATATTCTTTATCACTTGAATGGCTGAGTTTCGTCACACCATCTACCAGTTCTGCAACAGTATGTCCGAAATTTTTGCTTATATCGTCTTTATTGAATTCGGTGTCTTCAATCACATCGTGTAAAAGTGCTGCCATCAATGTTTCGGCATCCAAACGCATATGGGAAAGTATACTGCTTACTGCAATAGGGTGCAGAATATAAGGTTCACCACTCTTACGTGTTACGCCATCATGCGCAATATCTGCATAATCGCAAGCCAGAAGTACACGCTCGACTTCGCTTACACTGAGATAAGCATCGATAATAATTTTGAGCTGCTGTCTGGCTTGGCTGACCTGTGGGCCTGGCATATAACACCTTTTACTACTGAATTAACGACAATTTAAACCGTTTAGCCTTCCATAAAAAATAGGACACAAGGTGTGTATTTTTTATGCATGAGGCAAAAGAGGGTATAGAGATCGAAGGTTATCCTCTTCTATGCGATCTTTCATCTTATGTTATAACGGTTATTGAGCAAATATAAAAGTTATCCAATAAAAAAGCCTAGTTAAAAACTAGGCTTTTTGAAGATTTTTTTTCTTATTGGAAAGAAAAGCCATCTAAATTTAAGTTATTTGCAGAAAGAGCAAGATCAAGACTAGATGTTTGATAGTCTTGATCGCGTTGTTTCAAGATGTCTTTAGACACATGACCCATTGCAATTTCACGTAAAGCGACTACGGTTGGTTTATCGTTATCCCACTCTACAGTCGGTTCGATACCTTGACGTGCCAATTGACGCGCGCGCTTGCTTGCCACTAGTACAAGCTCAAAGCGGTTGTCTACATGGTCTAAACAATCTTCAACGGTTACGCGTGCCATAAGAATTCTCGTTTGAATAGTAAATCTGAACAGACTGAGCAGTATAAAAGGCTTTGTCCGAAGACTCAAGTTTTAATCACTCTTCATCAAGTGTTATTAATTTTTGAATGAGTTCACCATGACGTGCAGCCTGCTGCGATAACACTAAGCGATTGGCAATAATGACACATTCTAAATCATGTAAGGCTTTGTTAAAGTCATCATTAATAATCAGATATTCAAAATTAAGATAATGCTGCATATCTTCAACTGCACAACCTAAACGGTGTTCAATCACTTCAACTGAATCTGTCCCCCGATTGGACAAGCGTTGACGTAAATCATATTGGCTCGGTGGCAAAATAAAAATTTGTTTTGATTCAGGAAAAAGTTTGCGTACTTGCTCAGCACCTTGCCAGTCTATTTCAAGTAATACATCATGACCTTTGGCCAGTTGTTGTTTAACGGTGGCTTGCGCTGTGCCGTAATAGTTACCGAAGACTTCGGCATATTCAATAAATCCGTCTTGTTTAACGAGCGTGAGAAAATCTTCTTTTTGTGAAAAGTGATAATGCACACCATCGAGTTCACCAGGACGTTGACCACGAGTTGTATGAGAAACAGAAACATGTAAATTATTCACACGCTCAAGTAGGGCTTTAACGAGAGATGTTTTGCCTGTTCCCGATGCAGCAGAAACGACAAACAAGAGACCCGACATGATATTTTTCCTGATATGATAAAATATCTTCTCTATTTTAGAGTAGAGCATCATCAAACTAAAGAGCTGATCGTAGTTTGTTTGCATTTATTTCAAAATATTCAATTTAAATTCAAGTGAGCATTGAGGGTCCTATGGAAATTGTATTGGCCAATCCACGTGGTTTTTGTGCAGGTGTCGACCGAGCAATTGCGATCGTTAATCGAGCACTTGAGTGTTTTCATCCACCTATTTATGTCCGCCATGAGGTGGTTCATAACAAATTTGTCGTAGATGATTTACGTCAGCGTGGCGCAATTTTTGTTGATGAGCTAGATGAAGTACCAGACGATAATATTGTTATTTTTAGCGCGCATGGGGTGTCTAAAGCGGTACAAATTGAGGCGGAGCGTCGTGGATTAAAAGTATTTGATGCGACCTGTCCTTTAGTGACGAAAGTTCATATTGAAGTGACCAAATATGCACGTGAAGGAATCGAGGCGATTCTCATTGGACATGAAGGCCATCCAGAAGTTGAAGGCACGATGGGGCAATATGACCTGAAAAAGGGTGGCTCTATTTACTTGGTTGAAGATGAAGAGGATGTTGCACAGCTTGAAGTGATAAATCCTGAAAAAGTCGCATTTGTGACTCAAACTACATTATCCATTGATGATACTGCCAAAGTCATTGATGCCTTGCGAGCCAAATTTCCACACATTCAGGGGCCGCGTAAAGATGACATTTGCTATGCGACCCAAAACCGCCAAGATGCAGTTCGAGATTTGGCGATTCAATGTGATGTCGTGTTAGTGGTCGGTTCTCCGAACTCGTCTAACTCAAATCGTTTGCGTGAGCTTGCTGAGCGTATGGGTAAACAGGCGTATTTGGTTGATAACGCAGAGCAGCTTGATCAAAACTGGTTTAATGAAAACACGAAAATTGGGGTAACTGCAGGCGCATCTGCACCTGAAATTTTGATTAAACAGGTGATTCAGCGTTTACAAGATTGGGGCGCTCATGCACCAGAAGAACTAGAAGGATGTGAAGAAAATATTACTTTTAGTTTGCCAAAAGAGTTAAGAATACAAATTACAGAAGTTTAAATTCAAGTCGCATACTTTAAACAGACAACTGCTTTTCAGTTGTCTGTTTTTTTATGCCATTTATCTATGTTGTATTGGTTTTGTAAAAAAATAAGTTATGATTTTAAATAGGGTAATTTTTTATTATCCCGTCTGGGAGGGTGTATGCAGCAAATAAAAATAAATCATGGTTTTACCTTAATAGAGTTAATGGTGACCATTGCTGTGATGGCGATTATTGCGACGATAGCTGCACCTTCTTTCGGGGATATGATAGCGCGACAAAAATTAAACACATCAACGCGAGACTTAATGATGGCGATCAATCAGGCAAAATCACAAGCTGCATTAATGAAAACAACAGTAGCTCTATGTTTAAGTAGAACAAATTCTGATGATGATTTTACTAAAGAGGAATGTGCAGCAGCAGTTATCCCTGAGTATACGGCAACTAATCCAGGGCCTCCTGTAGTACCTGTTTTGACAGAATTAAAAAAAGAAGAAGTAGTAAAAACGCGTGTGATTTCAGTAAAAATAAATTCTGATGTGGTAATTAGTTCAACAAGTGCTTCAACACTCTTATTTACTGATGTTGGTAGTGCAAACTCTTCTGAAACATTTAGCTTTTGTAAGTCAGGTTTGCAGAAAAGTGTTTCTGTAACTCGATTAGGAATTATGAGTCAAACATCGGGGACATGTTAATGAAAACTCGTCAACATCAGAAAGGTGTGGGACTTATTGAAGTATTGGTTGCACTTTTGCTATTAGCAGTTGGTGTATTGGGGTACAGCATTTTACAGATTCGTGCGGTAGATGCATCAAGTGAAGCCTTAGCACGTTCGCAAGGCATGTTGATTTTACGTTCTTTGGCTGAGAATATGCGTGCCAACCCTGCTGCGCAAACCAGTTATCCAGCTGCAGTACGTGGCTTTACAAATATTACTTCATTGCCAACCATGCCAACGCCTTCTTGTTCAAATCCATCATCTGCATGCACGCCAGTGCAAATGGCAAATTTTGATGCCTATATGGCAGCAAGATCTGCTTTTGTAATCGGAATGAATATCACAATGGCAAGTTGCCCGGGCGTTGGTTCTGCCCCAATCCAAAGACAATGTTTGTTTGCAGCATGGGGAAATACTGCTTTAAGTGCAACAAACACGACTGCTGATGTAACGAATTGCATGAGTACTGCGGGCGTATACATTAATGGTTCAAATTGTTTGATGATGGAGGCTTATTAAATGAAAAATAAATATAGCTATCCTCATTTTTTAAATGATTATTCTAATTCCAGCTTTAAGTCTTTTATTCAAAAGAAACAGCGATTTTCTAATGCTTCTGCTGGCTTTACGCTTGTAGAACTCATGGTGGCTTTGACTTTAGGTCTACTGATTAGTGCTGCAGCTATACAGCTTTTCCTTGGCGGTTTGATGACCTCTCGAATGCAAGAGGCAAATGCGGAATTGCAAAATAGTGGTGTATTTGGATTGGATTATGTTGCTAGAGACTTAAGATTAGCAAATTATATTAATACTGATTCTCCTAATTTAAATGAACAAACGCCTTGGGGTGGTATTGTTCTGACCGCTCGAACAGCAACTGTAACTGATGCAAATCTCCCAATTCCAGCTGCGGCTCCTTTTATCTCATCGGGATTGTTGAGTCATAGTGTAGGTGCGGGGGAAGCATTGAGTTCGACTTTAAATGAATGGCGAGGCTTGTCAAATGTAAGTGTTGCTAGTGATCAACTTACGATTCAATTTGTCGCGCCAAATGCAATGGTAAATTGTGAAGGCCAAAATGTGCAATCGGGTGATTATGTTATTCAGCGTTATTTTATAAGACGTGCAAATGCAACAGCGACAACTGGCACAGATTATGGCTTGGCATGCGATGCAAATGAACCAACAGCAGCAACAGCTGCGCCTGTTGCAGAGCCAACGACTATTTCAGGATTTGGTGGGGCGGGTGAACTGATAATGCCGCGAGTCGATCATTTTACTGTTCAACTGGGAACAAAAAATGCAGCAGGTAATATGGCATATTACACAATTAATCAATATCGTACGGTTGCTACAACAGCTCGTGCGGCTTCAACACAACCACCTCGTATCGTTTCAGTTAAATTGGCAGTGTTAGTGCGCTCAACTGATAATACGCGAAATAATGATATTGATTTAACACAAAGCATTAATATCTTAAATCAAAATGTCACCTTAACGGATACCACGTCCCGATTTGCACGTCGTGCTTATAGCACAGCAGTGACCTTTAGAAACGGTTTGGGGGAAAAGTAATGAAAATAAAAAAAACATTCCAACGCCAACAACGAGGTGCAACTTTGATTGTTGTTTTGATTATGTTGCTTGTGATTACTTTAGTGGGTGTTTTAGCGATACGCGTGGCGATGACGTCATTAAACATTGCAACCAACAGTCAAATTAGTCAATTGCTTTTACAAACTGGCGATACCCCAACCAATCTATTATTAAATCGGACTAGCTATAAAAATTTAACGTCGGTCATGAGTGTAGTGGGTAAAGCGATTGATGATCAAAAAGATCCATTAAAACATGGCCGTGAATATATCTTTTGCTACCGCCCTACATCTGCATTGCAAGTCAATAGTATTTTGGATATGACCGTACTTATTCCACCCATTGCTACTGCTACAAATGATACAAAGGCAACCGTGGACACAACCGAATCAAATCGTAGTGGTTTTTGTGATTTAGAAAGCGATTTTGGTAGTTCACGTGAGGCAGTTGTAACCCAAGTCGCGGTGAAATATATTTCAGAAACAGATCCTGATGCTGCGCCAGGAGCAGATTTAGATCGTGGAACAGATGCAAGTAAAGACTCTATTATCCAGCAAGGTAAAGTTGATGGACGTGTACGTATTACTGCAACAGCAATATTGCCAAACTATTCGAGTGCTAATTTAGCGACTGTTCAGGCAGCGTGTATTGGTGATGGTAGTACAGCTGGTTTTATCAATGATGATAGGGATACAGGGTTGCGCACAAAAAAAACCATGGCAGATTGCTTGGCCGAATATGGCATACCTGTAAATACACAAATTCAAGAGATTGATTTGAAAACACGTTTTGTTCAGGTCACTGCACCGATATAAATGGGGAGAATTGCAATGAAAAATCAAAGACAGCAATTTGGTCTACAAAAATATACTCACCATTTAAAATATGGTGCATCATTTTTTTGGGCATTTACAGCAACCATATTAGTTGCTTCATCTGTCGCACAAGCCAGTGATATGCAGATTTATGCCGTACCAACTGCAGGCAAAAAAACTATTATAATGATGTTGGATACGTCGGGTTCGATGGCATTTACTGACACTGGACAAACAGGTACACGTCTAGCACGTTTAAAGACAGGGATGAACAACTTCTTAGATAGTTCGAATACTAGTTTACCTAATGTACGTGTAGGATTGGGACATTACTCGGTAGGAGGGAGTGGTAGGTCGGGTAGGGTTCTCGTAGCGGCCGAGCCTTTAGGAGCAGTCGGGTCTGCACAACGTACTGCTTTAAAAAATGCAGTAGCTGGTTTGTCTGCAACGGGAGGAACTCCTACATCACATGCTTATGCAGAAGCAGCAGCATATTTGATGGGAACATCAACTCGAAGTGAAGCAGAAATTCAAAAAGATTTATATAAAAAAGTTACAACGCAAGTCTTTGAAAGGTATGAATGTCAAAATAATACTCGTCCTTATTTAAATCCAAGTAATAATACTTGTTATCAATATAATAATTTATTTTCTGGCACCTATGAAGCAGCTGGTTATGTATGTCCACCTTCTGGTTATCCTACATATAAAAATATAGGAACGAGTAATTCAACGAATAGACAAAGATGTTATATAGATGGTCGTGTTGATAATAATGGTAGTTCAAATTACTATCGTTCAGCAGATAGAGGATGTTTAAATACTAATTATCCTTACTTCAGTTCCTCCAATAATAGATGTTATCAATCCAATAATGGCTTTGGAGGTAATACTGCTACACCAACAACAATTACTCGGCCAGTAGATACCTATTATCAATGTGTCAGTTGGCGATCTACCGATTTTTCTAACGGTGTTCAATATTGTGGTACTGGAAATACAAGCCAACGTACCAGTACTAATGCTGCTTACTGGACAAATTTAGGAACGACAGAGCCTGCGGGTTTTTCTGGAGACGGTACAGAAATCGTTTCAGGTGTTGAATATTCATATACTCTAGAGATGCAGTTAGGTCCAAATGCTGATAGTGGTTTTGATAATTCTGACGACACTGTAAAAAATGGCTTGAATTATATCTCTCCCTTACCTGCAGCAGCTGACCGTGTAAGTTGTGATGGGCAGGGGGTGTATATTTTGTCAGATGGTGCTGCCAATGGTACAACCACTGCAAGATCTACATCTATTATGTCAGCAGCCTTGGGCACTAGTGGAGGGGGGTTTAATTGCTCTGGTGGTTTAGCGGATGCAAATGATCCTGATGGTAATCCAGGGGGATGGCACTGTATGGGAGAGTTTGCTAAAAAATTATTTGATAAAACAAGAAATCCAACAGGTGTTTCGATCCAGACTGCTTTTGTAGGGTTTGGTAATGATATGAATAGCTTAAATGCGGCATATGTGAAGAGAGCTTGTGCTTTGAGTTCTCGCACACAAAGTGATCGAACAGGTGATGACTCTTGTTCTCCTAATCAAGGAGCAAACGCTATAGCAAACCCTGGTTATGGAAATGGTGGTTTTTTCACAACACAAAGTCCGCAAGGTGTTACCGATAGTGTGATTGCCTTTATTAATAATCTAGGCCAAGCACCTCTAGCCCCCTTAACCACTGGTGGTATTTCTGTACCTGCAGATGCATTAAGTCCATCTGGTTTACAACCTTATGGCTATCTACGTGCGTTAGAACCCGATCCACAAAGTGGTAAATTGGCATGGGCGGGGAACTTGAAACGTTATAAAGTATTGACTACGGGAGCCAATGCAGGTGCTTTTGCAGGAGCAAATGGCAGTACCTTGGTTTATAATGCAGATGGTTCGTTTAAAGCTACAACGAAAGATTTATGGAATAGTAATAGTGTTTATAACAATAAAAGTTATAACGATGGTGGCATTATTGGTCTAGGGGGAGCCTACTCTCGTGTACCTATGCCAATCAGTGGGCAAACCGAAAATTTAGCAGTTACCCCTCTACAATATGAATATGCTGCAAATTCAAATCGTCTACGTAAACTCTTTACTGATGTGGCTGCAACAGGTGGTTCAGCTTTAACGGGTGCAAGTAATGGTGCAAGTTTATTACGTATACCTGAATGGCCTGCGACTACACCTTCAAATGTTGCTACCTATGTGCTCGGTAAGTTTAGTACGCAAACTACATTGCAAGATATGCCGTTATTGGTGAAGCAAAAGCTGTTGAATTATTTAGGTTATAGCGTACCGTTAGATACAGCAGCAACAGCGTTACCAACAACCTTATCTATTTCTGCAACACCACATTTAGCTATGGGAGGAAGTATCCATTCCTTTCCAGTTCAGATGACCTACTCAGGTACTTTAGATACTTCGGGGAATTTAACATCAACTCGTAGTCAATCTATTCTCTACGGTACCATGGAAGGCGGATTACATATTGTTGATAGTAGTACAGGTGTGGAACAAATGGTATTTGTACCTGCCGAGTTGCTTCGCAATAACACAGCTTCAAAAGCTTTAGTTAAAGGCGAGACTGATCCAACTGCGCCACAAGGAGGATTAGATGGTGCTTGGGTTGCTGACTCCTTATATGCTGCGCAAAAAGCACCTGCATCTGGTGGAGATAATTTAGTCAAAGCAAGCCGAATGAATATTTATGGTGGTTTGCGAATGGGTGGGGAAAGTTACTACGGTTTAAATGTTCTAGATCCAACTGCACCTAAGTTTTTATTTAGGGTAGGGCGAGATCAAACTAACTTTAATCGTATGGGACAGTCTTGGTCGAAGCCTGTAATTGCGAACATTCGTTATAACAATGCAATTAGACGTGTCATGATTGTAGGTGGTGGTTATGATGTGTGTTATGAAAATCCTACATTTACATTAGCAGGTTCTGGTGATAATTCATCATGTACAACAAAAACTAAAGCTCAGGGTAATGCAGTTTATATCATTGATGCAACGACAGGTGCGCGTCTGTGGTGGGCAAGTGATACTGGATCAGATACAAATAACGCTAATATGAAGCATAGCATTGTAAGTCGTATTAGTGCGATTGACCGTAATAGTGATGGTTTAGTTGATCATCTATATTTTGGTGATCTAGGTGGTCAGGTTTTTCGTGCAGATTTGAATAACACAGTAGGCACGACAACCGCGAATTTCGGTAAACGCGTTGTTCGTTTGGCAAATTTGGCAACTGGTACTACTGGTACCGCGTTGACTGTAGGTAAGAATCCACGTTTTTATGAGGCGCCAACAGTAACGATTCATGATGAAGGTGCAACTACTTTTATGTTGGTTGGGATTGCGTCAGGAAACAGAAGCACTCCACTAGACGTTTTCCCTTTGGTTGGTCGTGATGGGATGTCTCCAGCAACTGCATTAAATGATCGTTTGGTTAATAATGTATACGGTGTTATTGATCGTGATTTTATTAAAAGAGATTTGATTACTGGGACTCCAACTCTTTCTACTCAAGATATAGATTTAAGAACCTTGCAAAAAGATCCTCAAAAATTATCAGGTAATATTTCAAGTGTATTTGTTGGAACCTCTGCAACTAAAAATGGTTGGTATCGTTCGCTTTCGAGTAGTAGTGCCGGGATTGAGCGAGCAGATAATAGTTTCCGTATAACTGGTGGTATGAAAGCCTTTGAAGAGCCGATTGCATTAACTGGCAATCTAATCGTTCCTGTTTATGATCCACAAGGTACAGGGATTGCACCTCAGAATCCATGTTTGCCTCGTGTGGTAGGTGAAACCAACCGACAACGCTATTGTTTACCATTTGGAGCGTGTCTAAATACAGATGGGACATTGAACAGTGGTAATGAATTAGATACTGGTTTTAAAACGAAAACTACAGGTTGTCCTGCTGGTGTAAGTGAATGTAATGATAATGTCCTTGGTGCCGGTATAGTAGGGGTTACACCTGCTCCAATAACAGAAACGACAGATGGTTCATGTCCTGATTTTACCATTGTGGGTAATGAGAAAGGCATTGGAAAGTGGCAATGTATTCCGACCATTAATCCAACGCGGTGGTATGAACGATGGAAAAAATAAGTCAGCAATATTCTAGTAAAGTAACTTCTCCAATCGCTTGTAATAGCGATTGGAGAAGGGGTGCTGTACGAGGATTTACTTTAATTGAATTAATGATTGTGGTGGTCATTATTGCGATTCTTACGGCAATTGCATTACCAAGTTACCAATCTTATGCGCGACGTGCAGCTATGTCTTTAGCACAACAAGAAATGCAAAAAATTGCAGAACAATTAGAGCGGCATAAAGCAAAAAACTTTACCTATAGAGGTTTCGATCCCAACTATATATATAGTCAAACTGGAGCCATGACTTCAGTGACATTACCACGAGGTGCGACAGGCTCATCTATTAAATATACAATAACGATTCGAGATGCAGAAGACACGACCAAATTATTGACAGATGCGACAGTGCCTTCCGTGATTAGAGCACGTGGTTGGGCAATGAAAGCTGTTCCTGCGGATTCAGCAAACTATAGTTTATTAATGACCAATGCAGGATTACGTTGTAAAAATAAGTCAGCAACTCTAGTTACATATGTAGATTGTGCAACTCAAGCTAATGGAAGTGAGGGCTGGTGATGAATAAATACATCTCGACTTTAAATTTTCAATCTGCAAGGCAATTTAATACTATTCGTCCCAATCCAAATTCAGGATTCACTTTAATTGAACTCATGATTGTAGTAGCGATAATTGGCATATTGGCAGCAATCGCATACCCAGCCTATGGACAATATAAAATTAGAGTCAATCGTACAGAAACTCAAACAGAAATGATGACAATCGCGCATCGTTTAACGACTTTCAAAATGGCAAATCAAACTTTTGCTGGACGAACTGCTGCGAATATCTATGGAGCAACAACGATACCAAGGACTCAGCCGTTATATGATATTTCTTTGACTGATGCAGGTGCGGTTGCATTAACCGATACAACTGCAAACGTAAGAACATGGCTACTTATAGCAACACCC
This sequence comes from Acinetobacter albensis, assembly GCF_900095025.1. GTDB lineage: Bacteria > Pseudomonadota > Gammaproteobacteria > Pseudomonadales > Moraxellaceae > Acinetobacter > Acinetobacter albensis. The sequence continues at coordinate 115,709 of NZ_FMBK01000004.1, read as the reverse complement.
AAGGCTGGCACTGTTCAAGCAGGCAATGGTGTCATTTGCTTAAATGATCAAGGTCAAAAATTTTGGGCTAAAGAAGCAACAGTTTGTGCCTTATCTACCACCTCTAACTGGGATGGTCGCTAAATAAATTCAAACTGTCGATAACCTAAAATTTGATCTTTCATTCAAAGTAAATTTAACGTAAAATACCGCCCTCTATGAAAGGGGTTTGAAATGTTCCGGTGGTCGGTTCATGGATAATCCGTAAAAACTATAAGGTTGTTATCATGGTCGTAATTCGTCTAGCACGCGGTGGTGCTAAAAAACGTCCGTTCTATCAAGTTATCGTAACTGATAGCCGCAATGCGCGTGACGGTCGTTTCATCGAACGTATTGGTTTCTTTAACCCGACAGCTCAAGGTAAAGCAGAAAAACTTCGTTTAGATGCTGACCGTTTTGCTCATTGGGTTGCTCAAGGCGCTCAACCGTCTGAACGTGTTGCTTCTTTAGCTGCTCAAGCTAAAAAAGCTGCAGCTACTGCATAATTTTTTTGCAAATTAAGCCGTAGGTAGCCCATGACACCAACACAGAATGTTCCCGAAGATCGTATTCAGATTGGACAGTTACGTTCAGCATATGGATTAAATGGGTGGCTCTGGGTCTATTCCAATACAGAACCCATGAGCAACATCTTTGACTATCTGCCTTGGTACATTGAAACCAAAGCAGGTTGGCAAACAGTAGATGTAAAACGTTGGAAGCCACATGGCAAAGGCTTGGTTGTTTCGTTAAAAGATGTGAGCGATCGCACTGCAGCGGATAACTTGGTTGGCGTCAATGTTTGGATTTCAAAATCGCAACTTCCGAAAGCAGGCATGGATGAGTTTTACTGGACAGATTTGAAGGGCTTAACTGTGTTAGGTTTGGATGATGCTGAACAAGAAGTAAACCTTGGTAAAATCCATGAAATGTTTGAGACTGGTGCTAATGATGTGATGGTCGTTCATGCAACGCCAGACAGCATTGACAGTGAAGAGCGTATGATTCCATGGCATAAAGATGTGGTGCAACAAGTTGATCTAGACGCTGGTCGTATCTACGTGAATTGGGGCGTAGATTACTAAATATTTAAAAGCTTGTCCTTTAAGGATGAACGCAGCAGGAAAATAGAGGAGTCTGCGATGTTTTTTGCAGTCATTACGCTTTTTCCTGAAATGTTTGAAGCGATTACAGCGTATGGAATTAGCGGGCGTGCAGCAAAACGTGAAATAATACAAGTGACTTGTATTAATCCACGCGATTTTGCAACGGGCAACTATAAAAGAGTGGATGAACGTCCATTTGGTGGTGGTCCGGGAATGGTGATGATGGCTGAGCCTTTGTCTCAAGCGATTAGCCATGCCAAAGTGCTTGCTGCCCAAGCAGGATGCGTCCAAGTTCCTGTGGTGTATATGTCGCCACAAGGGAAAACCTTAAACGAAACAGCAGTACAAAGTTTTGTCGAATATGACGGACTCATTGTACTTTGCGGACGTTACGAAGGTGTCGATGAGCGTTTGATCCAGCAATATGTTGATCAGGAATGGTCAATTGGTGATTATGTTTTATCGGGTGGCGAATTGCCTGCGATGGTTTTATTGGACAGTATTATTCGACGTTTGCCGAATGTCATGTCTGATGAACAGTCTGCAATACAAGATTCATTTGTAGATGGTCTATTAGATTGTCCACAATATACCAAGCCAGATCATTTTCAAGGTTTGGATGTGCCCGAAGTTTTAAAATCAGGACATCATGCAAATATTGAAAAATGGCGTTTTTTGCAGCGCTATCAACGTACTTTAGAACGCCGACCTGAGTTGGTGGAGAAAGTTGAGTTGAGTAAGCAGCAAAAAAAATGGCTTCAAGATTTGAATACTTAGAATATTTTGAGTATTTACAACTAGGCTCTTTATTGATTTAAGTTTTGACTTAAACCATAAAGGGAAAGATAAACGGGTCGATATGCGCTTTAGCCTCTGTCCCCAGCGGTAACAGACCTCTTCTGTCCCGCACATTGGAGATTCCCACATGAGTGGTAAACATCCTTTAGTTCAAATTATTGAAAATGCTCAGTTAAGATCAGATATCCCTGCTTTTGCACCAGGTGATACTGTTATTGTATCTGTAAAAGTAAAAGAAGGTGAGCGTGAGCGTCTTCAGGCTTTTGAAGGTGTTGTGATTGCGAAGAAAAATCGTGGTTTAAACTCTGCGTTCACAGTACGTAAAATTTCAAGCGGTGTTGGTGTTGAACGTGTTTTCCAAACACATTCTCCAATTGTAGCTAAAGTTGAAGTGAAACGTCGTGGTGATGTTCGTCGCGCTAAACTTTACTACCTACGTGAATTGTCTGGTAAAGCTGCACGTATTCGTGAAAAGTTACCTGCTCGTAAAGTTAAAGCTTAATTTTAAGTTTTACTTGAGTAAAAAAATGCGCCTTAAGGCGCATTTTTTTATATTAAATATTATAGACCTTGTAGTTTTAAACGGTTGGCATGTTGACGATAGACAGCAACAGGGTCTGGGGCAAAAATAGAAAGTAGCCCAAAAAATTGGTTAATGACATCTAAATGGTTCCAGTTATAGTTATCACGAACGGTTTTACCATACTTGGCACTACAGCGTGAAACTAAGCCATCATTGTCATTAGGCGCTTGCATCAGTAAACCAGTCGCCGCCAGAAATGAGTCTGGATCGAGTACGTTAGTCAACGTTGAGTTACCCGAAAAAGAATAGAAGTAAATGCCTTTTTCCATAGCAGCCCCTTCACCACAGGCCGTTTTCGGCATACCCAGTGCATATTTTTGTGCAAAAGCTTTAGAGCCTGCCAGCGTTAAGCTTTTTCCAGCACCGAGTGAATCATGTGGGAGTGAATTTGGATTTTGTTGTTGCGCCCAAACAATGGCTTTCGAACCAAAATTGATTAAATCTACCACGGGTTGCTCTAAAGGGGTCCCTTGCACTGAAACAATGAGATCTGCTACAGGAGAACCTTTTAAAGGACTGGAAATGGCTGTGGCAGACGCGATTTTATCGGGCAAAATATTGGAGACATAAGCAATACTATGCCCGCCATGGCTATGTCCTAGCAAATTGACTTTAGGTGCATTGGTAATCGCTAAAATTTCTTCGACTTGTTGCAGCAATTGCTCACCACGCACCTCAGAGGTGTTAAACGGAGAAACACGTGTTGCCCATGCATTAGCACCATTACGGGCTAGGTCTGGCAAAATTTGATACCAATAATCCACACCAAGCTCATCTATTCCAGCACGAATCCAGCCACCCATACCATGTGCAAAAACTAAAGGGTATTTGGTTTTTGCGTAGCTAGACGTGACATAGGTGGAGTTAATGTGTGAAGCAGCTGCTTGTGTTTGTGTGGCGCTGAGTGTGCAGATAAATAGCAGTCCAGCAATCAATGATCCATATTTCATTGCTCATCCTCTTTTTTATTTTTGTGACGACAATTTAAATTGTCGAAAATTAGTATAAAGGTGGGAATAGAAAAACGTAGAAAAAATCGATTAAATTATATTCAGCTTGTGAGTGAGTAATTCATAAAAAACTTCCCTCCGAAATTTTTAAACCTCGAAGGGAAGGACTATATTAGAGGCCTTGGAGTTTTAGACGATTTGCATGCTGACGAAATAATGCAACTGGATCTGGAGAGAAAATACCACGCATCCCCAAGATTAGGTTGATCTCATCAAGGTGCGTGAGGTCATAGTTATCACGAATCACTTTACCGAAGTGAGAACTGCATGGTGTAACCAAACCATCATTATTACGATTTCCGTATGACAGTGGTGCTAAAACGCCAATGGCAGTGTCAATCGTATCAAAAATATTGGTGGTAGGTGATGCACCTGCCCATGAGTAGTAATACGTGCCATTATTTGAACTTAGGCCGTTGCTGCTACAGTTAGACGGAATAGCTGCGGTTGGATGTTCAAGATTAAACTGCGTAGAGCCTGCGACACTGATTGATTTAAGTGAACGTTCTATATTGATGGGTAAAGATGGATTACCTTCTGCCCAAGTCATGATGGGTGCAAGAATCATATCGCCAAACACGCCTACTAAGGTTGATGATGCTTTAGTACTCAATAAATCATCTGCAACTTTAGAACCTTTAAATGTACCCGCTACACCCGTCAGAGAAGCAACATATTGGGGTTTAACGCTTTCAATATAAAGTGCAGTGGGTCCTCCATGGCTATGACCAATAAGATTGACTTTACTTTTTCCAGTGATTGCTAATACCTCTTCAACCTGAGTTAAAAGTTGTTCGCCACGAATAGCCGTTGATTCTAATGGAGATACTTGAGCCGTGAACGCTGTTGCTCCATTACGCGCAAGATCAGGGAGCACTTGATAAAAATAGTCCATCCCAAATGCGCTGGTTCCTAGACGGGTAAAACCAAACATACCAGGAACCATCACAATCGGATTTTTGGTTTTGGCATACGTGGCATATTTGTCGGCTGCGATCGTTTGTAGTCCTGCTGCAGCCTGACTTTGAGTCATTGCAAATGAACTCGTTAAAGCAAGAATAGATGACAATATTATGGTCATTTTTTTGTTTTTCATCATTTTATTTTCATCCTGAAAATATAAAGTTAATGGTTATCGCTTATTCAAAAAAAGGTAATTTCCCCCCTTGGTCATGAACTGATTCAAAAGTACTGAGTCGAAGTTGTTCTTCTTTTTTATTAAAATATTGATTACGCAGTTGGTCTACCGCTTGTTGTTTAGCAGTGTCAGCTAAGCCACTTTGCATAATGCTATCGCGTTTATTTAAATAATCATTTACTTTATCTTTCCAATCAATACGTTGGCTATCCAGCTTTTCTAAGCGTTGAGTCGCTTCAGGGCCGACCAAATTGGTACGCATTTGATGAATTTCTTCTGCAGAACCGCCTCGTGTTTTAATGTCCGCAGTCAACTTTCTCAGGTCTTCAAGTTTATTCAGTTGTTCTAAATTTTCTTGCCAATCTACGGGGAGTTGATTGAATAATTCTTTTAATTTTTGAGCTTTTTGGATTTCGCTTAAACGTTTATCGCTCATGACCGCCATACGTTTTAAGGTATATTCATTGTAAATATTCTCAGCTCCAAAAAGACCTTCAATTTCATAATCAGAAAATAGCTGTTTGCGAAGATTTTTTGTATCTGCAAATATACGTTCATAATATTGAGGATGATCAGAATCAATATTGGGAGGCGTTAAGTTACCCAATTTTTCCCGATAATCGATATAACGATTCCACAAATCTAAAATTTGACTTCGTGCTGGCTCTTCATAACTTTGTTCTATATAGGATTGGAAATCTTTTTTAATCTGTTTAAGATTTTTCTCTCCAAATTGTGTAATAAAATACTCAAAACAATTGCGTGTCTGTTCATTGACAATTAAATGTTGACTGGAATCTAAGCGTAACTGACAGTTGATTTCGGTATCTTGCTGGCTTTGGCTGATGAAATGATCTTTTTGAACAGGAGTTTGAATCAAGACCGAGGCTTTTGAATTATGTTGTAAATCAGGAGATGGTTTTAAATTTATTTTTTCTGCACTGGACTGAGAAGGGGCAAGCCAAAACAGTAATGTGCATATAGCAATAATCAGAACAATGACAATTATCCATAATTTATATTTCTGCATATCCTATGCAACCTTCTTTTTTTATTTTCAGTTTAAAATATGAAATTAATCTGTCATAAAATAACAAAATCCAGAGTACAGAAGTTGTAAATGGTGACGAACGGTTGTTAACATGTGGCACGTTTGTCCTGCTTTGACTTTGCCATGAAAAAGACCTCACCCAAAATTGAACGCCGCCTCATTAGTGGTGTTTTTTTGCTCAACAAGCCTTTAGGTTTCAGTTCAAATGCAGCCTTACAAAAAGTACGTCACCTATATCGTGCAAAGAAAGCTGGACATACGGGTGCATTAGATCCACTTGCTTCAGGTTTACTTCCCATTTGTTTGGGAGAGGCGACTAAATTTTCTCATTATTTATTAGAGTCGACCAAACGTTATCACACCACTATACATTTAGGACATAGCACTACCACTGGTGATGTCGAAGGTGACGTGTTATTGACGCAAGACGTGCCGATGCTCAATGAAGAAAAAATCCAACAGGTCTTGGCTATTTTTCAGGGTGAAACTCAGCAAATACCTCCGATGTATTCTGCGCTAAAAAAAGATGGCCGACCTTTATATGAGTTGGCACGCAAAGGTATTGAAATTGAACGTGAAGCACGTCCGATTAACATAAAAGCGATTGAATTAATTTCTTTCACCGAAAATAGCTTAACTTTAGATATCACTTGTTCAAAAGGAACTTATATTCGTGTTTTGGGTGAAGATATTGCTAAAGGCTTAGGAACTTTTGGACATTTGACTTATTTACACCGGATTAAAACTGGTCATTTTGATTTGATTCCGACCTATACCATTGAATATCTCGAAAGCTTAACCGAGCTCGAGCGAGATGCATTGCTGTTACCTGTATTTGCACCTGTGGCACATTTTCCCAAAATTCAGGTTCCAGAAGGGCGTGCCGACTATTTTAGTCAAGGTATGGAAAGTAATATCGAACATGACGCTTTAGAACAGGTGTTGGTTTTTGATGAAGAAAAATGCTTGGGTTTAGCAGAAATTACCGACAAAAAGCGTTTAGTGCCTAAACGAGTTTTAAACCTCTAATTCTTCTTTTTAATTAGGTATAAAATCATATGGATATTGAACTTATCCTAAGCCTCGTTTTTTTTGCATTTTGTGCGGGTGCAATTGATGCAGCAGTGGGCGGGGGCGGCCTTATTCAGATTCCTGCATTAATGAATGCCTTTCCAAATATGGCCACAGCAACTTTGTTTGGCACCAATAAATTGGCTTCAATTTGTGGAACGGCTTCTGCTGCATTTTCATATTTACGTCAAGTTAAACTTTCATGGAAGTTACTTGCTGTGATTGGCGTCGCCGCTTTTATCAGCTCCTTTGCGGGTGCAGCATGTGTGACGCTCATTCCACAATCCGTGCTGAAACCTTTTGTTTTGGTCATGCTGATTGTGATTGCGATTTATACGTTTATGAAAAAGCAATTTGGCCAAGTACACTTTCAACAAAGCTTAACCACTAAAACTTTGGTCTTGGCCGGCATAGGTGGATTGGTCATTGGTTTTTATGATGGTATTTTTGGTCCGGGAACAGGCAGTTTCTTTATTTTTTATTTTATTCGCTTTTTAAAAGTCGATTTTTTACATGCTTCTGCTTTGTCTAAAATTGGCAATTTTATGACCAATTTTGCTGCATTGAGTTTTTTCATTCCAACAGGGCATGTACTGTTTGGTTTAGGTCTAATGATGGCTGTGGCGAATGTGCTTGGCTCAGTGATGGGCGTAAAAATGGCCTTAAAATACGGCAGTGGTTTTATTCGAATTCTATTCCTTATTTTGGTGGTGATTTTAATTTTCCGTTTAAGTTATCAAGTATTTTTCTCAGGTTAATCAAAAATTCACAAAACTTAACTGTATTATTGTGCGTCTCTGCATAAAAATAAGAATTCACAGGGGCGTTGCCCATTCTTTATAAAAAATGTTTATCACGATCATATAGCCCATCGCCAGAGGTCAATAAAACAATGAATATATTTGAAGCTTTACGTCAAAGTCATGAAATACAAAGAGCGCTTTCTGAAAAATTAATACAAACATCGGGGAATACCGAAGAACGTCGGGAGACGTTTGAGCTACTCAAAAATGAACTATTTGCCCATGCCGTAGGGGAAGATCGTTATTTGTATATTCCTTTAATGATGACCGATTCTGGTTTAAATATTACCCGTCATGCTTTATCTGAACATCATGAAATAGATGAGTTGCTTGAACAATTGACTGAAACTGAATTTAGCAATCCAGGATGGCTTGCTATTGCGAAAAAACTATCAGATAAAGTTCATCATCACTTAAAAGAAGAAGAACATGGTTTTTTTCAGCAGGCAGGTAAAATTTTAGAAGATGAGCAAAAACAAAGTTTGGCCAAACAATATTTGGCTGAATATAAAAAGTATAAAAAAGCCGATAAAGACAGTCTGGTTTAAATCTAAGCTGGATATAAAAAGAGGGTTTAAATACCCTCTTTTTTTATATCTCTGTAACTGCTTATACTTCGGGTCATTGTGTTTTTTTGGCCCTATAGGTGACCCCGACTGATGCTAACATAATGCACAGCAAGGCAATCATTTGTAAAAAGGTCATTTGCTCTTTTAATAATAACCAACCTGCTAAAGCACCTAAGGATGGGGATAAGCTGGAAAGGGTGCCATAACTGAGTTTACTTAATTGCTTAAGTGCCATGAGATCTAAAGCATAAGGAATGGCTGTTGCAAGCAAGGCAATCCCTAAGGCTTGCGGCCAGTATTGAGTTTGAATGAGTGCAGTGGGATTGTGTATGACACTGATCGGAAGCATCACCAGAGCTGACAAGACAATCGCAATACTCAATGCATGCATACCAATATTTTGTCGCACAACGCGCTGTCCAAAATAAATATAAATGGCCCAGCAAATACCTGCGCCTAATGCAAAGGCGGCACCCAAATAAGAAAAATTCTCCGCTGATGCTTGTTGCCAAGGTACCATCAATGCGACACCTAAAATCGCTAGACTCACCCAAAGATAATCACTTTTCTGTTTGATCGAAAGTAAAGCGAGAGTCAGTGGCCCTAAAAACTCTAAACCGACCGCAATCCCTTGAGGCAATTTGCCTAATGATGCATAGAACAATACATTCATTAAACACACGGAACCGCTATAAAATAATAAATCTTTCCATTTTAAATAGGGCAGGCGTCGAATGATTTTCCATGAACGGAACATCAAGATGATGAGAATAGAAGCAAAGCACAGGCGTAAGGTCACGACGGTAAGTGGGTCAAGTGCTTCAAATAGCTGTTTAGCAAATGAGGCACTGATTTGATAGGCCACCATGGATAAAACCATGAACAAAACAGCAGTCATTTGAGTATTCGGCATGATACACACAGGATGATTAAGTCAGATCATCGATGAGATGGAGGGGGGCTTAGTATAGCAATATCATTCAATTGATGAGATTCAGTTTAAAGGTAAAATGAGTATTCTCTGTGATGAGCAGGCTTATCGCTTTTTTGATAAAATCCTGCAGTCATTTTTTATCGCTTTTGTTCTTGGCTTGTTGTGTGGTGTAGGTGCAGCCGATAGAGGCACAAATAATTGTCGCAAGTGCAAGCCATTGATTCCATAACAACTGCTCACCTAAAAATATAAAACCAGAAAGTGCTGCAATAGCAGGTTCTACACTCATCAGTGTGCCGAAACTGAGTGCTGTTAAATGACGTAATGCAATCATTTCTAAAGTAAATGGCAACGCACTGGCCAGTACTGCCAAAGCAATAAAATAAATGAAATTGGACTGCTCAAATACTGCAATTGAAAAACCTGAAAATAAGGCGACTGGCATTAAACACAACATACCAATAAACATTCCCAAACAGACCGTATGATTGCCTGAAATACCTGAAGGTTTTTGTCCTGCAACAATATAAATCGCCCAGCATGCGCCAGCACCAAGTGCAAAACCAATTCCAATGAGGTCTAAATCTTCCGATACTTGATCAAAAGGAAACAATAAAATGAGCCCTAGAATCGCCAATCCAACCCATACAAAATCAAATTTTTGCCGTGCATAATATAATGCTACGCTGAGTGGACCAACAAACTCAAAAGATACTGCTATACCCAGCGGTAGTCGATCAATTGATAAGTAAAACAGCGCATTCATTCCTGCTAAAGCAAAGCCATAGCTGATAATGGCTTGCCATTTCACCTGTCTAAAATTGATTTGCCAGATTTTAAAAATCAGTGCCAAAATGAGCGCACCGAACAAAAGACGCATGGCTGCAACAGTCAAAATAGGGAAATCATGAAATAAAATTTTGGCCAGTGAACCACTACTTTGCACACTAATCATCGCAATGATTAATAAAACCAATGCTTGAACATAAGGCGTATTTTTAAAAGAGGACATGTACACATTAAACTAAATTAGATTGATGACGCGAAGCGTGGCAGATCAGCCATAAAACGATAAAAATAAAAAAACCACAGCTCTAAAGCTGTGGTTTGATATGCTCAGTTCAATTAGAACAATACACGAACTCGAATTGTACCTTCAACCTCTTGCAGTGTATCTAAGGCTTCTTTAGATGTGGTCGCATCAACATCCATGACCAAGTAACCTACATCGCCTTTGGTCATCAAAGATTGACCCGAAATGTTGATACCATGCTCAGCAAACAGGTTATTGATTTTAGACAATACACCTGGAATATTTTTATGAATATGAAGTAAACGATGTTTACCTTCAGTCAACGGTAATGCAATTTCAGGGAAGTTCACTGCAGATAAAGTCATGCCTTTATCAGAATAGGCGACAAATTTCTCTGCCACTTCTGAACCAATATTGGCTTGTGCTTCCATTGTTGAACCGCCAACGTGTGGTGTTAAAATCACGTTATCTAAACCGCGTAGTGGAGATACAAATTCTTCACCATTGGCTTTCGGTTCTTTCGGGAATACGTCAACCGCAGCGCCTGCAATATGGCCCGATTTAATCGCATCTGCTAAATCTTCAATCAAGACGCATGTACCACGTGCAGCATTAATGAAAATTGAACCTTCTTTCATTTGGGCAAATTGGTCTTTGCCAAAGAAGTTGCGGGTAGATGGCAGGTCAGGTACGTGTAGAGAAACTACGTCAGCATTTGCCAACAATTCAGCCATAGTACCGACTTGGCGTGCATTACCCATTGGAAGCTTAGTGACAGCATCATAATAAATCACATGCATGCCCAAGCTTTCAGCAAGAACTGAAAGTTGTGAACCAATTGAGCCGTAACCGACAATTCCTAAAGTTTTACCACGTGTTTCAAACGAACCGACAGCAGATTTGTTCCAACCACCACGATGCGTAGAAGCAGATTTCGCAGGCACACCGCGAAGTAAAAGAATCGCTTCAGCAAGCACAAGTTCAGCCACTGAACGTGTATTTGAATAGGGTGCATTAAAAACAGGAATACCGCGAATCATGGCAGCATTCAAGTTTACTTGGTTGGTCCCAATACAGAAACAGCCAACAGCAATCAGCTTGTTCGCTGCTGCAAAGACTTCTTCAGTCAACTGGGTGCGCGAACGAATACCGATAAAGTGGGCATCTTTGACCGCTTCTTGCAACGCTTCACCTTCAAGCGCAGTTTTACGGGAATCGATGTTGGTATATCCAGCAGCATTTAAGATGTCGATCGCGTTTTGGTGAACGCCTTCTAACAACAAGAAACGAATTTTATCTTTTGGAAGTGAAAGATGTTGGCTCATTACGGCTCCGCTACAAAGGCCAAATTTAGTTGCAGTATCATAGCATAGAGCATTGGAATATAGATATTTCGATTAAATTTACAACAATGGAATTATTTATAAACTTTCATCAATTTATTTATTTTTACGAAGTCGACAGATGTAGAAGAGACCTAATGCTATATTTTTGAAGATGAATTGTTGGATAACTAAAAATAGGATGAAATTTAATAACTTTCCTGATTCAACAAGGCAGGTCTTATATACACTTTGTGGTGATGCTATCTCTAAACCAAGCTTTATCCCGCAGCCGCTTACATGTAAAATAAAACATCATGTAGCGGTCAAACTTAAAACACTAAATTTTGGGTTTTCCGTACATCGTTCTAACTTGGACATTTTGCCAATCTTTTTTAAAAAGTCTTGATAAAGACAGTACAATCGTCCGAAAACCACTTGTTTACTTCTTGCTAGGTCTGCAAACGATGAATGCTCCAGTCGCTTTAACACCTGAGTTACTCAACCAATTGACAGTAATTGTTGGTGAAAACCGTATTAAAACTGATGGCGATAGCCTCGAAAATTGGGGGCGTGATCATACCAAGCATTTTGATCCTAACCCGTCAGTCATCGTTTTTCCGTCCAGTACAGAACAAGTGCAAGAAATTGTAAAACTTGCCAATCAATTTGATGTTGCAATTACACCTTCAGGTGGTCGTACAGGTTTATCTGCCGGTGCGGTTGCAGCCCATGGTGAAATTGTGATCAGTATGGATAAAATGAACCAGATTTTGGCGTTTTTTCCTGCTGACCGAATGGTACGTGTGCAAGCGGGCGTTGTGACGGAACAATTGCAAAATTATGCGACTGACCAAGGCATGTACTATCCCGTTGATTTTGCATCATCAGGGTCTTCGCAAATTGGCGGCAATATTGGTACCAATGCAGGCGGGATTAAAGTTATTAAATATGGTATGACACGTAATTGGGTGTTGGGTTTAACCGTGGTCACGGGTAAAGGTGATGTGCTGCGTTTGAATAAGGGCATGGTTAAAAATGCCACGGGTTATGCGTTACAGCATTTGTTTATTGGTGGCGAAGGTACTTTAGGTTTAGTCACAGAAGCAGAAATTAAACTAGAACGTCAACCACATGATCTGCAAGTGATGGTGCTCGGTATTCCTGATTTTGATTCGATCATGCCTGTATTACATGCATTCCAAAACAAAATTGATTTAACTGCATTTGAATTCTTTGGTGAATTGGCCATGCAGAAAGTGTTGGACCATGGTCATGTACAGCGTCCATTTGAAACACCATGTCCTTTTTATGTATTGCTCGAGTTTGAAGCGCCGTATGAGCCAATTATGGACGCTGCGATGGAAATTTTTGAGCATTGCATGGAACAAGGTTGGGTACATGATGGTGTTATGAGCCAAAATCTTGATCAAGTGCATAACTTGTGGCGTTTACGTGAAGATATTTCAGAATCTATTGCACCTTTTACACCTTATAAAAATGACATTTCAGTACTAATTACGCATGTTCCTGCATTTATTAAAGAAATTGATGCTATTGTCGAAGCGAATTATCCTGATTTTGAAATTTGCTGGTTTGGTCATATTGGTGATGGTAACTTACACTTAAATATCTTGAAACCTGCCGACTTAAGTAAAGATGAATTCTTTGCTAAATGTCAGGTGGTAAATAAATATGTGTTTGAAACCGTTAAAAAATATGATGGTTCAATTTCTGCTGAACATGGTGTCGGTATGACCAAAAAGCCGTATCTTGAATATTCACGTACTGCACAAGAAATTGAATACATGAAAGCCTTAAAAAAAGTATTCGATCCCAATGGAATTATGAATCCGGGTAAATTATTCGATTTATAAATTGAAGGCACATTAGCACTACAGAGTATCTATAGTGTAAACAAACAAGGCATTGCATCATAAATGTAATGCCTTTTTTTATTCTCAGATTTTTATAGGCTGGAGATTTATTTATGTTACGTTTAATGTCAGCCACTCTACTCAGTTTAGGCTTGTTGTCAGGTTGTGCAAGTACAGAAAAATTAATCAAAAAAGTCAATCTAGGGTCATCTGATACACCATTGCAACAAGTATTTAAAGTGCATCCTGATTTGAAAAAATCATCATCTAATATTGATATTCGACAGGTATTTAATCGCGTTGAATCGCCAACGGCTGCACAAGTGATTGTGACACAAACAGGATTAATGGATGATTCTGTACGTGCAATTCGAACTGTATATAGCTTTAAAAGCATTAAACAGGATTGGGCGTTGCAAAATACCCAGAAAAGTTACCAATGTGCACGTGGTAAAAATAAGGCTTTTCAAACTGCACTGTGTCCATAATCAACATTTGATTTTTGCTTGAAAGTAAAATCAGTTAGTTATATCCATAATGATTTATCAGTGTAATGCTGATCATCTAAGTTGTTGCATATCTTTTTTGAATGGAACTACATTTATTGCTATAAAAATAGCAAAAGATTTTATGTATATTAAAGAGTGGATTAAATTGAAAAAATGCCAGTTGATTGCTTAATTGACTGGCATTGGTTGGTGGGGAAATTTTATTCTTAATGTTCATTGCATTTTTGAATAAAATGACCCTATTTAAAGTTCTGAATAATTCATCAGTGGAATTTGACAGAAAAAAATGTGAATCAACTACTTCCATGTCAGCCAAATCCTAACATTAAATTGGTACAAGCCATTTTATAAGTCTGTTAAAATATAGTTTATTCATCCAGTGAATTGACTGGCTATATCATTCTCATGCTAAATTATTTTTTGATACACCTTGTGAAAACGGTGTTTTAAGTTCGTTATTACTCAATCCATTTCTAAAATTTAATTTAAAAACTCAATGCTTGTCATTGGGCTGACGCTTATCTCCCTGAAAATAGTGCCTTGCCTGACCAGCTTAAAATGATATGTAGAAAATAATGCAAAAAGTTAGAACCACCACCTTAAGCCGTGCCACGCTCATGTTTCCATTGGCATTGGTCCTGTTTGAATTTTCCGTCTATATCGGTAACGACTTAGTCCAACCCGCCATGCTTGCTATTACTCAAGACTTCGGTGTGAGCAGTTCTTGGGCACCTTCTTCTATGTCATTTTATTTGCTGGGTGGGGCATGTGTGGCATGGTTACTTGGGCCATTGTCTGACCGTTTAGGACGAAAAAAAGTATTATTGGCAGGCGTTTTGTTCTTTGTCCTATGTTGCTTACTAATTTTACTGACGCACAATATTGAAAGCTTTTTAGCCTTGCGCTTTTTACAAGGCATCGGCTTAAGCGTGATTTCTGCTGTGGGTTATGCCGCCATTCAAGAAACCTTTGAGGAACGCGATGCCATTAAAGTGATGGCATTGATGGCAAACGTGTCATTGCTTGCACCTTTGCTTGGGCCAGTACTGGGTGCATTTATGATTGACCATGTGTCATGGCATTGGGGTTTTATTGGAATTGCGTTATTGGCATTTTTAAGTTGGTTTGGTTTAAAAGCCAAAATGCCAGAAACAAACGTGAGTATTCCGAAAAAACCTTTTGCTTATATTTGGGATGATTTTAAGCAGGTCTATCAAAATAAACGCTTTTTAGCGATGACTGTAGCTTTGCCTATGGTCGCCATGCCCTTGATGCTCTGGATTGCGCTTTCACCCGTGATATTGGTGGAAGAACTCGGTTTTAGCAGTATGCAATATGGCTTAGCACAGTTTCCAGTATTGGGTGGCTTGATCTTGGGAAATATCGTGCTGCTTAAAATTATTGATAAACTGGCTTTAGGGAAATCAATTTTAATGGGTTTGCCCATCATGTTCTTCGGCACCTGTCTATTAATGCTTGGCATGATTTGGCAGGATTATCTGCTTTGGTGCTTAATTATCGGCATGACATTGATTAGTTTTGGCGAAGGCATCAGTTTTTCAGTGTTGTATCGCTTTGCTCTGATGTCATCGGAAGTGTCTAAGGGAACGGTGGCGGCTGCGGTATCTATGCTGATGATGTTTAGCTTTTTCATCATTATTGAATTGGTCCGTGTGCTCTATGAACATTACCATTTATGGGCCTATACTTTTGCCTGTTTTATTTTAATTGCGTTATGGTTTAGTTTTCCACGTGCCATGCTGAAAAAAATTCTAGCTGAGCGTGTTGAACAAGGACAATTTTAGACTGTATAGATTTTTCTTTTAAATCGCTCTCTGCGAATGATGAATAGATTCTCCTTTCCCACACCTATCGATCTAGTGGTAGGGAAAGGAAATACTGCTCTTCAGAAGCGAAGAAAAAAGAGTGGACGAACTAAAAAGTGCCACATTATTTAATGTCCTGAGCCAATAAAGCTGTTTTTAAATTCATTAATTCAGGTAAAGTTTCTAACAAAAGACTGATCTGTTTTAAGATTAATAATAAATGATCAGATAAGTGATCTTGTTCGCTGATGAGTTTAATCTCATGTAATTTCTGCTGAATATCCTGTGGTTCTAAAGATTTTTGCTGTAACAGGAGTGTAAATAATGCATTTTTACACCACAGCATTAAATCAAGCACTTGAATATCTTGAACGTATTCACGATGACTGCCTAAAGCTGATACATAGCTAAGTTGACTATGGCTATAGACCAAATAGCGAAAGGCTGAATGGATCAATTGCTGATTCGGATTCGGTTCAGTACTTAAACTCGAAATCATGCTCGACAGTTCAACTTGTGCATTATGTGCCGAACGCCGTGCTCTGCGATAATCAATACTGTTATTTTTACCTCGCTGATATTGTTTTACCACAGCATCAAAATAATCTAATGTGGCTTGATTACTTTTTTTGATGGTGTCTGAAATATTCCGAAAATCCCAATCTGGCCAAATAAAACTGACTGCACACCAAGCAATAAAACAGCCCAAAAGAGTATCAATTAAACGGGGTAAAAGAATGGCATAGCCTGCACCTTTTAAATTGAAAATCAATAACACCATTAAGGTTGCCATCAACGTCGCCATGGCATATTTTTGCGAACGTAAATAGAAAAAGGCGACCCCAAAAATAATCGTTAGAAATAATTTCCCTTCAATACTGGGAACAAAATATAAAATTGGGATACCTAAAATCACCCCCAATACCGTACCTAAAGTACGAAGTTTTAAACGCGTTTTAGTCGCGAAATAACTGATTTGGCAGACAAATAAACTGGTCAGTAAAATCCAGTAGCCATGCTGGGCAAAAGGAAGCAATGAAAAGGCATAGCCCACTGCAAAGACAGAAGCGATCCGAACAGCATGACGAAATAATGCTGATTTTGGCGTCAAATGTTGTTTCAACTTAAGCCATAAATCGGCCAAGTCATGAATATCATCATCGAGTAAATTGATGTTGTCTGGGTGCTGCATATAATTTTGTCGATAATTACTTTGCGCATCACTTAAATGAAGTAATTGTTCCTGAATATTTTTTAAGTTTCGTAAAATCAGCAGTAGGTTTTTAATTTCTAAATTGTGTGGGTTTTCTTCCATCCATAATTGAATCGAATGTTCGAAATGAGCAA
Source organism: Acinetobacter albensis (assembly GCF_900095025.1). Lineage (GTDB taxonomy): Bacteria > Pseudomonadota > Gammaproteobacteria > Pseudomonadales > Moraxellaceae > Acinetobacter > Acinetobacter albensis. Next base: position 98,714 of record NZ_FMBK01000004.1, on the reverse strand, counting down.
TTGCAATATCAGTATCTGGATTGGATTGATAAGGTTGATGCTGCAGAATATTTTGGGCCAAAGTCTGGCAGGAACTGGCATGCAGTCGAACATTTTTTTGAATACGAAAAATCAGGTCGGTACGGCTAAAATTTTGATGAATAGCTTCGTAATGTAAATAATTAGAGGTGGCCTGTTCATGAATGTCTTGTGCCAAAAAATACAGGTTCAGCCAATAAATGGTATTTTTATTGGCCCGTGATGCTTTTAAGCGAGTGAGTAATGAGGCTTTGGTGATATTTAGACTATGGACAACTTGGCTATTTTGTAGCGAGAGTTCATAAAGTAAAGATTCTATATTATCGGTATTATCAGGATCAAATAGCCGAGCTTTGGCAAAGAGAAAGGCAGCCAGTGTCTCAAAATTAGCTGCTAATTTATCTTGTAATGCTTGAGTCGGCTTCAGCAGGTAAAAAAGAATAGAACTGAAACCATACCAAATAGCGCCTAAAACAAAATAGCTAGGTTGTTGATACCAGTGATGGTATTCACCTAAACCAAACAGTGTATAAATAGACAATAAAATGGTGCCAAAAGAAATAGTCGCATAACGCTGCCCCAATGCGCCCATTAAAATAAAAAAGCCACTAGAGAATGACAAATAGAGGATAAACAGTAATTTATATGGAAGGAGGAATTCAAGAATACTGCTGACGCTAAAAAACAGAATACAGACGTAAATCAAATTGCGCAGACGAATACTTAAGCGGTCATCAAAGTCAGTCAAAGCCGCAGCAATTGTACCTAAGGTCACGGGTACAATTAAATTTTCATGACCTAAAAACAATAAGCCTAAAGTTGTCCCTGTAAAAACAATAAAAATTTGTAAACAATAAATAAGAATAGAATTTGATTTAAAGCCTTGAAACAGGTCTTTTAGATGATTCACAGTTTTTTCTAAATGAAGAATATTTTTAAATATAGACTGAGCATATTTAGCAGAGATGTCAATGAATACTCCGTCCATTTCACAATAAAACAGCAGGTCTGGAGCCTGCTGTTTTAATTGAATTGTGGATAAGTTTGATGTTACCCACAATCAAGATTATTTCATCCAACAATTTAATCAAACCATTAAATTACACCACAAGCAATGCGCTCACCACCACCACCTAAAGGTTTCGGTTGATCGGCATAGTTATCGCCACCCGCATGTACCATCACTGCTAGACCCTGAATATCAGCTACTTTCAAGCGTGGTGCAACTAAATTTTGCTTGGCATTTCCTTGAGCATCGACATTCAATACGGGTAAATCACCTAAATGACCTTGTAAAGGCGTTCCATGGTGTGGTGATTGGTTCGGGTTAAAATGACCACCCGCTGCCAACGCTGCCCCCATTTTTCCATCTTTTTCCGCAGGTTCGCATGAGCCTTTTTCATGAATGTGAAAACCATGTGGGCCAGGCGGTAGTTTAGATAAATCGGTATGAATGACGAGTCCTGCAGGACTGTCTTTGAATTGAATGGTACCAATTTCTGCTCCAACACCTGTCGCTGAAACTGTGTGTACGGAGACCTTTTCTGGAGATGAGGATGACATCGCCAAATTGGCACATCCCACCATAGTAATACTAGCGGTTGCGCATACGGTGCTGAGCTTAAGGAATGAAGACCACATTAAATTGCATCCTTTTTCTTTATCATATGATTTTCACCATTCAAACAAAGTGAGTAATGCAATTCAATATAAATTAAGTAGTTGAATGTATTAGTTTCTTAACACACTTTATTTATTTTCATCTGGATCTAAATTTTTCTCATCGCTTTCTAGATCATAAGCCATGGTGGTTTTAGGCAACATGAGTGGGCCAAATTCATTGGTTTCATGTAACCATTCACGCCAAATAGCCAACAACACCGCCAAAATAACAGGACCAATAAATAAACCGACCAGACCAAAACTGGCTATACCGCCTAATACACCAAACATAATCAGTAAGAACGGAATTTGTGTAGCGCCAGAAATCACCAAAGGACGAATCACGTTGTCTGAAGTGCTGACAATACAGACGCCCCAAGCCATAACGCCAATCGCTTCCACCGTTTGTCCTTGAGAAAATAGCCACAAGGCAACTGAACCGTAGGCCAGCGGCGTACCAAAAGGAATGAGCGCTAGCAGAAAAGTCACGATGGTCAGTACCATGGGATTCGGTACGCCTGCAACTAAATAACTTAATCCTGCCAAGACGGCTTGTGCAACTGCGGTTAGCCCAACACCATAAACCACAGCACGGGTCGTTTCAGAAATAGTATCTAAATAATGATGAATCCGTGGACCAATCACCATTTCCAAGGCTTTACTGACTTGATTTAAAATGGTTTGACCATCGCGATAGAAAAAGAACAAGGACATTACGGCAAAACAAAGCTTGATAATGTTTTTTCCAATTTCATTTAATACGAAACGACCATAATTTAAATGGCTTTGAATCCAGATAGATACCGTTTGTACAATACTATTTGGATCGGTATTGATGTCATGTAAAGTGCGGGTAATTTCTTTACCAATAAATGGCAATTGTCGAATAAAATCTGGAACATTTAAGTGACCAGAAAAAACTTGCTTCTGTAATTCGTAATATAAACTTCGACCTTCATGTTGCAACATGAAAATACCAAAGGTTAATGGAATACCAATCAACAGAATGATCAGGCTAATCATCAGTGTTGCGCTTAAGGTTGCACGCGAACCACATTTTCGATAAATCCACTGGTACCATGGCCACGTCATGTAGGCAATAATGGCGGCCCAAAGTACAGGCACAATGAAATATTTGAGTACATTGAAACTTAAAAAGAGAAGGACAAAAAACAGTCCAAACAATAAAACTTTTTGTAATGTTGGCGCGTATTGTTGCACTGCATTCACTGAATTATGTCGAAGGTCAAACCATCTTAACTGAAAAAAAAGCTCACGAAAATGGAAGCAGGGTAAGTTGTAGTGAATAATGAATTAACACATTGGATTTATTCACTACACTATTTAGCTGATAAAATTAAAACCACTTTGCTGGATCTTCGATAATACTGTTTAAAACTGGTTGCCATTGCTGTTGAATCAGCAAATAATTTTTTTGGGTTTTATCAAATACGGTTAAACCTTGCATGGCCAATTGACCATACGCCGTTCTTTCAGAAATCCAAGCCACTGGTTGCTGATCGATTTTGCTAAAAAATTCCTGAATCTCTTTAGCACTGGCGCTGTTAGATTTAACGCGGTTCGCAAGCAGTAAAATTTGAACTTTACCTTTACGAATGCGTTTTATATCTTGTAAATGTTTCAAAAAGCGACGTGTACTATCAATGTCAAAAAATGAGGGTTGTAAAGGTGTAATAATCGCGTGTGCTTCACTAATTAACTGTTCTGCCTGTTCACCAGACAAAGCGCCAGGTGCATCAATAATTAGATATTCTATATTTTTTGGCACATCTCCAATGGATTTTTCATGTCGCCAGTCAAGACTTTGAATCGGTGCAACATGATCTGGACGCTGTTTAAGCCATTGTAAGGTCGATTTTTGATTGTCGGCATCGGCCAGTGCAACGCGATATCCTTTGTGTGCTAAAGCGGCAGCAAGATTAATTGCTGTAATGGTTTTTCCGCATCCACCTTTCTGATTGGCAATTAAGATTGTTTTCATGGCCCTAACGATTTTATTCTGCTCAGACCTAGCATATCATTGTTTAATGCGATGAATATGACACGTGACCAAAGTCTTGCAAGATAAATCTGTCGCAGCCTTTTTTGATTTAGGAAAAAATAATGTCCATTTGGATGGCAATGTTAATTGGTGCAGGACTAGGTGTGATTTTGACCACGCTGATTCTGAGTAATACCCGTAATGGACGGATCAAAGCAGAATATGAACAATATATTGCAGAATTGGAACTTGAGCACCAGCAGGCGCTCATCCATGCTCAAAAACGCAGTGTCAATACCAGCCGTGCCGTCCTGAAGGGTAAAATGGCCGAGCAAATGGCGCCGATTATGCCTGAATTTCAATATCTTCCGAGTGATGCTAAATTTTTAGGTGATCCTGTGGATTATGTAGTTTTTGATGGGTATACCGACCTACGCGATGGTCAAGGCCGAGCAGAAGATATAGAAGTCGTACTGATTGATATTAAAAGTGGGGGGGCACGCTTAACCAAAGGACAGCAGGCGATTGCCAAAGCAATTGCTAACGGTCGAGTTCGTTTTGAAACCATTCGTATTGATTTTGATGATTAAATAAAGATTGAGCTTATGGGTATGACTGAAGATTTTCCGTTCATCCTGCAATTTTATAGTGATTAAATGACTGATGATTATTGAGTTACAGTTGCTGATTTGATAGCTGATTGGGTTGGTCTCTTTTGCGCTCGAGCAAAAAACATACGTTGTGCCAGTTTAGGAATACCCGTTGCATCAAAATAGTGTTGTTCTTTAAAACTAAAATTCGCTTGTAGTAAGGCTTGTTCTATATCACGGTTCAAATGACAACCATCTGCAAATCTTTTATGAATTGGAGTCATGATATTTTGTAAATAATGCAACGCCAGATTGTCTTGATATTCAACATGTTCAAGCACATGCAAAATGCCATTTGGTTTTAAGACACGATGTAATTCATTTAACGCCAGTGCTAAATGATCAACACTGCATAAAGTCCATGTGCTGACAATATGGTCAAAACTAGCATCGGCAAAAGGTAGTTTTTCTGCACGGGCTTGTACATGTTGAAGCTGTAAAGCACTTTCATGCACACGTTGTGCGGCTAATTGATATATTTCAGCGCTAGGCTCAAGCGCATATAAGGTTTCAATATTTTGATAAAAAGGTAGATTGATGCCTGTGCCAAAACCAATTTCTAGAACTTGCCCCGAAACAGGTAATAAAAGTTCTCTGCGTTGATCCATTAGACTTGGAATTTGCATAACTTGATTCAGTACATGCGGAAAAATATGCTGTTGATAAAATTGGTAAATCATTGAAAGCTCAATATTTCCGATCATTTGTTGAGTGTAGGGAATAATAACAAGAAGCAAGAAGACAAAAAAATGACTAAATCGCTCTCTATTGTTACCAAGCCTGTGATGTTATTTAATCTATTTTGTTTAAAATAAAAAATGTAAATAGAAAAATGGCAAGGCATAAAAATGATTAAACCTTTTATATTCAGTATTTTATTGGCAATCTTAATGGTGCAAGTCAGTGCAAGTGCATCTGTGGATCATAATATTTCAAAGGGTTTGGCACCGCTTGCCAAAGATCAATCCATTAAAATGCTTCAACCTTTTAAAGGCGATTTTCGGATTTTAGGTTCTAAAATTTATCACAATGATGAGCAAGCCAAGTTTTCTCCGATCGATTATGCGGTGAGTTGGGGATTATTTGCTGAACCTGAAATTGCTCGACATATTTCCGTGAATCAATATGACCGTTACTTGAACTGGAAAATGGATCGTTTACCTGTGCCTAAAGAACAAGCCATGCAAATGGTGTCAAATATGCACATTATCCCTGCCAACCCAAACATTGCTAAACAAATTAAGAATGTAAAACGTGGTGATTTAGTCCGTTTAAAGGGTGAATTGGTTGAAATTAAAGATAAAGATTTAGTCTGGACGTCATCTCTTACACCTACCGATACAGGGGATGGTGCTTGTGAATTATTTAGGGTCAGCTCAATTGAGTGGATTGAAAAAGTAAAAGGCTAATTATTTAAAAAACTATCTAAATTTATCTTACTAAAACATGAGTCCATAATGAAAGCTTTAGCAATATGTTGCGCTGTACTCTCTGGATTATGGTTAGCGGGATGTAGCAGTATGAGTCCAACTGTGGATGGAAAAACCCATGTCTATTCTCTTAAGCAACAATGTCCCAATTTACTCGAAATGAATGTCGGACAAACCTTAATGTTCACTGTTCCAGAAAACCCCTCTACGGGCTATATTTGGCAAGTGGTCAAGCCACTGCAGATTTTTAAAGTAGATGAAATTTATCAGCAGGATCAAGTCAAAAGCCAAAAACCTATACTTGGAGCTGGAGGCGAAAAGCTATTCCGTTTTACTGCCTTAAAACCGGGTGAAGAATTAATTCGTGTCAAACATGCACGGTCTTGGGAGAAAAATGCGCTTGAAGAATGGTCGTGTAGAGTAAGAGTTTCATCGTTTTTATGAATGATTGAGCGGGTAAAAAAAACATCCCTTTTGATATTCGAGAGGGATGTTTTGATCGAACTATTTAAAATGACTTATTTTGCCGTTAATGCCTGACCTTCAAATTGAATGCCATCCCAACCATTTTGCATAAACTGGCGAATATTTTGGTGATCAGTGGCATCAGGAGTAGCAACAACAGCAGCATAATGTTCAGCGAACAAACTTAATGTTTGTGCTTGATCTAAATGATTCAGTTGAGCAAAAGAAAATACTTTGGCGCTCCCTTGATTTTCATTAGCAGCATTGCTGTGTTGCCCATTTTTAAATGCAGTCGCGGTATGATGATAACGTGCTTCAATATAAGCAATGACATCGGTAAATTTAACTTCATTTGCTTTCAGTTGTTGTAATAAATTCTGAGCCATATTGTCCTCAATTAAATCGTGAATTTAAAGCCAAGACTATCACAGTTTTTGTGAATTTTATTGCGCATCATGGCTGAGTAAACACCGTCCGTTCATGCAAAATTAAAGCATTATGGTTTATCATCCGCTGAATATAAAACATTCAATAGGAAAAAATAAATGAGCTGGCTATGGGTGGCTTTAGGAGGTGCAATTGGCGCAAGTCTTCGCTATGGCACAGGTGTATTTTTAATAAAGCCGAACAGTTTATTTCCGTGGGCAACTTGGAGTATTAATATTTTAGGCTGCTTATTGGCGGGCATTTTTTTTGCCTATAGTCAAAAATTTCCCATTTTACAAAATGAAGCACGCTTATTTTTAATGGTCGGTATTTTGGGGGGCTTTACGACATTTTCAAGTTTTGGTCTGGAGACTTTTCAGTTATTAAAACATGGACAGGCGAGTTTGGCTTTTGGCTATGCTCTTTCAAGTGTAGTGGTTGGGATCCTCTTTTTAGCAGCTGGCTTTTATTTATTTGAATGGATTTTAAATAGCAAATAAACACTAGAATCATAGCTTTTATGAATTTAAAGATAAAAAAAGAAGCCTAAGTGGAGGAGGAGGCTTAGGCTTCTGAGTAATTAAAAAATAACAACTGAAACTTAATTGAATATTAACTTATTGTGAGCGTTTGAAACGTGAAAAACGCTTATTGAAATTGGCCACACGACCTTCATTACTGGTCTGACGTTGTTCACCCGTATAAAACGGATGCGAAGCGCTAGAAATATCTAAGGTGATATAGGGATACTCTTTGCCTTGATAGGTTTTAGTCTGCTGGCTGTTTAAAGTACTGCCAATAATAAAATAGGCATCCGCATTGGTATCATGAAATAAAACCTCGCGGTATGCTGGATGGATGTTAGGACGCATAAATAATTCCACACTAATAATTTGATATAGATATGTTATAACATAACAAATTATTTATCAATCACACCCAACTATAGGGTTAGGTGGTAAATCTGTTTTATTAGCGGGGTGGAACCAATTCATCAAATACATCATTCAGATTGTCATGCATTTTTAAATGAATCATATTCCAGTAATGTCCTGATACGGTGCGATTGACCATTAGGGTGTCAGGTGAGGGCTTGAACACATCCCAATATTTGAGTGATGGTTTGACTAATTCCATCCCATCATGATGTGCTGAATTTTCGGCAAAGTCATACAAAGTCGTCAGAGGGCGCATCAGGACATCTAACCATTGTTGATACAATTCAGGGGGGAATTTTCCTTGTTCTGAAATGGCATGTAGTGCATCGAGTTGCTGTTCTATACCCACTATATTGCCTTCACGTGCACACTGAATTAAATCTTTAAAATGTTGTAAGGTTGCACTGGATAATGTTTTTACGCCACCATAATCATAAATAATGACATAGCCATCTTCACGAAACGCAAAATTGCCAGGATGTGGATCGCAATGGAAACGTTTTAAATAAAAAATTTCCTGCCCAATTGCCCTAAATAAACGTCGTCCCAGTTCATTACGCATGTCTTGCGACCAAGTACTGGCCGTTTCAATACTCTCGCCTTGTTCTAAGCTTAGGGTTAAAATATGGCGAGAAGAATAGTCTTTATAGACTTGTGGAATAATAATTTTACTGTCTAAGGTTTGATGGAAAGTACGCGCTATTTCTAAATTCTGTGCTTCAATTTCATAGTTTAATTCATTGTCTAAACTTTCTTGAATTTCTTTAAATAATTGATCTTGTAATTTGCGATCAATTTTTAAAACACCCATAAGACGTAAAGCCAACCGCACCTGTTTAAGGTCGCTTTCACAGGCTTCATCTACGCCCGGATATTGTACTTTAACCACGACTTGTTGCCCAGTTGGCAAAGTCGCTTTATGTACCTGACCAATTGAGGCCGCAGCAAAGGGTTGTTCTTCAAAATGTTTAAAGATTTGAGGAAGAGGCTTACCGAGTTCTTTCTCAACTTGCGCTTTAATATCGGCAAAAGGCATGGCAGGTGCTTGACGTTGCAATTTACTGATTGCACGTGCCACTTCTGGTGGAAAAATATCTTTATATTGTGAGGCAATTTGCCCCACTTTCATGACTGCCCCTTTCATTTCTCCCAAAGTATCTGCAACCTTTAAACCAATCTCTTGAAAAAGTTGACTACGGGCAGCATTTTTTGTGTCTTCATCGGCGTTAAAGTTTTTAATTGAATTTGACACCGTTTTAGTTGCGATACTGGCCGTCATGCTGGCCAGTTTCATAAAACGACGACCGGGTGTGCGAGCCGTTTTTGCCATGCGCTATACCTTGAGATCATCATAAATGGGGTGTAATGATCATAGGCGGTAAAACTTAAATTGCATATATTAAAATGTTAAGGCTTTGTTGGTGTCTGGATATTCTGAGCAGAATGAACATGGATTTTACCTAGACCTACTTTATTTTTTATAGGATTAAGGTGATGTGTTTTGAGTGAGGCATAAAATGATTTTTACATCTGAAAACTGAATACTTTGAACTTGAATGTTAGATAAATAGAGACTCATGAATCAGATTAAATCATCGATTTGATTTCTTAAAGCAGTAGCACATGAATTTTATGACAGGAATGAAATTCACCTGTATTTTGATAAGGCTAAAAAAACGAGTTGTATTAAAACAAACGCTCGATAATTTCAGTACCAAAGCGGCATTTTTGCCGCCTACATGATGCTTAATTTTAGAGATAAATAGCGCGTTAACAGGTTTATATTGGCTTAGGAATGCTGCATTAAGCGCTGGTTATTCATATATAAACGTCTAAGCAATAATATACAGGCCACTGTTAAACCCACAATTAAGCCGACCCAGACACCTGCTGCCTTCATTTCGGTAAAGCGGGCTAGATAAATTCCGACTGGAAAAGCAATCACCCAATAGGCAAGCATGGTAATCCACATGGGCCCTTTAGTATCCTGCATACCCCGTAAACAACCTGCTGCACTGACTTGCCAAGCATCCATCAGTTGATAAGCAATTGCAAATAAAATCAAATACATCGCTACTTGTGTGACTTCAACGTCGGAGGTATAAATCGATACGATTTCTGCGCGGAACAGCCACATTAGAGCCATAGTCATTAAAGCGAAAACTGTGCCTGTCATTAAACCTAAAAATTGAACTTTTCGCATGGCCTGCCAGTTTTGTTCGCCATAATAGGTGCCAGTACGAATAGTCAGTGCAATGGCCAGTGACATTGGAATCATAAACAGTTGCGATGTGACTGAAATGGCAATTTGATGGGCAGCCACTAAAGTTTCACCCAGAGGACTCAACACAATTGCTGCAGTACTAAAAATACTGACTTCAAAAAATATGGCCAAACCAATCGGTAGACCTAATTGTAAAATCCGTTTCACCCAATATAAATCAATTTTTTCCCATGCCGCAAAAACTTGGGTTTTACGATATGCTTTGCCTTTAAAGATATATGTGGCTAAAACCAAAAGCATAATCCATTGTAAAATGGCGGTGGCAAAGCCACAACCTGCACTTCCCAGCTCAGGAATCGGACCCCAGCCATACATAAAAATAAAGTTCAGTGGAATCAACACCAGTAGTGCAGCCAGACTTATGGCAGTCACAGGTCTTGGATAGCCCAATGCTTCGGAATAACCTCTTAATGCAGCATACATCGTCACTGCAGGCATACCGAAACCAATTGCATGTAAAAATAAGCTAGATTTCGGCAATAAGGCTGCGGGCACGCCTAAAATAGGCAATAAAAAAGGCATGACTTGTAAAATTAGACCTGCAATTACGCCTAAAATAAAAGCCACCCACAGGGATTGACGCACAATAGTCGCAATTTTTTCAGGAGTACGCGCACCATTTGCTTCAGCCACTAAGGGTGTGGTTGCAATCATGATGCCACTAAATAACAACATGATGGGAATCCATAGCCCAACACCGACTGCAATTGCAGCCAGATCAGTTGGAGAAAGGTGTCCCGCCATAATGGTATCAATTAAACCCAAACCTGCTTGGGAAAACTGTGTCACCAAAATAGGAATCATCAGATGAAAGAGTTTTTTTAATTCAAAGCGATGGGTTGTCGTTAAAGCAGTGACATTAGACACAAAAAATTCTCATTATGAATGAATAAAGGTCGTGATATTTAGCGTTGCAGAGTTAAAAATACTCCAATAAAAATCACGATACTTCCTAAAAGACGTTGCCAGTGAATCGGTGTTTTTTCAGTGCCAAACCAACCAAAATGATCGAGTAACATTGACATCGAAATTTGACCAAAAATAACCACACCCGTTAGGGTCAGAAAACCAAGTTTAGGTACAGCATAAATACTTAAACTAATGGCATACACCCCTAAAAAACCACCCAGCCACAAAAACCAAGGAATTTGAATGAGGGTATTTAAAGTGGGCTTTTCTACGGATTGAAAAAACACCAGTAGGGCAAGTACTATTGTACCGACCAAAAAGGATAAAAGGGCAGCTTGCAGTGGAGAATGTAAATATTCTCTCAATTGTGTATTTAAAGCATTTTGCAAGCTCATGGCAATCCCAATACCCATCGCAAGAGGCAAGAAGAAGAGAAGTTGACTAGAAATTTTCATCATATTAAGCCATTATTCTTGTTGGATTTTTCTTAGTCTAAAACAATAACAATGAGTATTCCTTAGTGTCTTGATGCAGTCATGTTAAAATATATTTCCTGTTTCCTTGTTATTTTGAGCTTATTCCTTGGCTGAATTGAATCCTGCACTTGTTCCTTTATCTTTATATATTCATATGCCGTGGTGTGTGCGTAAATGTCCGTATTGCGACTTTAATTCGCATGCAGTACCAGATGGAAAATTATCTTTAGAATTAGAACACGAGTATTTACAGGCTTTGGTTGCAGATTTTAAGACTCAAGTGGATTTCGCTCAAGGTCGCCAGATTCACAGTGTATTTATTGGTGGTGGTACGCCGTCTTTAATTTCAGCCAAAGGTTATGTGTGGTTATTTAACCAACTTAAAAACATGATTGCTTTTGAAAATGACTGTGAAATTACCCTAGAAGCTAATCCGGGAACTGTGGAGCATGATCCTTTTGCAGGCTATCTTGCGGCAGGTATTAATCGTTTGTCGATTGGTGTGCAAAGTTTTAATACGGAGCATTTGCAAAAGTTAGGTCGTATTCATAGTAATCAGGATGCTGTGTCTGCAATTCATTTGGCGCGTGAGGCCGGTTTTAAGCGAATCAACGTCGATTTAATGCATGGCTTACCTGAACAGAGTGAAGAGCAAGCATTGTACGATTTAAAAATGGCAGTTGAACATGGCGCGACGCACGTGTCTTGGTATCAATTGACCATTGAACCGAATACTGTTTTTTTCCGGACTCAACCAATTTTGCCGACTGATGATATTCTAGAAGAGATCCAAATTCAGGGTGAAGCGTATTTAAAGGCCCATGGTTTTGTTAATTATGAAGTGTCAGCTTGGCGTAAAGAAAAGCCCTCTGCGCACAATTTAAATTACTGGCAGTTTGGCGATTATTTAGCGATTGGGGCAGGGGCACATGGGAAAGTGACACAGCCTGATGGTGTGTATCGTTTTCAGAAAACCCGTTTACCAAAAGACTATTTAGCCAAAGTTCCAGCAGAACATATACAGTTTAAACGAATTGAAGCTGATGAGATGCCATTTGAATTTATGATGAATGCACTGCGTTTAAACCAAGGAGTTGATGCACAATTATACGCAGAACGAACGGGTTTAAGTTTAGATCGCTTGGACGAACTTTTAAATTCTTTACGTTCACGAAAGTTGATGGTTGAAGATAAAGCTCGAATTTCATGTACTGAGCAAGGACATATATTTTTAAATTCGGTATTGGATCATTTTTTATAAGAAAGAATAGACATTGAAAATGCTGCTGTATCCTTAAAAGTAAAGTTATTTTCGAGTGACTTCAAGCTGGCACTTATGTACCACAATTTCGGTATATCCGTTTTAGTACGATTTATTCAAAACTAAACGACTTTGCCCTGCTAAAAATGATTTGAATTTTTGAACAGATCTTTGGTGATGAAGATGTGTTTAGTCCGAATATGAGAAAAAATCATTCGGTGGGCGGCCTGATGATTATGGAAATATTGAGTTTCATGCAATTAAGATAAAACCAGTGTGAGTTAATCGATTAAATTAAAAAAAGAGCGCCGAAGCGCTCTTTTTTTATATCTATTTATACATTAATAATCGAAACTGAAATGTTCTGCATCAAGTGACATCATGGTACGAGATGGATTAACCATGGATTCTGCATGACCTTGTGAGCGCGGTAGTAAACGCTCAAAATAAAAATCTGCCACTTTAATTTTTGCTTTGTAGAACTCAGGCGTTTCTGCACCGGTGCCAGAGGCTAATTTTTCAGAAGCAACGGCTGCTTGCTGTGCCCAGTAAAATGCCATCATTGCATAGCCTGAGAACATTAAGAAATCAACAGATGCAGAAGATACGATGTCACGGTCTTTACGAGCTGCAAGCATAATTCGAACAGTTAACGCATTCCATTGGGCACAGATTTTGGTTAAATCCCATGCAAAACGGCGCATATATTTGTTGGTAGCATGTTGCGCACAGAATCTTAAAATTTCAGCCGTATAGTCACGAACCACTTTACCTTTAGATGAAAGCAGTACTTTACGCCCAATTAAATCTAAAGCTTGGACACCCGTCGTACCTTCATATAAGGTTGCAATACGTGCATCACGTGCAATTTGTTCCATACCATGTTCTTTAATATAACCATGGCCACCGAATACTTGCATGCCGTGATTTGCAGCTTCTAAACCTAACTCAGTTAAGAAACCTTTTAAAATTGGCGTGTAAAAACCAAGTTTATCATCGTAATCTTCAAATTTGGCTTGGTCACCCTGAGATAAGGCATCCGCCATTTTATCTGCAAGTTGTGCTGCATGATAAATCATGGCACGACCACCTTCAGCAATCGCTTTTTGAGTCAATAACATACGACGTACGTCAGCATGATGAATAATGGCATCTGCAACTTGTTCAGGATCTTTTTTACCTGATAAAGCACGCATAGACATACGCTCTTTAGCATAAGGTAAAGAACCTTGGAATGCCAATTCTGCGTGTGCTATTCCTTGTACCGCGGTGCCAATACGTGCGGTATTCATGAAGGTAAACATGGCATGTAGACCTTTGTTAACTTCACCAATCAAGTAACCTGTAGCAGCATCAAAGTTGAGAACAGCCGTCGCAGACGCACGGATACCCATTTTATGTTCAATTGAGCCACAGCTCACTGGATTACGCTCACCCACACCGCCATCTGCAGTTGGAAGGAACTTTGGTACAATGAACAGCGAAATACCGCGTGTTCCTGCAGGTGCGTCTGGAAGACGAGCTAGAACAATATGGATAATATTTTCAGTCAGGTCATGTTCACCTGCAGAAATAAAGATTTTTGTACCTGTGATTTTATAGGTTCCATCCGCTTGCGGTTCAGCTTTAGATTTAACTTGTCCCAAGTCTGTACCACATTGTGGCTCAGTCAAACACATGGTGCCTGACCAAGTACCTGCGGTTAAATGTGGCATATAAGTATTTTTTTGTTCATCTGTACCAAATTGCATGATGGTATTCATACAACCCATACTCAAACCTGGATACATGGTAAATGACCAGTTGGCTGTTCCCATCATTTCAGATTTAACCAAGTTAAGTGACATCGGTAAACCTTGACCACCAAACTCTTCTGGATAAGACAAACCTTGCCATCCACCTTCTACAAACTGTTTATACGCTTCTTTAAAACCTTTTGGTGTAGTGACTACGCCATTTTCAAAATGACAACCTTCTTCATCACCTGATTGATTTATCGGAGAAAGCACATTTTCACAAAAATCTGCTGCGCCTTCCAAAATCATATCTACAGTATCGGCATCAGCAGACTCACCGTTAGATAACGTTTTGTAGTGGGCAGGATAGTCAAAGACTTCATTCATTAAAAAGCGAATGTCACGTAATGGTGTTTTATAAGCTGGCATAAAATTAATCCTAATGTAGAAATAGTTTTGGATTATCTAAATCGATGATTTAATTATTCACATTGTTCATTAAAATACATTGATGATGATGCCTTATAAAAATGTCAGAAAAGCGAATCACAATAATTGTATAGGCTTTCTAAAAATATTTTTTTGACTTTAGTCGGTTGAAAATTTTTGAACCATAATGTGAATTGATTAAGCGTTAAGTCTCAATAATATAAGGCATTTAGAAAAAAATTAGGCAAATAAACGGTTTAACTTTGTATCGGTTTGGTTTGAAGCTCGTCAATCAGCTAAAACTTGTCATTAAATCCAACCAAAAATTTAATCATGCTTAACTATAGGATGGGTTAAGGTATTTTATTTATGCATTTTTAAAGTAAATTATTACATAAAAAGCAGATTTTCCTGAAAAATCAGGGATTAAAATATTTAAAAAATTGATGGAATTTATCTAGAGGGTGTTGGTTGAATAGGGAATGCGAGATTAAATAAAAATATGTAGAGTTTAAAATCAATAATTTTTGTATACGTGCGACTTAAAAAAAATATAAGGATTTAAAGGAGCTTCATATGAAGTTCCTTTTACTTAAAGCTTATAATTATAAAAAATCTTTTAAAGACGGTTTAAGGCCATTCCAAATATAAAAAGCCTCAATCGCTTGTCCGACTAACATTCCATAACCTTCCGAGGTTGGAATGCCACGACTTTTAGCTTGATCCAAAAAGCTAGATGGTTTGCCATAGGCCATTTCATAGGCATATTTGAAATGTAAGTTCTCAGGTAAAATTAAAGCATCGCCGCTTAAACTGGCAGAAGTAGCATTAATCACTAAATCAAAATTACCCTTCAAATCATTTAAAGAAATTGCAGCGAGACTCGCTTCTGGCACTTTTTCTCTTAAATCGGCCACCAATTGTTCTGCACGTGCCAGAGTTCGATTGGCAATGACAATGTTTCTGACCCCAGCTTGAACCAGTGGATAAATGACCCCGCGTGTTGCACCTCCAGCACCAATGATTAAAATACTGGTATTCTCCAGTATCCAATCTAAGGCTTGAATAGCATCGACCAAGCCTTGACCATCTGTATTGTCACCGTAAAGTTGTCCATCTTGCATCCATAAGGTGTTGACTGCTTTGGCGATTTGAGCACGTTCAGTTAAAACATGACATTCAGCAAAGGCTTGTTCTTTAAAAGGAATGGTTACATTCATGCCTGCTCCACCTGCAGCAAAAAAAGCCTTCATGCTGGCTTCAAAACCATCAAGTGGCGCAAGGCGTTTGGTGTAATTCAGCTCAATTCCTGTTTTTTGGGCAAAGGCTTGATGAAGTTCAGGTGAGCGTGATTGTTCGATAGGATGCCCAATCACTGCAAATTGTTTGCTCATTTCAGAATATCCAGAGGCGGAAATGGTCATCAATATACGTGATTTTTAAACGCGGCTAAAGTCAGAATAAAGCAGAACAGGCCCTAATAAAAGCGTGCTCGGTTTTAAATTTCAATAGTGAAGTAAACATGTAGAGAGTGAATGGCAGATCTTTAAGGATTACAGATTTCGTGAACCATTTCTTCTAAAAGTACAACAGAGGTAAAAAATAAGGCAAAACTTGCGAAAATACTGAACGTAATCGATAAGCTATCTGAGAGTGTATTTTCAGATGACAAAGTAATGGTGATTGAGCAAAGGATCATGATCAGAATAGACCAGAATAAAAAAACTTTATGATTCAATATTTTATTTAGCATTACAGGCTCCATAAAACATGGTGTTTTTTAATTTATGCATGTTTTAAATTCGGGCAGGGGAACAATCGTGTCAGGCAGTTTAAACGATTTTATAAAATTTAAAGAGTGTAGTGCTGTAAGAAAATATGTCGGTTCCGTATATGGCAATAGCAAAAACCAACAAAAATAAAGAGAGAATAGCTTGATCAGGTTGTTATTTGAGCGATTAAAAATGATAATCAAACGAAAATAAAAGAAGTATCCAATTTATATCCCTTTGTCATCTAGTGAAAAAGGGAAGTTTAGGATCTAACTAAATGCTTGAAAATAACCCATTTAAAAGTTATTTATTTTAAACTGCTTACTTGAGTTCATTTAACCAATCACGCGGTTTTAAATAGTCATCGACTAAACGTTTTTCGGCGGAATCTTGATGCCACGCAGGTCGATATGACCAAGCCGCAAGCGGTGGCATACTGACTAAAATAGATTCAATACGTCCACCTGTTTGTAAGCCAAACAAAGTCCCTCGATCATAAACCAAATTATATTCGACATAACGTCCACGGCGATATAGCTGGAAGTCACGCTGTGCTTGAGTATAGGTTTGATTTTGATGGCGTTGAAAAATCGGTAAAATGGCTTCTAAATAGCCATTACCTACAGCTTGTATATAGTTAAAACAGGTTTCAAAATCCCACTGATTTAAGTCATCAAAAAATAAACCGCCCACACCGCGCTGCTCATCACGATGCTTTAAATAAAAATAATCATCACACCATTTTTTATGTTCTGAATACACATTTTCGCCAAAAGGTTCACAAAGATCGTGAGCTTTTTGATGCCAAGATAAAACATCAGCATCATCGGCATAAAAAGGGGTTAAGTCAAAACCACCACCAAACCACCAAATAGGCTCTTGACCTTCTGGTTCTGCAACAAATAAACGGACATTGGCATGGGATGTCGGAATATGTGGGTTTCTAGGATGAATCACCAAAGACACACCCATCGCTTGTGCTTTTGCCCCTGCTATTTGGGGATGTCGTTCTGTAGCAGAGGTTGGCAACTTTGAAATATTAATGTGAGAAAACATCACACCACCTTTTTCAATGACAGCGCCGTTTTGTAAAACACGTGAACGACCACCACCGCCTTCAGGACGTTGCCAGTCATCAATTTCAAACTGAGCAGTACTGTTGCTCTGTAATTCTTGTTGTTCTAAAGCGGAACAAATACGTGACTGTAAATCGAAGAGAAATTCGCGAACGCGTTGAATATCAGTTGAATTTGGGTTCTGCATAGATAGCCTCTATAGCACAATTTTAAGGACTCAAACCATCAAAACATAAAGTCATAAAAAAAGTAAGGGATTTTACGCTGTCTTGTTAAAATCCTTTGCTAAATGCATCAATAAAATAATGGATCAATTAAAAATCATCTTGTTTATACATGTGCGACATGCGTTCATGTTTGGTTTTTAAATAATCGGCATTCAATGGATTTAAACCCACAGTCAGCGGTACACGGTCGACCACATCAATATCCAGTTGTTTTAATGCTTCAATTTTGGATGGATTATTGGTGATTAATTTGACTTGTTTGACTTTTAAATGTTCCAACATAATCGTACACATATCATAACTGCGTGCGTCTGCAGGCAAATTTAACATGAGGTTGGCATCAACTGTATCGTGTCCTTGATCTTGTAAAGCATAGGCCCGAATTTTATTGGTGAGACCAATGCCCCGGCCTTCTTGACGTAAATACAA
This sequence comes from Acinetobacter albensis, assembly GCF_900095025.1. Classification (GTDB taxonomy): domain Bacteria; phylum Pseudomonadota; class Gammaproteobacteria; order Pseudomonadales; family Moraxellaceae; genus Acinetobacter; species Acinetobacter albensis. The sequence goes on along the minus strand of NZ_FMBK01000004.1, from coordinate 80,524 downwards.
AATAACGCCTTGACCAAATTCATTGATGATTTTTTGTGTGGCTTGTAACTGAGGACCACAATCACATTTGAGTGAAGCAAAGGCATCACCGGTTAAGCATTCAGAATGAATACGAACCAATACAGGACCTGTAGGCGGAGTATCTAAACCCTTAGAAAGCGCGACATGTTCTTCGCCAGTTTCTGGGTCTTGAAAAACTGTAATTTTAAATTCACCAAAAGCAGTGGGTAATCTTGATGTTGCAACAAACGCTATAGGCACTGTTTAACCCGTTAAATAGTTCATTAATGCGTTAAAGTATAGCTGAATGATTGCCCATTGGTAGAACTGGTATGATGAAAATATGGATAAGATTTTCTTTTTTGTATAAAGCACACGATAATAGTTGATAAATAGTAAGATTATTCAGGATAATCTGAATTTATGAATAAACACCCAGTTGAGAGGATTCCTCAAAACTGCATCGCTAGAAATGTGGCTGATTTAAAGGTGATACAATTCGGTTAGATGATCGAATAACCCATTTTACCTAGCTTAGGATTTGCCAGGCTTTAGAAGGCTTTGCCATATATGTTGTATACAGAAATACCTACTCATCGCCCTATAACACCGTTGCTGGATACGATTGATCATCCGCAACAATTACGTTTACTTGAGCGCGACCAATTAGAAAAAGTGGCGGATGAGTTACGTCAGTACATTTTGTATGCAGCAGGTCAAAGTGGGGGACATTTCGGTGCGAACTTGGGCGTTATCGAGCTAACCGTTGCTTTACATTATTGTTTTAATACTCCGCATGATCGTTTAATTTGGGATGTAGGCCATCAAGCTTACCCACATAAAGCCTTAACGGGACGTCGTGAACAACTGACCACCATCCGTGCTAAAGCGGGTTTGGCTGCCTTTCCAACACGTGAAGAATCTGTATTTGATACTTTTGGTGTAGGGCATTCTTCAACCGCTATTTCTGCAGGTTTAGGTATGGCGTTGGCACGTCGCTATTTAAACGATCCTTGTGATGTTGTTGCGATTATTGGAGATGGCGCAATGACAGCAGGCATGGCATTTGAAGCCATGAATGATGCAGTGGCACATCAAGCTGATTTAATGGTGGTACTTAATGACAATGACATGTCAATTTCATGCAGTACTGGTGGATTTGCTAAACATCTAGCTGCTATTTGGGCACGTGGCGAGTCGGTTAATATTAGTGATGCGGGTGAAGCATATATACAACCTCATCCAGAGTGGTTGTACAACTCACGCTTACATTGTGCTGCCACAGATGCAGCAGATAATTTATTTAAAGCGATTGGTTTTGATTACTTCGGTCCATTCGATGGGCATGATGTTGTACAGTTGGTGCAAGTTTTTAAAGCTTTAAAAAAGCGTAAAGGCCCACGTCTGATTCACGTTTACACCAAAAAAGGTAAAGGTTTTATCCCTGCCGAATCAGACCAAATTAAATACCATGCGATTAATAAAATTAATACAGTGACTGCTGTGAGTACAGTACCCAAATATTCTGATGTCTTTGGGCAATGGTTATGTGATGAAGCTGCCCAAGATAAGCGACTACTTGCAATAACACCAGCGATGTGTGAAGGCTCGGGAATGGTGCAATTTTCAAAGCAATTTCCGACCCGTTTTTTTGATGTGGCTATTGCAGAACAACATGCGGTGACTTTAGCTGCGGGTATGGCTTGTGAAGGCCTAAAACCTGTTGTTGCGATTTACTCCACATTCCTGCAACGTGGTTATGATCAATTGGTGCATGATGTTGCACTACAAAATTTGGATGTAACCTTTGCCATAGATCGTGCAGGCCTTGTGGGTGAAGATGGTCCGACACATGCAGGGGCTTATGATTATGCATTTATGCGTACTGTGCCGAACATTGTGATCATGGCGCCTAAAGATGAAAATGAATGTCGACAAATGTTACATACGGGATACTTATATAACGGCCCTGCGGCAGTACGTTACCCGCGTGGTAACGGTATCGGTGTTCAAATTCAACAACAGTTGACAGCGTTGGACCTAGGTAAAGCTGAAATCGTATTAAGTTTAAATGAACAGCACGATGAGCAAATCAGTATTCTGGCTTTTGGGAGTCGAGTCAGTGCGGCTATCGAAGCAGCTCAAGCGCTTTCATTGAGGCATGATGTTGGCGTGCGTGTGGTCAATATGCGTTTTATTAAACCTCTAGATGAAGTTTTAATTTCGCAACTTGCAGAAAGTACCAACTTATTTGTGACAGTCGAAGAGCATGCCGTGATGGCAGGTGCAGGCAGTGCAGTGAATGAATATCTCGCCCAAGCCCAAATTGTTAAACCTATATTAAATTTAGGCTTAGCTGATACTTTTATGCATCAAGCCTCACATGCGCAAATGTTGGAACAGGCCGGACTAAACGCTAAAGGTATTGAAAAATCTATAGAATTGGCTTGGTTAAAACGAGCTCAAACAGCTTCTTTGTGATGCCTCAAATTTTAGAAACATTTTTTCCCTAAAAGCCCGCATATTTGCTAAAATATTCGGGCTTTTATGCATTATTCTTTATCAGTTTCTTCAAATTTGTAGTGGGTGTTCAATGGAACCTATGGTGGTTATGGCTGCGCGTGCGGCTCAGTTAGTTGGTCAAGAGCTTTTAAAAGCGCATCAAAATCGTCATAAACTCGATCTACAAGTCGAAGAAAAAGGTATTGATGGTCCAGTAACGCGTGTAGATCGTTATTTAGAAGAATTAACAATTGCAACCCTTAAAAAAAGCTATAAAAACCACAGTTTTTTAGGTGAAGAGTTTGGCATGCAAGAAGGCAAAGGTCATGATGCTGACTGGTGTTGGATTATCGATCCACTTGACGGGACTCTAAACTTCATTAATGGCGTACCACATTTTTGTATTTCTATTGCGGTTCAGCACAAAGGCGTGACTCAACACGGTGTGATTTATGACCCTGTGAAAGATGAGCTATTTTCTGCAAGTCGTGGTCGTGGGGCGATGATGAATCAGCGCCGTATTCGCGTAAATGTTAAAGACAGCCTAGAAAATACATTTATGGCTGTAGGTCATGCTTACCGTGCGCAACGTAACGGTGAAATTATTTCTTATGCGAAAAACCATTTTGAAACATTATTAAATATTACTGATGCCGGTTCGCAATATCGTCGTACAGGTTCTGCTGCATTAGATTTGGCTTATGTCGCTGCTGGCCGTTTCGATGGTTATTTTGAACTTGGTTTAAAACCTTGGGATATCGCTGCGGGTGAACTCCTCGTGAAAGAAGCAGGCGGTACAGTTGTCGATGCGCGTGGCGGTAGTGATTCAATGGAAAATGGTCAGGTCTTGGCTTGTTCAATGAAAATGTTAAAACCTTTAATGCGTGCAGTCATTCCAGCTTGGGGCGATGCCGCAAAATAAGTCAATTCAAAATAGTGAAATAAAAATGCTATTTTAAATAAATGCCAGTCAGCTCTCAGCTGACTGGCATTTTTATTTTTGAATGCATCATTTGATTGTTAAAACGTCATATCAAGCTCTAGAAAGTATACCCTAAGACAAAAATAGTTTTTTGCGATGTAGTGATGCTGAATAACAAGAGGTGGAACGATTTGCGTTATAAAATCTCACATTTTAGTAAGTAGATGGGGAATTACTCAATGCTGAATAGGAAAAATTTAAATAATTGATTTTAAAAAAGTATAATGGAGTGTATTTGGTAAGCAGATACTTCTTAGATAAGAATTCTATTTAGCATAGTTTTTTATGCGATGAACTTAAATATAGAATTTACTCACTTATCACTTATCACTTATCACTTATCACTTATCACTTATCACTTATCACTTATCACTTATTTTTCATAAATAGACTGAAAGAGAGAAAATTTATTTTATATAATTGAATAAAAAATAAACTAAATTGGGTTGTAGAATAGGTGTTTACTGAAAAAAACAGTGTGGATGAAGAATTTAATCGAAAAAAATGATTACTTTTAAAAAAAGTTCTGCTATCATGCTGCCACGCACTTAAATTTCCGTTCTTTACCTGAACATTATCTTCTAATCATTGTATGCGCGTTCTGTCCATAGAGAGGACATATCCTTCGCGCCCCAATCGCTTAAGCGATTCCTTCAGGTTTGCGGCCGTAATCATGTGTGCGTTATATCCACATCGACGTTATTCGGATCGCTGCTGAATTCATATTTTTCAGCTCTATTTGCTGTACCGCTTTTTGCCGATGTCCATATTGTAATTTATTAAATGGAGCACCCAATTTAGGGTGAACACTCTCTATGAGCAAAACTTTTGCTGATTTTTCCCTCGATGAGTCTTTAACACTAGCGATCGAAGGTTTAGGTTTTACTACACCAACTCCTGTACAAGAACAAGCAATTCCAGCGGCACTTGAAGGTAAAGACCTTCTTGTATCAAGCCAAACTGGTTCTGGTAAAACAGCTGCATTCTTACTTCCTACTTTAAATGGTTTAGCGAATCAAGATACGCTTGTACCTTTTAAAGATCGTATGAAAGCGGTAACTCAACCAAATATTTTGGTGATTTCACCTACTCGCGAACTTGCACAACAAGTATGTCAAGATGCAATTGCATTAGTACGCCATATGAAAGGTGTGCGTGTTGCTGCAATCATGGGTGGTATGCCTTTTGGTAAACAAATTCAACAGTTGAAAGGTGCACAAGTAGTTGTAGCGACTCCAGGTCGTTTACTAGATCTTGTAAACCGTCGTCAAATTAAACTTGATCAAGTTGATGCGTTAATTGTCGATGAAGCTGACCGTATGCTTGATCTAGGTTTCTCTGAAGACCTAGAAGCTATTGGTGAGTTAGCGGCAAACCGTAAACAAACTTTAATGTTCTCTGCAACTTTTGCACCGCGTATTATTACGCTTGCTGAACGTATGATGAATAATCCTGTACGTATTGCGATCGAAACTGGTCACTCTACCAATACAGACATTACTCAGACTTTGCATTGGACTGATGGTTTCGAACACAAGAAAAAATTACTTACGCATTGGTTGTCTGATGAGTCTGTAGATCAAGCTGTTGTGTTTGCTTCAACTCAAGAAGACACAGATATGTTGGCTGAAGAACTTGCTGAAGCGGGTTTATCAGTAGTTGCACTTCATGGTGCAATGCCACAAACGGTTCGTAACCGTCGTTTACGTAGTATCCGTGAAGGTCGTGCAAAAATCCTTGTTGCTACAGATGTCGCAGCTCGTGGTCTTGACGTACCAACCATTTCACACGTTATTAACTTCGGTTTACCGATGAAAAATGAAGACTATGTACACCGTATTGGTCGTACTGGTCGTGCTGGTCGTACAGGTAATGCAATTACTTTAGCGACTTATCGTGAACGCGGTAAAATTCGTGCACTTGAAGATTTCCTTGATGCACGTTTGAATGTATCTGAAATTGAAGGCCTTGAGCCATCTCCACCTCCTGCACGCGGTAGTCGTGATGGCGGCGGTCGTGGTCGTGATGGCGGTCGTGGCGGTTTCGGCGGTGGTCGTGGTCGTGATGGCGGTCGTGGCGGTTTCGGTGGTGGTCGTTCACAACGTAGCTTTGATGACAAACCACGTGGCGATCGTCCACAACGTAGTTTTGATGATAAACCACGTGGCGAACGTCCTTCTTATGGTGATGATCGTCCTAAGCGTGATTTTGGTGATCGTCCAGCACCACGTCGTGAAGGCGGTTATGGTGATCGTCCACAACGTAGTTTTGATGATAAACCACGTGGCGAACGTCCTTCTTATGGTGATGATCGTCCTAAGCGTGATTTCGGTGATCGTCCAGCACCACGTCGTGAAGGCGGTTATGGTGATCGTCCACAACGTTCATTTGATGACCGTCCAGCGCCACGTCGTGAAGGTGGTTTCGGTGATCGTCCACAACGTAGCTTTGGTGACAAACCGCGTTCGAATGATGACAACCGTGGTAACCGTGTAGATTACAAACCAGCTCGTGAAGGCAGCTATGCTGATCGTCCTAAGCGTGATTTTGGTGATCGTCCAGCACCACGTCGTGAAGGTGGTTTTGGTGATCGTCCACAACGTTCATTCAGTGATGACCGTCCTAAGCGTACTTTTGGTGGTGAAGATCGTCCTAAGCGTACTTTTGGCGGTGAAGATCGTCCACGTCGTAGCTTTGATGATAAACCACGTGCCGAGCGTCCAGCGTTTGGTGGTGAAGACCGTCCGCGTCGTAAATTTAACGATTAATTCGTTAGGTTTCGTTAAAATATAAAAAAACCGGTGGAAACACCGGTTTTTTTATGACACAACATAAGAAATGTATACTTAATCAAATTTTGCTTAAAATTTGCCAATTTCTATACTAAAATTCTTAAAATATTTACACCTTATTTCAGAGGTCATCATGCCTTATGTTGTTTTAATCCTCATATTTTTTAATTTCATATTTTACATTTATCATTCTTTTTCGTAACACAACGTCCTATATTTAGCGATGTATTTCATTAATAATCACATTAGTATTCAAATGTATTCAAAATACTTCAAGTCTGAGGCTGCTTAGCTAAAGATAACATTTTCAGTTTTAATCCTTTATAGTAGGCAAGCTGAAAAAATGTAGGAAAATGCTCAGCTATGAATAATCAAATCTCCTCAACTCAATCTTTGATTGAGGTAAAGAACCTGAGCTTTAAACGTGGGGAACGTATCATTTATGACAATGTTAGTTTAAACATTCGTCGTGGCCAAATTACGGCCATTATGGGACCTTCTGGTACGGGTAAAACAACTTTGCTGCGGCTGATTGGTGGGCAACTCATTCCAGATCATGGGCAGGTTTTGCTCGATGGTAAAGATATTGCCAGTATGTCACGTTCTGAATTGTTTGCTGCACGGGCACGAATGGGGATGCTGTTCCAAAGTGGCGCATTGTTTACCGATATGACCACTTATGAAAATGTGGCATTTCCACTGCGTGCTCATACCCAACTTCCTGAACACTTGATTGCTGAGATTGTGGCTTTAAAATTGGAGTCGGTCGGTTTGAGGGGTGCAGAACAACTGATGCCTTCAGAACTTTCAGGAGGAATGAATCGTCGTGTTGCCTTAGCGCGAGCAATTGCACTCGATCCTGAACTCATTATGTATGATGAACCGTTTGCAGGTCAGGATCCTATTGTGATGGGTGTGCTAAGTCGTTTGATTCGTTCGCTACGTGAAGCACTTGATTTAACCACCATTATTGTGTCGCATGATGTCGCAGAAACTTTATCCATTGCAGATTATATTTACGTTGTTGCAGAAGGAAAAGTGCAAGGTGAAGGGACGCCTGCTGAATTAAAACAACATGCTTCACCTTTTGTACGTCAGTTTTTGACTGGATCCATTGAAGGTCCAGTCGATTATCAATTTAGTCATCAAGCTTATTTAAGTGATGAGGTACGTTCATGAATGCCATTGCCTTATTAGGTAGACGCGTTATTGAACGTGTACGTGGAATTGGAGTAGCAACGGTAATGTTGCTACAAATTTTATTTTCTATGCCAACTCGTTTGGGCGTTAAACTTTTTATTTATCAAATGCACCGTATTGGGGTCATGTCTTTATTGATCATTGGGGTCTCTGGTTTATTTATTGGTTTGGTGTTGGGCTTACAAGGCTATTCTATTTTAGTCAATGTCGGTTCTGAAGCGATGCTGGGAACTATGGTTTCATTGACCTTATTGCGTGAACTGGCACCTGTTGTCGCTGCCTTACTCTTTGCTGGGCGTGCAGGTTCTGCATTAACCGCTGAAATAGGTTTAATGAAAGCTACAGAACAGTTGTCGAGCATGGAAATGATTGGTGTCGACCCACTTAAAAGAATTGTTTCACCACGGTTATGGGCCGGTGTGGTCAGTTTACCGATGTTGACCGTAATTTTTGCGGCAATTGGGATTATGGGCGGTAAAATTGTTGGCGTAGATTTTTTAGGGGTAGATGAAGGCTCTTATTGGAGCGGCATGCAAAGCGCAGTTCAATTTGGACATGATGTGGTAAATGGTATTATTAAAAGTATTGTTTTTGCACTGATTTGTACTTGGATTGCAGTTTATCAAGGCTATGCATGTGAACCTACTTCAGAAGGTATTGCAACATCTACAACGCGTACAGTGGTGTATTCATCATTGTGTGTATTAGGTTTTGATTTCGTGTTGACTGCGGTCATGTTCGGAGGGGTTTAATGAAATCACGTACAAGTGAGCTGACCGTCGGTATTTTTGTCATTATTTTTGGATTGGCTTTATTTTTCCTTGCGATGAAAGTCAGTGGATTATCTGGAACCAATTTACGAGATGCGTATGCTTTGACGGCACAGTTTGATAATGTTAATGGATTGAAACCACGTGCTAAAGTCACCATGAGTGGTGTCACCATTGGACGTGTAACTGATATTACTTTAGACCCTGTTTCACGTTTAGCCACCGTACATTTTGAGCTTGATGGTAAACTGACGTCATTTAATGCAGAACAGCTCAAAACGGTTACCAACAATGCCTTAGAAGAGTTGCGTTATAGCACTGACTATACTGAAGCTGCACCGACACAACAAAAAACAATGGAAAAACAACTCTTAGATAACATGAGCTCCATCACCAGCATTGATGAAGATGCTTATATTATGGTTGCAACCAATGGTTTGTTGGGCGAAAAATATTTGAAAGTGGTCCCAGGCGGTGGTCTGAATTACGTTAAACGTGGTGAAAGCATTGCCAATACCCAAGGCACGATGGATCTTGAAGATTTGATTAGCAAATTTATTACTGGCGGTGCAGGTAAATCAACAGAACCAGCAGCAAATGAAAAGACATCGAGTGAATCAGCAAATACCGAAGCTTCATTTGTTGAATAATATTTGAGAGGAGATTTTAATGAATACTTTATTTAAACAAACACTCACAGCAAGTGTTCTATCGACCATGATCGCGGCAACAGCCTTTGCAGCACCTGCAGAAGCGCCACCCGCTTTTGTCAAAAAAGTTGCAGATGGTTTAATTTCACGCTTGAAAACTGATCATGCGAAATTACAAAATAATCCTGAAGCTGTAAAAAGTATTGTTCGTCAAAATCTTGATCCGTATATTGATTCTCAGTCATTTACGCGTATTGTGATGGGAACCTATGCAACCAATCAATATAGTACTGCCGCACAACGTGCTCAATTTGAACGTAATTTCCGCGAAACATTAATTGAAAATTATGGTAGTGCATTTGCTAAATTCTCAAATCAGAGTTATAGCCTGCGTCCATATAAAGCGACAAACAGCAAAAATCCTGTAGTCACTTTAGATTTTACCAATAAAGGTGAAAAAATTCCTGTATCTTTCCAGTTGGTGGATAAAGGTAGCCAATGGAAAATTCGTAACATCAATGTTTCAGGAATTGATCTAGGTTTACAGTTCCGTAATCAGTTTGCTGCAACGGTAAAACGTAACGGTGGGAGTTTGGATAAAGCAATTGCAAACTTTAAACCTGATGCAGATGCAGCTGTTAACAATAAATAACTGAGGATGTATTCAGTGCTTGAAATCATTAATCAGGAAGTACAGGTATCTGGCAAAATTGATTATGACAATGCAGAAAGCTATTACCAACAAGGTTTGAAATTGATTCAAGCGCAAGGTCAGTTTCCTGTCGTGATTAATTTGGCCAATTTGGAACAGGGGAGTACTTTAGCGCTTGCTGTGTTAGTGCGTTGGTTGCGTCAGACTCCTCACGCCAAAGGCTTAAAGTTTAAAGCTGTACCTGACAAAATGATGAACATTATTCAGGCCTGTCATTTACAAGATGATTTACAACTGATCAGTTAAATAAAGAGCATAAAAAAAGCACCTTAAGGTGCTTTTTTTATGCTCTGTAAAATAGGTATTTATCAGATTTAGAGCGCTTTTCTTGCACTTCGCTTTGAAGCACTGCTTCAAAGTTCAATTAAATCCATTTCTTCCAACGGAAGTAAATCAGTGGACCAAAGAAGAACAGTAATAGAATGATGCCGACTATAATAAAACTTGTGGTGCCTTGCGCAAAAGGAAGTACATCGGTATTCATTCCATAGACACTGGCGACGAGCATAGGTGGTGCGAGCATGCTTGGTAAAATGGAGAAGCGACGAATCGTATCATTCTGCTCGGTGTTAATAAATCCAGAGGTAGTATCGAGTAAGAAACGTACTTTTTGGAATAAAAAAGCATCATGCTCGACCAGTGAGCGAACATCTTCACTCAATTCTCGAATATCTGCATCATAAATATGACTGCCTAATGCTCTTGGACGAGCCAGAAAAGTTAATACCCGACGTAAATCGATCAGACAAAGTTGTGCTTTTCCGAGGACATCTTCAAGTTGCGCCAAGCGAGTGATCATGTCATCCAAATCCAAAATTTGTTCTCGATGACGATTGTTGAGCACTTCTGTCGAGTATTTTTCTAGATCCTTGTGGATATCTTCCAAGATATCCGCAAGTTCATCCAGTTTAGCTTCGAGCAAACCCAAGAGCACCCAAGTCGGATCTTTGTATTCCATTTCATAGTCATTACGACGGGCACGTGCACGAAATGCACGAAATGCGACCAGTTTTTCACCGCGTAAAGTAAACAGGTGATCTTTGTGCAGGATAAAAGCTACGGTTTGAACTGTGGCTAATATACTGGCATTGTCATCTGTCTCACCATCAACTTGAAAGTTTTTATTTTTCGTTAAAAAATAGGTGCTGATATGTAAAATACCATCATCATCACGATAAAATCGTGCCGATGAAGAAATATCTTCCAGTGATTTTAGTGTGGGTAAGTTTTGATCATAGGCATCAAGTACCCATTGCTGTTCTTCTTGTGAGGGAGCAATTAAGTCAATCCACACTAATTCTGGGTGAAGATCAAAACCGCCATTAATAGTGGCGTCTTCCAAACTACCGCGCTCTGTGGCGTAAAAGGCTTCCAGCATGCTGTCTTTTCCCCTGCGCAGTATGGGTTAAATCAATGGGTGTATTTTAGACAAGGAATGGAATAAAAACACTGATTGAAGCGGTTTTTTATTAAAAAATCTCCTTTAAATGTACTTTAACAGTATGACAACTTCGAAACAGGATAAAAAAATGATGAATTCTATCGCTATTTTTTGTGGCTCAGCTCTAGGAACAGATTCCATTTTTTTAGATACTGCGCAAAAAATGGGAAAGACCATTGCTGAGCAAGGTAAAACCTTGGTCTATGGTGGTGGTCGTTCTGGCTTGATGGGTGTGGTTGCTGATAGTGCTTTGCAAGCAGGTGGGCAAGTGATTGGTGTGATTCCACATGCTTTAGTTGACCGTGAGCTGGCTCATCCGCATTTAACTGAATTGTATGTGGTCAATAATATGCATGAACGTAAAACCAAAATGTCTGAATTATCGGATGCTTTCATTGCATTACCGGGTGGGGCGGGAACATTAGAAGAAATTTTTGAACAGTGGACATGGGCTCAGTTGGGGATTCATTTAAAGCCATGCGCATTTTTAAATGTAGAAGGCTTTTATGATGATTTATTGAAATTTATCCACTTGACCACGCAGAAAGGTTTTACTCAAGCCCGCTTTACCGAAAGTATTATTGCATCGGACTCAATTGAAGACATTTTACAGCAATTTAAGACATTTCAAGCACCACAGCCCAAATGGGGCATGGCCAATCAGCAAGATTTGGTGAAATAAGCATGAAAATTATTACTGTTGCTGCTGCCATTATTCTTAATCAGCAACAGCAAATGTTGGTGGTGAGAAAGCAAAATACTACATGTTTTATGCAGGTCGGTGGTAAGTTGGAACCCAATGAACCACCTGAAGCAACTATGCTTCGTGAAATTCAGGAAGAGATTGGTTGTCAGGCACACATAAAACACTTTATTGGGTGTTTTGAAACAGCGACAGCCAATGAGCCTGATCATCACTTGGTCAGTTATGTTTACTATGTGACCTTAGATCAAGAACCAAAAATTGAAGCGGAAATTGTTGAAATGAAGTGGGTCGATTTAGACAATCAGCAAATCCAACTGGCGCCTTTGAGTACTGAAATAGTAATTCCTTGGATCAAACGTTTCTTGATAGAGGATATTCTTGCTTAATACTGTGGTTTAAGCTTTTGCACAGGCAAGACATGCAGCATAAATTTTTTGGCAACCGAGAACTTCTAATTTTTGTTTTAACGCGTACAGAGAGCTTCCCGTGGTGACCACATCGTCGAGCATGAGTACTCGTCGATAACGAAGCTTTGAACGTGTGCAAATTTCAAATTGTTGTTCAATATTTTCAATTCGTTCTAGTCGGGTTAAGCCTTTTTGTGAGTGTTGGTCTGATCTTGAAATGGGTTGCCAAACGGGAACATTAAGATGTTTTGCTAAAATTTTTGCAATGACTAAAGATTGGTTATAACCACGTTCTGCTAAACGCGGAGCCGAAATAGGCATAGGAACAATTGCTTGTACTTTCGGAAGGTGGAGTTCAATCAATGTTTCGGCCAGTAAACGCTGAAACTGTAATTGTTGTTCATATTTGTATTTTTGAATAATACGATCCATCGGGTAGCTATAATGGCAGGCAACTTGAATATCTATTTCCTGTCTTTGTACACTTGATTTCAACCAAGGCAGTTGTTGCCAGCAATCCTGACAGAGTGAATGGTATTGTTGTCGGTCTATGCCACACAGAATGCAAGATGAAAGGCCATGTATGCTTTTGTTGAGCAGTTGATGAATAAGATTGAACATATTTTTATTGTTCTTTTATTTTGCGTTAATTTTGCACAATTTTTATTAAGTTGCAACAAAATAAGCGAAGGTTCAAATCCCAAATTTTGCAATTAAAAGAATCAGCTTTTATTTGATGACATAGATTTTTTATAATTTCTAGTGCTTGATGATGGTCATTTTAAATGATCAACATCAGTTTTAAGAGAAGATTTAAATCTTCTCGCTTAACGGGAATAATCATATGATGATCAACTCGCTTGTTTTGAAAATATGATCTTTTCTATACATAGGCGTAGCGTGGTGCTTCAGGTAACCAACGTTTTAATAAAGCGGTGGCATTTTCAGGATAATCCTTAAGAATTTGTTGTGCCACATGATGTGCTTGATTGAGCAGATGATCATCACGTTCTAATTTTGCGACCCGAAATCCCATATCACCTGTTTGTTTGGTACCCAGCAATTCACCCGGTCCGCGAATTTCTAAATCTTTTTCTGCAATCACAAAACCATCATTACTTTCACGTAAAATTCTTAAGCGTTCTTGTCCATTTTGAGACAGCGGACTCTTATACAATAAAGCGCAAAAGCTGGCTGTCGCACCACGTCCCACGCGTCCACGTAACTGGTGCAATTGTGAAAGACCTAAACGTTCTGCATTTTCAATCACCATAATTGAAGCATTTGGCACATCTACACCCACTTCAATGACAGTGGTGGCAATCAATAACTGCAACTGGTTTTCTTTAAATTGTTGCATCACGGCTTGTTTATCTTGGGCTTTCATTTTGCCATGAACAAGACCAATATTAAGATGAGGAAAGCGTTCTGTCATTTCTTGATATGTTGCTTCAGCTGCTTGGGCATCTAAGGTTTCTGACTGTTCTACTAAAGTACACACCCAGTAAGCCTGTTTACCTTCGCCACAATTGCTGGCGATTCGGTGAAGCACCTCTTCACGTCTTTCTAAAGGAATGGTTACGGTTTGAATAGGAGTACGCCCAGGCGGAAGCTCATCAATGACTGAGGTATCTAAATCGCCGTAAGCTGACATGGCAAGTGTCCGTGGAATAGGGGTCGCGGTCATGACCAATTGGTGTGGCGTAGTGTTGTGGGTGCCTTTGTTACGTAAAGCCAGTCTTTGATCGACTCCAAAGCGATGCTGTTCATCAATAATCACCAAACCCAGTTTGGCAAATTCTATATTTTCCTGAAATAGCGCATGCGTACCCACGACAAGATTGGCACTACCCTGTTTGATGAGGTGTTCTGCACTCGCTCGAGCTTTGCCTTTTTGCTTGCCTGAAAGCCATGACACATTTAAACCCAGCGGTTCAAACCATTTTTTAAAATTTAAATAGTGCTGTTCTGCCAAAATTTCAGTCGGAGCCATTAATGCAACTTGCCAACCTTCTTCTAATGCATGACATGCAGTAACCCCTGCAACCAACGTTTTACCTGCTCCGACATCACCTTGAATTAAACGCAGCATCGGTTTATTTTGCTTTAAATCGGCCACTATTTCTTTGCATACTCGGCTTTGTGCATCGGTCATCCGAAACGGCAAAGTAGCCAATAATTGTTTTGCAAAATTTTTGCTGGGTGAAAAAGCAGGGGCCGCAATTTGTTGAATATAGGCGCGTCGTGATAATAAGCTAATTTGATGTGCAACCAATTCTTCAAAAATCAGTCTTTGCTGCGCAGGGTGAGAGCCTTGCGCCAATTGCAACATGTTGGCATTGACGGGCGGTTGATGAATATATTCAAGTGCTTGTTTAAGCACATAGCCATTGGTGAATTGAGGAGGTAATAATTCTGGTAAATCATCGCTGTGTTGAATAAGCGCCTGTTTAACATATTGGCGTAATTTTGGCTGTGTTAAGCCATCTGTTGCGGGATAAATGGCGGTAAGTTCAGTTTTGGGTAAAGGTGTGTGTTCAGTAATCAGTTGAATTTCAGGATGATAGAGTTCTAAACCACGCGCACCGACACGAACTTCACCAAAAATACGCAAACGTTGATCAATTTTGGCCCGATCGGTCAAGGCTTTGTAGATATGATAAAAACGTAAAGTGACTTTAGCAAAATCATCCTGCAATAGCACGGCCATCGATTTGCGTTTGCCAGGCGGGAAATCTACACCTTTGACAATACCTTCCAGCAAATAGCTACGTCCCACGATTAATTGGTTCATGGGAATGATCGTGCTACGATCTTCATAATCACGTGGCAGATGAAACAATAAATCATCTGTAGTGAAAATATTCAGCTTTTCCAGTAAAGCAGCAGAGGCAGAACCTACCCCTTGTAATTGATGGACTGCAGCCATTTACCCTCAACTTAGATTTATCATCAGGTGTTTAATGCATATTTTATTGATTGGCTATGGTAAAACATCTCAATGTATTGCCAAACAATTATTTGAACAAGGTCATCAAATTACCACAATTAGTCGAAGTCCGAAAACAGATGCATATGCAACGCATGACATGCAGGACGTACATCAGCTCGATTTAACACAAATTGCACCGATTGATGGGGTTTATGTGTTATTAAGCCCAAATGAAAGTACGCTTGAAGCTTATCAAAAAACCTATGTCGATTCTGTGCAGCCGATTTGTAATGCGTTAAAACAACATCCTGTACAAAGAATCATCGTGGTATCGTCCACGAGAATCTATGGTGAAAATCAGGGTGAACAGATAAAAGATGATTCTATTATTCAGCCCAAGGATGTGCAGGGACAATTATTATTAAAAATGGAGCAGCTCTATCAGCAGGCTTTTCCACAGCAATGCATTGTCATTCGTCCGACGGGTATTTACGGCACTTCCGTTGCCCGTATGATCAAATTGGCTGAAAATACACAACACTACCCTAATGTTCATTATAGTAACCGCATTCATATCGAGGACTTGGCAAGGTTTTTAGTGCATCTGCTTCACGTGGAACATCCCCACAAATCCTATCTTGTGACGAATTCTCATCCTATTGCCATGCATCTAATTATTCAGTGGTTTCAACAACAACTCAATTTACCTATATTGGAATTAGACAGTTTAGAAGTTTCAGGAAAACGCATTTACGCGACCCATATGCGAGAAATGGAATTTGAATTAAAGCATGAAGATTGTTTTGAAGATTATCAAAAACTATTAGCCTAAACACGAGCACAGATGTTCGAATAGATAAGGGCGTAGACCTCGGCTAACTTTCTCTTGTAACCTAAGCAAAAAGGATACAAGAGAAAGGGCTTAAGGCAAAAGGTTACTTTTTCTTACGCTTTAAGCGTTTTTTGACTTGCTGAGCTGCCACTGCATCGAGCACATTTTTAAGCTCTTGATCACTAAAGGTGGTGATGTGTTGTAACATTTGTAAAGTGACATCGTCTAAAACTAAGTTGGCATACTGTGCAATATTCTGAAATTGCTGATCGTAGACGATGGCATTTTCTGCGTTATTGCGAATATAGCCTTGCTGGGTCAAAACTTTGATGAAACTTTGGAATAAAGCTTTATCAAAGAATTCTGGCGAATTAAATTCATACAGAACAGATAAGCGTTGCCCAACCAAATGGCTCAGTTCTTCAACCTGACGGGTTGAAATATTTCCCGAACCACGTTGGGTAATCAGCGCTAATGTCATGTAGTAGCGTTCCAGACTTTGCATGACTGGCGCAGCCAAAACCATTAACTGATTATGTTCTTCTGAGTTTGGTGCGGAAGAAATTAAATGACCTTCATTATCTTCCGAAATTAAATGGGCATGAATTAAGGCTTCTACATAAGCACAGATTTGATCTTTCAGTTCGTCATCCTGCCATTTTAAAAACAGTTCCGCTTTTAAAAATGGATACAATGTACGAATAACATTAATCAAATCGCCACGTCGGATCGAGCCATTATGTTCAACCAAAGCAGCAATCAGTGACGGCAAAACAAAAGCATGTAAAATGTTATTGCGGAAATAAGTCAGTAATACAGCTTGATTGTCTGCAATAGCAATAATATCGCCCAGTACGTGTTTAACACGTTTAATCAGCTTAAGTTTTAAACCATAAGCAATAATTTCTTTACCCGAAAGTGGCGTTACTTGAGTGCGTTCATCATAAGGTAAAGCGCTGACCAAATTACGATACGCATCTAACTGTTTAATACAGATTTCTTCATCGAGCGTATGCTTCGGAGTCGCAAGTAAAATGAGCGAGAGGAGCGATACTGGATTAATGACGACTGCACGATTAATATTTTCCAAAATCGCATGGGCTGAACTGTTTACTGCATCTGAAACGGGTGACGGAATTGGATCATCATTTTTTTCAATTTTGATTTGATCTGCACCATGTTTTTTCAACATTTCATCTAAAAAAACAGGTTCGCCAAAATTGACATGAACTTTACCGAAAATGCGTTCAATTTTACGTAATGTTTTGAGAATACCGATAATCGATTCAGATTCTTTTGGCTTACCTTGCATTTCACCCACGTAGGTGGAACCTTCCATGAGACGTTCATAACCGATATAAGTCGGTAAAAATACAATGGGTTTGGCCTTACCGCGTAAATGACTATGCACGGTCATTGCCAACATTCCCGTCTTGGGTGGCAACAAGCGTCCAGTACGTGAACGTCCACCTTCAATAAAGTATTCAAGCGGTGTATTACGGGACAAAATATTAAATAAGTATTCCTTAAAAACAGTCGTATAAAGACCATTTCCGCGGAAAGTTCGGCGAATGAAAAATGCACCACCGCCACGAAGTAATTGTCCCACAAAGGGCATATTTAGATTATCACCTGCAGCAATATATGGCACCATCATGCCGCGTCTATAAATCACATACGACAAAAGCAAATAATCAATATGACTGCGATGCGAGGGGGTATAGATAATTTGATAATCTTTGGCAAGCTCACGCACTGTACTAAAGTTATGTACTTCTACACCATCATAGAGCTGCGTCCATAGACGAGTCAGGGCCATATCGGCAAAGCGGATGGCTGAATGTGAATAATCGGAAACGATTTCATTCAAATAGCCAATGGCACGACTTTCTGCTTCAATCATACTGACTTTGCTACGAATACTTTCACGACGAATCGCATCTTGGACATCAGGTGCTTTAATCAGGGAATGCATGACGTTTCGACGGTCAGATAGGTCGGGACCAAGCACCACTTCACGTTGACCATCTAAATAATTATTTAAGGTATTGAGGATATAAGTGGCAGGGGATAAATTCGGATGTGTGTTTTTGGCAAAATTGACCAAGTCGCGTAAAGATTGTCCTTGATGAAACTCTAAATAGGACTGGCGGCCATGTAAACCAATATTGACCAGTTGCTTGACTGTACCCGGCGTTGCCCAAGTATCGGTAAAAAGCAGTTTAAACCAAGAGTCTTCTTTATCAGGTGCGCGTCCCCACAATACCGTCACTGGAATAAGCTCAATATCCACTTCAGGGTGTTTTTCTAAAACGTCAATTAAACGTAACAGTCGGGGTGGAAAAGTATGTGAAGGCGGATGGAGCAGATTATTTTCATTATGATGTTGTAAAAAAAGGATAGAGGCCTTTTCTTTATGATTGCCAATCACCAGTGAGTTTAAGGCTGCTGTGAGTTTAAGGCGACGTGTTTCACCATCAACCAGCAAGGCATTGCTTCGAGAGTAATTTTGTAAGACATAACACACCACTTTTTGTCTAACGGGTGCTTGTGTGATCAAATCTGTTGCTGGAACTGTCGGTTCAGTAGGAACCTCACCAAGAACATGTGGAGTTACCACAAGGTCAAGCAGCTTACTTGAAAGCTGACGATATAATTGACCAAAGCCACTCTTGGACATAGCTACTCCTACTTCACTGACCGAAACCACAGATATTCTGAGGGGGGGATTGTTTTGCATGATTATAATTAAAATTGCATGTCATTTTCTGACAAAATGCAGTGGGGTGGTTAACTTTTATCGTTAAAAAACGTATTTTTAGCCTATCTTGCTGTTAAAACAGATGATAAGTCAGTCAAGCAAATGCTAGAGGATACGTCTAAAGTTGTGGCAAAATAGAAAAATAGTTTATCTGATTAATTTAAATTTTTCGCCTGCATTTTAGGTATCCCATATTAAATAGGTCGCTTATGAATACTTTAACTCAAGAACTGATTGAATTACTCAGTCTTGAAAAAATTGAAGAAAATCTTTATCGCGGTATAAGTCGCAATTTAGTAGGGAAGCGTGTTTTTGGGGGCCAAGTACTGGGTCAAGCCTTGCGTGCTGCATCGTATACCACTGACCGTCCTGCACATTCTTTGCATGCTTATTTTTTGTATGGGGGGGATGTAAATGCACCCATCTTATATGAAGTGGATCGCTTGAGAGATGGTAAAAGTTTTGTGAGTCGCCAAGTTCGTGCTATTCAGCATGGTCGAACCATTTTTACAGCCATGATTTCTTTTACCTATCCCGAAGAAGGTTTGAACTATCAAATCAATGAGCCTGAGTATCCTGCACCAGAACAGGTCAAATCAGAAGCTGAATTAAAAAAAATGTTAGTGGAGTTTGTACCAGAAAATGTACGCGCTAGCTTTATGCGGGATCGTCATATTGAAATTCGTCCGATTGACCCGAGTAATCCCTTTCAGCCTCAACCTGAGGCACCGTCCTATGCCCACTATTTAAAAACCCACGATAAAATTACAGCAGAAGTAGATGAGATTTCTCTACATCAAGCCATCGCTGCATTTTATTCAGATTTTACTTTAATGACCACGGCACTTCGTCCACATGGTCTAAGTTATTTATCACCAAGTTTACAATGTGCCAGTATTGACCATGCTATGTATTTCCATAAACCATTTCGCGCCGACGAATGGATGCTATACGATATGGATGCGACAGTGAGTGCCAGTTCGCGTGGTTTAAATTTTGGACGGATGTGGCAAAACGGTGAATTGGTGTGTAGTACAAGCCAAGAAGGCTTAATTCGGATTCGCGAAATTGAAACGCAGTAAGTTTTAGCATTTTTTAAAAGCCAATCATTAATGATTGGCTTTATTATTTATAATGTAGGTGAGTGACAAAAAAAATCTCGATTCTATGTATTCTGCATGGCATAGTGCTGATAGAACTTAATGATAAAAGCATGCACAAATGAGCTTGAATACACAAATTTTAGTCGCTGCGATTTTAGGCGTAGCATTTGGCTTTATTTTAAATCTTTATCCAAACACGACTTTTTTCGATGCCAGTTTATATGGATTAGGCATCGCCAGTAGTATTTTTATTGGCTTGTTAAAAATGCTGCTCATCCCCTTGATTTTTAGTTCAATTGTGGTTGGCGTCTCAAACTTAAAATCGGGTGGGCAGTTGGGTAAAGTATGGAAAATCACTTTGGCCTGCTGTGTTACGACTACCACCTTGGCACTGATTTTAGGGATTAGCAGTGCACATTTATTTGATGTGGGTAAGGGTGTGGATATTGCCATGTTCCAAGATGCTATGAGTAGTCATCAAAGCCCAGACACCTTAACTGCTAGTTCTTTTTTTACTAACTTTATTCAAAATACGCTGATTAATCCTTTTAAAGCATTTTCTGAAGGTAATGTTTTGGCGGTTGTGCTTTTTGCCTTATTTATTGGTGTGGCACTGGTTCAAGGTGGTGAGCGGTTTAAAACGGTACGTCGTTTAAGTCAGCAATTTTTTGACATTATGATGTTAATGATTACTTGGGTCATGCGCCTTGCACCTATTGGTATTTTTGCACTTTTAGCCAAACTCATTTCAACAGAAGATATTTCGGTATTAAATCGGTTGGTTGAGTTTGCTGCGGTGGTGACAGGTACCACGATTTTTCATGGTGTAGTCGTGTTGCCATTATTGTTATGGATTTTCGGTAAAATGAGTCCCATGACCTTTTTTAAAGGCACGCGCACTGCATTAATTACTGCTTTTGCCACCAGCTCCAGTTCCGCCACCATGCCATTATCGTTAAAATGTGCACAGGAAAACTTAGGCGTACGACCAGCAACAGCTGGTTTTGTTATTCCTTTAGGCACACAACTCAATATGGATGGGACGGCGCTGTATGAGGCTGCTGCTGCCTTGTTTATTGCAAATTTGATGGGCTTAGATTTAAGTATTGGGCAGCAGCTGATTGTTTGTGTAACGGCCATGATTGCATCGCTGGGTGCGCCTGGAATTCCCAGTGCTGGCATGGTGACCATGATTATGGTGTTACAATCTGTGGGATTGCCTGCAGAAGCGATTGCAATTTTATTACCCATTGATCGTTTGCTTGATACTGTACGCACTGTTGTTAATGTTCAAGGCGATATGATGATTAGTGTCGTGGTTGATCGTCACACGCGTGATGATGACGTTTTGGTTTAAATGCTATTCCACACAGATTCCAAACTATTTTCCCATATGTATCGGTTTCTGGCTTAAAAACAACCTGCATAATTAACTTAGCAATAGTTTATGCAGGTTTGTTTATTTAAGGACCTTGTTGACCCAAAATATTTTTATATTATCAGTTTAAGCCTTCGCGAATAAACTAAAGTGATTGCTATAAAGTTTGAATGATGATGTAAGTCCATGAGAGCTAGGATTTCCTTTCAATCCAATTCTTTCAATCCTTCTAGCTTTGATTCGGTTGATTTTAAATACATAAAAAATCGGGCATATAGCCCGATTTTTTATATTTCTATGTTTTTTTAGGCAACTTTAAGCGCAGCTCGTTTTGCCGCAGGAGACTGATCCAAATAAGCAATCGCATCTTCGGTTTTGGCTTCATGTACAGGGTCGTACCAAGGCATTAAATAACCCAATTGTTGTGAAACAATCCAAAACGGATTCGGCATGAGGCGATTGTCTTTTTGCGAAATGGCATACCATTCTCGCCAAATCCAAGGTTTAAATAAACTCGGTTGAATGGATTTAAAACGTGCATCCTGTTTCATAATGTGTGCTGCACCATCTACCCATAAGCCTAAGACACCAGCAATAACGAACCCACTTAAATAGTAACGCGCAATATAGCCACCGCCCAAATGGCGGTATAAATCAAAAGCCACTGTACGATGTTCAATTTCTTCTGCCCCATGCCATTTAACCAAATCTAGCATGGCAGGGTCTGCACCCAATTCTTCCCAGTGTTGATTATATAAAACATATTTTCCCAGAACGCAGGTCATGTGTTCAACCGTTGCAATAATCCCAAGACGAAATAAATCCCATTGATGTTCCAGTATTTTAGGCACTTTGAATCCTAAAGGCTGGTCTGCCAACACTTTCGTAAATAAAAAATCCATGAGGTCTAAATTACGCTGAACATCAATATTGCGTAGCGTTAAATATTCTTTATTTGCAGATGCATGTGCTTGGGCATGCATGGCTTCTTGACGAATAAAGGCTTTCACATCTTCTTTGAGTTTTTCATCGCTAATTTGCGGCAAAACTTTGTTGTAAAGGCGACAAAACCAAAATTCGCCCGCCGGTAAGATCATATTAATTTCATTAATAAAATAACTGACAAAAGGCTGATTTGGAATCCAGTCCACAGGCGTATCTTGCCAGTCAAATTTTACTTTCCGCGGCTTAATTTGATATTCAATTGAAGAGCCAATTTTAGACTTCTTAAATAAAGATAAAAGTTTCATCATCTGATCCTATTGTTTTTCTAAACGTTTATTACTTGAGATTAAGTATAAAAAAATGCCCTCTATTGTGTTTAGCAATAGAGGACATTCAGATATCAATAGATGATGAATGTGATCAGATAAGAGGACTTAGGTCGAAGATGATCCATTTTTAGATACATCAGTTAAATTATGGTCAATACTTTGGTTTTCGGCAGTATGCTCAAATTCATTTTCATCAAACACGAGTTCAGCGTCTTCAATAAATTCCTCACCTTCAACAAATTCAATATCATCTGTTGATGCGTCAGGGATACTGTCTAAATTAAATTCACTGGCTTGTTCAAGGGTAAAGTTCAGACGGCCCCCCATGACACTGGCCAGTTCTTCTAATCCTTGTTTGTTCATAGATGAGAACAATTGAATCGAGAACTGGAGCTTCATTTTTTTCAATTGTTGTTGAACTTCTTGCAATACTTTTGATGCAGGACCACGATTTAACTTATCGGATTTGGTCAAAAGCACATGTACGAACAATTGGCGAGAGTATGCCCATTCCAACATCATGACATCGAAATGTTGTAATGGATGACGAATATCCATTAATAAGACCAAACCTTGTAGGCTTTGGCGATGAATCAAATAATTTTCCAGCTCTTTTTGCCAAACCAATTTCATCGCTTCAGGTACGGCTGCATAACCATAACCGGGTAAATCGACCAGACGTTGATCAGGATTACCCAAGCTAAAAAAGTTGATCATTTGGGTACGGCCAGGTTTTTTAGAGGCCCGCGCCAATTGTTTTTGATTGGTCAATGCATTGATAGCACTCGATTTACCAGCATTCGAGCGACCTGCAAAAGCTATTTCATAACCTGTATCGTCAACGCACAAATTCAGTTTTGGTGCACTCATTAAGAATTCAGCTTGACGTAACCAGTTGAGTGAACGCACAGAATATTCAGTAATGGCGGAATCAACTTTTTTCTCATAGCTGATCTTTTGCTTAGGCGCACTGGCCGTCTTACTGTTTTTGGATTTTCCTCTGCTGTGGTGCATAACTCAACTTCAATAAATGATCTACAAGGAAGCATTATAGAGGAAGTCGTCTAGGCAAGCGACCTTTGCATTTTGAAAGCTGAAAACTTTGCGTGAGTATTTAGACATTAATGAGAGGAATAGGGGATGAAACCGTATATTTACTTGGCGTATTTGGGTCGACGACATCGCTTAACCGATACTGATCTAAAGATTGATAAAAGTCTTCAAGTGCTTGATCTAGAATTCCTTTTAAATCACAATTGTTGCGGAATACACAGGGTGGGGTATGACATTCTACTATCGGATTTTGGCCCTGCAAAATACGCACAATTTGACCGAGATTTAAATTTAATGTTTCTGCATTTAAACGAATACCACCGCCTTTACCGCGTGTGGTCATAATCCATTTTTGTTTTCCCATAAAATGCACAATTTTGACCAAATGATTTTGTGAGACATGCAAATCTTGTGCAATATCTGCAATGGTGTAAGCGTTTTCTCTAGGCCGTGCAATATACATTAAAATGCGCAAAGCATAGTCAGTAAACTTGTTAAGCTGCATGATTATACTGATATTTTCATTGATTAAATAAATTAGGGCTAGTCTATCATAAGCAGACTAGCCCTAGATATTTTGCTGATAGGTTTAGATTAGTGGTGAACACCACCTGTTCCAAATGCTTCACTGTGGATATTTTCAGCAGCAATACCTTGAGCAAGTAGTACTTTCTGCTGTTCAGCCATAAAAGGCATTGGGCCACATAAATAGTAATCTGCATCTGGCGACAGTAATATACGATCTACAGCATTTAAGTCTAGACGACCTGTTGCGTCATAATCTTCGTCTAATTTATCGCTTTGATGTGGGAATTCGTAAACTGTAAATGTGCTTAAACGCGGATATTGAGCCTTTAATTCATGAATATGCTGTTTCATTGCGTGAACATGTTTACTTCGGCAAGCATGAATAAAGGTCACGGGTTGCGGCATATCTAAAGTCACCAATTGGTTCAGCATGGCAACCATTGGTGTTAGGCCTACACCCCCACTGATAAAGACATTACGTTTGTTGGGATCGATCAGAAAAAAGTTCCCCGTTGGTGCAGAAACTTCTATTTCTGAACCTTCAAGTAAATGGTGTAAAGTATTCGATACCCAGCCTGCCGCCAGATCATGCTTTTCATCTTCCCGTTTTACTGAAATACGTAAATAATCTGCTTGCGGGCTAGTGGATAAAGTGTATTGACGAGGTTGTTTTAATCCCAATTCTGCAACAAAAACTCGCACTGAAATATATTGGCCCGCTTCATATTTTGGCAACTCGCCACCATCGCTAGGTGAAAGGTAAAATGAGGTAATTTCGTCGCTTTCAACCACTTTTTTAGCAATTTTAAAGTTACGCCAACCTAACCAGCTGCCTTTGGTTTGTTGATGTTGATCATAGATGGCTTTTTCAGTACGAATAAAAAGATCAGCTAATTGACCATAAGCCGCTGCCCAAGCATCAATCAGTGGATCTTGCATAGAAATGCTAAGTACTTCACTAATCGAATGCAGTAAATTTTCACCCACAATATTGTAGTCTGGTGCTTGAATATTCAAGCTGACATGCTTGTGTGCAATAAGTTCAACCACAGGCAACAGCACAGAAGGATCTTCAATATTTTCAGCATATGCTAAAACTGCACCCGCTAAAGCTTGCGCCTGTGCGCCACTACGTTGATGTCCCATATTGAAGGTTTCTTTTAAATGGGGATTGTTGCCTAACATGCGATTATAAAAATAACCCGTCAAGGCGACGCCATTTTCACGTAGTACAGGAACGGTGGCTTTTACAAGGTCAATTTGCTGCGGAGTCATAACTGATCTCTCATGGCGATAAATTTATAAGATATATTTAAAATACATCTTTAGAAGTGTATTGTAAATACACTTTATAAAAAACCATAAAAAAAATATGGAATATTTTAATATTCCATATTTTCAAAATTTAAAGCGGGAAAGGGTGGTTTATTTTCTACCAAACAGTGAACCCAGTAAGCCACGAACAATTTTTTGTCCAGTACTGCCGCCTAAACTACGAGCTGCGCTTTTAGCAAATGTCCCGACAATATCTTGAGTCATTTTTTCACGTTTTTTTGCAGCCTGTTCAACTTCTTTCTGTTGTTCACGGGCAATGCGTTCTTGCTCGCGCTGTTGTTGTTTTGCTAGGGTATCTTGTTCTTTTGCTTGTTGTTTGTTGATGATTTCTTGCTCTTTCGCTTGTTGTTTGGCTGTTTGTTCAGCGACTTCTTGCTGTTGGCGTTGGGCTACTTTTTGCTGTAACAGTTCATAAGCACTTTCACGGTCGACAGCTTGCTCATAAATCCCAGCCACAATACTTTGACTGATTAAAACTTTACGTTCATCTAAGCTAATGGGACTAAACGATGAATACGGTGGCATGACCCAACCTCGTTCTACAATTTGTGGAATACCTTGTTCATCTAAACAGCTAATGAGTGCTTCTCCGACACCCAGTGCTGTAATGGCTTCATCCACTTTAAACTCAGGGTTAGCACGAAAAGTATCTGCTGCTGTTTTCACCGCTTTTTGGTCTTTGGGTGTAAAGGCACGCAAAGCATGTTGTATGCGATTTCCCAATTGTCCCAGTACGCTTTCAGGTAGATCAAGTGGATTTTGTGTCACGAAATAAATACCGACACCTTTGGAGCGAATCAGACGAACCACTTGTTCAATTTTTTCTTGTAAGGCACTACTGGCATTATCAAACAGTAAATGTGCCTCATCGAAAAAGAACACCAACTTCGGTTTATCCATATCACCTA
Source organism: Acinetobacter albensis (assembly GCF_900095025.1). Lineage (GTDB taxonomy): Bacteria > Pseudomonadota > Gammaproteobacteria > Pseudomonadales > Moraxellaceae > Acinetobacter > Acinetobacter albensis. Next base: position 54,258 of record NZ_FMBK01000004.1, on the reverse strand, counting down.
CTTCTGGTAATTGCTCAAACAGTTCTGAAAGCATCCATAACAAAAAGGTGGCATACAGTTTCGGTGTATTCATCAGTTTATCTGCGGCCAATAAATTAATGTAGCCTCGTCCTTCACTATTTGTTTGAATAAAATCTAAAATATTGAGACTGGGCTCACCAAAAAATTGTTCACCACCTTGGTCAGCCAGCGCCAATAAATTACGCTGAATTGCACCTAAACTGGCGGGGGACAAATTGCCATATTCAGCCTGAAATTCTGTTGTGTGCTCAGCCACATAAGTGATCATTGATTTTAAATCTTTAAAATCAATGAGTAATAAACCTTGGTCATCTGCAATACGGAAAATAGCGGAAAGTACACCTTCTTGGGTGTCATTTAAATTCAGCATACGGGCTAAAAGTAGCGGGCCAATTTCTGATACTGTAGTACGGATAGGGTGACCTTGTTGCCCAAATAAATCCCAAAACACCACGGGTGATGCTGTAAAAGTAACAGGCTCTAAATTTAAAACTTTCAGTCGTTCATCAAATTTAGGGCTGCTTGAGCCTGCTTTTGCAAGGCTTGAAACATCCCCTTTTGCATCAGCTAAAAATACAGGTACACCAAGACGAGAAAAACTTTCCGCCAGTACTTTTAAGGTTACGGTTTTCCCTGTTCCTGTTGCACCCGCAATGAGACCATGGCGATTGGCAAACTGAGAATGTAAAACAATTTCTTGTTGTGTATTCGACGTTTTTTTGGCAATAACGATTGGTGTGCCCATATTTATTCCTATTTTATTTTTGTGTTTGAATGATTGATGTCACTATATATTCAATTGTTTTAGTGCATTTTCTATATCTTGAATTAAATCGGCAGGATGTTCTAGTCCTATACAAAAACGAACCAATAAACCTTGTTGTAAATGTGTATTTTCTAAAGTTCGCATTTCCTTTAAGTTATATAACATCACCAAGCTCACTGGGCCGCCCCAACTAAATCCAAGCTTGAACAGATTAAGTGAATCGCAAAACTTCCGAATGGCATTTAAATCATATTCAGGTTTGAAAATAACACTGACTAAACCTGCGCTTTGATCTGTCGTACAAATCTCTTTCCAATAGTAATGACCCGCAGAATTTTCATTTGCTGGATGCAGAATTTGTATGAACTGTGGTTGTTGCTTGAGCCATTTTAATAATTGCACCGTACTTCGCGATTGTTGCTCATAACGAAGTTGCATAGAGGCTAAGCTACGTTGTACTTGTGCTGCATCATCAGCCGAAATTGCAATACCTTGAATGGCATGCATGAGAAATAATTGATGATGCAAATTTTGATCTTGCGTCACCACTGAGCCCATTAAAATATCACCACCGCCACTTGGATATTTGGTTAAGGCGTGCACACTAATATCAACACTCAAATGTTCTTCGGAAAAATCAAAAGCATTAAAAGCGAGTCCAGCACCCCACGTATTATCCAGTGCAGTGAGAATATTCGCTTGTTTGGCTTTTTTGACCAGATTGACTAAGTCTGGAAATTCTAGAGTGACAGAACCTGCCGCTTCTAACCAAATCAGTTTTGCTTTTAATGTGGGTTCAAAAGTAGACACATCTATTGGATTGTAGACTTTAACTTGAATCCCATAACGGGTTTCCAGATTGCGCAAATGCTCCATATTTGGACCATAGATGTTGTCGGCTACCCAGACTTCATCGCCCTGACTTAAAAAACAGGCATTAACGAGGTTAATGGCAGATAATCCACTTGGTGCAAGGAGGCAATGTTTTCCGCCTTCAAGACGAGCAATATTGTCCGCTAAAGTAAAGGTGGTGGGTGTACCGTGTGTACCATAACTATAGTCATATTCATCTGTCCAATGGCGATTAAACAGTGCATGGGTGTTTGGGAAAATAATGGTTGATGCACGAAACAAGGGAGGTTGTACGGTTGATATGTATTGCGGTGCTCGCCGTGGTGCATGAATGAGTTCTGTTTGTAAATTCTTTTTCAAAATTTGGCTCTAATTTGTTCATTATTGCGTCTTAGCTTAAGAGAAACGGAGTGATTAGGCTATACCCATGCTGAAATGTATAAAATCAGATACATTTAAAAAAATTGGCTCTATTTTTGCAAAGTTCTCCCGAGAACATAACAATAGGTGAGAACAGATGAAGTCACATTTGAATGTCCATTATTTTCAGCATATTGCAGGTGAGGGATTTGGAAGTTGTTATTCATTTCTTAAACAACATCAAGCACACATTACTGCAACCGAATTTTTTGCCCTGCCTGTGGATCAACCTCTAGAAATAGAAGCACTACCAAGCGTTACCGACGTAGATTTGCTGATTATTATGGGGGGAACGATGAGCGTAAACGACGAAGCAAATTTTCCATGGTTGAAAATTCAAAAACGCTGGTTAAGACGCTACTTGTCAATGGGTAAGCCTGCAATTGGACTGTGTTTCGGTGGACAGTTGATCGCCAATGCCCTTGGAGCCGCAGTCAATAACAATCAGAATCAAGAATTGGGCTGGATGGACGTTCATAAAGTCAAACAGCAGGCTGAAGAATGTTTTCAATTACCCGAGAAATTCAATGTCATGCATTGGCATAGAGAAACTTTTGAAATTCCCAAAGGTGCAATTCATTTGGCAGAAAATGATGTTTGTCGAAATCAAATGTATCAGATAGGGAAAAATGTTTTGGGGTTTCAGTTCCACCCAGAAATCACTCCCGAAAGTTTAACCTTATTTCTAAATGATGACGATGAGTTGGAAAGCTTTAAAGGTAAATATGTACAAAGCGAACAACAATTAAAAATTACACCTAAATCGTCTTTTTATGCAGGAAATCTATTGCTGAATCGAGCAATAGAGTATGTTTTACAAGATACTTATTGTTGATTTATTTTTGAACAAATTAATAAGTCATTTAACAGGATAAATAAGCAAAAAGTTGAAAAGAGATTTGCTTAAGCGTTAAACAATCGCTATAATGAGCGACCCTTGAATAAAGGGGCTGACTGCGAATAAAGTAGTTAGCATCGTGACAGTCGTGGCATCGATCATGACCTTAGTGATATTTCACTGCCTTTGACACTTGCCTACTTAATAGTGGGGTGAGATGCGTCAAGGGTGATTCTTTATATATTTGGCTTGGAGTTAACTGGTATGTCTAACCAGAGAATTCGTATCCGTTTGAAGTCTTTTGATCATCGTCTGATTGATCAATCTTCTCAAGAGATCGTAGAAACAGCAAAGCGTACAGGCGCACAAGTGTGTGGTCCTATCCCGATGCCTACTCGTATCGAACGCTTTAACGTTTTAACATCACCACACGTTAATAAAGATGCGCGTGACCAATATGAAATCCGCACATATAAACGTTTGATCGACATCGTTCAACCAACAGACAAAACTGTTGATGCGTTGATGAAGTTGGATCTAGCAGCTGGTGTTGATGTTCAGATCGCATTGGGTTAAGGCTTTCGGTTAATTAACGTTATTAAGTTAATTAGGCCGCTTTTTTAGAGGTTTATGCACATGGCTATTGGTTTAGTCGGTCGCAAGTGCGGTATGACCCGTATCTTTACAGATGCTGGTGTTTCTGTACCTGTTACAGTGATTGAGGTTGATCCTAACCGCATCACTCAAATCAAAACGCTTGAAACTGATGGTTATCAAGCGATTCAAATCACTACTGGTGAACGTCGCGAATCTCGCGTAACCAACCCTCAGAAAGGTCACTTCGCTAAAGCGGGTGTTGCTGCTGGTCGTTTGGTTCAAGAATTCCGTGCTACAGAAGTTGATCTTGAAGGTCGTGAAGTTGGCGGTACACTTACTGTTGAACTGTTCACAGTTGGTCAAGTTGTTGACGTAACTGGTCAGTCTAAAGGTAAGGGTTTCCAAGGTGGTGTTAAGCGTTGGAACTTCCGTACTCAAGATGCTACTCACGGTAACTCACTTTCTCACCGTTCTCTAGGTTCAACTGGTCAAAACCAGACACCTGGTCGCGTGTTCAAAGGCAAAAAAATGGCTGGCCATTTAGGTGCTGAGCGCGTAACAGTTCAAGGTCTTGAAATTGTTTCTATCGATACTGAACGTTCAATCCTAGTTGTGAAAGGTGCAATTCCTGGCGCGACTGGTGGTGACGTTACTGTTCGTCCTACGATCAAGGCTTGAGGGGAAATATTGTGAATTTAAATACTGTTTCCGGTTCTGCTGTTGAATTATCTGAAGTTGCTTTTGGACGTGAGTTCAATGAAGCTCTTGTACACCAAGTTGTTACAGCTTATTTAGCTGGTGGTCGTCAGGGTTCTAAAGCTCAGAAATCACGTGGTGATGTATCTGGCGGTGGTCGTAAACCATTCCGTCAAAAAGGTACGGGCCGTGCACGTGCTGGTTCTATTCGTAGCCCGATCTGGGTTGGTGGTGGTAAAACTTTTGCTGCGCGCCCACAAGATTGGTCTCAAAAAGTAAACCGTAAAATGTACCGCGGTGCTATGCAATGCATCCTAGCTGAACTTGTTCGTCAAGATCGCTTGGTTTTGGTTGAAGAGTTTTCTGTTGAAGCTCCAAAAACTAAAGAATTGCTTGCTAAGCTTAACGACTTAAACGCAACTCGCGCGTTGATCGTTACGGATGTTGTAGATGAAAATCTATACCTTGCTGCACGTAACATTCCACATGTAGATGTGGTTGATGCTGCTGCAATTGATCCTGTTAGCTTGATTGCGTTCGATAAAGTTGTTATGTCTGTAGCTGCTGCTAAGAAAATTGAGGTAGAACTCGGATGAACAACGAACGTATCTATCAAGTCCTACAAGGACCTGTATTCTCAGAAAAAGCACAAGCTTTAGGTGAGGCTGCTGGTGTTCAAGTTTTTAAAGTTGCGATTGATGCAAACAAACTTGAAATCAAAAAAGCAGTTGAACAACTCTTTGGTGTAGACGTTGTTAAAGTTAACACGACTATTACTAAAGGTAAGACTAAACGCTTTGGTAAAACATTAGGACGTCGTTCTGATGTTAAAAAAGCATACGTCACCCTGAAAGCTGGCCAAGATGTTGAAATGGCTGACTTGGGCGATACCGCTGAAAGCGCAGCGGAATAAGGACGAAATTTATGCCTATTCAAAAATGTAAGCCAACGTCTCCAGGACGTCGCTTTGTAGAGAAAGTCGTTCACGACCATCTTCATAAAGGCGCACCGTACTCTCCGTTGGTTGAAGCTAAAAAACGTACTGGTGGTCGTAATAATAACGGTCACATTACAACTCGTCATGTTGGTGGTGGTCATAAACAAAACTACCGTCTTGTTGACTTCAAACGTAATAAAGATGGCATTCCAGCCACTGTAGAACGTATTGAATACGATCCTAACCGTACTGCACACATTGCTTTAGTTTTGTATGCTGATGGTGAGCGTCGTTATATTATTGCAGCTAAAGGTTTGCGTGCTGGTGATAAAGTACAATCTGGTAACGATGCTCCAATTCGTCCAGGTAACTGCTTGCCACTTCGTAACATGCCTATTGGTTCTACTCTTCACAACGTCGAACTTAAAATCGGTAAAGGCGCGCAGTTAGCTCGTTCAGCTGGTACTTCGGTTCAGTTGTTGGGTCGTGACGGTTCTTACGCTATTGTTCGCCTACGTTCTGGTGAAATGCGTAAAATTCACGTTGAATGTCGTGCTGTACTTGGTGAAGTTTCTAACCAAGAAAGCAACCTTCGTTCACTTGGTAAAGCAGGTGCATCTCGCTGGCGTGGTATTCGTCCTACCGTTCGTGGTATGGCGATGAACCCAGTTGACCATCCACATGGTGGTGGTGAAGGGCGTAATAAAGGTATTCAACCTGTAAGCCCATGGGGTCAAAAAGCGAAAGGGTACAAGACACGTACCAACAAGCGTACGACTAAGATGATTATTCGCGACCGTCGCGTTAAGTAACAAGTAAAGGAATCTGACAATGCCTCGTTCTCTGAAAAAAGGCCCATTCGTCGATGCGCACTTGTTCGCTAAGGTTGAAGCGGCTATCGCGGCTAATAACCGTAAGCCGATCAAAACTTGGTCGCGTCGTTCGATGATACTCCCAGATTTTGTTGGTTTAACAATTTCTGTTCATAATGGTCGTAACCATGTTCCGGTAATTGTATCTGAGCATATGGTTGGTCATAAACTCGGTGAATTCGCGCCAACTCGTACCTATCGTGGTCACGGTGTTGATAAGAAATCTAAACGTTAAGGTGCTATGATGGAAGTTACTGCTAAGTTACGCGGTGCCGCTATCTCGGCACAAAAAGCACGTTTGGTTGCAGATTTAATCCGTGGCAAATCTATTGCCCACGCTTTAAATATCTTGAACTTCAGCAATAAAAAAGCTGCAGCGATAGTGAAAAAAGCATTGGAATCTGCAGTTGCAAACGCTGAACACAATAACAGTTTAGATGTAGACGACCTTAAAGTTTCTACGATCTACGTTGATGAGGGCGTTAGCCTGAAACGTATTATGCCACGTGCCAAAGGCCGTGCAGATCGTATTACTAAGCGTACTTGTCACATCACCGTTAAGGTAGGGGTTTGATATGGGTCAGAAGGTTCATCCAATCGGTATCCGCCTAGGTGTTGTGAAACGTCATAACGCTAACTGGTATGCGAGTCCGAAACAATACGCTGAATATTTGCTTAAAGATCTTCAAGTTCGTGAGTTTTTAACTAAAAAACTTAAAAATGCGATGATCAGCAAAATTCTTATCGAACGTCCAACAGGTGCTGCTAAAATTACTATTAGCACTGCTCGTCCTGGTATCGTAATCGGTAAAAAAGGCGAAGACATTGAGAAACTACAGCGTGAATTAACATCTATTATGGGTGTTCCTGCACAAGTAAGTATCAACGAAATTGATCGCCCAGATTTAGACGCTCGTCTAGTTGCTGAAGCAATTGCTTCTCAATTAGAGAAACGTGTAATGTTCCGTCGTGCTATGAAGCGTGCGGTTCAAAACTCAATGCGTGCTGGTGCTAAAGGTATCAAAGTTGAAGTTTCTGGTCGTTTAGGTGGTGCAGAGATTGCGCGTACTGAATGGTATCGTGAAGGTCGTGTACCTTTACATACACTTCGTGCAGACATCGACTACTCTACTATGCGTGCTGAAACAACTTACGGTACGATTGGCGTTAAAGTTTGGATTTTCCGTGGCGAGATTTTAGGTGGCATGAAACAAGTCATGAACCCTGCTCCTGCTGAAGATCGTCCAGCTAAACGTGGTCGCGGTCGTGGTGAAGGTCAAGAGCGTCGTGGTCGTCGCAATGATCGTTCTGCTGAAAAAGGAGAATAATCCATGTTGCAACCTAAACGTACTAAATTCCGTAAGGTACAAAAAGGCCGTAACACTGGTCTAGCGCATCGTGGTAGCACTGTATCTTTTGGTTCTATTGCGCTTAAAGCAGTTGAACGTGGTCAAATGACTGCGCGTCAAATTGAAGCTGCGCGTCGTACAATTAGCCGTCGTGTAAAACGTGGTGGTAAGATCTTTATCCGTGTTTTCCCAGATAAACCAATTACTCAAAAACCATTAGAAGTACGTATGGGTAAAGGTAAAGGTTCTGTGGAATACTGGGTTTGCCAAATCAAACCAGGTAAAATCTTGTACGAAATGGATGGTGTAAGCGAAGAGTTAGCGCGTGAAGCATTTACGCTTGCTGCTGCGAAGCTTCCGTTTAAAACCACTATCGTGACTCGGACGGTAATGTAATGAAAACTAATGATCTACGTGAAAAATCGGTAGAAGAGTTGACAGCTTTGCTTGATGAGCAACAGCTTAACCAATTCCGTCTTCGTATGGCGAAAGCAACTGGTCAATTGGGTAAATCGCATGAAGTTGCGCTTACTCGTAAAACTATTGCTCGCATCAAGACACTCCTTACCGAAAAACAGGGGAACGGACAATGAGTGAACAAACAGTTCGCACGTTAACCGGCAAGGTCGTAAGCGACAAAATGGACAAGTCTATTGTTGTGCTTATTGAACGCCGCGTTCAACACCCGTTGTATGGCAAATCAATCCGCCGTTCAACTAAATTACACGCTCATGATGAGAATAACACTGCTAAAACTGGCGATGTTGTAACCATTAAAGAAAGCCGCCCAATTTCTAAAACTAAAGCTTGGACTTTAGTGGAAGTTATTGAAGCTGCTGCTGAGTAATTAGACGTTCTTGTTGCATCATCGGTTAATTTCGAGTACTCTTTGAGCCTTTCGAAATTGTGACCGGTGATGCTCGGTTTTGGAGTAGGGCAATGATTCAAACCGAAAGTATGCTCGACGTAGCAGACAACAGTGGTGCTCGCCGCGTACAATGTATTAAAGTACTAGGTGGTTCACACCGTCGTTATGCTTCTGTTGGCGATATTATTAAAGTTACTGTAAAAGAAGCAATTCCGCGTGGCCGTGTTAAAAAAGGCGACGTAATGAATGCTGTAGTTGTACGTACAAAATTCGGCATCCGTCGTTCAGATGGTTCAGTTATTCGTTTCGATGATAACGCTGCTGTTATTTTGAACAACAACAAAGCGCCGATTGCAACTCGTATTTTCGGACCAGTGACTCGTGAACTTCGTACCGAACAGTTCATGAAAATCATTTCATTGGCTCCTGAAGTTCTATAAGAGGCACTCATGGCTAAGATTAAAAAAGGCGATCAAATTATTGTGATCGCAGGTAAAGAAAAAGGCAAACAGGGAACTGTTTTGTCTGTTTCAAATGATCGAGTTAAGGTTGAAGGCCTTAATTTGGTGAAGAAGCATCAAAAGCCGAACCGAGCTACTGGCGCTGAAGGCAGCATCGTAACTCAGGAAGCTACGCTTCATATCTCAAACGTGGCAATTTTTAATGCTACAACCCAAAAGGCTGACCGTGTTGGTTACCAAGTTGATGCTGAAGGCGTGAAAACTCGCGTATTCAAATCAAATGGTGAATCAGTGGCGGTAGCGAAGTAATAGGTTGAACTAGGCTATGGCCAGACTTAAAACACGTTATAACGACGAACTTAAAGCTCAGTTATTAGAGCAATTGGGCGTTAAGAATGTGATGGAAATTCCTCGCATTACCAAAATTACCATTAATATGGGCGTTGGTGCTGCATCAGCTGACAAGAAATTGTTAGATGGCGCTCTTTCTGATATGCAAGCAATTGCAGGTCAAAAGCCAGTTCTTACATTAGCGCGTAAATCGATTGCGGGTTTTAAAATCCGTGATGGTTGGCCGATCGGTTGTAAAGTTACTTTACGCGGCGAACGTATGTACGAATTCTTAGACCGTTTGATCGCGATCGCAATCCCACGTATTCGTGACTTCCGCGGTTTTTCTGCGAAGTCGTTTGATGGTCGTGGTAACTATTCGATGGGTTTGAAGGAACAAATCATGTTCCCTGAAATCGATTTCGATAAGATTGATCGTATTCGTGGTATGGATATTACCATTACTACGACTGCTCGTACTGATGACGAAGGCCGTGCGCTTATGCGTGCATTCGGCTTCCCGTTCAAATAAGAGGTCGATATGGCTAAGAGAAGTATGATTAATCGCGAATTAAAACGCGAAAAGACAGTTGCTAAATTTGCTGCAAAACGTGCTGAGTTAAAAGCAACGATTGCAAATGTAAATGCAACTGACGAAGAGCGTTTTGAAGCGACTTTGAAGTTACAAGCATTACCACGTAATGCGTCTCCAGTACGTCTTCGTAACCGTTGTGGTTTAACTGGTCGTCCTCATGGTTACTTCCGTAAGTTCGGTCTAAGCCGTAACAAACTACGTGAAACAGTAATGCAAGGTGATGTACCGGGCGTTGTTAAGGCAAGCTGGTAAGGAGCGACTATAAATGAGTATGCAAGATACCGTTGCCGACATGTTAACCCGTGTTCGTAACGCACAAATGGCAAAGAAACAGACCGTTTCTATGCCCAACTCTAAGTTGAAGGTAGCTATTGCTAACGTTCTTCAACAAGAGGGTTATATTTCTAACGTAGAAGTTGCTGATGCTGAAGGTAAGGCAACTTTAACGATTACGTTAAAATATTTTGAAGGCAAACCAGTTATCGAAACTGTGAAACGCGTAAGCCGTCCAGGTTTACGTCAATATCGCGGTAAAGATGCACTTCCAAGCGTTAAGCAAGGTTTAGGTATTGCAATTGTTTCTACAAGCAAAGGCATCATGACTGATCGCGCTGCACGTGCTGCGGGCATCGGTGGTGAAGTTATTGCTTTTGTTTCTTAATAGGTGATTCCTCATGTCTCGTGTGGCTAAAGCCCCAGTAACTGTGCCTAACGGCGTAACAGTTACTCAGAACGGCCGGCAGGTCGAAGTGAAAGGCAGCAAAGGTACTTTGTCTTTCAACCTGCATGCGCTGGTCGAGCTTAAACAGGAAGAAGGTAATCTTCAAGTTGCTCCAGTTAAAGAGTCGAAAGACGCTTGGATGCAAGCTGGTACAGCTCGCGCTGTTCTTAACAACCTTGTTAAGGGTGTTAGTGAAGGCTTCGAACGTAAGTTACAACTAATCGGTGTTGGTTATAAAGCTGCGGTTAAAGGTGATGTTGTTCACCTTAACCTTGGTTATTCACACCCTATCGATTACAAACTTCCTGAAGGTGTAACTGCTGAAACTCCAACAGCTACTGAAATCATTTTGAAATCAGCAAGCAAACATATGTTGGGTCAAGTAGCTGCAGATATCCGTTCATATCGTGAACCAGAGCCTTATAAAGGTAAAGGTGTTCGTTATTCGGATGAAGTTGTTCTTCGTAAAGAAGCTAAGAAGAAATAAGGCGCGAGGTTCTTATGAACGAAAAGAAACAATCCCGTTTGCGTCGTGCGAAAAGCACACGCTTGCACATCCGTGCATTGGGTGCGACTCGCTTGTGTGTAAACCGCACTCCGCGTCACATCTATGCACAAGTTATCTCAGCAGATGGTGGCAAAGTTTTAGCGCAAGCTTCGACTTTAGATGCTACTTTACGTGCTGGTACAACTGGTAACGTTGATGCAGCAACTAAAGTAGGTGCTCTAATCGCAGAACGCGCTAAAGCAGCTGGTGTTACTAAAGTTGCATTTGACCGTTCTGGTTTTAAATATCATGGTCGTATCAAAGCCTTGGCTGATGCTGCTCGTGAAAACGGCTTGGAGTTCTAATCATGGCTAAAGTTGAACAAAACGAAGGTCTTGTTGAAAAGCTGGTTGCCGTTGATCGTGTAGCCAAAGTTGTTAAAGGTGGTCGTATCTTTTCTTTCACAGCATTGACTGTGGTAGGTGATGGTAATGGTCGCGTAGGTTTTGGTCGTGGTAAAGCGCGTGAAGTTCCAGCTGCTATTTCTAAAGCACTTGAAGCTGCTCGTCGCAACATGATTACTGTTGAGCTTGTTGACGGTACTGTTCAACACCCTATTAATGCTCGTCATGGTGCAAGCCGTGTTTACATGCAGCCTGCATCTGAAGGTACTGGTGTAATCGCTGGTGGTGCTATGCGCGCAGTTTTAGAGGCTGTTGGTGTACGTAACGTATTAACAAAATGTTATGGTTCTACAAATGCTGCTAACGTAGTTAACGCAACTTTTAAAGGTTTGCGTGATATGACTTCTCCTGAGAAAGTCGCTGCGAAACGTGGTCTTTCAGTAGCACAAATTCAAGGGTAATCAATCATGAAAACGATTAAAGTTACCCAGACTAAATCTTCTTCGCATCGTTTGAAAAATCACAAACTTTGCCTACAAGGTCTAGGTCTGCGTCGTATTGGTCATACTGTAGAAGTTCAAGATACACCTTCTAACCGTGGTATGGTCAACAAAGTTTACTATATGGTTAGTGTAGAGGAATAAGCCATGACTCTGCGTTTAAATGAGCTTGCACCTGCTGAAGGTGCAAAACGTGATAATCTTCGTCTAGGCCGTGGTATTGGTTCGGGCGTTGGTAAGACTGGTGGCCGTGGTGTTAAAGGTCAGAATTCACGTAAAAGCGGTGGTACTCGTCCAGGATTTGAAGGTGGTCAAACTGCGTTATATCGTCGTTTGCCTAAATTCGGTTTTACGAGCCAAATTGCTTTAAAAACTGCTGAAGTACGTTTGTCAGAGCTTGCTAAAGTTGAAGGTGATGTTGTTTCACTTGAAACTTTAAAAGCAGCGAATGTTGTACGTAAAGATATGATTCGTGCTCGTATCGTACTTTCTGGTGAAATTACTCGTGCATTCACTGTTCAAGGTGTTGCATTGACTAAAGGCGCTAAAGCTGCTGTTGAAGCTGCTGGCGGCAAAGTCGAGGAGTAATCGCTAGTGTCTATGTCTCCTAGTTCTTCAGGTCATGTTAACATGATGAAAGGGCAGCCATTTCATGTGAAATATCGTGAAATTATTCGCCGAATGATGTTCCTGATTGGGGCGTTGATGGTCTTTCGACTAGGGGCACATATTCCAGTACCAGGCATTAATAATGCCGCACTTGAAAACCTTTTTAATGCAAACCAGGGCACGATCCTTGGTTTGTTTAATATGTTTTCGGGTGGTGCATTAGAGCGAATGTCCATCCTTGCTTTAGGGATTATGCCTTACATTTCTGCTTCAATTATTGTGCAGTTAATGTCGACGGTTGTTCCTTCGCTAGAAGCTTTAAAGAAAGAAGGCGAGCAGGGTAAGCGTAAGATTAATCAATATACGCGACAAGGCACATTGTTACTTGCATTAGTACAGTCTGTTGGAATGTGCGCAGGACTTATTAGTCAAGGTATTACTTTGACTGCTGGTCTTGCTTTTTATATTCCTGCAGTAACTTCACTGGTTGCAGGTACCATGTTCTTAATGTGGTTAGGTGAGCAAATTACTGAACGTGGAGTGGGTAATGGTATATCCATGATCATTTTCGCGGGTATTGTTGCAGGATTGCCAAATTTAATTATGCAGTCTTTATCATCTGTAGATAATGGCCAAACCAGTCTTATCGGCTTGGTAGTATTTGGTCTTCTATCTATTGGTGTATTAGCAGCGATTGTGTTTATTGAAAAAGCACAACGTCGTATACCAGTCAATTACGCTCAAAAACAACAAGGTCGTCGTGTATTTACTGCACAGCAGACACATTTGCCATTAAAAATTAATATGGCCGGTGTGATTCCCGCAATTTTTGCAAGTTCATTGCTTTTGTTCCCCGCGAGCTTAGGTCAATGGGTGGGAAGTTCTGATCCGAGTGCAGGGATTGTCAAGCGAAGTCTGCAAGACTTGGCATTGGTATTGTCGCCTGGACAGCCGTTGTATTTGGTGCTCTTTGGTGCGTTAATTATCTTTTTCTGCTACTTCTATACGGCACTGGTATTTAGTCCGAAAGAAGTTTCAGAGAACTTGAAACGCAGCGGAGCTTATGTGCCTGGAATTCGACCAGGTGAGCAAACTGCTCGTTACTTAGATCATATTCTTAATCGTTTGACCTTTATTGGCGCGATTTATATCACAGTGATTTGTTTAATGCCGATGGTATTACAGAGTTCATTTGGTATTCCATTCTCTTTGGGTGGTACCTCTTTACTCATCGTTGTGGTAGTCGTGATGGACTTTATGGCTCAGCTTCAAGCACATCTGACTTCACACCAATATGATAATCAAACGTTAATGAGAAAAACGACTGCTCATCCTAAGGGATAAGCGCACTTGAGGTTTCATCATGAAAGTACAAGCTTCTGTAAAAAAAATTTGTGGTAGCTGCAAAGTTATCCGTCGTAATGGGGTTATCCGCGTGATTTGTAGCGCTGAACCTCGTCATAAGCAGCGTCAAGGTTAATCTAATCAAGACCTGTTGATTTCAGTAGGTGAATTAGGTTAATATCCGCCCCTCAAGGTTTTTGTCGGGCGGTTGATTATCTCTACCGCCTTTTTGGAGAAAGTGAATGGCTCGTATTGCCGGTGTAAACATTCCGGATAACAAGCATGCTGTTATCTCCCTCACGTATATTTTTGGTATTGGTCGCCATACTGCTAAGAACATCTTAGCGGCTGTTGGTATTCCGACTACAACTAAGATTCGTGAATTGGATGATGCTCAACTTGATGCGATTCGTGCAGAAATTACCAAGGTTCCGACCGAAGGTGATTTACGTCGCGAAATTTCCATGAACATTAAACGTTTAATGGATTTAGGCTGCTATCGTGGTCTTCGTCATCGTCGCAGCTTGCCTGTCCGTGGACAACGCACCAAAACTAACGCACGTACCCGTAAAGGTCCGCGCAAACCTATTAAGAAATAAGATTTCTGGAAGCTAAAAGATGGCTAAAGATACTCGCGCACGCAAGAAGGTCACTCGTACCGTCTCTGAAGGTGTCGCACACATTCACGCTTCTTTTAATAACACCATTGTGACTATTACCGATCGTCAAGGTAATGCATTGGCTTGGGCCACCTCAGGTGGACAAGGCTTCCGTGGATCACGTAAATCAACACCGTTTGCTGCTCAGGTAGCTGCTGAAGTTGCTGGTAAAGCTGCTTTAGATTATGGTTTGAAAAACTTGGACGTCCTTGTAAAAGGTCCTGGTCCTGGTCGTGAATCTGCGGTTCGTGCTTTAGGTGCAGTGGGTTATAAAATTAACAGCATTACCGATGTGACGCCAATCCCGCACAACGGTTGTCGTCCACCTAAAAAACGTCGCGTCTAAGGAGAATCATTCATGGCTCGTTATATTGGTCCAAAATGCAAACTCTCTCGCCGCGAAGGGACAGACCTGCAACTTAAATCAGGCGTTAAACCGTTTGATGTTAAGACAAAAAAACATGCGAAAGCTCCTGGCCAACACGGTGGAGCTCGTGGTAGTAAACAATCTGAGTACTCACTACAATTACGTGAAAAACAAAAAGTACGTCGTACGTATGGTGTTTTAGAACGTCAATTTAGTAATTACTATAAAGAAGCTGCTCGTGTTAAAGGCGCAACAGGTGAAAACTTGTTGAAATTGCTTGAAAGCCGTCTTGATAACGTCGTTTATCGCATGGGTTTTGGTTCTACACGTGCAGAAGCTCGTCAGCTTGTATCTCACCGTTCAATCACTTTAAATGGTCGTCGCGTTAACATCGCGTCAATCCAAGTTAAAGCGGGTGACGTGGTTGCAGTTCACGAAGGTGCTAAACAACAATTGCGTATTAAAGGCGCAATCGAGTTAGCAACTCAACGTGGTATTCCTTCTTGGATGGAAGTTGATCATTCTAAGTTGGAAGGTACGTACAAAGCTGCACCGGATCGTTCTGATTTACCTGCTGAAATCAACGAAAGCTTGATTGTAGAATTGTATTCTAAATAATCCTTGAGGTAGCAATAATGACGCGTACTGCAAATGAGTTTCTAACTCCGCAAGCGATTAAGGTCGAAGCGGCTAGCGGGACCTCGGCAAAAGTGATTCTAGAACCATTAGAGCGTGGCTTCGGTCATACTCTGGGTAATGCTTTACGTCGTATCCTTCTTTCTTCTTTACCTGGCGCTGCTGTGGTTGAAGTTGAAATAGAAGGGGTCGAGCATGAGTACAGTACCTTAGAAGGCTTGCAGCAGGACATCGTCGAGCTCTTGCTGAACCTAAAAGGATTGTCGATTAAGCTGTTCGATCAAAACGAAGCATATTTGACATTAGAGAAACAAGGTCCTGGTGATGTAACAGCCGCTGATCTTCGTTTACCTCATAATGTTGAAGTGGTAAACCCTGAGCATTTGATTGGCACATTAAGTGCTTCAGGCTCACTAAAAATGCGCCTGAAAGTTTCTCAAGGCCGTGGTTATGAGACATCTGACTCACGTTTCCCAGAAGGCGAAACTCGCCCAGTGGGTCGTTTACAGTTAGATGCTTCTTATAGCCCGATCAAACGTGTGTCTTATACCGTTGAAAATGCGCGTGTAGAACAACGTACTGACCTTGATAAATTGATCATTGATCTTGAGACCAATGGTACAGTTGATCCTGAAGAAGCAATCCGCAAAGCGGCAACAATCTTGCAACAACAAATTGCAATTTTTGTTGATCTTCAGAAAGATCAAGCTCCTGTTGCTCAAGAACCTCGCGAAGAAGTGGATCCAATTTTGCTTCGTCCAGTAGATGATCTAGAGCTTACTGTTCGTTCTGCTAACTGTTTGAAAGCAGAAAATATTTACTACATCGGTGATTTGGTTCAACGTACTGAAGTAGAGTTATTAAAAACTCCTAACTTAGGTAAAAAATCGTTAACTGAAATCAAAGATGTTCTGGCTTCAAAAGGCTTACAACTCGGCATGCGTTTAGAAAACTGGCCACCAGCTAGTTTACGTATGGACGATCGTTTTGCCTATCGCAGCCGTTAATTAAGTAGGACTATCACCATGCGTCATCGTAATAGTGGTGTGAAATTAGGCCGTACAAGCAGCCATCGTAAAGCGATGTTTCAAAACATGGCGAATTCTTTGTTTGAGCACGAGTTGATTAAAACAACTGTGCCTAAAGCAAAAGAGTTACGTCGTGTAGCTGAGCCTTTAATCACTTTAGCTAAAAACGATACTGTTGCAAACCGTCGTTTAGCGTTTGCTCGTACTCGTTCAGCAGCAACTGTTGGTAAATTATTTACCGTTCTTGGCCCTCGTTACAAAGAACGTAACGGCGGTTATCTACGTGTTCTTAAAGCGGGCTTCCGTGCAGGTGATGCTGCGCCGATGGCTTACGTTGAACTTGTAGATCGCGAAGTTAAATAATTTCGTACAGATCTGTTCAGTTGTTCAAAAAAGACCAGTGTTTCACTGGTCTTTTTTATGTCTGATTGTTAGACAATTAATCATTTTGTCCTCAATTGATATAAATTTTATTAGATTTCTTTAAACTTGACATTGAGTATTGTCAGATTTATGCTTTAATAAAATAAAGTTCAAACAAGGTAATAAAAACAAAATGGAAAAGCATGTTGATATTTTGATTATAGGTGCAGGCATTTCAGGTCTCGGCTTAGCTGCACATCTTTCAAAAATTTGTCCGCAACGTCAATTTGATATTATTGAACGTCGGGAAAGTTTTGGTGGAACATGGGATTTATTCAAATACCCAGGGATTCGTTCTGATTCAGATATGTCCACTTTTGGTTATAATTTTAAACCATGGCAAAAAAGTAATGTTTTGGCAGATGGTTCAGCCATTAAAAATTATTTATCAGAAGTTGTTGATGAATATCAGCTCAAAAATAAAATTCATTTTAAACATCGTGTCATCAGTGCAAATTATGATTCATCACTTAAAAAGTGGTTGGTTAAAATTGAAGATCAACAACAAAAACAACAGATTTGGATTGCCAATTTTGTATTGGGTTGTACTGGGTATTATAATTATGATCATGGCTTTCAACCTGATTTTCCAAATCAAGAAGCCTTTAAAGGTCAAATCATTCACCCACAACATTGGCCAGAAAATTTTGATTACAGTGGTAAAAAAGTGGTCATTATTGGCAGTGGGGCAACAGCGATTACTTTAGTTCCTGCAATGGTCAAAGGTGGAGCTAAACATGTCACCATGTTACAACGCTCACCGACCTATATTGCTTCAGTGCCTTCTATCGATTTTGTTTACGATAAAATGCGTAAAGTACTGCCTGAAGACTTGGCCTATAAATTGACCCGAGCCCGTAATATCGGTGTACAGCGAGGTATCTATGCACTTGCACAGAAGCAACCTAAACTATTGCGTAAACTGTTATTAAAGTCGATTGAAATGCAATTAAAAGGTAAAGTGGATATGAAGCACTTTACCCCAACATATAATCCATGGGATCAGCGTCTTTGTGTTGTTCCTGATGGAGATCTATTTAAGATTTTGCGTTCTGGTCAAGCAAGTGTCGCCACAGATCAAATTGATCATTTCACAGAAACAGGAATTTTACTGCAATCAGGTCAGCATTTAGAGGCGGATATTATTATTTCTGCTACAGGATTAGAAATTCAAATTTTAGGTGGAATGAAAGCGACAATTGATCATCAACCGATAGATACTTCCAAACATATGCTCTACCAAGGAATTATGGTGAGTGATGTGCCAAATATGGCCATGATTATTGGCTATATCAATGCTTCTTGGACTTTAAAAGTGGATATTGCAGCGGATTATATTTGTCGTCTAATTAATCATATGGATAAAAATGGCTATGCTGAAGTGATTGCACAGGGTGACCAAAAAGAATTGATGGATGATACTGTGATGGGTAATTTATCTTCGGGTTATATTGCACGTGCAGCAAATGTCATGCCTAAACAAGGTAAGCATGCGCCATGGAATATCACCAATAACTATTTGGCGGATCGGAAAGAATTGAAACAAGCTAAATTCAATGATCCTGTACTCAAATTTGAAAAGCGAGTAGAGGAAGAGCCTCGTAAGCCTCAACTGGTCTCTTGATTGAGCGTTTAAGATATAAATAAAAAGGAGCATATGCTCCTTTTTATTTATATCGTCGTTCTAAAGTGAGCGGGAAATCAACTCTTTCATAATTTCATTGGTACCTGCATAAATACGGTTAGCTCGATTATCGATATAAGCACGTGCAATTGGATATTCCATCATGTAACCATAGCCACCATGGAGTTGTAGGCATTCATCAACAACTTTAGAAAACATATCAGAAATTTTATATTTTGCCGCTGCTGCCGCATCAATACCTAAATTTTCATCTAATTGTAATTCCATACACCGATCTAAATAACTACGGCAAAAATCGATTTCTGTACGTAATTCTGCAAGTTTAAATCGTGTGTTTTGAAAAGATGAGATCGATTTTCCAAAAGCTTTGCGATCTTTGGTGTATTGAACTGTATGTGCGAATGCAGCTTCAGCACCTGCTTGACAGATAATAGCCACCAACATGCGTTCCCAAGCCAATTCTTTCATCAGCATCATAAACCCCATGCCTTCCATACCTAAAAGATTAGCTTTGGGCACCCGCACATCATTAAAGAATAATTCGCAAGTATCTTGACCTTTCATACCAATTTTATTTAGAGGTTTACCCTTGCTAAATCCAACGCGGTCAGCTTCTACAATAATGAGAGATAAGTTAGCCGAACCTTTATCTTCTTGGCCTGTTTTACAAACCACAATGACCATGTCGCATAAATAGCCATTGGTAATGAAGATTTTAGAACCATTAATAATATATTCATCACCATCCAAAACAGCAGTCGTGCGAACTGCTTGTAAATCTGACCCTGTTCCCGGTTCTGTCATGGCAATGGCTGTGACAGTTTCTCCAGATGCCATTTGTGTTAACCATTTTTGTTTTTGCTCATGGTTGCCGAAATTATGAATATAATTCGCTACGATGTCAGAATGTAGTGAAAAGCCCGTACTAGAATCCATGGCATAGGCTTGTTCTTCAATCAGAATCATACTATAAAGACGATTTACCCCATAACCTCCATATTCTTCAGGCATCGTGGCACACAGTAAGCCCAAATCACCTGCTTTGTTCCATAAATCACGATCAACATGTTGCTGTTTCTCATATTTTTCAATATTGGGAATCACTTCTTTTTCATAAAACTTACGTACAGTTTCACGAAAAGCATCATGTTCTTCAGAAAATAAGTTACGTGGTAGCATATTGGTTAATGGGCGAATAGCTCCAGATTGCATTTTTTATATCCATTTATAAAAATAAGTTTCTTAATGAAAATAAAAGATCTGTTGAGTGACAACAATAGGATGAATGCTCAAAGAATGAAGCTGAATGATGAATTTGGTCAATTGAACTAAATGAATCCATTTTTTATTTTCGATCAGGTAAACTAGAAAAAATTTTCACCCATTAATAAGAGATGTTATGACTGAAGAAATCAGCTTGGAAGAACGTAAAGTAATTTATCGTGCACGTCGTGGTTTAAAAGAAATTGATGTGTATTTTGATCCTTATGTAAAAAATTATTATTTGCTTGCAGATTCTGCAGAAAAAGAAATTTTTGCGGCTTTAGTCGATCAAGAAGATCCAGATTTACTTGATTGGTTCATGGAAGTTTCTGAGCCGCCTCGCCCTGAAATGAAAACTTTAATTATAAAATTGAAGCATTACGTGCATGGCTAATCAGTCATTTCATCTGAAGCGCAGTTGTTTAGCGATTGTGTTTCAGTGTAGTTTTTTTATCTTATTCTTGATTGTATTGCAGCAAACATTATCGATATGGCTCTGGTTGTTGTGTTGCATCTTGGCTTTTATTGGTTACTTCTTTTTATTAAAAGCACCTCGTACGTTATATTTTGAACATTTACAAGCACAAGAGTGGTCACTTTTAAAGACAGACCAGTCGGTTGTGCAGAAGGTGATGATTCATCATTTGGTCGATCATCAACTGTATATCGTGGTTCATTTTCAAAAAGGACAGCACAACTCTCTGGTGATTTGGAGAGATCAATTGCCGCGATTAGAATGGAAAGCATTAAAAAAACTTGCTCAATTGCTGTAATTGTTTGACAATTTACTTGGTTTAAATCTAATTAAAATATTATTAATCAATAGATTGAAAAAAATATCCACATTTGTGTAAGACAAGATAACGAGAAAATTCTGAAATATTTCTATTGTTAGACAATTTTGTCTTCCAAATCGCTTGCTTAAATGTACATTAGCTTTACCCACAGCAAATGAGGAAATCATGATGATGATTCCAACTTGGATGTTTCTGGTGGTAGCAATTGTTTTAGCGATTGTTATTGGACGACTAGGAACAGTGCTGAAGGATCAGTTTGTAAGACAAAAAAGCCATTAGGCTTTAAACCCTTAATAAGTAGCATGTGCCGAACCGTCGCAATGCTACTTTTTTTTGCCTAAAATTTCAAACTTTCCTAGATGCAGTCAATTTGCTTGATCTCATTCCGTGGCAAAGTATCAGATCCAATGAGAGTGAATACTCTTTTATTCAGATTTAGCATCTGATATGTTTAGTGATTATGGACATAAACACAATTATAGAGGACAGGAAAATGTCGAAAGTCCAAAAAATATGCCAAGGTGTGGCAATTATTACAGTTGCAAGTACTTTATTCTCAGGTTGCTCTCAAGTGGTCAAATCAGGAGCAAATATTGCAATTGGATTTAGTGAAAAACATATTGTTCCCCCTATTTTAGCCATGGATGATGCAGAAATGGCGTGTAGTTCGGGCACGGCTTTAACGCCAGCGATTATGGCAACCAAAGATATGGGGGCAGATCCAACACGTATTGCTGTTTTACTTTATGCTTCATCTGGTATTTGTGCAGAAAATCAGGCACTCGAATCTGAACTGCGTTATTTGCGTGCAGCGAAAGCAGGCCAAGTAACAGAAGCGCAAGATGCACGTATTGAACAAAAAAGATGGGCTGCAATTGCTGCACAACGCCAGTATGCTGGTTATCAACTGTTTGAAAAACGTTGGGAAAAAAAATATAAATACAAATTGGGCGAAGAATGTCCAAAAATGAAAAATGATTTGGATCAAACCGTTTATCTGATGGGTTTATTGAGTGGTCTACAGGCTATGACCAATGACATCAATTCAGGTGGTGCAGTTAATGTTCCAAAAGATATTGCGGCTGTGGTTGAGCGTGGTATGACCTGTTTGGATAATGCCAAATTCTGGGGTGCACCGAATGCGACACGTGCTGTGATTTGGACATTGTTACCAGGGGCAGGTGATGGTAAGCCAGATCCTTATCAAACCTTAAAACAGTCTATTCAATTGGGCGAGCAAAAAGGTGTACGTTTATCTCATGCTTTATATGCAGTTGCTGCACAAGCAAGTGGTGACGATGCCAAAATTCGTGATGCACTTAAAACATTTGCAGCTTCACGCTCTGAAGAAAAACCTGTCAATCCGCAATTTAAATTGATTGATAGTATGGCCAAAAATATGGTTCAAGGAATTTCAGATCGTTACTGGACAGAGCATACAGGTGTACGCACAAGTGATAGCGGTATGGAACGTTTTTGGGATGAAGAAGAAAACACCTCAGAATTAGATGAGTTGTTTAGTGAAGGCGAAGAAGCTCAACCCGAAGTGCAGAACAATTAAAATATTCTTCTAATGACCTTTAATGATGGATTTATGAGATGAATCCATCATTTTTTAACTGGAGGACATGCCAATGAAAGATCCAATGCTTTTACGAAAAATTGTTTTTATTGCATTTGTGGTGTCATTTTCAGCATGTCTTCAGGTTTTTGCAGACTTATTTATTTATTGGAGAGCTAGTTTATTTGACGAGTTTTGGCGTTTATGGACTGCGCATTGGGTGCATGTAGGCTGGATGCATTATGTACTCAATATGATGGCTTTTTGCTGCTTACCTTTTATTTTTCCTAAAGTTAAAATTTGGCATTTTACTGCGTTGCTTTTCTTATTACCTGTTTTGATTAGTATCAGTTTTTACTATTTTTATCCAAATATTGAAGCATATGCTGGTTTGTCTGGTGTATTGCATGGTGCATATGTTGCAGTTGCTGGTGTACATTTGCTTGATCGAAAGGAACGTCCTTTTGCAGCAGGGGTTTTGGCTTTAATTTTAGCTAAGCTGATTTGGGAAAATACGATGGGCAGTGTTGGAACAGCTGAGCTCATTGGTAGTCCTGTACTGGTTGAAGCGCATTTATTGGGTGTCATTGGTGGAGTTGTAATCGCAATAGTTTATATCTGCTGGAAATATATTTTAAAAGAAAATTAGATTGACCTTTAAAACACAAAAGAAAAATGATGTTGTCATTTTTATTTCAACTATATTGGTGCAAATTTATCCATAACAATAAAGGGATTGGATAGAAAAGGGTTTTTTCATCTCGAAAGGAAAATTGGTTGTACTGGACGCGTGGTAA
Organism: Acinetobacter albensis; assembly: GCF_900095025.1. Taxonomy (GTDB): domain Bacteria; phylum Pseudomonadota; class Gammaproteobacteria; order Pseudomonadales; family Moraxellaceae; genus Acinetobacter; species Acinetobacter albensis. Next base: position 31,415 of record NZ_FMBK01000004.1, on the reverse strand, counting down.
CGACCAAAATAAAAAATAGGAATGCACATGCAAAATGAGGAAAATAACAGATCAGGATTAGGTCTGTTACGTTATATATGGATAGAGTGGTTTTCTACTTTTGTCATTCTACTGCTACTTTTATTGACACTCATCATTGGTACGGGTGAGATGATTCATGGTCAGTTATTGCGTGGAGGGGAGCGTTTGTATGGTAATGAAGCCGTTGGGATGCAATATTCTTTTCTACGTGCCGAACCTACTCAACCCAGTTGTGACCGCCATCCAAATATAGATGCCCAAGTACAACAGCAAATGAAAACCAATGCCAATGACGAGTTTGCTGATATTTTTGGGACAACGTCAGAAGCTGATGTTCGTGCTTCTGTATTGGCTGGGCAACAGCAATGTGAAGAAAAATATCAATTCTATGATAAAGCTATTAAATATATAGATGATCATCCAAGTTTAAGAACTTACCGTACCATTGAAACATCATTTTTTGGTGTATTTAAATTTGGTACAGAAAACCGTGTCATTATTTTATTGTTGATGGTCGTGGTTGCTGCCATTACCGCATCAGTGAAGTTCCATCATATTGGTCTGCGAGCACCGACAACCAAATTAGATTATCGCGTTTATGCATTCTTTATGCTGCTGGCGAATGGTTTATTGACAGGATCGGTACTTAGCCAATATCACTCAATTATTAATTCAGGGGTCACCTCAACCTATGAAACCTTAGTGGTCTATTGGTTATGGATTTTCCTGTTTGTTACTTTGACCTTGATCAGTTTGGTTCAATTATTTAAGCCACCAGTGGTCCAACAAGAAGGTAAAGGCAATATTGGCCTAGCCTTACTCAGTGTTCCTTTATATGCTTATATGGCATTGGTGACGGGTCTAGTCTTTACCTTTGTGATGGATTACCCGATGGGTCAAGGGATTTATCTTGGAATTCTGGTTGAATTCTCAGGTATTTTCTTAAATCTTGCGCTATTCATTTGGGCAGGTATGTTACTGACGCAAACCCGCGTTATGGATTTATTCCTAGGTATATTACGCCCGTGGAATCTCGCGCCAGAAACCTTAACTTGGCTTATTTTGATTGCTGCTGCTATTCCAACTGCTTATACCGGTGCTTCGGGAATTTTCGTTGTTGCGGCGGGTGCGATTATTTATAGAGAAGTGTGGAATTCAGGTTCACGCCGTCAATACGCTTTAGCCGTCTCTGCCATGTCTGGTTCCTTAGGTGTGGTTATTCGACCATGTCTATTGGTCATTTTGATTTCAATGCTTGATAGTCGTCATGTAACTTCTGATGAATTGTTTGATCATGGTATTTATGTATTCTGGTTAACTGCATTTATATTCCTTGGCATATCTCTCTATCTTGCAGAAACACGGTTCCGTGTGAACTCACCTAAAGTTGCTGTTCCAGCCATGCTTAAAGCCGTGGTTCCAGTCATTCCTTATATTGTGATCACGATTATTGTCATTGGGCTGTACAAGTATGGCCTAGATACCAAAATGGATGAATTCACAGCACCTGTGATTTTACCGATTATCTTGATTGCCTATATTATGTTTGACAAGTGGTGGGGCGACCGCTTTGTGACACCGCCTGATGCACATGCTGCTTTGGCTTTAGAACATGAAAAGCAATCGACTTTTATGCGTGAACATACGCCACATGTCGGAGAGAAAACACGCGGTTTCCGTCACTCTCTTTGGTTTGCTTCAGCTGAAACTGTAGGGCACATTGGTGCACTTATCATCTTGATGGCATTGTCTGCAAGTGTAGGCGGCCTAATTGAGCGCAGTGAAGTGGTGGAGTTATTACCAACTCATTTGAGTAATATTTATATTTCATTGGCATTTATTGCATTGCTATTGGCGATCATTGGGATGACCACTGATCCATTTGGTGCGGTCATTTTAGTTGCAGCAACAATTGCACCTGTCGCTTATGAAAACGGTATACATCCAATTCATTTCTGGATGATTGTACTGGTTGCTTTTGAGCTAGGTTATGTTACGCCACCTGTTGCACTGAATCATCTATTGACACGAATGTCGGTCGGAGATGCGGAAGTTCGCGCAGCAGATGCGGAAGCTAAGGCCAAATACAACAAGTTCTATTATCGTTATGAACGTTGGCTATTACCGATTATGGTGTTATTCCCATCATTATTGATTGTAACTTACGCACCTTATCTCTTTAAGATGTTTGGTTGGTATCAGTAATAAGCCTTAATCTAGTTTAGAAAAAGCACTCCAATAAGGGGTGCTTTTTTTATTTGAATCTTTGGTATTCAATCTGCATGAGGATGAAAAAAGATATGGTTTAAAGAAGTGAAAATTAAAGTGAGGATTTTTAGTTATGCATATTATCTTTTAAATCATCATTTACGACAATTTAATGGCATCAAGTTTTAGCTCACGAACTTCGATAAATAACGATTATTTTTAGAACATGCTTGAGAGAAGTAAGCTCTTATCTCGCAAAAATGAACTAGAAATTGAAAAATAAAAAATCATAGATTATTAATGAGTTAACATCATGATAGAAGCATAGAAATTTATTGAATAAACTTCAGATGAAGAGCTAAAAACACATTAAAAATAAATGAAATTGAGCCTATTTAAATGTGTTTTAAATAAAAAATGGATAAAATTCATCTAAATTGATTTGAAAATTTTACTTTTAGGACTTTCTATTTTTAGTACTCTTAAAGGTAGTCATCGGATTATTTTTGGACCAATTGCGCTTCAATTAATTTAATTTGCTCTTCTTTTAGCGTGATCAGCTGATCTGCATCATTATGTTGTGCTTTGAGTATATTTTCTTGATCATGTAATTGAGTCTGAATATCTTCAAGTTTTGCCACTTCTTCTTTGGCTAAAGCTGGATCGTTTGGAGTAGCAGTTTTCAAAATGCTTTCGTCGACCAGTTGAATGGTTTTTTCATCCAGAGTGCGAACAGGTTCACTTGGTTTTACTGGCGTGGATACGGTAGAGTTGATGCTTTCAGATTCAGTTGTTACTTCGCTTGATGAATTCATAAACCATTGATAGGCAAAAAAAAGCACAATAATGGCTACCATGCCTCCAATAATGCCCATTAAAAGCTTAGGACTATTTCTTTGATCTGACGTCATTTATTTTAACCTTTATTATTTTGGCTGACGAGGTTTGAATTGAATGACACCAACTTCATCCGCTATTTCTGGTAGCTGTGGTTCATCAATATGGGTCGGACGATTTTCGCTATATCCACATTCGATGCATTCAATCCACTCATCATTACCAGAGATAAGCATGACCACTCGATCTAACGCTTCACATTTAGGACACTTAGCACCTGCAATGAAACGACGTTTAATAGTCATCTGACTTACCTTCTGATCAATTAAGCCGCCTATTTTAAGGGTTTTTAGAGGGGTTCGTCCAACCTTGATGACGTAATAACGCATCTATTTTTGGTTCTCGTCCTCTGAAATTGATAAATGCATCAAGTGCTGTATCTTTTCCGCCAACTGCTAGAATAAATTGACGAAACTCTTTTCCGGTTTGTGTGTTAAAAACACCTTCCTCTTCGAAACGATCAAAAGCATCACTGGCCAAGACCTCTGCCCACTTGTAAGAATAGTAACCCGCCGCATAACCACCCGCAAAAATATGGCTAAAGCTATGTTGGAAACGGTTATAAGGCGCAGTTGGAGCAAGGGCATATTTCTGACGGATCTCATTCAAGGTGGTCTGTACCTGTTCGGCATTTAAAGCAGAACGGTGCTTGTGAATAGACAAGTCGAATAAGGCAAACTCAATTTGACGTAAAGTTTGCATTCCAGACTGAAAGAAGCGGGCGTCCAATAAAGCCTTGAGTAAATCTTGTGGTAAATGTTGCTGGGTTTCGATGTGCTCACTCAGCAGATCAAGACTATCATGATCCCATGTCCAAAATTCCATAAACTGACTTGGCAATTCAACTGCATCCCAAGCTACACCATGTGTACCCGCCACTGAAATTTGATCGACCTCGGTCAACATATGATGTAAACCATGACCAAATTCATGAAATAAAGTATTGACCTCATCATGTGTGAGCAATGCAGGCTGTGTTCCTACCGCGGGAGTGAAATTGCAGACCATATAGCAAATGGGTTTTTGTATGCCATTTCCCGTTTGCATACGAGAACGGAAACCACTCATCCATGCACCACCACGTTTACCACTTCTTGCGAATAGGTCGAAATAGAAACCGCCTAATACAATGCCTTGCTCTTCAAGTTCAAAATAACGCGCATCAGGATGCCAAACGGGTGCTTTACGTTCGACGATATTGATCCCGTATAAACGGTTTACAATACTGAATAAGCCTTGCAAAATTTTAGGTGCAGGGAAATACGGTTTTAATGATTCTTGGGATAAATTAAATTGTTGAACTTTGAGTTTTTCAGAATAATATCCAGTATCCCAAGGTTGTAAATCGCTAACGCCATCTTGCGATGCAATGGCATGGAGTTCGGCAATTTCTTGTGTAGCAGGAGCGCGTGCATGTTCTGCAAGCTCAATTAAGAATTGATTGACTGCTTCGACATTCGGTGCCATTTTACTGGCCAATGAAAACTCAGCGTAATGACTAAAGCCTAAGAGTTGTGCCATTTCATGACGAAGACTTAAAATTTCTTCCATCACGGAAGTATTATCAAATTCTAAATGTTCTGATTGATCCGAGGCACGTGTGGTATATGCTTTATACAGTTCTTCACGCAAGTCGCGATCATCTGCATAGGTCATAATCGCAAGATAGGCAGGAATATCTAAAGTTGCAACGGCTTGTTCAAGTTCACGTTGTTGTCCATATTGTTTTAACAGTTCGATACTACTGGGCGGCAGACCTTGCAATTGTGCTTCAGCCAACGGCTTAAAATAAGCTTGAGTCGCATCAAGCACATGATTGGAAAAATCAGATGCAAGCTGAGACAAACGCGCAGAAATCTCTGCATAACGTTTTTTTGCATTTCCCTCTAGAGCCACACCCGATAACTTGAAATCACGCAGTGCAAGTTTAATCGCACTTTGCTGTGCAACCGGCAAGGTATCAAATAAAGCCACATCATGGACATGTTGAAAAGTTTGGTACAACACCGTGTGTTGACCCAATTCGGTATAGTACTCACTCAAAGCAGGGAGGAGAGACTGGTAGACTTCACGGGTTTCTGTATTGTTCATCACGGCATTAAGATGAGAGAGAATACCCCAAACTTCACTCAGATTATTTTCGAGAGTGTCTACTTGTTCTAAGACTAAAAGCTGTGCCTGAATATTTTCAGGAACTTCTGTTAAATTATTTAAAAAATTTAATCCTTGTTGAAGAGATTGTTCAATTTGTTGTTTTAAATCGGCAAGTTGAATTTGATCAAATTGAGGAACAGGCAAAGTGGCCTTGTCTAAAGTCATTTCTATACGCCATAACATTGATAAACTTAATAGTAGATGTAGGGCTTAGACTTCAGAAAATCAAGGTTTATATTGGTTTTAGTCTGTAAATAGCAACATATATGAACAATTGAAAAAAATGAGAGCCGAAGCTCTCATTTTATTTCGACATTAATCCTGCTTTATTTTAGCATTGGATTTTTTCTTTTTGGGTTTGGACTTTTTCTTCACTTTATCTTTGTCTTTAATTTTGCCATCAGACTTGGTTGAAGATTTTTTATCTGCAGAAGTGGCTTTGGTTTTTGGCTTTTTCTTACGAATCGGCTGTTCACCATTTTCACTCAATACCGCTTTAGCACGAGGATTAAACACTTCTTCTTTAGTTGAAGCTTTGACAACCCGCGGCGCTCGGCTACGAATAGCACGACCAGCATGAGACAACTGTTGCAATAATTCAAAATCTATTTTGCGATCTTCTAAATTTACCGCAGCAACTTTAATTTTGACTTCATCACCCAGACTAAAAGTTTGTCCACGATTTTGTCCGACTAAGCTTTGGCTGGCTTGATCATAAACAAAGAAGTCATCACCCAATTGACTCACATGAATCATGCCATCGACATATAAGTCTTTAAGTGTCACGAACAAACCAAACTCAGCCACTGCGCTGATCATGCCCACAAATTCTTCACCTAAATGCTGTTGCATATAGTGACATTTTAGCCAAGTGGTGACAGAACGAGATGCTTCATCTGCACGGCGCTCGGTTTGTGAAAAATGCTCACCTGCATCATCTAAAGCGGCTCCTGAAAGAGGGGACGGCTTTTGTTTTAAATGTGCTTTAATTGCGCGGTGCAACAACAAATCAGGGTAACGACGAATAGGCGAAGTAAAGTGGGTGTAGGCATCATAGGCCAAACCAAAATGTCCCGCATTGTTTGCGCCGTAATAGGCTTGCATCATGGAACGTAATAAGACTGCATGAATACTTGGTGCATCAATACGGTCTTTCGTTGCTTCAATGACCATCTGGTAATCTTTTTGCGTGGGTTGTTCTGGGAAAGGTAAACCCAGTAACTTCACATATTCACGTACTTTTTGAATGCGTGAAAATTCAGGTGGTTCATGTACACGATACAACATCGGGATGTCATTTTCTAAGGCATATTCAGCTGCTGCTACATTGGCCAGCAGCATACATTCTTCAATCAGTTTATGCGCTTCATTACGTGAACGCGGTAAAATTTCTTTAATGCCACCCAGTTCATCAAAAGTCATATAGGTTTCGACAGTTTCGAATTCCATGGCATGACGTTCTGCACGTAAGCCTTTAAGGACTTGATAAAGTTGGAACAACGTATTAATGGATTTACGAACGTCACGATCCTCTGGAATCGCTGCACTATCGCCATCAAAATATTGTGCCACTTGGGTGTAGGTTAAACGTGCTTTTGAATGCATCACCGATGGATAAAACTGGAAACTTGTGACTTTACCTGCACGAGATAAATTTAAGTCGCAGACCATACACAGGCGATCTAAATGTGGATTGAGCGAACACAATCCATTTGAAAGCGCCTCAGGCAACATGGGTAAAACAAAATGCGGAAAATACACCGAAGTGCCGCGCTCTTTGGCTTCCTCATCTAAAGGTTTGTCAGGACGTACATAATGACTCACGTCCGCAATTGCAACCACAACACGGTAACCACCGCCAGGACGCTTTTCTGCGTACACGGCATCGTCAAAATCACGGGCATCTTCGCCGTCAATAGTGACTAAGGCTAAATCACGTAAATCAATACGACCTTCACGGTCTTGAGCATTTGGCTCTTTAAAGTGTTCTGCGTCACGGATCACTTCTTCTGGAAACTCATACGGCAAACCAAATTCTAAAATGGTTTGCGGAATAATAATTTCAGTATCAGCTTTGTCCGCCATAGATTGAACAATATGACCTGTGGGTAATTCTTCACGCGTAGGGTAATCATCAATTGCGACACGAACAGAATCACCCAATTTGACTTGTGCGTGCTGGATCAATTCTTTTTCTAGGGTAATTGGTTGATGTGCATTTGGACTGGCAGGTTGAATAAAATACTCACCATCATAAATGGACACTTTACCAATAATCTGTTTCACACGGTGTTGCAGGACTTCAGTAATAAATCCCCACGCTTTACCTTTTCGATCTACAGAGGTTTGTCGCACTTTAACGCGGTCACCATTGAACACCAAACGCAGTTCTCGCTCAGCCAATAGCACGTCATCATGATTGGCAATTTTTGCAGTACCTAAACCTTTTGCATTAATGTAGACGGTTGCTTCATGGATCGGTTGGCTGGTTGCAAGTTGGAACTTTATTCCATCTTTCATTAATTGGCCATCGCGTACCATTGCACTTAATCGATGGCTCAAAGCTTCTATACTTTTTTCATCTGCAAGATTGAACTGCTCGACTAAATCGGCATGAGATTGTGGTGCTTGTAATTTTTCAATCGTTTCTGAAATTAGAATACGGCTTGGAATAGGATTGTCATAACGCTCAGCTTCAGCTTTAGCTTCAGGATCGACCCAATTTTTCATCATGTCTTTGGCTTCATGTCAGAAGATAGGATTAGCATAAGTCATGCAGCGTGATACTGCACGTAAATGATTGCATTATTGTGTTTTAAGCTTCGATTTTAGCGTGCGATGTGCTATTTCAAAAGCTGAAATATGATTGAAGAGCAGAAAAGTAGCTCACATTACGCCAAAATCGTTTAAAAAGTAGTTGATTGATCAAAAATATCAGAATTTTTTGAAATGTGACTTGAAGAATGAGAGTTTAGTTTGTATTATGGCGGCTCGTTACGGTGAGGTGGCCGAGTGGCTGAAGGTACTCCCCTGCTAAGGGAGCGTGGGTCTTAAAGCCCACCGAGGGTTCGAATCCCTCCCTCACCGCCACGAATAACTTGAAATGCGCTCATAGCTCAGCTGGATAGAGCACTTGGCTACGAACTAAGGGGTCGGGAGTTCGAATCTCTCTGAGCGCACCAATCAAGTTAAACGTGTAATTTTTTATTATTCAATTGAATGATGTTAAAATAGTAACGATGTCGAAAGACAACTCAAGTACGCGCTCATAGCTCAGCTGGATAGAGCACTTGGCTACGAACTAAGGGGTCGGGAGTTCGAATCTCTCTGAGCGCACCAACTTGAACACATCGAAAGATGTAAAGTTAAAGAAACCGCATCTATTGCGGTTTTTTTGTGTCTAAAATTTATTAGAGAAATTATTTTTTAAATCATCAGCTTTTAGAAGATCTGAAGGCTAATCAAGTTTGGTCGATTTTAATAGTGTATTACTCTAAATCTACTTTAAAAAATCGTTTTGCCCAATAACTGTCCATTTGATTTCAGTTTGGTGAAAAAGCACTTAACAGGATGTTAAAAACGCGTATAATGCAGCTCATCAAGACGTCGCGCTCATAGCTCAGCTGGATAGAGCACTTGGCTACGAACTAAGGGGTCGGGAGTTCGAATCTCTCTGAGCGCACCAACTTGATCATCGTAAGATGTAAAATTAAAGAAACCGCACATGTTGCGGTTTTTTGTCATTTAAGTTTTAGAATCAAAATGAGATCAATAATTTTATTCATTCTTTCACTTGCTGTTTCATTTTGAGTGCCAATACTGTATTTCCACCAATCGCAGGCAACATCTCATGATAGGGCAGGCTTCGCATTGCGCGAAGCAAAAATGGCGCTTTATCATGAATTTTCATGGCACTACTGATTTGAAGTAAGGTTCCTGAATGTTGTGGAATAAGCTGCATACCACCTTGAATAAATTTTAAATCCCCGCCTACTGCATAAAATCTGTTGGCTAAATTGTTAGAATGATTAAAACGAAGTTTGAAGTCAAAAGGAATGTTAATGACGCCTAAGCCCACTGAAATTTTGTAATCAGCGTCTATTGTATTGGCATCAAATTTTTGAATATTCATCTTTTTAATTTGGCGTGGAAAAAGTACCTGAAAAGAAGTGGGCTCTAACCAGCGTTGCATCTGCTGTGGAGCTTGCGCAAAATACTGATAACTGCGACTAAAGCGTAAATTCTCTAGACCGTGTGAATACGACACTTTGGCTGTTGGAAAAATAAATGAAACGGGTTGCTGTGAGCGTTGACTTAAGGCAGTAATTTTTTGTATTTGAATAGAATTTAAGTGCAGTTCAGGTAGTTGTCCCATTTTTAACACGGGGGAACGGGGTGTTTTAAATTTTTGTTGTAATGCTTCGAGTAGAAAAGCATTGGTACTGGCAGGAATTCCCAATTTAGCCTCTGGAATAGCCTGCAAAATTTTACTTAATAGAAAACCTTGAGGATGGTTTAGGTCACCCCATTGGGTTAGGGTCACTAAAGTCTGTTGATTGCCCAGATCAAACCATTCAATTTTACCTGCCCCATAAGGAATGGGTGCATCGACAACAAGGGTTGAAATACTACTGTTGTTTAAATGATGCTGCATTACTACATTTTCTTTAAAATTGAGAATGGGAATAGGCGTGGGAATATGTACTTGGTATTTTACTTGGGTAATATCGCCTTGCTGTTCTAAAATTTTGGCCGATTTTAGTGTAGGGAATACATTCACATAATGAGTGTAATGCGTCAGAGTTTTTGCAATGTATTGTGCATCGACAGGAACGACAACAGCTGCACTATAAAATTGTGCAGCAATTTTGGTATTGTTGCGGTAAGTTGGCAGCTGAAAACTTTGTTGAGGATGGGCATAAATAAAAATACCGTTACCTGTAAGTGCGGCCAGCTGTTGAGGATCGTTATTAAAACTCTTTAGACTGCTGGGGACTTGTGCATCCCAAGGGATTAATTTTGCCCAAGAATAACTGCTGAATATACAGCCTAAAAATAGGGCTATAAACTGAATCGTGCGCATAGAACAACATCCTGTTTATCGCTGTTTTAATTATTTCTATGCTGTTTTAACGCTTTTTAAGCCGATTAAAAAGTAGGCTTGTGTAATTCTAAACATGAAAAAATAAGGAAATATGGAAATTCAGTGTAATATCTTGCCTTAATATTTATACATGTTTGATGATGGAATTATGTCAGAAAATCAGCCTGCCTTGTCTTTACGATATTTCCTGAATTTAGAAGAATCTCAGGATGGTTTTGCACTTGCAACTTTTGGTAAAAAACAAATCACACGTTTTATTACGCCGTTGGTGAGTATAGCCATTATGGTTTGGGGCTTTATGCTCGGTTTTAGTGGTGTCGGGCGCTATTACGTGGCATTGGGGGCTTTTTTCTTAATCATGCAAATGATCATGCGTTATTGGTTTTTACCAATGATGTTTAAACGACAATTTGTCAAATATCAGTTTGGTAAGAGTGAGCAAGGGATTGAATTATTTCAAGATCATGCTGAGATTTTTGCGAATGGTCGCAAACAAGCGTTTAATTATAGCGAAGTGCAAAAATTTGCCATGGGTAAATTAACCTATATGCTTGAGCTTAAAAATCGGACTGTGATTATTGTGCCTAAACGTGCTTTTGAGCAATCAGCCGATCAGACATTATTTGAACATACATTTAAGCAGTAAGTTTTTTTAAGAACTCAGTTTTTTAATCGCGTAGAAATGAAATATAAAGGAAGATCATGAGTACACGTCCATCAAAAATTATCTGTGTCGGTCGTAGTTATGCAGACCATGCTAAAGAATTAGGCAATGCCATTCCTGATCGTCCAGTTTTGTTTATAAAGCCACCCAGCAGCTTAATTCCTTTGGAACAAGGGATTTCGTGGAATTCTGCATGGGGCAGTTGCCATTATGAGTGTGAATTAAGCTTACGCATTGATCGAACCTTAAAAGCCGAAACCGATCCAGCTAAAGTTTTACAGGCTGTAGGCGCTGTGACGCTGGGGTTAGATTTAACTTTACGTGATTTACAAAATGATTTGAAACAGAAAGGTGAGCCTTGGGAACGTGCAAAAGCCTTTGATGGTTCTTGTGTTTTGGCAGACTGGATTGATGTTTCAGAAATTAAAGACTGGCACAACGCTCAATATAGTTTTCATGTAAATGGTGAGTTGCGTCAAGCAGGAGATACAGCTTTTCTTATTTTTGATATTGCCACATTACTGGTCAATATTAATCAGGTTTTTACCCTAGAACCAGGTGATGTGGTAATGACAGGTACGCCTGCAGGTGTAGCAGCATTAAAAGCAGGGGATCAGTTGAGTATGACTTTGCAAGGTAAAACTCAAGATTTTGTCTGGAAAACTTTTGTTCAAGCCTAAGGTAAATTAAAAAAAGGACGACATGATGTCGTCCTTTTTTCATTGTATTTTTTGTTTCATCCTTGCTACTCAGTAAATATAGTTAAAAATAAAATTATATTTGGCCCTACTTAAATTGACTATTATTTCTGTTCTAAAATTTTAGATAACGGAATAGCCAATTTTGCTGACAAATAATCATCCGTTTCAATCAGTGTGGGCCCGAGTTTCTGCATCCATTCATCATCAGGATGAATGTTGCCTACATCATGGCGTTGCGGAAGTGGGTAAGGAAGTTTTGAATAGAAACTCCAGAAATCGACTTGAGATAAATTGCGTACCAATACAAATTCATTATCATCCGTCCGTTTGACTAGATTCTGTTGTTCCAACATTTGTACATACGCAGGCCAGCGCCCAATTTCTTCTCTTCCTAAAACATCTAAAGCTTCTTTATCGGTGACGCTTTCGCCCTTAAGTTGTTTTTTATAAAATAATTCTAATAAATCTAACAACATAATAATGGGATGGCGTTTTTGTTCTTTGCCTGTATAAAATGCGGTTAAGGCATAACTAATTTCTACACCCAATAAAATAATATTCCAAGATAAGAAAATCCATAAAAGAAAAATTGGAACAGCAGCAAAAGCACCATACACAATTTCATAGCTAGTAAAATTGGACATGATAAACCCGAATAAATTCTTTAATAATTCAAATACCACTGCACTGAATGTACCTGCAATTAAGGCAGATTTGATAGGAACGCTACGGTTTGGAATAGTCCAATTGAGAATAAAAAAACCTAAAATGGTGAGTGAAAAGGAAATACACCAAAAAATAAATGCGCCATTCACTTCATAGCCTGCAAAATTATTACTCAGTACATTTAAAGAGGCGACCGCAGATGAAATCACGAATGCACTACCCAGTAAAATTGGGCCAAGTGAAATAATGGTCCAATAACGCATAAAACCAATAATCCCGCCGCGAGTTTCTCGTACTCGCCAAATTCGATTGAAAGCAGTTTCAATGCTGGTCAGCATCATCACAGTCGTAATAAACAGAAATAAAATACCAATGACAGTCAGATTGCTGGATTTATCAGTGAAGGCATTAAAGGCTTTATCAAATGCGATTGTGGTTTTAGGTAAGAAATTACTATAAATCAATTGCTGTAATTGCTGACGCGCAGGTTCAAGTGCTTTAATAGATGAAATAATCACCAAAAAAACTGTCAGCATCGGAACAACGGCAAACAAGGTTGTATAAGTCAACGAGCCTGCTTGTTCACGGCAACGATCTGCTTCAAAACGTCTGATCACAAATAAAACAAATTGAAACCAAGTTTTGTTATAAAAAGGAAGTTTACTTAAATATTTTTCTAACATAGATATAAAGTCTCAATTTTTTTAATCATCTTAATGAATTTTCATCACCAAGCTTAACCAAAAAATAGAAAAAATACCGTATAGTTTTCTTCTTTGATCTTGATTATAAAAAATTATGCAGCCTTATGTTCTTGTTTTATATTACAGCAAATACGGTTCAACCAAAGAAATGGCCCATTTAATTGCCAATGGGATTGAAGCTACAGGAATAGCAGTCAAAATTCGTACTGTTCCAGAGTTGTCTACTGTAGTCGAAATGGCAGCACCGAGTATTCCTGCTGAGGGGGATATTTATTGTCGTTTGGATGATTTGGAAAATTGTTCAGGTCTGGCTTTAGGCTCACCAACACGCTTTGGCAATATGGCGAGTGAAATGAAGTATTTTTGGGATCAGACCACCAGTCTTTGGTTAAATGGGGCATTGCACCATAAACCTGCCTGTGTATTTACTTCATCAGGTTCTATGCATGGTGGTCAGGAAAGTACACTTTTGAGCATGCTTCCACCATTGTTTCATCATGGGATGATGATCATGGGATTACCCAATGCGAACCCTGCCTTATCTCATACCAAGTCGGGGGGAACACCTTATGGCGCAAGTCATGTCAGTGGGCCACGTCATGATTTGACATTAAGTCAGGATGAAAAGATTCTATGTGAAGAGCAAGGCAAATATTTAGGTCAAATTGTGCAAAAATTACAATCGCTTTAATCTTCGATAAGGTTGCACATTCTTCTCAAAAAGTGAGCTAAATCAGCTCACTTTTTATCTTGGATGACGTCGATTTTTATTTTTTGTTTAAAGCGGTGCTTACACTTTAAGCATTTGTAATCTAAGAAAATATTTTTATCGATAATCACACCTGCTTTTTTACCTAATACATTACCTAAGACACCGCCAGTTACCCCAGCAGCGATAGCACCGACAAAAGTACCCACTGTCCCGCCGAAAATAACGCCTAAAGGGCCTGCGACAGCTCCAATCGCTGCACCTGTAGATGCGCCAGTTGCTGCACCACCGACTGTGCCTGCTGTTGCACCAGCAGAAGTCATCAATAAACCACTAATGGTTCTTAATTGTTTTTCATGATTTCGTTTTTCAACGTCAGCAGATCCACATTTTGGGCATTGAATAGATTGTTCCATTTACTTTTATCTCTGATTCATCTTGTTATAAGGTTTAGAAATGTTGTTAAAATTGCTAACATTTGCTAAAAAATTATGTCTATCAACAACATAAAATTTCGGAATATTTTATATTTGTCTAATTTTAGCTGAAGATGGACTTGAGAAGTTTATCTAAGTTGTAAATGTAAACTGTTCATTAAGGAAAAAGGTTTTATACAAAGAGTGTCGATTTATCTATAGCGACGACTAGAAATTGAAATTGAATTCCCATCAGGATCTTTTGTATTGGAAAACTGATAACCATTTGCTTGATGTGTGACACCAAAGACCAAGCCATTTTCGAAAGCTTGTTGCTTGAAAGCATTTAAATCTACAACTGAAAACACCAATTTAATATTCGCTTGTCCTGTTTTTAAGCTTTTAGCGGCTTGGTGAATTAAAATTTGTATGTTTCCACTTTCTGAATTTAATTCAATTAAGCCATCTGTAATTTCTTTATTACTCTGAAAGTTAAAATGTTTTGTATAAAAAAGTGCTGTTTTTTGCATATCTTTCGCGTAGATCATAATACTTTGCAAAGAAGAAGTAATCATTTTAATCCTGCATAAAATTTTAAAAAGTGAAAATGTTTTGGATGTACTCTATATTGAACTATTGATAATATTTTAGTGCTCTATTTTGCAATCAGCTGTTTACGATTATATGATTTATATACAATCTAAAATAAAAAAGAGTGCTTAAGCACTCTTTTAAAATTTACATTGAAACTTAGTCTCGTACAAATTCAACAGTGCCGTGACTTAAAGATTGAACCCGTGCTAAAGATTCTACGCGATATCCTTTTTCAAGCAAAATGTCGCGACCTGATTGGAATGATTTTTCAATCACAATCCCGACACCCACCACTTCAGCATTGGCTTGATGAATTAAGTCAATTAAGCCCAAAGCAGCTTGACCATTTGCCAAGAAGTCATCAATCACTAAGGCTTTATCGCTAGCACTAAGATGTTTGTTTGAAATCGCAATGGTACTTTCGGTTTGTTTGGTGAAAGAAAATACTTTAGAACGGTATAAATCATCTTTTAAGGTTAAAGACTGATATTTACGTGCAAAAATCACAGGTACACCCAGTTCTAAACCCGCCATAACAGCAGGTGCAATGCCAGATGCTTCGATGGTAATAATCTTGGTGATACCAGCATCTTTAAAACGTGCAGCAAATTCTTTACCAATTTGCTGCATCAGTACAGGATCAATTTGATGATTCAGGAAAGCATCAACTTTCAGAACTTGATCTGATAGAACGATACCTTCAGTTAAGATTTTCTGTTCTAGTGCGTGCACGGGAGAGTCCTCTAAGGGCAAATGCTTGTTCAAGCAAAAGCGTATTTTAAAAAGGCTCTCAAAAAATGCAAGTAAAATTGACCAAATGGTTTAATTTGTTGAGCCTTTGTAGCCAGTTAATAGCAATCCATAAGAAGTTTTACCATCTTGATGAGACACTTTTACTGGTGCGTAGTCCAATTTAGGCGCTAACCAGAAAATTGTATCGCGGTTTGGCTTATCATGTTTCATTACTACTTTAATGGTGTCAAAAGTACCATAAGATGTTTTAACTTTCTCTGAACCCTGTTTGACGAAACGACGGGCTTCAATTTCTTTGGCATCAGCAATCGCATAACTTGGCTTTAAACCAGACGTTTTTAAATCTTCACGGAGTTGTAATTCTGCATTCAATTCATCCAGTACTCCAGCCTTCCATGCAAATGATCGCGCTTTATCATCTTTTTTAGTCGAAATGGTTTTTGTATTTGGATTGAAATTAATACTCATTGTGTTGTTATGCACTAAAATCTTGCTGCTTCGGCTAAAACTATTTGAAATGATGTCGTTGCCGCTTAAGCTGAAACGACTGGTTTCAGTTGCAGAAGCGATAGCACCTGCTTTTGCAGCAAAGACATAACTCCAGTTATTGCCTGACTTGCTTAAAGTCCGTGTAGCCGAACCCATATTTTTGCCATTATAGCTAAACTGATAACTTGCTTGGAATGGACTCATGGCAAAGGTCTGGCTTGAGAACCCTGTGAACAATAAGGTCGCCATTACGCCCGTGGCCATCGCAATTGTTTTCAATACATGTTGAGCCATAAGTCATCTTTTCCTATGAAGTTGAATTAAAATACAGTTCATTTTACTTATGCAACATTATGCACTTGGATGATGAAGATAAAATTTGGATTTTTATCTCATCTGTATCTTTGTGTAGTCTTTTTGGATAATTGAATACAGTTGAACTAATCAAATTATGAATTTACTTTTTGCTTGATGGGACTGACTTCGGTTTCAGATAATTCCTCGTCAAGTGACCAGTCTTCTATCGGGTCTTCAGACATTTTTCTAAACAGTGCTGTCAGATTGACATTACCCATGACCACCAGTTTGGCTTCACGTAAAACGGCATGATTGACATGAACTTTGGCTAAAGTATCAATAATAGAGCGTTGTTTACCTAACCAGCGATTTAAATCTAGATAGAGTAAATCGTCTTTCACTGTTATGACATTGAGCTTTTCTAAAATCATGCCTAAAGGATCTTTATTTAAAACTTTTTGATAGAAAAATAAGGCCATATTGACGGCTAATTTTTGGAATACATTTTTAAATTTTGCATAAATGACTTGCGTGTCACTGATTTGTTCAAAAACAATGAGTTGGGTGTCTTTATTCATTTCCATTTGAATCAGCTTTAAGTCGACTGACAAAGTAATATTCAGGCCTTTAAAGTCTAATGTGGCATATAAGCGTAGCCAATCCTCATGTAAGTCCGCATGCAAATCTTTCAGCATAGACACATTATCAGTCACGAAACGTTGAAAAGTGGCGTTCAGAAAAACTTGCGACAATGGGAATTCACGCTCATCTTCAATAAACCCTTCTGCTTTTTGATACACTTGGCGTATACGTTTAGAGATATTGGATAGTAGCGTTTGCATATTAGGCATCCTAGCTAATTCATCTTTTTACTTGGATAAATTTTTTCGAAAGTATTAAAAATACAAGTATTCTGTCTTGCAGTTTAGCAAAATTAATTGCACCATTTTCATGATTTTAATTGGGTATAGCTGGCTTATTGATAGAGTTCTCGTTTTTCGCTCATAAGTAGAAGCTGTAATTATTTTATACTGCATAATGCAGTTTGGGGAACCAGACATTTTGTCGGTTTAATGTGATGCTTAAAAAAATTAGTTTTGCACCTTTTATGCATGCATGGTGGAAAGACCCTGTTTTTAGCAGTGCCGTTATTTTGGCTGTAGTTCTGCATTTGATTGTTTTAACCTTGCAGTTTGCAATGCCACAAGAAAGCGATGCAGCAGTCAAAGAAATTGCAGTAACTTTACGCCCAAGTAAAGATCAAATTAAAAATGCAGATTTTTTGGCACAGGCCGATCAGCAGGGTTCAGGCACATTTCGTGAGGCACATCGTATGTCAAGTGATATGCCTGCTGCTGAAATTGAACAGACTACGGGTGAGCAAGAACAAGAAACTTTAGAGCGTTTACAACAAAAAAGTGAACTAAGCTTCGAGGAAAAGGTTTTAATGACCACCCTCAGTTGGAAAAAAGAAGCGGAACAAAATCAACGTAAAAAGGCCATGCAAGCGTTAAATAGCCAGTTTCAGGCCAAAGCTGCAATGGTCGCCAGTCTTGAAGCACAATATTTACAACGTCAGCAAAACTTTAGCCGTCAGCAAAAAATTAAAACAGTCGATGGCATTCAAGCTAAACGAGATATTTCTGCAGCATATTTAGAAAAATTTCGGCAGAAAGTGGAGTTCTACGGCAACCGCTATTATCCTGATACTGCAAAAGAGCAACGTTTAGCTGGTGAAGTTCGTTTAATGGTGATCTTAAATAAAAATGGCGGTATTCGCGCACTGCGTTTAATTGAAAGTTCAGGGCATCCAGTTTTAGATGAAGCTGCTAAAACTTCGGTGCGCAAGGCTGCGCCATTTGGTGGTTTTGATCAAAATATGAAGGATATTTCAGAGCTTCGGGTTGTACGAACGTGGCGTTTCGATCCTGCTGAAGCTGAATTTGAAGTGCATTGATGATTTGCCAGTAATGATTTCTATTTCACGATTTCAATGATTTATATTTTATGGCGTGGCACGGATATAATGTCCTTGATGGCTGCCATTCATCCAAGTGACCATTAAATGAGCATCTGAGATGTTTAAACGAGTAGGAAAAATTTCTAACTGTTTGGTGTATTTCGGAAATGCTTTTAAGCCAATACAGTTGCCATTTTTCCACCATGTGCCTTCGGCATATTGGTCTAAAGATCCCACGGCTAAATACCATTTAAATTTGCCATGGTCTTGAAGTAACAGTTCTGAGCCGACTTCCATGACACCTTGTAAATAATAATGCCCAGTCCAAGCTTGATCTGTCGCTTGAAATTTTACCTCTTTACAGTCGGTTGCATCATTGGCATAGAGTGGGGTGGTGCAACATAATGCGAGTACACATACTATTTTCGAAATCGGCTGATACATTTTATGAGGCCTAGATCTATTTTTTAATATTGGATTATTTTTAGCATAAATAAACCCGACTCATCTAGATGCATCGGGTTTGATTTTTTGGATATAAAAATTATTGTTCTAGATAGGGATTTTCAAAACCTAATTTGGCTAAAATTTGAATCTCCAAAGCTTCCATTTCTTCCGCGTCTTGCTCAGATGTTTCATGATCATAACCCATTAAATGTAATGTGCCATGCACGAGCATGTGGGTAAAATGCTCAATCGGTGTTTTGTTTTGCTCAATTGCTTCTTGTAACACCACAGGAATACAAATCACTAAATCACCAAGAGGAAATGTATCTAAAATTTGTGCCATTTCATCAGGCAAGTCACTCGGGAAAGACAGTACATTGGTTGGCTTGTCTTTATCTCGATATTGAAGGTTGAGTTTATGACTTTCATCATGATTGACACAGGCAATACCCATTTCACAATCACTTTGTGTATCGATATAGCGGAGTGTCGTTTCAATGACTTTTTTTAAATAAACACGTTTGAGCACCAATTCAGGTGCTTCAAACGCTTGTTGAATCGATAGACTAAGTTTCAAAACAATCCTTACTATTTTCTTGACTTTGCTCTGTCTGCCCATGATGTTGAGCATCTGCAGCTGAGTCATTTTCAGAAATTAAGGCATCTTGACGAGCTTTACGTTCAGCACGTCCTTCTGCACTTAATCGGTGTTGTTCACTGTCCCAGCCTTCATAGGCTTCAACAATTTTTTGTACTAGCTGATGACGGACCACATCACGTGAATGGAAGCGCGTGATATGAATTTCTTTAATGTTTTCAATCACACGCAATGCATGAGATAAACCAGACTGTTGGCCGCGTGGTAAATCGACCTGAGTAATGTCACCCGTAATGACCGCACGTGAGCCAAAACCTAAACGGGTCAAGAACATTTTCATTTGTTCTGGCGTGGTATTTTGTGCTTCATCTAAAATGACAAAAGAATGATTCAGCGTTCGACCACGCATATAGGCAAGGGGTGCGACTTCAATCACCTGACGTTCAATCAGTTTTGCAACTTTTTCAAAACCCAACATTTCATATAAAGCATCGTAAAGAGGCCGCAAATAAGGATCGATTTTCTGGCTTAAATCGCCAGGTAAAAAGCCAAGCTTTTCACCAGCTTCAACAGCAGGACGCACCAAAAGAATACGTTGAATTTCATTACGTTCCAACATATCCACTGCTGCGGCTACAGCCAAATAGGTTTTACCTGTACCTGCAGGACCAATACCAAACGAAATGTCACTTTGTAAAATACGTTGTACATATCGCTTTTGATTGGCGCCTCGTGGATTAATACGACCCTTACGAGTTTGTAACCAGACCTCTTCCAAACCTGTATGTTCCTGATCTGGATCAATCTGTAATTCACGGTCAGTTTGACTGCCCTGAATCATCAAATGAATAACATCGGCACTGATTTGTTGTGAGAGTTCCGCTTCTTCATGCAAACGCTGCAATAAGCTTTCGGCTCTCTCAACCGCATCTATTTCACCGTCGATATAAAAACTATCGCTTCGGTGCGCTATTTTGACATCTAAACGTTGTTCGATTTGTTTCAGATGTCCGTTATAAGCACCTAACATACTTTTTAAACGGTCTACTGAAATGCCTGGAAAAGCCACGGTACGTCGAATCGCTGCAGTCAAGATAATTCCTTATAATGATTGTGTGTCAGCTCTTACATTACGCCACGTCAGGCTCAAGATTCAATAGCTCACCGTAAACAAAATTTAAAGTTTTAATTTCAGTAATTTCGATTTCTGCAAAACGCCCGACCCACGCAGCATCACCAATAAATGAGACTAAACGCGTGTTGTCTGCAGTTCCGACCAATAAATTTGGATCTTTGTTGGATACATTTTCAATCAAAACGCGTTGAACTGTACCTAACATGGCATCTGTTTTATCAATGCTTGAACGTTTAATCCAGCGTTGAACTTTACCTAAACGATCTTTTTTGACATCTTCAGGAGTATTGTCTGGCAAGTCAGAAGCAGGTGTACCTGGGCGTTTTGAATAAATAAAACTGTAAGAATGATCAAAATCTAAATCTTGAATAAACTGGTAGGTTTCTTCAAAGTGCGCATCCGTTTCGCCTGGGAAACCAATGATGAAATCGCTCGATAAATGCATATCCGGACGGACTTGACGTAAACGCGCAATTTTATCGATATATACATCAATAGTGTGGTTACGCTTCATGGCCTGAAGGACATCATTTGAACCACTTTGAACAGGCAGATGCAGATGCGAGACCATTTGCGGCAGATCACTGTAGCATTGAATCAGATCATCATTAAATTCAAGCGGGTGCGAGGTTGTATAACGCAAGCGACCAATGCCCGGAATTTCTGCAACCAGACGTAATAAATCGGCAAAGGTACAAATTTCACCTTCGAAAGTTTCACCACGGTAGCCATTCACGTTTTGACCTAAAAGCGAAATTTCACGTACACCTTTTTCAGCCAAGCCTGCAATTTCAGCCAATACATCATCTAAAGGACGAGAGACTTCTTCACCGCGGGTATACGGAACCACACAGAAAGAACAGTATTTTGAACAGCCTTCCATAATCGAAACAAAGGCTTTATAGCCTTCAACGCGTGGCTCAGGTAAAAAGTCGAATTTTTCAATATCAGGGAAAGAAATATCCACCAATTTGATTTTGTCTTTTTTCGGCTTTTCAATTTGATCAGAGTGTTGATCGAGCATTTGCGGTAAGCGATGCAGGGTTTGGGGACCAAAAACCATGTCCACATAAGGCGCGCGTTTTTGAATGTTATCGCCTTCTTGTGATGCCACACACCCACCGACACCAATCACCAAGTCAGGATTTTTTTCTTTTAGCTTACGCCAGCGACCCAGTTCAGAAAAGACTTTTTCTTGCGCTTTTTCACGAATAGAGCAGGTATTCATCAGGAGAATATCGGCTTCTTTTGGATCTTTGGTGAGCACATAGCCATGTGAGTCGCCCAAAAGATCTGCCATACGATGACTGTCATATTCATTCATCTGACACCCTTGCGTTTCAATGTACAGTTTTTTGACTGAATCTTGAACATGGGTGTGCTGTGGCTGGGTGACAGTGTTTTCTGAAGCAGCTTGGGCACTTTTTGGAATGAAGGTTTGAACCGTCATGTAGGCTCCTAGAAGGATAAATCAAAGAAATCACAATTTTAGATTTCCCTTATTTCCCATGAGTGAAATGGGACGCAGGGAGAACCACTTTTCTTTTTGATTTCAATTTTGGATTAAAACTGAAGTGAAAAAATTAGGCTGGCTCAATCTGTCTAATTGTAATTTGAATAGAAGAAAGGCGCATATTTTAGCAGGAATTGAAGATAAACTTATAGATATAAATAAGCGCATAAAAATATTGATTTATGCAGTAAAAATGATTGAAAATTAATATTGTCTAATCATGAGGTTACATAACAGAACAGTAGACCTATTGAATAGTACTTAAACTATTTACACATGATTAGGCAAGATCTATACAAGATTAAAGGACGGAAGACCAGCATATGTTCAATCGGGTAATTCATAAAAAATATTATAAAATGCTTGCGTTGAGCTTGGCATCAACAGGTTGTATGTCCCTAAGCCATGCGGCAGATGAACAATTTAATGATGCTTTAAGAGCCGCCAATTCTGGAAATATAGGGTTACTTCAACAATACCAAAGCTCTATGCAAAATGATGTATTAGGCTATTATCCTGAATATTGGGCACTCAATTCCAATTTAGCTGCACAATCATCCAGTCAAATTACCAGTTTTGCCCAACGTTATCCACAATCTGCTATGACCGAAAAATTGGCAGCAGATTATGTTGAGGAAAAAGTTAAACAAGCAGATTTTGCATCTGCACAGCCGGTTTTGCCGTATGTAACCAATGCAGATCAGGCAGAAAGCTGTGCAGTGGCTCAAGTGCGAGCCAAGTCAGGTGATCCACTGGTTTTTGCCGAATTTAAAGATGTGTGGTTGATGACCAATTCACAGCCAGAATTATGTACAGGTCTGGGGCGTATGATGCTATCTAGCCCCTTAATGACGGAACAAGATCGGCAACAACGCGTATGGGGGCAACTTCGTGCAGGTCAGTCAGGTCAGGCATTAGCCACAGCACAAACATTAGGCATTAATTTATCTCTAGCACAGCTCAATCAAATTCAGGCAAATCCATTAAATTATTTATGGTCTGCACCCAAAGCATCAAGCGTTGATCACGCTTATTTAATTTTTGCAATGGGACGATTAGCGGACAGTGATTTAAATTCTGCGCTATCTTCAGTTCAGCGTGCAGCACAAGGGACACCTGTACAAGTACAAAAAGCCTTATATCGTGCAGTCGGATATATTGGTGGTACAACGGTCATGAAAAATAACTTTAACCGTGAAGTGCTGAATTATTTAGATGCCAGTTATGGTCTGCCTTTTAGTTCAGAAGAAGCAGAAATTTATGCCCGTCAAGCGATTCGCTTTAGCGCATGGGAAAGCTTGATTCGCGCCATCGATGCGATGAGCGTCACCCAAAAACAAGAAGATCGTTGGCAATATTGGTTGGCGCGTGCTTCAGAACAGCGTGGCGATGCATCATCAAAACGTGCAGCACAACAGATTTTTAAAAAACTGGCTGAAGGTGATGACTATCATAATTTGTTGGCTAAAGACCAGTTGGGGCAAAAATACAGCAACCTACCGAATAATGTTCAACCCTCTAATCATGATTTACAACGGTTGAATCAGGATATTCATTTTAGTCGGGCCTTTGCTTTGCGCCGTGTAGATGCTCCTGAAAATTATATTAATCGTGAATGGAATTGGGCAGTGCGTCAGGCCTATTTAAAACATGATGATGGTCTTCTATTGGCCGCAGCTAAACGTGCCACAGATATGGGGTGGTATGACCGTGCCATTTATGCTGCAGATCGGACTGAAAATAAACATAATTATGCTTATCGTTATGCCATGCCACATCAAAACTATGTGGTCAGTCACAGTCGTAATGCTGGCGTCGATCCAGCATGGGCGTATGGTCTGATGCGCCAAGAAAGTCGTTTTGTGACCAATGCACGTTCACATGTAGGTGCGGGTGGTCTAATGCAAATTATGCCAGACACGGCAAAACTGATCGCAAGACAAATGGGTGAAAGTTATAATCCTGCTGCATTGACTGATATGAACACCAATATTCGTTATGGTACGTTCTACTTATCTATGATTCAAAGTCAGTTAAGCAATAGCCCTGTTTTGGCTACTGCGGGTTACAATGCTGGTCCAAATCGAGCACGTCGTTGGCAACCTGAAACTCAAGCGATTGCGGCTGATCAATATACAGAATCGATTCCCCTGACTGAAACACGTGATTATGTTAAACACGTCATGACCAATGCTACACATTATGGTGTATTGCTTGGACAAGGTGCACAGTCACTTGAAAAACGTATGAATATTATTCCTTTAAGAAACAATCCTTAATATGAGTTGTAGCGATAGGTCTGGTTTGTTGATGATTTTTTTTGAATACATGCCTGCGTTAAAAAAGTGGGCAGCTTTTGGCTTGAGTGGAGTAGGACTCATCCTGATAACGCCTCGTATTTATGCAGCACCCGTGCAGGGCTATGTCATGGTGATACAAATGACGCCTGCCGTATGTATGTTAGATACCCATAGCTCAAAGAAAAGGAAATGTTTAGAGGGGTATGCATTAAATATTTCAGGTTTATATCCTGAAACATCAAAAACCGATTGCAAAACTAATTCTTCCGCTGAACTCTCACCGTTACAAGCAAAAGTCGTTGCTCGTGTTATGCCTGATGGAAATACTCGGTTACAACTCTGGAGATCGATTGGTGGGTGTGTCCCGATGAATGCCAGTCAATATTTTCGTACAGTGATTAATTATGCTGAACGTTTAAAAATACCCAGTGAATTAACCAGTCCTGAAACGCGTACGATCCAACTTACTGAGTTTCGTTCACAATTTTTGCGTTTAAACCCAACGCTGCCAAGTCAAGCGCTTAGATTTAATTGTGCCGCTATTCAACAAAACACCATTTTAACGGAAGTCAAACTTTGCTATAAAACCAATGGTCAATATAAGCAATGCTCAGTCACCGTAGACACGAATTGTCCAGCCTCATTTACAATAAAAGGTTCTTACTAGTCTTTTTGACCTATTTTATTGATACTTCCTATCAGACTTTTGTTGAAATTCATTCTCTTTTGCATGCATCGGTTGATTGATTGGAGTACAATCTTTGGCGATTACGATTATTAGATTAAATGGACTAACTATTTAATCGCATTGACTATCCTCAATTGGAGATAATTAGATGAAGCAAGCCGTTCGTGTTGCCGTTACTGGTGCTGCAGGTCAAATTGGTTATAGCTTACTATTCCGTATCGCAAGCGGCGAGATGCTAGGTAAAGATCAACCGGTTATTTTGCAGTTGCTCGAAGTTCCTTTTGAGAAGCCTCAAGCTGCGCTTAAAGGCGTCATGATGGAACTTGAAGACTGTGCATTCCCTCTATTAGAAGGCATGATCGGTACTGATGATCCAGATGTGGCATTTAAAGATGCTGATTACTGCTTACTTGTAGGTTCTCGTCCACGCGGTCCTGGTATGGAACGTGCTGAACTTTTACAAGAAAATGCTAAAATCTTTACTGTTCAAGGTAAATCAATTAACGACCATGCAAGCCGTGACGTTAAAGTTCTTGTTGTAGGTAACCCTGCGAACACGAATGCTTATATTGCGATGAAATCTGCTCCAGATCTTAATCCAGGTCAGTTCACTGCGATGCTTCGTCTTGATCATAATCGTGCCCTTAGTCAAGTTGCGGCTAAAACAGGTAAAGCGGTTAAAGACATTAAAAACCTTACTGTTTGGGGTAACCACTCTCCAACCATGTATGCTGACTACCGTTTTGCGACCATCAATGGCGAAAGCGTTAAAGACATGATCAACGATCAAGAATGGAACGCAAACGTATTCCTTCCTACGGTTGGTAAACGTGGCGCTGCAATCATTGAAGCACGTGGTTTATCTTCTGCTGCTTCTGCTGCAAATGCTGCAATCGACCATATGCGCGACTGGGCTCTTGGCACAAATGGCGAATGGGTAACGATGGGTATTCCTTCTGACGGTTCTTATGGTATTCCTGAAGGCGTGATGTACGGTGTTCCAGTAACATGTGAAAACGGTCAATACAAACGTGTTGAAGGCCTAGAAATTGATGCATTCAGCCGTGAACGTATGGATGTTACACTTGAAGAATTAGAAGGTGAACGTGCAGCAATTGCTCACTTGTTTAACTAATTTTTTAAAATTTAGTTTTTAAACTAAGTTGTAAAAAGCACTCTAACAAGAGTGCTTTTTTAATGCCTGAACTTTGTAAAGGGAACAAAACCATAACAAGATAATAAGGAGTTCTAGCTGAACTCTTTACTAAATCACGTTATTTTGAGTATTCAGAATAAAAACTTGAGGAAAAAAGATGTTTGATGAGCAACCGACCCTAGAACTTTTATTCCAACAGTTAGGCTTAGAGCATAACCAAGAAGCTATTGAGAAATTTATTCAAACCCATCAATTGGCTGCTGAGACTAAACTCCATTGTGCAGATTTTTGGAGTGAAGGGCAGCGCGAGTTTTTACAAAGTCATTGGAAAAAAGATGATGAATGGGTCATTGTAGTCGATACATTAAATGAACAATTACATAGTGATGCACATGTGCATTTGTAAGACAGTGTTTTAATCACAAATTGAAACAACATAATAGTTTGGATAGCTATTATTTTGCTGATATTTCTTATAAGTTAAATGTATAACAAATGACAATTTAGCAAATAAGGAGTATCCGATGCTCATGAATAATAAGCCTTCTTTGGAATTACTGTTTTCTCAACTTGGTCTTGCCAGTAGCCAAGCAGCGATAGAGTTGTTTATTCGTACCCATCAATTGCCTGCACATATCAATCTGCATGATGCACCGTTCTGGACGAAGTCTCAGCGTGAGTTCCTTATTCGTTATTTAGTAGAAGATGCGGATGAATGGGTCATGTGGGTGGATGAGTTGAATCAACAGCTGCATATGAATGCGTCTAAAGCACATATGGCTTAAAAAATATCTGATAAAATTTGATTAAAATAGAACATCAAAAAACTAAAAACTCCGGTTGAAGGAGTTTTTAGTTTTTTTTAATTTAAATCTTTAATTTTTTAATTAATGAAGCTTGGTCTGAAGTAATTCGACAAACCACGGATCTTGTTGAATATTTTTAAAAGCAGGATGCGTTTGCAAAAGTTCTAAATCAAAATCATTGGTTTTACTGTATTTAATTAACCAATGGCGTGTAAGCGCAATCTCATTTTTAGAAATAGAGGCATATGCCAGTAAAAAATAAATATCACTATGCGCATGCTGATTAAGCGGTTTTAAAATTTGCTGTGTAATTAATGCAAAACGTACTTCTTTACTGATGTCGAAATACATCATATATGCTTTAGCCAATTGAATAGACAAGTCTAAATAAACCCGCATAGGCATTTCTTCATATTCAATACGCGCTTGCTCTAAAAGAACAATTGCTTCTTGTAGAAAATGTATCTGTTCTTGGCGGGAATTGCTAAAGACCACCAGTTGTAAGCGCAAGTCTGCACGTTCTAAAGCAAGTTCAGGCGTATTATTTGTTAAATACAATTGATCGGTCTCACCGATACGCTCGATAATTTGTTTTGTATTTTCAAACATTGGCCCAACCTCATAAATGAATAATCGGTATATCGGGTCAAATTTAAGAATTAAAAGGGTGTAGCTGCATTCTGCTTTTAAAAGCATCAATTACAATACAGAACAACCATTACGTAGCCATGCAGTGATAGACAGACGTTGATGTTTTGCTACAAGTACTTCATGCAATAAATCACTTTGAAATAATACCAAGCGATTGGGATGAGGTTGAATGGTATGCCATTTTTGATTTTTGTCTTGAAGGTGTAATTCTCCACCCCAATCTTGTTGCCACTCTTGATGTAAGTAATAAACACTCGAAATCACACGATTATTTTTTTGTTGTGGATTGTCTCGATGTAAAGCGTAATATTCGCCTGATTGATAGCAGGCAAAATGCGCTTCCACTTCTTTAATCCCTAAGTAGAAATTTTGATTAAGGAGCTGAGAGAGATGCCGTAGTATTTCAATATGCTGTTGGGCTATGTCCAAATCATACTCAATCCAAAGAATATGATCACTGCGGATTTTACTGATAACACCACTCTGAATAGCAGCATTGCGAAAATGATTTAAATTGGTTATGCATTCTTCCAATAAAGAACTCATGTAGTCGAGCGGGTAAGTATGATCAATAATCGTAAAACCCTGTTGATCTAAATCGTCAATGATTTGATCAACATGACATGACTTTGGGAGTCGAGTTGCATCCATATCGCTATACTCAAAAATAATAAGAAAAAGGGTGGCGTATTCTAGAGCAAGATATCCTTCGGAATGAAACAATTTTTCATGCTAAAATATCGATTGATTATAGGAATGAAAGAAACATGAATTACCGTCACCATTTTCATGCAGGCAACTTTGCTGATGTTATGAAGCATGTGTTATTGCTCCAACTTTTAACACGTTTAAATGCAAAAGATAAACCTTATCGCTATATCGATACGCATGGTGGTGCAGGTAAATATGATTTATCGACATCGGCTGCACAAAAGTCAGGTGAGTTTTTAAATGGTATTCATCGTTTAGTTAAACTAGATGATTCAATTACGCGTAATGCGCCAGAAGCAATCAAACAATATCTTAAAATTGTTGCAGATATGCGTGCAGGTTCAGGTCAAGGTGCTTATCCAGGTTCACCTTGGTTTGCCTTAGAGGGCATGCGTGAAACTGATCAAGCCACTATTTTTGAAATGCAAAGCGAAGTTTTTCAGCAATTATATTTTAATATTCGTGATCGCCGTGCAGGTCTGCATGAACGTGATGCGTATGAAGGATTGTTAGGCGTTATTCCACCGAAAGAAAAGCGTGGTTTAGTGATGATTGATCCGCCTTACGAATTAGAACGTAAAGATTTTCCACAATTGGTAGAATTGTTGGCGATGGCACATAAAAAATGGCCAACAGGTGTTTTTGCTGTGTGGTATCCAATTAAAGATCGCGCCATGATTGATCGTTTTGAAAAGAAAATGATCAAAACTGGGATTCGTCGTCAATTGGTGTGTGAAATTTGTGTATGGCCTGATGATACTCCTGTGGGATTAAATGGTTGTAGTTTATTGGTGATCAACCCACCTTGGAAATTCTCACAAGATGCAGATGAAGCACTCCAATGGTTATTTCCACATTTGCGCATGAGTGAAAATGGTGGTCATGCTGCGGTACGCTGGTTGGTTGGCGAGTAAGATAAGCGCTTAAGAAGAGATACGGTTACAGTTAGGATCGACAAGAATGACAAATATAAACAAACCTGAAAGTAAGTCTTCTACAGTGGATGAGCATGCTTTTGATGGCATCACCTTTGAAGTTGAAGAAGAGGAACATACCCAAGAAGGGCAAAAGGTAAAACGTCGTGGAATCTATCTGTGGCCGAATCTGATTACCACTGCTGCTTTACTGTCGGGTTTTTATTCAATTATTGCCAGTATGAATGGTGATTATACCCAAGCGGTGTACGCCATTTTTATCGCGGCATTACTTGACGGTCTAGATGGGCGAGTGGCACGCGCAATTGGTGCACAAAGTCCGTTTGGTGAGCAATTTGACTCCTTGTCGGATTTACTCGCATTTGGTGTTGCGCCAGCTATTTTAATGTATAGCTGGAGCCTGCATGATTTAGGTCGTTTGGGTTTGGCAGCATGCTTTGTTTATACTGCATGTGCTGCATTTCGTTTGGCACGTTTTAATGTACAAATTGGTGTAGTCGATAAACGCTATTTTATTGGTGTTGCCAGTCCATTGGCTGCGGTGATGATTATTTCATTAGTACTGGTCGCGCGAGATTTTCCAGCAGTTTTCGATTTACGTGAAAAAGGTATTCAAGCTATTAATGCCGCTGTCATTATCTCAGTGGGTTTGTTGATGATTTCAAATATCAAATATTATTCGTTTAAAACAGTAGATCGTAAACGTGTACCTTTTGCAGTTTTACCGATTATTGTTTTTATATTGGCGGCAGTTACTTATAATATTCCAGTCGGCATTTTGATCATTTCAATTATTTATGCGTTGTCTGGTTTTGTGACAACATTTATGGCAAAAAAAAATAACCCTATATAAAATGAGATTAATATAACGATAATAAAAAGGAGCATGAGATGCAGTTGTTTCCAGATTTATTTGACCAATCCAAACAACTCAGTCAGGCTCCTTTTCAAGCCCAGCTTGCTTATCATCCACCAAAAGGGCGATATAAAATCATTCATCAGGGCTTGATCATTCCTGATCTACCTGCTCCCTTACATTATTTAAACTTTCGAAGCCTGATGGGGCAGCCCAATGTGCCTATATTGCGTAATGAAAGTGCAATTTGTAGCACTGCTCAAGATACTGCGACTGTGATGGTTAGCACAAGTCCACATATGGTTGGGCAATTCAATGCTTATTCAATTGTTAAAGAGTGTCAATTCCAAAAAGAGCAATTCCAGTTTGCTGAAAGGGAACTTATTTCGGGATGTTTTCCACACTTCCATATCTTACGTAAAGATAATGAGCTCAGTTTTGATTTAAATATTCATACCAGTAATATTATTTCTTATTTTATTAAATTGCCGATGGGGATGGCTGAATATTGGTCGGTGTTGTGCACATGTGAAGGTGAGGTAGTCTACAAAGATCAGAAATTTAGCATTCAACATATAGGTGCATTTGAATATGGGCGAGCAATTAACTTTTCATATTTACCTCTTGCTTTTTTTACCCACCAGATCATCAATTTAGCCAACAATCGTCAACTTGTTTTAATCCAGCTCCGTGATTCATTTAACCGAATTTTACAATCTCGGTTGTATTTAAGAGATGCCAGTAATGGCACAGTGCAAATGTTTGATCAAAATGTTCATTTCAAAGTTCATCGTGTTTATCCAAAAGTCAAAACTCCAAATGGGCATAGCATGTATTTACCACGCGAGTTTGAATGGCGTTATTTGGGTAAAGATGGTTATGCTCTTTCAGTTCAAGCGCAAAGTCGTGGTGATTTTAAGTTTGGGTTGGCTGCGGGTTATGTTGGAAGCTTTAAATATCAAGTTAAAATAAATAATGAAGAACAAGAGGGGGAAAGTGGGTATTGTGAATACATCGATTGCCGCTCTTTAAGGTGGCAAGAAAAAAACAAACAAGCAAAAATAAAAGATGATTTTGCACATTCTGTACCTTTTGCATGCAAAACCTAGTATTTAATTTAGCAAATAGAAGAATAAATAAACATTTGAAGCATTTTTAATAAAATAAAATAAAAAAGGGGTTGTATGGTGATTAAAATGCTGTAGAATGCACATCCATCGGCGGTGATGTTGATTAAAACTTGTTGAGAAACAAGGATTTAGCTTAAAGGGTTAAATCTAGG
>NZ_FMBK01000023.1 GCF_900095025.1 Acinetobacter albensis | reverse complement strand
AGGTTGTTTTCAATGGCAAGCTGACGGATTTTGATTGCAGCAGATAGACCCGCAGGGCCGGCACCTACGATTACAACGTCAAACTCCATGGATTCTCTTGTTATATTTTCCATAATATAAAACTCTATTTCGCTTAGCGGTATTTTATCAAAGAAATACCGTCTTTAAAAGTCAAATGGAGGCTTAAACTGTTCAAATACCATTTTTATGCATGAATCTAAATCCTTTTAAAAGATCTATCCTTGCTTAAATATTGTTCTAATTCAGGTTTAAGAGAAATTATATTTTCAATAAAATAGAGTAAAAATAAGTATTTGATAAATATTATTTTATTTAATCTATGTTAGAGCTATTATCAAAATCTCGGCTATACAATATGAGTAAATATGATTGCCAAGAAAAATAAACAAATTATATATTTAAGTGATTGATTGTTATAAAATTTTTTTTTAATTAAGTGGATCGCGATTAAGAGTATATTTTTGTTTGATCAAACATTTATAATATAATTTTCGCAATGCGAAACAAAATAAAAGAATTTAGGCCATATAAATGAATGAAATAACAGATTCTGAACAGATTGAAAAGCAAATAGCACCATTAAGGCATGAACTTTTAGATCCGATTGAGGATATGCAAGATGAAAATGATCGCCAATATATTACGGCTTTGGCTCGTGGTCTGGAATTATTACGTTGTTTTACACCTAAAAACCAACACTTAGGTAACCAAGAACTTTCTCTAATGACAGGGTTGCCGAAACCCACTATTACTCGTTTAACCCATACGCTATCGCGCTTGGGTTATCTGAAACAAGTTCCTCATTCAACCAAATTTCAGCTTTCTATAGGTGTGCTGTCATTTGGGTATTCTTTATTGTCGAATATTTCGATTCGATCCATTGTATTACCGTACATGAAAGAATTGGCAGACTATGCACAAGCTTCTGTTGCAATGGCCACGCGTGATCGATTAAATATGATTTATCTTGATGTCGTTCAAGGTAAGGGGAGTATGACGATGCAACGTCAGGTCGGAACTTATTTGCCGATCCATTTAAGCTCAATCGGACGTGCATGTTTAGCTACAATCCCTGAAGATGAGCGTGAATTTTTACTCAATGCCATTCGTGCCAAACATAAGGATCAATGGATAACCATCAAGCAAGCCTTGGATCAATCTTTTAAAGATTATCAAGATTTTGGTTATTGTTTTTCAGTCGGGGATTGGCATAAAGACGTCAATTCCGTGGCTGTACCTTTTTATCATGAGCAGCATGGATTGTTGGTATTTAATTGTGGTGGCCCAAGTTTTATTTTAAACCGTGAAAAATTAGAAAATGAAATTGCACCACGTTTATTGCATATGGTGAATAATATTGCTAAAGACGTTGAATAATAACCAGTGTGGAAATTTAAAATGGAGGGTTGAGAGCATCCAACATCCATCTGGAAGTTGAATACGGTATTTTCTTATTTTCGAATAATTATTAATGTCGCAGCGCCACTGGCATAAATTTTATTATTTTCATCAATAATTTTACCTTCTGTAATGACAATCGTTCGTCCTGCATTAATGAGATTGCCAATTCCACGATAGGTTTTTCCTACCTGCATCGGACGAATCATTTTAATATTCAAATCCACAGTTGCAAAACGATGACCTTTGTCCATTAATGAATGTGCAACACCACCAGTAACACTGTCTAAAACGGTAGCGCAAAATCCGCCATGAACTCCACCTTGTAAATTAATGTGTTCTTCGCCGGGGGTGACCTCATAGACGATAAATCCTTTTTTTACTTCGACCAGTTTCATAGGAATGGTTTTCGCCATAGGTGCATGCGGAATTTCACCATTTTTTAGAGCATTGAGTGCATCTATGCCTGAATATTGATCTGTTAATAACATGATTAGATTCCTTATTTGCTCATTTATCCTTTATATGAAAAATAACATAATTTGCATTTTAATAAAATAAAATTTTGTATTGCAGAATTTTTATAATTTTTTTTAATTTTACCAATGATTTTTCTTAAAAATAAGTTTTAAATGGAACTCAACGTTATTTTAGAACTGGAAGTATTTATCCATTTAAATATCAAAAATAAAGTAAAAATTTCTAAACATCGAATATTTAATATATTTTAAATTTTTCTTGATTGTTTATTCATCGGAGGAAAGGATTTCACATTCTTTTTGTAGATAATATTATTTTTATGGAATATTATTTCGTTATGCGAAATTAATTATTTGATTAAGCTTTTATATTTTTATGGATATGAAAGGTCTGTTTCAGACATCACAATAAAACTTGGACAGCAAATTTTTTAAATAATGCAATGTTTGTAGTGTCTATCACAAGGAAGAATTGAGTCATGCCAGATTATATTGCACCACGTCGAGATATGAATTTCGTCTTAAATGAAGTGCTGAATATTGAACAATGCTATGCAGGCTTAGAATATTATCAAGACAAAGTGTCCACTGAATTATTTAATTCCTATTTAGATGTTGCTGCAGATTTTTGTCAAAATGAAATTTTACCTTTGAATGCAGTGGGTGACCGTCAAGGATGTACATTAAATGACGGCAAGGTGACCACGCCAGACGGCTTTAAAGCGGCTTATGAACAATATGTTGCACTGGGTTTTCCGTCTTTAACTGCACCAGAAGAATTTGGTGGTCAGGGTTTACCAAACGTGCTACGTACCGCAATTCAGGAAATAACCACGGCTTGTAATTGGGCATGGGGGATGTATCCAAGTTTATCTCACGGTGCAATGAGAACGATTAATCAACATGGCACACTCCAGCAAAAACAAATGTATCTGCCAAAATTAATCAGTGGGCAGTGGACGGGCACAATGTGCTTAACTGAAGCACAAGCGGGTTCAGATTTGGGTCAAGTACGGACTAAAGCCACACCAAATGAAGATGGAAGCTTTGCGATCAGTGGTGAAAAAATCTTTATTTCCGCAGGTGATCATGATTTAGCAGAAAATATTGTGCATATTGTATTAGCACGTTTACCAAATGCACCTGCAGGAACACGCGGTATTTCGCTCTTCATTGTGCCAAAATTTAACGTTGATTCTGAAGGTAATCTAGCTGATCGTAACCCTGTCGTTTGTAGTTCGCTTGAACACAAAATGGGAATACACGGCAATGCAACTTGTGTTCTCAATTTTGATGCCGCACGTGGTTATTTAATTGGCCCAGAGCATAAAGGTTTACTGTGTATGTTTACCTTTATGAATGGCGCGCGTTTAAGTACTGCGACTCAAGGTCTAGCAATTGCTGAAGCCAGTTATCAAGGTGCATTGGCTTATGCCAAAGATCGCTTGGCTTTACGTGCACTGAGTGGTGCAGAACATCCTGAAAAAGCGGCAGATCCAATTATTGTTCATCCCGCAGTTCGCAGTATGTTACTGACCCAAAAAGCATTTGCTGAAGGCGGACGAATTCTCACATATACCATTGCACAGTGGGTTGATATTTCTTCAGTAACACAAGACGCAGCTGAAAAGAAAAAAATCGAAGATTATTTGGCTCTAATTACCCCGATTGCCAAGGCATTCATGACTGAAATGGGCGCAGAATGTGCGAAACATGGCATGCAAGTGTTGGGTGGTCATGGCTATATTTCTGAACACGGCATGGAGCAATTGGCAAGAGATGTGCGGATTGCCTGTTTATATGAAGGCACGACTGAAATTCAAGCAATTGATCTATTGGGACGTAAAATTTTAAAATCAGAAGGAACACTTTTAAATCATTTTATCGATCTGATTGAAACATTTATTCTACAACATCAAAATCAAGTCAGTATTCAACCCTTGTTAAATAGATTATCTGAATTATTAAACGAATGGAAAATGCTCACAGATTTTATTGCCAAAAAAGCAAAAATAAATTCGAATGAAATCGGTGCAGCATCGGTAGATTATTTGTATTTTTCAGGTTATGTCACATTGGCATATGTCTGGGCACAAGCAGCACAGATTGCACAAAGTCAAATTGAAAGAGGTTCAATCGATCAGTTTTATCAATCCAAATGGATTACTGCACAGTTTTATTATAGTAAATTGCTGCATCGAACCAAAACGCATGCTGCCAATATTTTAGAAGATAGTGAGGTACTGATTAATTTTGATAATAACGTATTCTCATCTAATTAATCTGCTAGATAATTTAGATGAAAAAAGCGCCATTTTGGCGCTTTTTTCATCTGTGTTTAACTACCGCTAATGAATAAAAAATTGAGCTTAATTATTGTTCAAAGTAATGGAGATATTATTCACCATATGAATGAGACGAGGCCCAATTTCATTTTCAAGTTTTTCCTGATCGAGCAAATAGCTCGGTGCACCACAGTTAAAGACCAAAATACCGTGTTGTGGATGAATGAGAGGCACAGCCACTGAATTTACATCTTTCGTCCAATCACCAATTGAAAGGCAGTAACCATAATCTTGATAATCGCGGACTGAACGTTCTAAATTCCGTTTAATGTTTGGCCAGTTTTCTTCATTTCTTTTTTTAATCGCATCAAATAAATAATGTCGTTCTTTTTCATCCATGGCTGCTAAACATGCACGACCCAGTGAGCTACTGTGAATAGGCAATGTTGAACCAATTGGGCGACGCATGGTCATGGTTGAATCAGTGTGAATCACATTCAAATAAATCATGTTTAAACGGTCACGTGTAGCCATGGCAACGGGAGCTTGTGCGTAAGTCGACATTTCCTCCATAAATGGTTGTGCTTGCGTGCGTGCTGAAATATTACATAATGCTGAATAACCTAAGGCCAATACACCAACATCGAGCAAATATTTGGTGGTATTGGGTAATTGCTTTAAATAACCTAGTGACACCAATGTGCTGGTAATACGTGCTACAGTGGGTTTAGGAAGATTGGTTAAATGTGCAATTTCCTGATTTCCCAAGAGTTGATTGGTCGAAGAAAAACAACGTAGAATTTCTAAGCCCCGTGCAATAGACGCAATGAATTGGGGGTTATTTTCACGATGAATATGCGAAATTGGGTCTAAGCGTATTTCATCGAAATTTGAACTTTCATCTGATTTATTTTTTAATGTCATGATAGTGCAATCAAATAGATAATTATAAAATATAATAACAATTAAATTTCACGATACAAAATAAATGTCTGAGTTTCTAAATGTATTTAGATAAATAATCATGCATTTATGATCGTATCTTTAAATATTAATTTAAGAATATACAATAAGCGGCTCAATGAAATTCACCGCTTATAAATGAGTTGAATCAATGGATTGAATATTTTAGAAGCTAAGGATTAATTTACGTTTTCAATCACCATAGCCAAACCTTGTCCTACGCCAATACATAAACTAATTACTGCGTATTTTTTTCCTGTACGTTGTAGCTGACGCGCAGTGGTTAATGCTAAACGCGCACCTGACGCCCCAAGTGGATGACCAACTGCGATCGCCCCACCATTTGGATTTACACGTGTATCATCAAAAGCGACATCTAAACCTTTGAGACAAGACAAGACTTGTGATGCAAAGGCTTCATTAATTTCAATAACATCCATATCATCAAGTGTTAAACCTGCACGGGCAATGGCTTTTTTTATGGCTTCGATGGGGCCTGCACCCATAATTCGTGGCTCAATACCTGCTGCTGCTGCGGATAAAATCTTTGCCATAGGTTTTAGACCATATTTTACCTGAACTGCTTCACTGCCAATGAGTAATGCTGCTGCACCATCATTAATACCTGATGCATTTCCTGCCGTCACCACACCACCTTCAAAAAGAGGTTTCAGTTTTTGCAAGGTTTCAAAATTAGAACTAGGACGCGGATGCTCATCTTCAGTCACAGATTTTGCAGGAAGTT
This sequence comes from Acinetobacter albensis, assembly GCF_900095025.1. Taxonomy (GTDB): domain Bacteria; phylum Pseudomonadota; class Gammaproteobacteria; order Pseudomonadales; family Moraxellaceae; genus Acinetobacter; species Acinetobacter albensis. The sequence continues at coordinate 4,830 of NZ_FMBK01000023.1, read as the reverse complement.
TACGACCTTGAGAAACCTCGACTGTGGCAATTTCATCTTCAAAGAATCCTGCTTGTTTGGCTGCTTCATATTTTGCCTGTGATGCTGCTGCAAATGTATCTGCCTGTTCGCGACTAATACCAAATTCTAATGCGACATTGTCACCCGTTTCAGGCATGCTATGACCACCATATTGCTTCACAATCTGTGGATTTGGAAAGCGAGCGCCGATTGTGGTGTCATAAATTTTTGCCTCGCGGCTATAGGCAGACTCAGCTTTTGCCATGACGAAAGGCGCACGTGTCATTGACTCGACACCACCCGCAATATAGAGATCACCTTCATCACAGCTAATGGCACGCGCAGAATCAATAATGGCAGCTAAGCCTGAAGCACATAAACGATTAACGGTTTGCCCCGGAACAGTGACGGGTAATCCCGCTAGAAGAGCAGCATGACGTGCAACATTGCGGCTATCTTCGCCTGCCTGATTGGTATTACCCAAAATGACATCTTCTACATCTTTGCCCGGAATGCCAGTTTTTTCTACCAGTTGACGAATCACCAAAGCAGCCAAATCATCTGGGCGAATTGGGGCTAAGCTACCTGCATGACGACCAAAAGGAGTACGTAATCCATCATAAATATAAGCGTTTAACATTTTTCTTTCCTTGAAGTATTTGGATATAAAAGTAGTTTGGTAAAAATTTTAAGCGGTGAATGTTAGAGGTTGATTTAATTTAACCCGACGTTGTAACCATGGACTTGGACGGTAGCGTGGATCTGAGGTAATTTGCGTCATACGTTCTAAAATCAGCAGAACTTTAGCAGGACCTAGCACATCTCCCCAGCTGATCGGGCCATGCGGATAGCCTAAGCCTAAGTGAACCGCAGCATTAATATCGTCTACTGTAGCAACACCTTGTTGGGCAATATCGCAAGCCAAATTGACCACCATGGCAATGACTCGCTGTGCGACGAAACCGATACTTTCCTGAATTTGGGTTACCTCACCGTCATCTAAATTAAAGATGGAATGCGCAGCTTGACTAAATTTGTCTTGGGTAATCAGGCTAGGCATTAAGGTACGATGGGTATTTAAACCATTGATCAAGTCGATTGAAACGGTGCGAGTCGCATCAAGGTTTAAGCGTTGTGTGCTTGAACTGGTATCTTCGCCATAGCTTGCGACTAGGATTAGACTATCTTTGGCAGGGGATGCTTGAATATCGATTTCAATTTGATGGGTAGTAAGATAATGGGTCAATAATTCTCGGTCAGCTGTAAAATCTGTTGCAATCCAAACCGCAGGGTACTGTGATAATTTATCAACTTTTACCGCTAACTGTTCATCTCGTTTTTGTCCTGCTGTATAAGAGTAAAAACCTTGATCGGTTTTACGACCTAGTTGTTTAGCCACCAGCATTTGTTTGGTGAGTACATTAGGGCGGTAGCGTGGTTCTTGATAATATTGTTCATAAACCGATTCCATTACGGGATGTGACACATCCAGCCCAGTTAAATCCAACAGTTCGAAAGGCCCCATTTTAAAACCAAGTGTGTGTTTTAAAATACGATCAATCTCGTCAATATTGGCGACATTTTCATTTAAAATTTTTAAAGATTCTGTGCCATAAGCGCGCCCAGCATGATTGATAATAAACCCTGGAGTATCTTTGGCCACTACAGGTCGATGTCCCATTTTATAAGACAGATCGACCAAAATACGGACAATGTTGGGGTGAGTGCGAATACCTGGAATCACTTCGACCACTTTCATTAATGGCACTGGATTAAAGAAGTGATAACCTGCAATTCGTTCAGGATGTTGACTTTGTGAGGCAATTGCGGTGATCGACAGCGATGATGTATTGGAGGCAATAATGGTTGTTTCTGAAATAAATGTTTCTAGCTCTTTGATTAATTCTTGTTTCACCGTTAAATTTTCAACAATCGCTTCAATAATTAAATCGCAGTTTTTAAGGTCATCTAAATTTTGTGCAACCACTAGATTTGCTAAAGCTTGCTGTGCAGATTCTGTCGTTATTTTATTTTTTTCGACCAATTTTTGTAAGGTAAGCTGTAATTTTTCAGATGCTATTTGTGCTGCACCTGCTTTGGCATCATACAAATACACTTGATGACCTGATTGAAGCGCAATTTGAGTAATTCCTGTACCCATAATGCCCGAACCGATAATGCCAATAGTCGCAATTTGAATGGTCATGACAATTTTTCCCTGAATAATTTATTTGCCTTGATATTTTGGATGACGCTTTTCAATAAAAGCCTGCATACCTTCTTTTTGATCTTCGGTGTCGAATAACAATTGGAAAGATTTTCGTTCCAAACTTAAACCTGCATTTAATGGAACATCTTCTGACATTAAAGCGACTTCTTTGATGTGCTCAAGCGCAATCGGTGGAAGTCGTGCAATGGTTTTGGCCATTTTAAGGGCTGTATCAATGGTTTCGCTATCGGGTACGACTTGTGTAACCAAGCCCATTTGATAGGCTTCTTGTGCAGAAACTAAACAACCCGTCAGAATCATGCGCATGGCATGAAATTTCCCAACTGCACGGAATAATCGTTGTGTACCGCCAGCACCCGGCATAATTCCGACTTTAACTTCTGGCTGTCCAAACTGCGCAGATTCACCCGCAATAATGATATCGGCATGCATGGCTAACTCACAACCACCGCCTAAGGCATAGCCATTTACCGCAGCAATAACAGGTTTTGGGTAATGGGCAATCGCTTGCCAATAACGTTCTGTATGACGCAAATACATGTCTGTGGTCTGTGCCGCGGCCAATTCTTTTAAATCTGCACCTGCTGCAAATACCGACTCTCCACCCGTGAGAATTACTACACGAATGTCATCATTTAAAGCCAGTTCAGAGAAAATCTGTGCAAGTTGCTTACGAACTTCGGTGTTTAAGGCATTTTTCGCTTCAGGACGGTCAATTTTAACGATCGCAATATGTTGATCGATACATTCCATTGTTACTGGTTTTTTCATTATCACTCCTGTAATTTCGTAATGCGAAATTTTATTTTTATCCAAATTAATCCTATTTAAGCTAAAACTCAATATTTTTTGTATAAAAAATAATTATTTTATCTTTTGTATTGCATTTTATGGTTTATTATGGTTATTTATTTCGTATTGTGAAATTAAAAAACAGGTAAAGGAATTTACCTTAAAAGTGAACAAATGGAGTAAGACATGATCCGTGATCCAGAAATGCTTGAACAATTATTAGAAACTATTCGAGATTTTGTAAAAAATGAACTTGTGCCTTTAGAGCATGAGGTTGAGGAAAGTAATGCTATTCCTGAACATATTGTTAATCAAATGAAAGAACTGGGTTTATTTGGTTTGACCATTCCTGAAGAATACGGTGGTTTGGGCATTACCATGGAAGAAGAAATTCTAGTGGCCTTAGAATTGGGTAAAACCTCTGCGGCTTTTCGCTCTTTGATTGGAACCAATAATGGGATTGGTTCAAGTGGTATTTTGATTGACGGAACTGAAGAACAAAAACAAAAATATTTACCTCGTTATGCCAGTGGTGAATATATTGGCTCATTTTGCTTAACTGAACCAGATTCAGGGTCTGACGCTGCTGCATTAAAAACGACAGCAACCAAAGAGGGCGATCATTATATTTTAAACGGTACAAAACGCTTTATTACCAATGCACCACGTGCCACAACTTTTACGGTTATGGCACGTACCAATCCTGAGATTAAAGGCGCAGGAGGAATCTCTGCATTTTTAGTTGAAGCGGGTACAGTAGGTTTATCTTTAGGTAAAATTGATAAGAAAATGGGACAACATGGTTCTTATACCTGTGATGTCATTTTTGACAATTGCCGCGTACATCAAGATCAACTGATTGGTGGGCAAGAAGGCATTGGTTTTAAAACAGCGATGCGCGTTTTGGACAAAGGTCGTTTACATATTGCAGGCTACAGTGTGGGCATGGCAGAACGTATGTTGGATGATGCATTGAATTATGCTGTAGAGCGTAAACAATTTGGTCAAGCGATTGCTAATTTTCAGCTCATACAAGGTATGTTAGCTGATTCAAAAGCAGAAATTTATGCCGCAAAATGTATGGTCATGGATGCTGCAAGACTGCGTGATGCAGGCAAAAATGTCACCACTGAAGCTTCTTGCGCCAAAATGTTTGCGACAGAAATGTGTGGTCGTGTTGCAGATCGTTGCTTACAAATTCATGGTGGTGCAGGCTATATTAGCGAATATTCTATTGAGCGTTTTTATCGTGATGTGCGTTTATTCCGCTTATATGAAGGAACGACACAAATTCAGCAAATTATTATTGCCCGTGAAATGATTAAACAAGCGACTACCTAATAGCGACAATAAGGACATATCACAATGATTTCAAATGCAAAATTTAACTGGCAAGACCCATTTTTAATTGAACAACAATTAACAGAAGATGAACGCATGATTCGCGATACGGCATACGCCTATTGCCAAGACAAACTCATGCCACGTGTTTTAGAACAATTCCGTAATGAACAAACCGATCCCAAGATCTTCCGTGAAATGGGTGAATTGGGTCTTTTGGGTCCGACCATTCCAGAAACATATGGGGGTTCAGGCTTAAATTATGTCAGCTATGGTCTAGTGGCCCGTGAAATTGAACGCGTCGACTCAGGTTACCGCTCTATGGCCAGTGTACAAAGCTCATTGGTGATGGTGCCGATCAATGAATTCGGGTCTGAACAACAAAAACAAAAATATTTACCAAAGCTTGCCACAGGCGAATACATTGGTTGTTTCGGCCTAACGGAACCCGATCATGGTTCGGACCC
>NZ_FMBK01000008.1 GCF_900095025.1 Acinetobacter albensis | reverse complement strand
TGCAGCTGTTAAAGTTGTTTTACCATGGTCAACGTGACCAATTGTACCCACGTTTACGTGTGGCTTATTACGTTCAAACTTAGCCTTAGCCATGATGATCTTCCTCGTTTACGTCGAACACGGTTTTAAACAACTCAGCATCGACATGTCGCCTAAAAATGAAACACCTAATACTTGAAAAGCAGACTAATAAGTCTGCTTTTTAAAAATTTGTGAATCAATCACTAAACTGTATATTTGGAGCTCTTATCCAGATTTGAACTGGAGACCTCTCCCTTACCAAGGGAGTGCTCTACCACTGAGCTATAAGAGCAAATTTTCGCTTCAATGGAGCGGGAGACGAGGGTCGAACTCGCGACATGCAGCTTGGAAGGCTGCCGCTCTACCAACTGAGCTACTCCCGCACGATGTTGGTACTAAAACCACTTACTGAAGTCTTAAAATTGGTGGTGAGGGAAGGATTCGAACCTTCGAAACTTTCGTAGCGGAGTTACAGTCCGCCCCCTTTGACCGCTCGGGAACCTCACCACTTTACACTTACTATCAGTGCCATTCTCTTACTTAACCACTCAACAATCTAAGATGGTGCCGGCACACGGATTCGAACTGTGGACCTACTGATTACAAGTCAGTTGCTCTACCAACTGAGCTATGCCGGCGTTTCTTAGTGTTTCGTACGTTTCGTATCGGAACGGTGTGCAGTTTAGCAAAACCCTGAATCCTTGCAAGTGTTTTTTTAATAAAAATACTCAAAAACTTATAAAATCAATCCGTTTGACGATAATTCAACCGCTTTAATCACTGCACGTGCTTTTATTTGGGTTTCATTCCACTCAGATTCAGGATTTGAGTCCACGACCAACCCTGCACCCGCCTGCACATAGACCTTATTTTCACGAATCACACAGGTTCGAATCGCAATCGACATATCCATTTCACCATGCCAACCCAAATAACCGACAGCACCACCAAAAACACCGCGTTTTACCGGTTCAACTTCATCAATAATTTCCATGGCTCGAATTTTCGGTGCACCCGACAAGGTTCCTGCAGGGAAAGTGGCTTTAAAAACATCTAATGCATCAATATCGTCACGTACTTCACCTTGTACATTCGAAACAATATGCATGACATGTGAATAACGCTCAATCACCATTTGATCTGTGACTTGTACTTTGCCAATTTTAGACACGCGTCCGACATCATTGCGCCCTAAATCAATCAACATCAAATGCTCTGCAATTTCTTTTTCATCAGACAACAACTCTTTTTCCAACGCCAAATCTTCTTCTTTGGTTTTACCCCGTGGACGTGTTCCCGCAAGAGGACGTACCGTTGCAATACCATTCTCCAGACGAGATAAAATTTCTGGAGAAGATCCCACAATGTAAAACGGTTTTTTATTGTCTAAAGTTTGCCCTTGTACCAAAAATAAATACGGTGATGGATTTAAATGTCGTAAAGCGCGGTATACCTGTAGCGGCTCACCATCAAAATCTGAAACCATCCGGTGCCCTGGGACCACCTGCATGACATCTCCCGCCCGAATATACTCTTTAACCGTTTCAATCGATTCCAGATATTTATCTTTCCCTGTAAGCGACTCAAAATGCGGTGCAGTATGCTTTTGCGCTTGTAGCCTGATCGGCTCTGCTAGCAAGGCTTCTAAATGATCTAACTGTTGTTGTGCCTTATTATATGCTTCTGAATCGTTGACATCAGCATGCACAATTAAAAATAAAGTATCTTTTAAGTTGTCAAACACAATGACGGTTTTGGATAGCATCATCCAAATATCAGGCAACCCCACAGGATCGGCTTCTGGCACATTGGTTAAACGTGGCTCAATATAACGCACTGCATCATAACCAAAATAACCAACCAATCCGCCCGTAAAGCTCGGCAATGCAGGCAAATCCTGTTGAGTCGGCACATGAAATTGAGCTTGGAAATTGCGAATATATTCAAAAGGGTCACTACAGGTTTGAGTTTCAATTGAACCATCGGCATGCTGAACCGTAAGCACACCCTCATTACATGAAAAAACCGTCGACTCACCCAACCCAATAATAGAATAGCGCGCCCAGTTTTCGCCACCTTCAACCGATTCAAACAAATAAGCTTGTTCATGCTGCTTAAAACGCGCAAAAACAGATAAGGGTGTTTCAGTGTCAGCCAAGCGCTGACGATAGACAGGGATGAGGTTATAACCAGCAGATTTTAAATGATCGAATTGAATTTGAGTGGTCATGAGTTTCTCTATATATGTTTTTAAATAGGCGTATTTATGTGTGCTTCGGTGTTATCTGCTTTAGAATCGCCATCGAAAAATCATATACTTCCTCATTGCACTGCCCCTTTTTAAGCTTCCAACAACAATTCTATCAAATTATCGACCACTTGCTGCGGCTGACAATTTTGAATATCTTCACCATGATTATAGCCATAGCTCACCACAATACAATCTACCCTTGCACGCCGTGCGGCTTCAACATCATTGCTTGAGTCACCAATCATCAGCACTTGTTCCTTTGCAAGCTGATAGTGATCTACACAAAATAAAAGCTGACGTGGGTGCGGTTTACGCTCTTCAAAACGATCTCCACCAATCACATCCACAAAATATTGATTTAAACCCAAAGCGTCTATAATCATACGTGCAGGCTGCTCAGGCTTATTGGTGACGCAAATCATTTTTTTGTTATGCTTCATACCCCATTCTAAAAAGTCTACAATTCCCGCAAAAGGTTGAGTATCAACGCAGGGTTCAGCATTGTAAATATCTAAAAAAGTGTCTAATAATTGTTGATGTTGTGCAGGGTCGACCTGCCCTGTTAAATACTGCAAAGTACTCTGACAGAACACTGCTGTACCTTTACCAATCCAAGTTCTGACCTGATGTTCGGTGACCAAGGGTAATTGTAAAGTATTCAGGCTCATATTCATGGCACGATACAGGTCAGCGGCAGAATCGACCAAAGTACCATCCAAATCGAACAAAAGCAGTTCACGATTTGCCAGATTTGCTACAGACATCTTCTTCCTCTTATCATCATTATACTAACGCATATCGCTATATAGCATTAAGGCATGCGATTGCATGCCTTAATTGTAAATTTTAAGCATGCTTATTTAAATAACAACCAAGCAATGAATGCAAAAATCATCAACGCGATAATCGAAATCAAACCCACAGAGGCGTTTTTACGTTCAACTTTTTCAAGCTCAACACGAGATACGGGTTCTTCAAACGCAATTGCTTCTGGTTCAGGCTGTGCAATGACTTCTATTCCTTCTGGAATAGGCGCTGGTTTTGGAATACCAACATTGGTTGGCAGACCATCACGTGTGACATTCATCTGACTGTCACGCTCTTTGAGTTCAGGCATACCCTGTTCATTCATTTGCTGTGCCGCAGTTTTAGGCGGCTCCTGAGCTTGGATTGCTGCGGTTTCAGAAACAGCAACTGCTTCTGATGGTTGTTGCTGCGTTAAAATAGTGTCAGTTTCTACAACTGGATTAACCACAATATGAACGGGCTCAAGCGGCTCTGTTTCAATATTTTTTGCAGGCTCAAGAACTGAAAATTTTAAGCTGGCAAATTGTACAATATCCCCTTGTTTTAATAAGGTGTCATGCTCAATCTGTAAATCATTTACAAAAGTACCATTTGAAGATTGTAAATCCTGCACCCAAAGAACCTGATCTTTGAGCAAAAAAGCAGCATGCTTGCGTGATATCTCCGCAGCCTGCAATACAATATCAGCACTTTGATGACGGCCGACCCACATATCACGGTCGATACTGATTTCTTGTCCCGTCAATTCACCCGTAATTGCTTGTATTTTCCAAGTCATGAAATGTACTTCTCTTTCCGATTTTTCTTATCATATCACGGTAAATATTTAACTTTTTAACCACTCTGTTAAGAACCTGAACGAATGGTGGTCGTGGTTACAGTATTTTTGGTTTTCTCAACTTCTGATTTCGGAACCTGTACTGCCTGTTTTTGTACCACTGGCTCAATTGCAATTGGAGTAGTGAATACAGTAGGTTTCACAGGTATCGACCCACCCGATGGAACAGCCTGATAAGGAGCAACTTTAGGTACTGAAGACGTTACAGGAATACGTTGTTGATAAATATCTTCAACATTTTCAGGCAATTTTGAGAAAGTACCATCTTGATCCATAGCCAACTGCAAACTATACAGTTGACTGTAACGTTGCTGCGACAAACGACGCACGTCTTTACTATCACCCACAATTGTTGGATGAATAAAGACCAGCAAATTACGCTTTTCATTGGATTTTGCATCTGCTCTAAACAAACGACCAATACCAGGAATAGAGCCTAAACCCGGCACTGATTGTCGACTATGAATCGAGTTATCAGAAATTAATCCTCCCAAAACAATGGTCTGACCATGTTCTGCTAAAATAGAGGTTTTAATGGCGCGTTTACTGGTAATTAAATCCTGAGCCTCGCCTTTGGGCTGCACAGCAGAAACTTCTTGCTCTACTTCCAAACGAACTGTACCGTTTTCACCAATGTGCGGAACTACTTTTAAGGTAACACCGACATCTTTACGTTCAACTGTGGTGTAGGGATTAATTCCTGCTGTCGTGGTTGCAACCGAACCTGTCACGAAAGGAACGTTCTGCCCCACCACAATATAAGCCTCTTCATTATCCATCGTCACGATAGAAGGCGTAGACAGCAAATTAGACTTGGTTTTACTTTTAAGTGCCTGAATGAGCGCACCATAGAGTTTACGCGAACCATCCGCACCTTCACGGTAATCGCCCAAAACCAAAGAGGTGCCTGTGCCTAAATTGGCAGCAGCGCCTAAAGCTCCACCTGTTGCGTAACCTGCCGCAAGCTCTGCAATACTCGAACCCACATTGCTAAAGTTAATTAACCCAACACCACTACTTAAATCCCCCAATGCCCATTGCACACCCAATTGATCTGCATCTGTGCCTTCAACTTCAATAATAGCTGCTTCGATCAGCACCTGTTGACGACGGATATCCAGTTGTTGAATGGCCGATTCAATTTCCCGCATCAACTGTGGGTCGGCTTTGACCACCAACGCATTTTGACTGTCATCGGCAATAATGCTGACCCCATTGGCATTAAAACTGGTAATACTGTTTTGATTGGTATTGTTCGAACCACTTCCCAAGTTAATACTTGGGGTAGAAATGGTAGAGGCACTACTACCATTTGAATTTGTGGAACTATTATTGCCCATGTTATTTGATGAAGTATTGGCATTGGAAGAAGTGTTATTGGAGTTGGATGAACTAGCAACCGATTGACCTGTGACCAAACCTTGTAAAATCTCAGCCAGATTTTTTGCACTGGCATATTTCAGGCGAAAAACTTTTAAGCCACCTAAGCGGTCTGCTGCAGGCACATCGAGCATCTCGATCATTTGGCGGATACGCTTACGCGTTGCCATATCGCCTTTCAAAATAATACGATTAGTACGGTTATCGGCAATAATTCTAATGCGCGAGCCTTTTAAATCTCGTGCCGCACCCGTAGAACTCATCGATTCCAACAAACCAATCATTTCTTCAGCTTGACTGGATTGCAAAGCCACTGACTCGATGTCATTTTGCCCTGTACCATCTAAATTACGAACAATCGTTTCTAATTGATAAATATTATTGGCACGATCCGATACGATTAAAGCATTGGTCCCCGCCACTGCAGATAAATGCGCAAATTGTGGCATTAAGGGGCGTAGAGCAGGAATTAAATCATTCGGATTGGTATTTTCAAGCCAGATCACCCGAGTCACAATTTGGTCACCCGTAGCGCGCTGCTTGGCATCAAAAGGGATACCTGAACTTTTTACATTACTGTCTGGCACCAGTTTAATGGTATTGCCTGATGGAATCGCCACCACACCATTTACATTGAGTACACCTAAAAATAAATCATAGACTTCTGCTTTATTTAAAGGCTTATTTGAAATAACAGTAACATTACCTCGCACACGCGGGTCTACAGCAAAATTTTTACCGGTAATATCTGCGACTTCATTGATAAATGCAGTTAAGTCAGCATCACGTAAATTAATTTTCCATGTTTGAGCGTGACTCGTGGTGCTCACCATAGCAATAAGCGGTGCAGCCGCAAATAAGGCCCAAACTGGACGGTGCTGATTAAATAAAGCCATAAAATTCCGTGCTTCCTAACCCATTAATGTGACGATATATCACTTAAAATTTTGTTGTATGGTCATCACTTGATCACCACGTTTTATTTCTAACTTGACCTGACCTTCACGTCGAGCTTGCTCTAACAACTGAGCATCATTTTGCCCCTGTCCCACAGCTTGACCATTTAAGGAAACAATACGATCACCCGGCTGTAATCCGAGTTTGGTGCGCAATGCAGCAGGCGTATTGGAGGTCACTTCATAACCCTCACCTGCTGTATTGACGCCCATCTCTTTTAAATATTGTTCTCGGTCTTGCTGTATTTTTTGTACAGCTTGCCCTAAAGCGTTACTTTGTTGATTTTGAGCTGTTTCTGTTGATGGTGCATCCGCCGAACCAGAAGGCGAAGTCACTGGCGGAACAATCGTCTGATCAAGCCCATTTTCGATTCCCTTGAATTTTAATTCACGGATGGTGCCATTACTTTGACGTAATACAATTCGATCCCAGTAAACTTCGGCCAATTGATATGCTGAGTTAGCAATGTTTTCTCCGACTCGATAGCGATCGGCCATATCATTCACTTTGATCACGGCAGAAGAAAACTGACTTGGATAGCCCACAACCACACCTTGCAAAATCAGATTAATATTTTCATCTGCAGCTGCCGTGCGTCCCGTTTCCTGAAATAATGCAAATGAAGAAATATTCGGAACTGACGTTTGCTGAGCGCCCAATTCAACACGTTCTATCTGCATAACTTGAGGCGAAGCCAGCACCAACCAAAAAATATTCGCCAACTTCCAGCATAAATATACAATCAACAATCCCAATAAAACAGGGGCTATGCGATCTGCTTGTTTCCAATTTAATTGTTGAATTTTTTCAACCCAATCATTCATTCGCTACCACCTTTTAATAAAGGCTGTCGTGAACTAATGACATAAGTATCTAAACCTGCCTTACCTTGATAAGACGGAATATTAAGCAGTAAACGCTGAGTCAGTTGCACATTTAGCATCAAGTCTTTATCTAATGCGAGTGCAATCAATTTTTGTCCACGCAGATCTCCCATTTCAAAGATCAACTGACTGTTTTCATCTGATAATTTTCCCTGCAACGAAGGCATGGTCATACGCTCTTGTCTTTGAGCATAGCTGTAAACCAAGTTACCACCGGCCCATTGCAATGTACCTTCTGCTTGTGCAAAACCCTGTTCTTTTTTAAAATTAAAATGAATATCACGCAATTGAATGGCATTGGTGGGCCATTGCCAATCCACCACACTTTTTAAGGTTTCAGGTGCAACCTGACCATTTAAATTACGAATAATAATTTTTTTACCAAAGCCATACCCAACAACTCCATCCAGTTGTGTATTCCCACTATGAACTTCTATTTCCGCCCCTAGACGGAGCAAGAATAAATCTAGCGGTCGTGTTTTCCAACTGAGTGAGCCTTTTAAGTTCCCTTTATGCCAATCTGCTTGTCCTTGCCAAATATTACCGCTGACATTTTGTAAAACCTGATTATTTTTATAAAATTTTGAGATCAACCAAGCTGCCGGAATTTGGAGCACTACAAAAATTAAAAAAACGCTGATGGCGAAAATCCACCACGTCAAGGATTTGGGTTTCGTTATCATCCCATTATGACCCACATATCAATTATTCTTCCTTGAGTGTTCATTTTGTCTTTATACACATTATGCACATTTTTATCGGAACACCAATTCAAAGATATAAAAAAACCAAGTATTCATACTTGGTTTTTTGAGCTTAATCGACTTGAATGACGATCTGATGAATTTTTAAATTAAATCAAAAAATCATCCAATTTTGCACCATTTTCTAGCTCTGCAACCAACCAACGTGGTTTTTTGCCACGACCAGTCCACGTGTCTGCTCCATTATTTTTACTGCGATAACGTGGCTCTACAGATTTACGAACCGTCTTTTTACGTTTAGTCGCACCAAACTCTAAAATTTGTTCAATCGACAAACCCACGTCATCAGCAATATCTGCAATTTTTTGATAAGCATCTTCAATCGCTTGATCTTTTTTAGAGACAATTAACGCTTCTGCTTCAACTTGCAAACGCTTTAACTCTTCAACAGATAAATTACTAATATCTGGCATCATATTAACTCCACTAGGTTTTATATTTATTTAATCAACTCGCACATAATATTTTTATTATTTAAAATATTCAATAAAAAAGTTTAAATAAACAACAATACTCAAACTGATTTAATCATTTACTGACTTCTATCCTTATATTATTTTTAAATCTGATGATTAACCTTCAATTCAGTTTCAATTAATCTTTTTCTTATATTATCTGGTATTTTTATTTTTTGCATTTCTACTTTATCTACACACACAATAACGGCATCACCAGTTGCTACCACCTGTTGCTGTAGCTCACTCCATAATAAATAACTCATACGAAATGCACTACTACGAACTTCCTCTACACGCACTCCGATTTTAAGCTGATCTGGATAAAATACTGGACGCATATATTTGCACTGATTTGATGCAACAACGGTATAAATATCTTCTCGAAGAATATCGAGCTTATTCATATAATCAATTCGTGCGCTTTCCATATAACGATAATATATAACATTATTCACGTGTCCAAAGGCATCCATATCTCCCCAAGCCACCTGCTGTTGATAAATAATAGGATAATCTAAAAGGGTTAACATCGACTTTACCTTTATATTTTCATTTCTACGAAATTTGAATTATTTTCAAAAATTAAATTTAATTGCTGAATTAAATCATCTTGACCATTTAAAGTTGATTTAATTCTTAAATAATTCATCAGGATATTATCAGGATATAATTCAAGTAGTTGATTGGCTTCTTTTTCACGACGAGTGGCCGTATATACATGCCATTTTGCAAAGCTAAATATCGGCAAGGCTGGATATTTATTTTCCCAATAATCAATATGCTCTTCAATATTTAAATAATCAGGATTTTGCTTTAATAACTGCTGCTGGAACCAAAAATAGAAAACATCTTGATTAAATTGCTGATCAAGCAAATGCAAGGCTAATGCTTCATGCTGCTCACTCATTTCAGGGATTCGGGATAATACCTTTAACCACAACATTTTTATTGTATAGTTGCGATTATATATTTGACCTCCCAAGTCTAAATATCGTTGTTGCAAATTTTGTAAACTTTCGATATCAGGTTGATCAAAGTTTAATAACAACTGTTGTAACCATTCTTGTTTTTTTATTTCGCCTAAATGTCCATATTTAGTTGAACGCAAATACATCCATGGAAATTGAATTGCAAACTTTCCCCATAAACTGGTTAGACGTAAATCATAAGCACTTTTGACTTCATTTAACCACGGCGAAAGTTCATGCTGATTTAGAAATTCTAAATGCGTTAATGCTTGCTCTCCGTTATTTTGTGCAAGAAAAATTTCAATCCGTTGAATTTCAGCCAGCTCAAATGCCATTGGATTGGTTTGATTTAAGGCAGCCAAAGCTTCTGGATATTGATGCTGCATCCAATACAAACGTGAATCAATAATCCCTTTTAATAAACCTGATTGGGAAAACACACTTTGAATAAATTCTTGTTGATCTTCGGCAGCTTCCAACAACCAAACCACGGCTAATTGCTCATAAGGATGTAAATTTTTAAAATTGAAAACTGTTTCTATTTTGCGCTGTTGCTGACTCAAGTAACGTTTAATACTTAGCCAGAGCAACTGCATGCTGAGTGCAAGACTCATTAAAATAACAAAGAGTACCCAAATATTGGTTTGAATTTGTAATTCGCGCCAATATATATAAATGTAACCTGCACCATAGCCATAACTTAAAATACTGAGTAGCGCGACGATAATGAGGCCAATAAATACATAAGCCTGTAAAATTTGCTTCATGAATTTGTTATCCCAAAAGTTCACGTGTATTTAAAATCGGGGTTGGAATAACACTCAATCCTTTTATTTTTTGGATTTTTTGAATCATTTGATGGGTTTTTTCATCGGGTAAAGCATTCAGTAAACTGATAATTTCAGTCAAGGCTTGTTGATACTCTAAATATTGCCCCTGTTGCAAAGCATGCTGCGCCAATAATAATCTGAGCTGCGCCTCTTTGAGAATTAATGGTCGTTGAATTAATGCTGTTGCGGGTTGTTTTGCAGACTCAATCACCAACCAGCGCTGCCAAAAATATTCGCGTTGTGACGTATTTGTCTTTAACTGCGGATACATTATTTCTTCAGCTAAAGCTTGATCCAATTGATGGATTAATACATTAATTTTGGTCTGCTGTGCTATTCGGGCACTGGCAAACTGTTGAATCACTTGCTGATCTTTTTTGATTACTTCATGCAAACTTTGCTTCAAGGACGGGGCTAGAGCATATTGTTCAATATTGCGCTCGAGAAGCATCAACCTCTCTAAAGCTTCATTGGTTTTTTGTTGTTTCAGCATAAATTCAATTAAATCAACTTGCTGCTTAATAACAATTATGGGATCTATACTGGATTCTGAAATTATTTTTAAATGTGCTGCTGTTTCTGCTGCAGGATTGACGGTGCCATCTTTTACATTCATATGGCGTTGTAAAGACACCATTTGATCATTTAAATTTGCATTGCTTTGTTCAATTCGATGCAAAGTATTACTGAGTTCTGTCTGTTGTGTATTAAGTTTAAATACGTCATAACTGAGCTTTACCATCCAGACCAAACTCAAACCCAATAATAAAATAAAAATTTTCTTCATGTGGTCCCTTGCACAACTGCAATCTGCTGCAGAATTGAATCTGCTTTTAAATCGGATAATGGGCTGACATTAAAACATGCTAAGTGATTTTTCTTATAATCTGAAACAACTTGATACAAGCGTTCCCCTAAAACAAAATAATGAGCTTTTGAAAGTAATTGTTCTTGATCCTGCATCAAATCCAGCCAATTCAACCAACTTGCTTCACTACTGATCAACATGATGTAACTTGAATATGGTGCTAATTTACTAATAAATTGAGGAAAATTTTGCTGTGTAAGTAAAGGACAACGACGTTCATATAAAATAAAATTCAGAATTTGCATATTCTGTTGCTTAAGCTGTTCCATCATGAACAGGCGACCACCCTCGCCACGCCAAAAAGCAATCTTTGTCCCACTCTTTAGGTGATTTAAAATAGGTAACTGCAACATGCCTTCTGAAGTTTCCACCAAAGGCACTTCAGCAGTAATCCCATAATCTGCCAAGGCTTGAGCGGTTGCATCACCCACCGCAATCCATTGCAGTTGATTAATTTCATTTAATGAAATTGAAGATTGTTTTAAATAGTCCATTCCTAGTCTTAAAGCCGTTGGGCTAACCACAACGACAATCTGAGCCATAGGCAATTGTTGATATAAGTGTGCTAATTCATTGGAATAGGGTCGCTTTAATAATTCCAACAAAGCCAATTCAACAACTTCGACTTGAGCCATACGCAAGGCATGACTCAATTTTTCTGCACGGTCTGTAGGACGACTATTGATAAACAACATTTAATAAAAAGATTTCAGTAAATCACCCGCACCTTGCTCAAGCAATTTTTGTGCAAGGGTGATTCCTAATTGCTGTGCGTCTTCCGCAGGACCACTTAGTTTGACTTTTAGTAATGTCGCTCCATCAAAACTCCCCACACGACCTTCAATCTGAATTTGATCCTGATGTAAAGTGGCATAACCTGCAATCGGAACTTGGCACCCACCTTCTAAATATGCGTTAAAAGCACGTTCAGCCCGTACACAAAGATCACTTTCCACATGTAGAAGCGGTAAAATCAGATCCAATACAGCTTGGTCGGCTTCACGACACTCCAAACCTAACGCACCTTGTCCCACTGCAGGTAAACTTAAGGTAGCATCAAGAGTATGACGAATACGCCCATTTAATCCCAAACGCTTTAATCCTGCGCTGGCTAAAATAATGGCATCGTATAGTCCTGCATCCAGTTTAGATAAACGTGTACCCACATTACCGCGTAAATCGATAATATTTAGATCAGGACGTTGTTTTAAAATTTGACATTTCCGGCGCAGACTCGAGGTTCCAACTTTTGCACCTTGAGGGAGTTCATCAAAACAAGCATAAGTATTTGATACAAACGCATCAAGTGGATCTTCACGTTCACAAATGACAGCTAAACTTAAACCTTCTGGCAAAGCCATAGGCACATCTTTCATAGAGTGCACAGCCAAGTCTGCCCGACCATCGAGCAAAGCTGCTTCTAGTTCTTTAACAAATAAACCTTTACCCCCAATTTTGGCTAAAGGCGTATCTAAGATTTTGTCACCTTGGGTCACAAAAGTGACCAACTCAACTTTAAGATCGGCATGCATGGCCTCTAAACGGGCACGAATGTGTTCAGCCTGCCATAATGCAAGAGGGCTTTGTCGAGTGGCAATCTTCAAAATCTTCATAAATTTTAGATACAGTCAATAATTGCAGTATTGTAAACTTAACCTGCCCATTAGAAAAAGCAAGTAAATTTATCTCTCTACTTTTCTTTAAAACAGATCTAAAGATGCTATATTTTTTGTATTCTTTCCCTTAAGTTTGGCAAATGACGTCGACTCACTGCCAAACGCTCCTCCAAGCCACGACAACGCACTTGATACTGCCCCGAACTAATTAATTCCAACCCATCCAAAAAATGCACAGCAACCAAAGCATTGCGATGGATTCGAACAAATTGATCACCAAATTCATTTTCTAAATCTTTCAAAGTTTCATCAATCAATACATTGCCATTCGCATGACGTACAGTGACATATTTTTGATCTGCCAAAAAATAATAAATATTTTCGACTGGCACCAATTCAACACCACGGTATGTTTTCGCAGCAATTTGCTGACGTTTTATATTCGATTCGTCCATATCTTCTTTTTGTTTTAATGTACTCATTTGTGCTTGAGTCAATTTGGTTAAATGATCTAAAACCTGTTGCAATTCCTGTTGCATGACTGGTTTTAATAAATAGCCCTCTGCATGTGATTTAAATGCATCTAATGCATGATCATCAAAAGCAGTACAAAAAATAATGGCGGGCATTGGATCGAGTTGACGCAAATACTGCGCACAAGTCAAACCATCCATTTCAGGCATTTGAATATCTAGAAGTATGACATCTGGTTCATAAAATTTAACCATTTCAATAGCTTCAAGACCATAACTTGCAGTAGCAACGACTTCATGTCCAAGCTGCGTGACCAATCGTGATAAACGCTCTACGGCAAGAGGCTCATCATCACAAATTAGGATGTCCATTTCTCCTCCTTTCACAGTCCACATCATTTTTTTTATAAGTTAAGCATGCATTTTATTTATAACGATATTGCACCACCGTGGTAAACATTCCCTTTCCTGCATAAGTTTGAAAAACAACAGACCGTCCATAATATGCTTTAAGACGCTGCTTCACATTTTCAACGGCAATACCATGCCCTTGTCGTAAATTTATTTTATCCTGTATATGCGGGTTAGTAATGACTATATTGACTTGATTTTGCAATATTTCGACCAATATATTAATTGTGCTCGGTGTTAAAAATTTTTCAACTCCATGAAAAATACTATTTTCAACCAAAGGTTGTAAAGTTAATAAAGGAATATGTATATCAGAATGAAGGACTTCTGGCTGATATTTCCACTCTACCTTTAGCCGATCACCTAATCGTATCTGCTCAATGGCCAAATAATGTTGGCACAATTCGATTTCATCTTTAAGTTTAACTAATTTTAATTCCTGAAAACTGGCGCGAAATAAACGCGATAAATTCAACAACATTTGTTCTGCTTTGTCAGGATCACTGCCAATCAGACTGATGACGCTATTTAAACTATTAAATAAAAAATGCGGATGAATACGCGCTTGCATGGCTTGAATACGTGCGTTTAACTCACTATGTTGTTGTCGAATCCACTGTTCGCGTAAATAAAGATAACGAAAACAAAAAGCACCGATCAATACACCATAACTCAGATTTAATACAACACCTTCCCATAAAACGCTTAAATTTAAATGAGAAATTTGAAAATTTTGGCCAAAATGCAACAGTCCATTGATGATGACTGTGGTCGAAAAAATAATCAGTTGCAGCAAAATAAAACCCATCAATAAGTTTTGAGTCAAACTTAAGTGGCGTGTTGTTCTTTGTATAAGCTCAATTAAAGCAGCAAAAGCCAATAAAACCCAATTAATAAATAAAACATGTTGTAATACACGAACTAAACTTAAATTTTCCCAAGATTGTGCTTCAGCCAAAGCCAAAATCATGGCTAAAATATTACTGGCAATAAACAATTCAATTAAATGTTGCCAATGCCCAATTTTGGTAAAAAAGTAGGCATATGTCTTATTTTCTAACGTATGTGCAAAAGTTTGATCATCTTGTCCTTCGGCAAGTGAAGCTGAATTTGTTATACTGTTTTTCGTTCTAATGCTTTTTATCTTATTGAGCCGACATGACCACATCTTCTAATTCCTCAAATCCGTCACAATCCCAAACTTCGGGTATGTGGGGCGGTCGTTTCTCTGAAGCTACTGACGCTTTTGTTGCTGAATTTACAGCATCTGTACAATTTGACCAACGCTTTTATAAACAAGATATCGCGGGTTCAATTGCACATGCCACCATGTTGGCTAAAGTTGGCGTACTCACCGAGCAAGAACGTGATGACATCATTACTGGATTAACCGCAATTCAAGCAGACATTGAAGCGGGCAATTTTGAATGGCGTATTGACCTAGAAGATGTGCACATGAATATTGAGTCTCGCCTGACTCAACGTATCGGTATTACAGGTAAAAAACTGCATACTGGGCGTAGCCGTAACGACCAAGTGGCAACGGATATTCGTCTTTATGTACGTGATGAAATTGATGCCATTTTAAAATTATTAGAAAAATTACAAAAAGGTATTTTAAGTTTAGCCGCGAAAAACACCACCACTATTATGCCGGGCTTTACTCATCTGCAAACAGCACAACCCGTCACTTTCGGTCATCACCTGATGGCTTGGTTTGAAATGTTGGTTCGTGATAGCGAGCGTTTAATCGATTGCCGTAAACGCGTCAATCGCTTACCGCTGGGTTCCGCGGCTTTGGCCGGAACCACCTATCCGATTGACCGTGCTTATACTGCGCAGTTACTCGGTTTTGAAGATATTTGTGAGAATTCTCTCGACGCGGTTTCTGATCGTGATTTCGGCATTGAATTTAATGCGGCCGCATCACTCATCATGATGCACTTATCACGTATGTCAGAAGAAATGATTTTGTGGACTTCAGCACAGTTTAAATTTGTGAATATTCCAGATCGTTTTTGCACTGGTTCTTCGATTATGCCGCAGAAGAAAAATCCAGATGTCCCAGAGCTTATTCGTGGTAAAACGGGTCGCGTGTATGGTGACTTGATGAGCTTATTAACGTTAATGAAAGGTCAACCTTTGGCCTATAACAAAGACAATCAAGAAGATAAAGAACCTTTATTTGATGCGATTGATACAGTTCGTGGTTCATTGATGGCTTTTGCCGATATGATTCCTGCACTGGTGCCAAACATTGACATTATGCGTGAAGCGGCGCTACGTGGTTTCTCAACTGCAACCGATTTAGCCGATTATTTGGTAAAAAATGGCGTAGCATTCCGTGACGCACATGAAATTGTGGGTAAAGCAGTCGCATTGGGTGTGGCTGAATCTAAAGATTTATCTGAACTGACCCTTGAACAACTCCAACAATTTTCGGATTTAATTTCTGAAGATGTATTTGAAAAAGCATTAACGCTCGAAGCTTCTGTAAATGCACGTAACCACATTGGTGGAACTGCACCTGCTCAAGTAGAAGCAGCAATTGCCCGTGCTTATACGCGCTTAGAAAAAATTTATGCTTAAGGAATAATAAGATGTCTCGACAAGTTTTTTGCCGTAAGTATCAAACCGACATGGACGGTTTAGACTTTGCACCTTTCCCCGGTGCAAAGGGTCAGGAATTTTTTGACACTGTCTCTAAACAAGCGTGGCAAGAGTGGCTTAAGCACCAAACCACTTTAATTAATGAAAAACGATTAAATGTGTTTGAAGCTGATGCAAAAAAGTTTCTTGAAGAACAACGTGAAAAATTCTTTAGCAATGATGAATCCGTTGAAAAAGCAGAAGGTTGGACAGCAGAAAAATAAGAATCTTATTCATTTTTCTGATGAGCCCTTGCTTAAGTTTTAAATCATGTTGATTTAAAAATATCGAGCATATAAGTTAAGTTAGCGATCCCTTTGCACAAAAAGCTCCATTCAAGTGGGGCTTTTTTATTTAGACCTAAAAAAACCATCACTGGAATGCTGTTTAATTTTGAAAATATGGATGCTTTTGAATCAATTTTTAACATTTAGAAATAACTGTAAAGCGAATATACACTTCTCAATAAAACAATACATTCCAACACAATAAGGTACATGATTTTATTTTTTAGTCTGCTTATACTTGTTTTCAACGAGATGGTTAAACATCTTGATAAGAATAGAAATATGTTCGATTTCAATCCTAGATTTCCCCCAAAATCTAGGATTTTTTTTATTCCTAATCGCCATTTTTTCATAAAAAATAAAATAAAAAAACGCCCACTTGGACGTTTTATTTATACTGGATAGATCAAGGTATTAAGGTTGTTTCAAATATGGCCATGCTGCTTTTAAATAAATAAACATCGACCATAAAGTCAAAATAACGGCGGTGTACAGCAACAAATAAGCCAAAGTATCAAGCGGCTGCCAATTCAGTAAAAACACTGAAATTGCGATCATTTGAAAAGCTGTTTTGTATTTACCGACCGTAGAGACAGCCACATTGGTACGTGCACCTAACTCTGCCATCCATTCACGCAGTGCTGAAACGGTAATTTCACGCGAGATAATCACAATGGCAGCGAAGGCCATCGAAATACTCGGTTGCCATTGCACTAGCACTATTAAGGCTGCGGCAACCATCAACTTGTCTGCAACAGGATCTAAAAAGCGCCCAAAAGCTGAAGTTTGATTAAGTGTTCGCGCCAAATAGCCATCAAACCAATCTGTTACAGCTGCCACGACAAAAATAGCAGTTAAAATAACATGACGTGTCATGTCTGTATCGTGTTCAGCCATACCCATTGCAGGTGGCCAATAAGCCACAGCTAAAAAAACAGGTATTAAACCAATACGTGCCAAAGTCAAGATATTTGGAATATTCAGGATGCGACCTGTAGTCATAGACACCGCCAATTTTCCCCTTTATGTACGATGAAAAACCACACATATTTCGAGAATTGATTCATCGTTAATTCAGCCTCACTTTATACGAATTGCTATACAGTGTCACTAGCTAAACACGGTCACGGTCTGTCTGGAAATAGCAATCAGTCGGTTTTCAGCATCCCAAAGATGGGCAGATTCAGTGGAATAGCCGTCTGCAGCATAATCTGTAAATACTTTATATTTAAACCAATCCTGTAATTGATGCTGTACGGGGTGGACATAGGTGACATGCCAAGTGAGAGAACTGGCAGGTGCCAGTGTCTTAAACATAGGCAATACCCCAGGTGGCCAAATATCCATTAAAATCATTAAATCGGCGACACTAAATTCGCGGTTTTCATGCTGCTCAGGATTAAAACGACACCAACCACCAAAATCAGGTGTTTCACTTGCTGTACATGGATATTGACCTTCTGCCCAAGAGACATCAAACTGCCGATAACACTGTGGCATTGCCTCATGCTGGAGAGGTTTAACCAAATGTTCTGGGGCTGGATAATCCGGCGCAATACATTCTTGGTGGACTTGAATGCTTGATGCACGTTGCGTTCCAAAACTGGCAATTAAAATACTTTGTACCGCTTCATCTTGCCATAAGCGCACTTCAATGGTGGTCACCGATTTGCCCTGTCGCAGAATTTCAGCCGTGAGACGAGCTTTACTTTCTTGTACTGGTCCAACAAAGGTGATGCTGGTACTGAGCAAATATTTTGCTGAGTCAGCAATGGTGATTAAAGCCTTATGCATCAAGATGCCTGCGACCAATCCTCCATAAATGGTTCGTCCTTGCAACCAACCTGAAGGAATATTGACCCATTCCGTTTGTTCAATTTCCGTAAATAATTGACTCAATGACATTTTCAATCCTACAGCTTTTCTATAATTTTATCTTTTACTGATTTTTAAAGCGTGTAAATGACCAATGACTCGGGCGTCAATGTACTTTTTGGCCATGTTCAAATTTTTATTCATGTAAAATTTTATAAATCGTACGTGCCATCACCGCACCTAGACCTGGAACCAATTTCAAGTCATTTTCTGACGCTTTTAAGACTCCCTGAATCCCACCAAAATGCGTCAATAAATCACGTCTACGTTTTGGACCTAATCCGGGAATAACTTCCAACACAGAGCCGCCACGTTTTTTATCTCGTTTGGCCCGATGTTTGGTAATAGCAAATCGATGTGCTTCATCGCGAATCTGTTGAATCAAATGCAGCGCTTTATGGTCTTCGGGCAGTTGAATTTTTGTACCATCAGTAAAGTGTAAGGTTTCTAAGCCCGGCTTACGTCCCTCACCTTTGGATACGCCCACCATAAAGGCTTCGAGCCCTAAGTCCTGCATCACTTGCATGGCCATATGCAATTGTCCCTTGCCCCCATCAATCAGCAACAAATCAGGCAGCATGGCTTTTTTATAACGTCGCGTTAATGCTTGACGCATAGCAGCATAATCATCACCACCCGTAATATCTTCAATCGAAAACTGACGATAATCTCGTTTACGCACACCACCCGAATCGAATACCACACAAGATGCAATGGTGGCTTCACCCATGGTATGTGAAATATCAAAACACTCAATCCGATCTACGGGTCGCCCCAGCACCTGTTCAAGCTGATGAAAACGCTCATTCAATTCAAAATGATTGGCCAATTGACCTTTAATCGCATGTTGAACATTCATACTGGCCAGTTCTAGCCACTCGGCACGCGTTTCTCGCACCTTGTGTTTAATCTGTACTTTCTGAGCAAATTCTTGTTGGATTGCATCTTCAAGTTCTTTGGTATTGGGCAATTCGGTATTGATGATCAGCTCACTTGGAACTTCATCTGCCACCTGAAAATAAAAGTTAGCCATGAAGTCAGATAACATTTGCCCTAAATCTTCACCCCACATATCAGGAAAATAACTTTTACCGCCCAACATTTTACCATTACGGACATGCATGATCTGCACACACGTCACACCTGCATAATAGGCAATGGCCAGAATATCAGCTTCACCTTTGACTTTATAAATGGCTTGTTGCGACTGCACATCACGTAGTAAGGCCATACGGTCACGATAAAAGACCGCCTTTTCAAATTCCAAGGTTTCGGCCGCCGCTTCCATTTTGGCAATCAATTCTTGATTGAGTTCTTTGGTGTCACCTTGTAAAAAGCGAATCGAATTTTTAACATCTTCATTATATTCTTCAGACGAAATCAGCCCCACACAAGGTGCGGTACAGCGTTTTATTTGATATTGCAAACATGGACGTTTACGTTGTGAAAAATAACTATTTTCACATTGCCGCACATTAAATAGCTTTTGTAAAACCAATAAAGTGTCACGGGCATTATAAGCACTCGGATAAGGCCCAAAAAATTTACCCACCTGATGCTTGCCTTTACCACGCCCTGCTGCAATACGTGGATAAGGTTTGTCACTCGACACAAAAATATAGACGTACGACTTATCATCGCGCAGCATAATATTGTAAGGCGGACGATGGAGCTTAATTAGATTTTGTTCAAGCAAGAGGGCTTCGGTTTCAGAACGCACCACCAGCGTTTCAATATGATAAATCCGTGCGACCAATGCTTGTGTTTTAGGATGCTCAATGGTTTTAACAAAATAACTGGATACGCGATTTTTTAGATTTTTGGCTTTACCGACATACAGTAACTCACCTTCTTTACCCAGCATTCGATAAATACCAGGCAAAGTGGTCATATTGGCTAAAATTTTTTCAATATTTGCACGCGCTTTTTCGTTCACATTCAGCCTTATTTACAATGAGCTTTGCTTTATACATGATGTGATGCTTTTACTGATTTTTTCAAGCCAATTCGGTACGTTTACCGTAATCGACCCAAGCTTGTACACGCCCATTACTCTGTAAAAATCGTCGTCTTGGTTTAATATTTTAGTTAAGATCTTACTGCTTATGATATTGAAAGCAGTTTAAATCTTACTCAACATTTTTCTATATTGACTTATTTGACTAAAACAAAGCGATAAATAACTTGAAATTTAAAGCTTATATCCGATATAACTAAAGCCCAATTAATTAAAAAACTTTAATTTAAACAGAAAGATCACTACATTTTTAAAAAATATGACAAAAATAAAGTCATTTCTTAACAAGATTTACTCAAATAAATTGATGACCATTGCGTCACGGCTTGATACAACTTGTTATGTTCTTTTTAGATATAGTTATCGTAAGCTTAGTGAAGCTCGATGTGCGTCAAAAATACGTACAGGCTTCAAAACATCCACTTAAATAAGTCCTCCAAAAGAAAGGAGATCAGGCATGATCCACGCTGGCAATGCCATTACCGTCCAAATGCTTTCGGACGGAATTGCAGAATTCCGCTTTGACTTACAAGGTGAGTCGGTCAACAAATTTAACCGTGTAACAATTGAAGATTTTAAAGCTGCAATTGATGCGGTTAAAGCCAATAACGACGTTAAAGGCCTAATCGTCACCTCTGCTAAATCTACATTTATTGTCGGTGCAGACATCACTGAATTCGGTGATAACTTTTCTCAAGGCGAAAAAGCAATTGTGGATTGGGTCATGCCTGTTCACGACATCTTCAACGCATTTGAAGATTTAAACATTCCTAAAGTCGCTGCAATCAATGGTATTGCATTGGGCGGTGGTTTTGAGATGTGCTTGGTCTGTGACTACCGTGTCATGTCAGAAGCAGCTCAAGTCGGTTTACCTGAAATTAAACTCGGGATTTTCCCTGGTTTCGGTGGTTCTGTTCGTTTAAGCCGCGTGATTGGTATCGACAATGCCGTTGAATGGATGGCAATGGCGAACCCTAAACGTCCCGCTGCTGCACTTAAAGATGGTGCTGTCGATGCAGTGGTTGCTGCTGATAAACTGCAAGACGCTGCGATTGACCTAGTTAAACAAGCGATTGCAGGTCGTGTTGATTGGAAAGCAAAACGCCAAGAAAAATTAGATCCTGTGAAATTGAATCCATTAGAACAAATGATGGCATTCAATAGCGCTAAAGGTGCGGTTCTCGCTAAAGCAAATCCTGCACAATATCCTGCACCAAAACTTCTTCTTGATTCTTTACAAGCAGGTGCAAGCCTTCCACGTAACGAAGCATTAAAAGCAGAAGCAGAAGGTTTTGCAAAAGCTGCGATTACGCCACAAGCAGGTGCATTGATTGGTTTATTCATCAATGACCAAATTGTGAAAAAAACCTCTAAAAAACATGAAAAAGGTGCGCATCCTGTCAACCAAGCGGCTGTTCTAGGCGCAGGTATCATGGGTGGTGGTATTGCTTATCAAGCAGCCAGCAAAGGCACACCTATTATCATGAAAGATATTGGTAACCCGCAACTTGCACTCGGTATGTCTGAAGCGAACAAATTGTTGACCAAACAAGTTGAACGCAAAAAAATGACACCTGCAAAAATGGGTGAAACCCTTGCACGTATCCGTCCAACTTTAAGCTTAGATGAGTTTAAAGAAGTGGATATCGTAATTGAAGCGGTGACTGAAAATCCGAAGATTAAAGCGGCTGTGCTTGCAGATACTGAAAAATCAGTTCGTGAAAACACCATTATTGCATCAAACACCTCAACGATTTCAATTACTCGTTTAGCTGAAAGCTTACAACGTCCTGAAAACTTTGTGGGTATGCACTTCTTTAACCCAGTGCATATGATGCCTTTGGTTGAAGTCATTCGTGGTGAAAAAACTTCTGCTGAAGCGATTGCAACCACTGTGGTTCTTGCCCAAAAAATGGGTAAAACACCAATCGTGGTGAACGACTGCCCGGGCTTCTTGGTCAATCGTGTATTGTTCCCTTACTTCGGTGCATTTGACCTATTGCTTAAAGACGGTGCTGACTTCCAGCAAGTTGATAAAGTGATGGAAAAATTCGGCTGGCCAATGGGTCCTGCGTATTTGATCGACGTTGTCGGTATTGATACTGGTGTTCATGGTGCAGAAGTGATGGCGGAAGGTTTCCCAGACCGTATGAAGCCAGACTTTAAAGGCGCTATTGAGCTGATGTATGAAAACAAACGTTTGGGGCAAAAGAACGACGTTGGTTTCTACAAATACGAGCTTGATCGTAAAGGTAAAAAAGCGAAAACCATCGATCCAACAGCTTATGAGCTTGTTGCATCAATGGCGACTACTGAAAAGCATGAGTTTGATGCTCAAGAAATCATTGACCGTATGATGCTGACTTTCTGTAACGAAACAGTTCGTTGCTTGGAAGACAACATTGTGGCAACGCCTTCTGAAGCAGATATGGCGATGATTATGGGTGTGGGTTTCCCTCCATTCCGCGGTGGTCCATGCCGTTATATCGACCAAACAGGTGTAGCTGAATACGTAGCACTTTGCGACAAATACGCACACTTAGGTAAAGCTTATGAAGCGCCACAAATGTTGCGTGACATGGCAGCTAACAACAAAAAATTCTACGGTTAAGGAGCAACGTGAATGGCTACTTTAAATCCGCGTGACGTTGTCATCGTTGATGGTGTACGTTCTGCAATGGGTAAAACCAAAAACGGTATGTTCCGCAATGTACGTGCAGACAGCTTATCTGCTGAACTTGTACGTGCTTTAGTTGCTCGTAACCAATTCGACACCAATGAAGTTGAAGATGTGATCTGGGGTTGTGTCAATCAAACCCTAGAACAAGGCATGAATATTGGTCGTAACATTGCATTATTGGCTGATCTTCCAAAAACTGTTGCAGGTCAAACTGTTAACCGTCTTTGTGGTTCATCTATGCAGTCTATTCATACGGCAGCAGCGCAAATTGCAACCAACCAAGGTGATGTATTCATTATTGGTGGTGTTGAGCACATGGGGCACGTTGGGATGATGCACGGCATCGACCTGAACCCAGAAGCATCTAAACACTATGCAAAAGCATCTAACATGATGGGCTTAACCGCTGAAATGTTAGGTCGTATGAACGGCATTACCCGTGAAGAACAAGATGCATTTGGTGTGGAATCTCATCGCCGCGCTTGGGCTGCAACGCAAGAAGGTCGTTTTAAAAATGAGATCGTGGGTGTTGAAGGTCATGATCAAAATGGCTTCAAAATTCTGTGTGACATCGATGAAGTGATTCGTCCAGATGCCAACATTGAAGCATTCCGTTCATTACGTCCTGTATTTGACCCGAAAGGTGGTTCTGTCACTGCGGCAACCTCTTCAGCGTTGTCTGATGGTGCTTCTGCAATGTTACTGATGTCTGCTGAACGCGCTCAAGCTTTAGGTCTTAAGCCACGTGCTGTCATTCGCTCTATGGCGGTTGCAGGCTGTGATGCTGCGATTATGGGTTATGGTCCAGTACCTGCAACGCAAAAAGCGCTTAAACGTGCAGGTTTCACCATGGCAGATATTCAAACCATCGAGTTAAACGAAGCATTTGCTGCTCAAGGCTTATCGGTCATGAAAGGCTTAGGCGTATATGAGAAGCAAGACATCATTAACTTAAATGGTGGTGCGATTGCATTGGGTCACCCATTGGGTTGTTCTGGTGCGCGTATTACAACGACGTTGTTGAACGTGATGGAACAACAAGATACGCAAATTGGTCTTGCGACCATGTGTATTGGTTTGGGTCAAGGTATCGCGACCATTATCGAACGTGTTTAATGTTTAATTAAATACTGAGATAAAAAGAACCCCGCGTATTGCGGGGTTCTTTTTATCTTGGTAAATATCGTTTATTACCGCCACTGGTTATACAGTAATGTCCACCTCTTGGCCCTACACAATAATCAATTACTGTACAAGAACAGCTATTATTATAAATATTAGCTGATTTATTTTTAGAATAATTTATCTTCGATTTAGATATAGTATGTGATTTATAATTATTAGTTTTAAGTTGGTCAGATTTTTTTAAATGGCTAATATTTTTTACAGCTATCTGCTTAGATTCTGTCTTTTTTTTATCTACGTTATGGCAATTTTCATTACTACATAAATCTTTAATATTAATCCATTGAGGTGAATCATTTTCTATCGTTATTCTTTCCCAATTATTTTTACGATCAAAAATAAGGACTTCACTACCTTTATTTAATATTTTTAGTATTTTACCATTGAGTGGAGCATCATAAACTGCTGTCTTATTTTTCACTATTTTTTTAGCAATAGGAAAAAATACATATTCTTCACCTAATGCATCAGCTTCCTCAAGCTCAATTACTTTTTGTATACTATCCGCATTATCTTTTCCTTCTAAATCAACTTTAGTTTCCACATTTATAGTATTAACTGAGATATTTGGCACTCTTTTTTCTAAAGAATTATGGGTTTCCACTTCTAGACTTGAACAAGCGGTAAGTAAAAAAATTATCATAATTAAAAATAGTTTATTCATTCTCATAACTTTTGAATTTTTCTAAAGATATTATACTTTCAAATCAGTTATAAAACGTACATAAATCATAAGTACGAGCAGGAGTTACAACTGTTGTAGCTAAAGAAAAAAAGATGATGCAGTTAAAACTAAGGAAAAAGACTGCTTTTCTCGGTTCATAAAAGCTACTTAAGATAATTTAAGCTAAAAAATATCCGCTAACATCTTTTTATCCCTGATTTTCTCATTTTAAAAGTGGAATCAAATATAAATATTATTTTGATCGAAATTCTCTAATGGTGATTCTAAACTTTCTGCACCAACAATGTCGCAAAATGCTGTTTAATCCGATTGCCCTCGGAATCTACCCGATGCAACTCCCCTACATTTTCATTGTATTTCACAATGTTCCAGCCATCGTATAGCCCACTTAACTCTCCTGTTTTAAACGCAAATGGAAAGTCAGGCTGCACAGGAATATCATCGGTATCCATCGCACAGACGATCAAGTTAAATCCATTTACATTTGTGGCTTGCTGCATCTGCGCAATCAATGGTTTCACCGTTTTAGCTTCTAAAAACATCATCACCACCGTACAGCAAATAAAGTCATATGTGCCTGTAATACTTGGGTCGGCATTTAAATCTCGCTGTTGCAAATGAATCTTTTGAATACCTTCGGCATCTATTATCTGCTGTAGTTTTTGCAAACTATTCGCATTGACATCCCAAGCATCCACCTCAAAGCCCTGCTGACTTAAGTACAACGAATTTCGCCCCTGCCCGCAGCCGACATCTAGAGCATGACCGCCTTGCAAATATGGTGTCGCTGCCAAGATTTCTGAGTGCGTGGGTGAAAGCTGATATTTCTGATAAAAATAATCTTGTGGAGTACAGTAAAATTGCAGCTGACATTCAATGTCATCACTGGTCGAAACAATTTTGTGCCATGCTTGAGGTTCAATAAACGGTGGCTGTTGCTCAGGTGTCAATAGATGTTCAGATTGCACTTGACCTGCATCATCTAAAAAAGCAAATTTCAGCTCACCTTGATAAATCTTTAACTTTGCCCAAGTGCCTGCTTTGGTATTGTGTTGCTTTTTAAAGCCTTGAGGAATGGTTTGTGCTGTCCACACTGGAAGCTCTTTATAACAAATCAAGTCTTGCATACGCTTATTTCCCACCCTACATTGTTCAGTGAATACATCTCAATAACGCGATTTGATCATGATATTGTCTCTATATTTTAGGTTTTAATGTTAGGCTTAAGGACAATAAAAATACAGCTTTCATAAATTTCAAATAATTTGGAGTCAACAGATGCATTTATCCCCTATAAAAACTGTTCTCAGTTTAGCAATACTTGGCACTCTTTTAGCAGGCTGTGCAACCTCCACCTTAATTCAAAAAGACAACCGCAGCCATACACGCGACGTTAAAACCTCATTAGTCGATGATCAAGTGGTGGCTTTTGGAAGACTTGCCCAAGTACAAAATCATTTACCTGCAGATAGTCTCGTGATTGCTGGATATAAAAATAGCTATGTTTTAACCCAAGGTGGTGCACAATTTGTTCGATTAATCAACAAACTGGATGCTAAAAATATTCAAATGACCAAAGAACTCACCTTCTATTCAGAAAAAAATGATGGTCATTTCTCAGGTACGCTTCCTTTGTCTTATGTCAAATTACAGGAAGATATTAATAAAAAAGATCTTGAGTTTTATATTGAAAATGGCGCAGAGGAATGTTCAACTTCAAGTGATAAGCGCATGAATGCACAGCGTTTTTGTTTTAACTTGAAACTTTCGGGTGTGGTTTATCCGGTTGCAGGCAATATTGCATCATTGAAAGCACTGAGTAAGCCATATCAAGTCAATATTTACACCATGCAAAAGGAAAGTTATCAAAGTTATTCTGGACTCAACCCTTTACAAAAACTGGTGCTATTTCCCTTTGCAGTTGCAATAGATGTGATTAGCTTACCCTTCCAAGCCGCTGAGAAAATTTTCGACTAACCCTATTTAAACATTTATTTTCAAGATAAAAATTCCTACTCTGTGCAGGATTTTTATCTTGGAATGGTTAAAAACCCAATAAATAATATAAAGATAAATACTCCAAAATCTAAATTCCAAATGTAACCACTCCGCAACATCCTGTTATTTATCTGTAAATATGGTTGATTATTCACACAAATTTAGACCAATTCTCAAGCAATGCCTTCATTACTTTTTCCCAAGCGCTAACATAGCCCGCTCAATTTAAACTCCCCCTTCAATTCTGGATACTCACCCATGAATATGCTTCAAACTGCGATGAGCATTGCTCTCGTTGCTGCTACAACTTCAGTGATGGCTACAACTGCTGTGCAACCACAAACAACGACTTTAGCAGACGTTGCAAAAGTTCAAGCAGAACAAGTTCAAACCGCCGTTATTGATACTAAAGATGCAACTATTGTTGAAGCTGTAGAAGCTAAAAACACGGCTGTAACAGAAGCAACTGAAGCAAAAGATGCGGTTGTGACGAAAACAACTGAAGTACAAGATGCAACTGTAGCAAAAACAGTAGAAGCCAAAGATGCCGCTGTAGCACAAGCAACGGATGCTAAAGATACAGTGATAAGTGAAACCACTGAAGTAAAAGAAACTGTAGCAGAGCAAGTGGATCAAGCGGAAGAAAAAGCAGATGCGGTAAAAACTGAAGAGAAGAAAGGGTTCTTTTCTTGGTTCAAAAAGAAAGCAGCTTAATGCTTGTGTAATAGCAGAGATATAAAAATATCTCAAACAAAAAAGGATGCATTTGATTGCATCCTTTTTTTGATCAAACTATTAAAATTTTAGCGCTAAATGCTAACGTATCCCGCCCACAGGTAAGCTGTTGGATGGTGGCATAACAATTTCACCACTTCCAAGTTGACGGTCAATTTTATCTATTGAAAACTGCTCTCGACCAATTTGTGCATTGGTTGCATTACGATCTATACCAAAAGGCTGGAGCATAATATACAAACCTTGTTTAGGATCCGAAGACTGTAAACCTTGTGCAATCGATAAAATATGCTGCTGTAATATCAAAGGTAAACTATTTAAATTTGGTAATGGTGCAGCAGGCAAAATTTCCACATTGGTCAGCACATTAGGGGCAATCATAAAATTTTGAGCTTCATCGCTCAGTTTCATCACCTCATGCTGCAACGCTTTGACTCTTGCTGGATCTTCTTGATATTGAATAATCCCTGTTTCAGCTCTTAACTCAGGTTCTGCCAAAGTTTTTAACACAGGTAATTCAACCGTATCTGCAAAGGCAGTAACGCTAGCAGCTACTCCAGCAACAACCAAGATACAATAAGATATAACTTTTAGGAGATTCATGGTAATTCTACTCAAAATGAATAAAAAATGAAGATCACACTCAACCGTGAACAAGATTAATTGTATATTAAACAATCAACCTAAAAATTAAACTCAGATAAATGGTTAAATACATTCACTAGATGCAAACACATTTTTGCTCATCAACTTCAAAAGAATTTATAAAAAAATTATCAATAATTTAATAAAATCAAAAATTTAATCCAAATGAATCGCTGTTTATTTTTATATTTACGCGAGTACAGTTCCTATACGCAACCAAATTGGAAACGTCACAGAAAAATGTTCTGGCGCATCTGTTAAAGCCTGAGTAAGATCCTGAAGTGGATCATCCGAATGTATGGTTTGATAATGTTGTAATGCGGACCATGTTTTTAAATAAGCAAGTAATTGCTGTGCTGTCCATGAATAATTTAAGCTCAGTTGTGGCACGGGATATTCATGAAAAGGAAAAGAAATGGTTTGATATTGCTCATCAATATAACAGCGTTCAGGCTCCCAATAACCATTTAAAGTTTCAGCGTATAGCTGCTCGATTAAATCATGAACCTCAACCTGTTGTACTTGAATTAAGCCATAACCAATCACGGCAATAACACCATGTGGTTTAAGCACACGTTTGGCTTCTGCATAAAAAGCATCAAAGTTAAACCAATGAATCGCTTGCGCCACCGTTACCAAATCAATCGACTGGGTAGGAATACTGGTTTGTTCGGCAGGCTGTAATTGATAACTGACATTTTCAAAATAAGGTGCGTGTTGTAATTGTGCTGCACTGATATCGGTTGCCACCACATGATCAAAATAAGGTGCCAACAATTGGGTCAATTGTCCTGATCCTGCCCCACAATCCCAAGAAAAACCAAATTCGGGCACGTATTTTAAAATTTCTTCTATAATTTGAATAGAATAATGTGGACGGGCCTGTTTATAACCAAAACTGTGCTGAGAAAAGAGATCTTTCATTTTTAGAATAATTTAATTAATTTCTTATGATTTGAATATATCGAAAAATAGTTCGATTTGAATAAAAACTGTTAGACAATTTTTAAGCATAAAAAAAACCCCAAACAATGTTTGAGGTTTTTTAAAATATGGTGGCGAGACCCAGGTTCGAACTGGGGACACACGGATTTTCAATCCGTTGCTCTA
The DNA here is from genome assembly GCF_900095025.1 of Acinetobacter albensis. Taxonomy (GTDB): domain Bacteria; phylum Pseudomonadota; class Gammaproteobacteria; order Pseudomonadales; family Moraxellaceae; genus Acinetobacter; species Acinetobacter albensis. Next base: position 158,032 of record NZ_FMBK01000008.1, on the reverse strand, counting down.
CCGACTGAGCTATCACGCCAATGCCGTGTATTAAGCCGTATCTCCGGACATTAGTCAATATAATTCATCACATTTTTATTTGATTGAATATTTTTTGCCCAAAAAAAATCCCTGATGGGATCAGGGATTGAAATCTTAAAATAGATTTTAAATATGGTGGCGAGACCCAGGTTCGAACTGGGGACACACGGATTTTCAATCCGTTGCTCTACCGACTGAGCTATCACGCCAATGCCGCGTATTAAACAGTTTAAGTGTTTTTCAGTCAAGAGGCTTTTATATTTTCTTTAAGCAAGTGTTTATTTTTACAGCAATAACCCTAAAATTTAACTCATTTTGACGATCCATGCGCAACGTAATTTAAGCCGAGCTTATTTTTTGCCCTAAAAAAGCAGTCATCAGACTACTTTTTTAGGGCAAGTTTGGATTAAATTTTTTCCAAATGCGCCAAACAACGATGAATGGCACCACAGCCTGGTTCAAATACCTTTACACCTTTTTCTTCTTCAATCCGACAGACTTCACTGACCAAGCGATCTGCAATACCACGTCCACGATTGGCTGGGTGCACCACAATATTTTCCAAGGTGCGACTTTCTCCTTGTCCCGTACTCCAAATTGCAGCAATCAATTTTGTATTAAATTCTGCTGTATAAACTAAGGTATACTGAGCTAAGTTGAGCTCTAGTTGATCAATGGCATCTTGCCCATCTCCAAATTCTGGACTGGTATCATACAGTCGCTCAAGTTGGCTGCGTACTTCTGCATTTTCTAGTGAAGTGTAAGCATGTACGGTAATAGGCATTGATTAACCCTCCTGAGCAATCTAATATGCGGTGATTTCGTCACCGCGAAAGAACATTTTACATCATCATTTTTAACGTTTTTGAGGAACGTGTCTATGACGCAACGTATCAGTGAAGTGGTAAGAAACACCAACGAAACCAAAATTCGAGTTCGTGTGAATCTTGATGGTACGGGTCAAGGCACCCTCAATACAGGTATTCCATTTTTAGATCATATGATTGATCAAATCAAGCGTCATGGTTTATTTGATATTGATATTCACTGTGATGGCGACCTTGATATTGATGACCATCATACCGTAGAAGACTGTGGTATTACACTCGGACAAGCTTTTGCACAAGCCTTGGGTGATAAAAAAGGTTTACGTCGCTATGGCCATTTTTATGCACCATTAGATGAAGCATTGAGCCGTGTTGTGGTCGATTTATCAGGTCGTCCGGGTTTATTTATGGATATTCCCTTCACGCGTTCAATGATTGGTCGTTTTGATGTCGATCTATTTTCTGAATTTTTTCAAGGTTTCGTAAACCACTCGCTGATGACTTTACATATCGACAATTTAAAAGGCAAGAATAGCCACCATCAAATTGAATGTGTATTTAAAGCATTTGCACGTGCGCTACGTATGGCCTGTGAAGTTGATCCTCGTGCAGCAAACACTGTTGCATCAACCAAAGGAAGCTTGTAATGACCCGTATTGCCCTTCTTGATTATGGTATGGGGAATTTACACTCAGCAGCCAAAGCCTTAGAACATGTCGGTGCAACGGTTGATGTGACTCACGATCCTAAGCTGATTGCTCAAGCGGATAAAATTGTCTTTCCGGGTGTCGGTGCAATGCGTGATTGTATGCATGGCATGCATGAAGCAGGTATTGATGAAGTGGTACGTCATGCCGTCTTTAATAAGCCTGTACTTGCCATTTGTGTGGGCATGCAAGCGTTGATGCAACGCTCAGAAGAAAATGGCGGTGCAGATGCTTTGGCTATATTTGAAGGTGAAGTCAAACACTTTCCCAATATTGCAGGCTTAAAAGTGCCGCATATGGGCTGGAATCAGGTACATCAAGCAGACCCTAGCCATCCGATGTGGAAAGATATTGAACAAGATGCACGTTTTTACTTTGTGCATAGTTTCTATGTTGAACCTCAAGATACTGACCTTATTGCTGCAACATGTGATTATGGTTTAGCGTTTTGTACCGCTTTGCATAAAGAAAATTTATTTGCCACACAATTCCATCCTGAAAAAAGTCACACTGCAGGTTTGCAATTACTAAAAAACTTTGTGGAATGGAAAATCTAAATTTTAATTTTTTAAGCCTAGATAAAGCCTAATTCTGATTAGGCTTTTTTATTTTTTGGAATGGCGTAATTAACGATATTAATGCTTTTTTGCCATTCTGTTTAAAACACGTTAGTCTGCAAAAAAGCTCACGTTTTAGTTCAAATGAATCCTACAAACCTTAATCCAGTTTTACCCAGCAAAGAATACATTCAAAAATTACCATTGTTTCAGAACCTTGAACCAGAAAATATTCAGGTTATTCATTCTTTATCGCAATGTCTGGCTATAGAACAAGTATTCAAAAATTGTACCCTATTCGGTTTTGATACCGAGTCGAAACCCACCTTTAATAAAGGTGAAATTTCTACAGGACCACACATAATTCAGTTGGCAACTGTCCATCAAGCTTATCTATTTCAAGTCAATCCACAAATTCTCGCATTTTTAAAACCCATATTTGAAAATAGAAATCAAATGAAGGTCGGTTTTGGTTTAAAAAATGATGCGCCACTGTTTCGAAAAAAGGGCATCCAACTTAATAATATAGTCGACTTATCGAAATGTTTTTCCCCTTTGGGCTTTACAAATACTATGGGCCTGAAAAATGCGATGGCACTGTTATTTCAGGTTAATTTCCCCAAAAGTAAAAAAATAAGCACCTCCAATTGGGCAAGAAGAGTACTGACTTCGCCACAAATTCAATATGCGGCTGCGGATGCTTATGCGCCAGTATTGGTCTTTGAAGAATTACGCCGTTTAGGATTTATTTCTCATACGACGTCTAAATAACATAATCATGCTTTGATTATGGCAACAAAATAAAGCCAAAACTGATGCTTAGTGTTTGGACAATACTTTGCTAAAATGAGCAACATTCTATTTAATGAAATTAAGCAAGGAGCGAAGGCATGCTGATCATCCCTGCAATTGACCTGAAAGATGGCAAATGTGTCCGTTTAAAACAAGGCCGTATGGAAGACGATACTGTATTTTCGGATGATCCTGTGGCAACTGCACAACATTGGGTGAATGAAGGCGCACGTCGTTTACATTTAGTTGATTTAAACGGTGCTTTCGCAGGTACACCCATTCATAAACCTGTGGTCGAAGCGATTGCACGTGCACAACCTGAACTTCCGATTCAGATTGGTGGTGGAATACGTTCATTAGAAACCATTGAACATTATTTGGATGCGGGTGTTTCTTTCGTCATTATTGGAACCAAAGCTGTTCAAGATCCTGCTTTTGTTGAAGAGGCCTGTAAGAAATTCGCAGGTCGCATCATTGTCGGGATTGATGCTATGAATGGGATGGTGGCAACCGATGGTTGGGCCAATATCACTGATATTAAAGCCATCGATTTAGCTAAACGTTTTGCTGATGCAGGTGTATCTAGCATTGTTTACACCGATATTGCACGTGACGGCATGATGCAGGGTGTCAACATTGAACAAACAGTAAATCTAGCTACTTATTCTGGCTTACCTGTCATTGCTTCGGGTGGCGTGACCAACCTTGATGATGTACGTAACTTAAAAGGTCAACCCGGAATTTTAGGGGCGATTACGGGTCGGGCTATTTATGAAGGCACGCTCAATCTGCGTGAAGCTCAATCCTTATGGGATGATCAGTCAATTTAATAAACTGATCGTGTAAAATGATGAAAAAGAGCTCAATTGAGCTCTTTTTTAACGGATTGGTACACTTACTGATACATGGGCTGATGATCATTTAAACGAATCATGCCAAGGATCGCCCGATAAACAATCCAGAGCCATGAAATTCCAACCACCAACAGACAAAATGTGGTTGCAATCAGGGCAACACCCGCAAAAACATCAACATTCTCACCAGTAAAGAATAAAAAAAGAAACGGAACAAAAGCGATGATATTCCAAATCAGATACCACCAAAAAGTTCGAATTTGCCAGGTAAAATGGCTTTCAACAATAGAGCCACGCACATCATCACGTTTGATATAATTAATGACTAAAGCCACAATGGCCAATAAACCGCCAGAAAAAATAGCGATAATATAAAGTACATACAAGATTAACGTGAGTGTTCGATTAGAATCTCGATCTATAGCATAATTCATATTGATCCTCTCTTTTAAAGTCATTTGGCTCCTTTAAATTTTCAACACATTTAAAGGAGAAATCAGCCATAAAATCAAAAGTATGTTTAAAACTATAGTACAAAAATAAATTCTTCTAAATGGTTGTTTTTGTGTTTTATGTCGCAATTTTTGTTGTGCGAGCCAAGCACTCGGCCATCCCCCCAAAAAAGATAAAATATGTAAGATATTTTCCGCTACACGCTTATTTCCTAACTGCGCGGCCTCTTTATCTTGGGCATAAAACCAATAGGTTGCTGCATTGATGATGCTGATAAAGAGCAGCAGGATTCCACTGATGAGTCCCGATATGCTCAATACAGCCAAAGCCAAAATATACACCACAGCAGCTATTTGGACGGGATGCAACTTCGTTTCTTGCTTTATTTTTTTTATCGGGGTGGACGTTTTTTGGGTTTGAGAGGCTTTAAGATAAGTCACTTGATGAGCACGAAAGCGTCCCTTCCCATCATGTGCTACCGTATATTCTAGCGCACAACCGACGATGGGACGCGGGCCTTGCCGGGCAAAATCCTTAATATGTAAAAATACGCGATCTTTATCAGCATCATTCGGTTGAATAAAACCGTAGCCTTGATCGTCCAACCATTCGACTAAACGTCCCTGATCGCGCATGTGTGCATCCTATTTTAAGCGGTAACAAATTTAAGTCTTTCTACCAACATCTTACGCATCTCTTGTGGATTTTTCTGCAAAATATCTTCCCCTGTACGTTCTTGTTGTGCATTTTTTTGTGCCACTTGTAAACGCATCAGCCAAAAACGTGCGGCAGTAATCGCCAAATAAATCTCTAAACAGGCTTTTTCATCTTCGGTTAATCGACGTACTGTTTCATAGGCTTCTAAAAATGCCTGTGCCTTGACTTCATTCAAATGCACATCAGGGTATTCGGTACAAAAATCATTTAAAGTAATGGCGATATCAAATAAAAATTCATCTTTATTCAATTCATAAAAGTCTAAAATACCATGCAGTTGATTATCTACAAACAAGGTATTGTCACGGAATAAATCAGCATGAATAAAGCCTTTCGGACGGTTTGGATAAACTGATGTGAGTGCATCATAAAGACCCAATACCTCACTGAGCAAAATAGCATCGGCGGGATTCAGAGTCGGTTTTAATTCTTTAGCCACGTGTAACCAATAATCATGATTTCGATCTTCAGTACGTTGCAAAGGAAAATCTTGCAAGGCAAGATGTATTTGAGCTTGTGCAATCGCAATCGCTTGAACTTGCGCTACTGTGGATGGCATTGGATGTTTACCGCGCATACGCGGAGCAATTTGAGCAGGTTTGTTTTTAAGTATATGAATGGCTTTGCCTGCATAATTTAAAGGTACAGGTACAGGTAATCCAGATTTGCCCAAATGTTCCAGTACAGGCACTAATTCAGCCGCACCTTGCTCATCCAAATCTTCAAATATCGTTAAAACATAATGCTCGCCGGTATTGCAGACTAAAAAATAGTTTGTATTTTGAATGCCGCCTTGAATCGGAATCAGGTCAATCACCTCCAATCCATAAGGTGTAGCAAAAACCTGAACTTCATTTAAAGTCAAAGGGGTATAAACCGACATACAAAACCTGCGAAAAAACTTACATAATTTTGATAGAATACTCGCTCCGACTATTTAGGTGTAGCACCTGAGTCACGAAGTTTCATAATCGACTGTTATTTTTGGAAAAAATTATGCTGGCTAAACGTATTATTCCTTGTCTTGATGTAGATAATGGTCGAGTTGTGAAAGGTGTACAATTTCTTGATATTCGTGATGCAGGCGATCCGGTTGAAGTGGCGCGTCGTTATAATGAACAAGGTGCCGACGAAATTACCTTTTTGGACATTACCGCAACTTCTGGGGAGCGTGATACCACTTATCGTACGGTAGAACGTATGGCTGAAAGTGTATTTGTACCTTTAACCGTGGGTGGTGGTGTTCGTAAAGTGGAAGATATTCGCTTATTGCTCAATGCAGGCGCAGATAAAGTGAGCATTAATTCAGCTGCGGTATTTAATCCTGAATTTGTGCAACAAGCTTCACAGCGCTTTGGTGCACAATGTATCGTAGTCGCCATTGATGCAAAGAAAACAGGTGAGAATAAATGGGAAATTTTCACCCACGGTGGTCGTAGACCGACAGGAATTGATGCGATTGAATGGGCTGTAAAAATGGCTGATTTCGGCGCAGGTGAACTCCTGATTACATCGATGGATGCTGATGGTACAAAGGCAGGTTATGATCTTAAATTGATGCGTCAAATCAATGACCGTGTCACCATTCCAACCATTGCTTCTGGCGGTGTCGGATGTTTACAACATTTGGCTGATGGCATTTTAGTCGGTGGCGCAGATGCGGTACTGGCGGCTTCTATTTTTCACTTTGGTCAGCATAGCATTCCAGAAGCAAAACAATATCTTGCAAATCAAGGTATTGAAATGCGTCTATAGATTTTAGATTTTTTAAATACATTTAAAGAGCATATCAATATGCTCTTTTTTAAGCTGGAGCATAAAGTAAAAATAAAGCTTAAAAAATCAAAATAAAAAAGGAGTCTTTTCAGACTCCTTATGTACGAAGAATTATAAAATTTCTCTACATAAATTTTTATGTGCAAAAATACATCTACTCTTGGAGGTCAATGCCAAGATATTGATACATGAAGACAGAGCTTAGAAATTATCATTTCATGATAAACACCTAAAATAATTCGACTAAAAATCATCAAGCGTTTTTTTACATGTGTGTTTCTAGTTGAGGGACTTTTGAGACCCATTTTGCAGGAAAATAGCTGTTTGCCACAGAATTCAATATTTTTGAAACAGATTGAGGCAGTGCAATTCCCAAGGGATTCTGTTCTTGTAAATCTTCAGATGAAATAACCCGTGTACCCAAAATATAGTCAAACCAAGGTTTCGTGACACACCAATTTGCATCTTGATTGGAATTCATATGGTGGTCATAGTGCCACGGTATTTTTTTCATGGCCCACTCTGGTTCTAAATGTGCGCGGCGATGAATATAATAATAATTACATGCACTATAAACCGCTGCTGCTGCCATTCCTTTAGAAACTGGATAAAATAATCCACCTGCCACAGTCGCCACGACAGCTAAAGACACAATTTCATTTTTAGTGCGCCAATTTGAAATTCCTTCTACGTATCCATGATCAAGAAATGTGGTTTTACGTACTTCACGATGATGTTCCCAATGAGATTTCATACTGTCTGGCACAGGACTATAACGTGGTTTTCCTGTGCGATGTGTACCATGCAAAACATATTTGTGCGCTACCCATTCAAAACCATTGGCTACCACCAATCCGACTAAAAAACCTTTTAACATGGTTAATTCTCCTCTTTGGTATTGAATATAAGCCATCAACCATGCTAAATATTGACCTTAAAACAAGACTTCATTGACAAATTACGACAAAAAAAGAGCAGGATGCAATCACTTAAAGATTATACAGGTTCCGTTTATGGCGGCCTCGGACATTTACTATATGCTTATAGTCAGGCGAAAGGTCTCGTTATTTCTGAAAAACTTGAACAAATTCAAAACCTAGAACGCTTTGATTATAGTATTTGGCGAGAATTGCTGACCGATATTCAACAACAGATACACGTCCCTGCACTGGGTCTGGATATTGCTGACTACGTACAACCCAAACATCTCGGTATTATTGCTTATATTGCTTTATCTTGTACCACCTTAGGTGAGGCTTTACATCGTTATCATGACTTACATCGACTGGTCTATGATGGAAGTAGCTTACAAGTCAATATGCAAGATGATTACTTAAGGATTGGTTGGGGAGATATTCCCTTCCATCTCACCACCCAAGTGACCAATGAAATTGCCATAGCACTGATGATCAAGTTTCTTTATCTCTTTATGGAATTTGACAGTATTTACGTATATGAAATTCATTTTACCCATCCTGCCCCTCCCAATATCGCACTGTACGAACAATACTTTCATTGTAAAGTCCGTTTCTCTCAACCTGTTGCGCAAATTGTTTTACCTATTCAAGAACTGGCAAAACCGTTTCGTCAAGGCGATCAAACTTTACACCACTTGCTGATGCAGCAAGCTCAAGCCTTATTAGATAAACTGCCCAACTCCACAACGTTAGATCATCGATTACAACAAGCAATTTTGACGGGTTTACAAAAAAATCTATATCAAATTGAACCGATTAGCCGACAATTAGGAATGTCTATTCGCCAATTACAACGCCATTTACAGCAACAAGACACCACTTATCAAAACCGTGTTCAGGAAGTGCGTCATTTATTGGCAGAACAATATCTCAAGGACCCACATTTGAGTTTACTAGAAATTGCCCTATTGCTAAGCTACTCAGAACAAAGTGCTTTTCAGCGTGCTTTTAAACACTGGACTGGACGAACCCCTCAGCAATGGCGCAAGCAACGGCACACTTCACCTTGAAGCTAAATGGTTTCAAATATAAAGCTTAAATGACTTCACTCAAAAACTCAGACTTACTTTTACGCTAAAAAACTCAGTATATATTTTGATGTTCCATGTGGAACATTTATTTTTTTCAGTTATAAAAAAGGATTTTCTATTTCCTGTTCAGCCTGAATCCTTATTTTTTCGGGAAGATGAGCGTCATTTTCCAATACTGCAACAATGTCACTCAAAAATGCCTGTAACACCCTCGCTGTTTCTAATCCAGACTTGTCTTTCGTAATTTGTAAATTGCCGTATAGACTGACGTAATCCTGTTGATTTTCTAGCGTTAAATCATGAATCGCATGCGATTCATGACCATTTTCAAACGGCTTGAACATTTTATTTTCACTCATCATTATTGTTATTGCCCTATATAGACCAACTTTATCCTACTTTAAAAATCGCTTATTTCAAGGTTTGTAAAATATATTGTAATAATGCATCCACCAATTGTCGCGCTACGGCATTTTGGCTATCACTATCTAGGCTAGAAGTTGTGTTTTTTGTTTCAGTCGTTGAGGCTGTTTGGCTGCTAGCAGAAGAAGATTTAAAATCTTTTTGTACAGCAGTCAATGCATCTGCGTTTACATCTTCGGCACATTGGCTTTCTGCATCCCAGTGGGAATAAGCAATGGTTTTATTGACTTTAACGGCATTGGCTTTTAAAGGTAAATTATAGGTATTGCGCTTTTGTTCCTCGGTTAATTGAGGAAACACGTTCATGCCAAGTTGTTCTTCTAAATAGCATACGCTGACCACTTTAACCTGTAGCGAATGATCATTTGGCGCATAGTACGCCCCTATCGCTCCAGTTTTAGGAATATAAATCGCTTTAAAAACTGCGGTGGGCACAATGACCCCCTGACCAATCGTTTTTAATTTTTTTGTTGCAAAAACAGGGCCAGTGACTACGTAGACATCATATCTATGTTTAGTCACGATAGCTCTAGTCGCTTCTTCTAGCTCACGCCAAACTTGTTGATTATTTTTAGGCGCTTGCGGCACCATGTTCGCCAAAGAAAAACTGTCATTTTGCGCCGCCTTATTGGGCATATCTGCATTCGGCGCCATGTGTCCACGATCATAACCGGACGCTTTATAATCCGATAAAGTGGCACGATGTTCAGGTCGAATGCTTAATTCCTCATGAAAGCTATCTTCACGTGGTATTTTCTGACTTAAACGCTTAGGAGTAAGTGCTTCTGCTACCCACAAGGGTGTTTTAGAAACACCAGAATACATCACGTTAAAACCGTTAAAACACAATGGGTAACTGTTTTTTTTCAAACTTTCTTTGGTCAAATAAGGTGGGATATCGCGGTAAAATTGATCGAGACAGGCAGAGTTAGACACAGCAGGTAAAGTCACCAATTGCTGAATTTTTTCTTGCCCAAATGCAATCGCAAAACTGCTGGTTGCCACTAAACCTAAAATAATTTTTAAACTATTTTGATTTAAATACTGAACCCAAGATTTTTTCGTTTTACGCTTTCTAACAGCCATTGCTACAACAAACTCTCAATTTCCACGAGCTTAACAAGCGGGCAAAATGATGTATATGTAGTAAAGTTTGTTTGTTTAACATTTAAACGATAGTTGCTTAACAAAAAATCAGCTGTTGTAACAATATGTCTCGTTTGATAAAGCTTTTATGAATAGTCTTAAGGGTTTTACGTATATTTGATTGAGAAACCCATCCAAACTATGACAAGGTAAAAATACGAAAAAAATCGAAATAATGATTTCAATGGAGTATTTTATGCATTCTAAGCTTTTAGGTTTAAGTCTGATTACTGGACTTATGAGTGCAACTGCATTCGCAGAACCCCCTATTCAGCCGGGCGACACTTTGGAAAGTTTGTCTAAAGTGAAAGTTATGACCACCGTGAATGGTCAAGCAGGTTCAATTCAAGACTTAGTTGCAAGTGGTCAAATTCGCATTGTCGATGCGAGTCAAGTAGCGAGTGCTTCAACTCAAAACACTTCAGAAGCAGTTTCTCCAGCTTCAACGATGCAAGCACCTATGCAACAAGCGACACCTGAACAACAGGATGTAAATAGCACAGCGCAAATGATTGAGCCGCCATTAGACCAGTCAAGTGATCCTGCTCATGCACAGGCCGCTGCTGTTGCTCCTGAAAACACACCAGCAATACAGCCTGATGCTGAATTAGCTGCACAACAAGCTGAACAGGTTGTAGGTCAAGAAGTGGCTACACAAGCACCAATGCCAAGTACCAATAACGCACCGATGCTTTCGTCATCTGCTCAAACGCCAGTGAATGCAGGAGACGGTACGCAAACTGATGTCACCGCTGAAGCTGTTGCAGCAGCGCCAGTCAATGAAGCGGACATAAATATGGATACTGAGGCCTTGGCAGCAGCGCCAGAATTAGATCAATCCAATGATGCAATACAAGCAGCACCTGAGATGCCCAATACAGATGCACCAGTTAATGCTTCTCCAGAAGTACCTATGGCGGACTCAACTGAGAACTAATCACACTCCGTTGGCTTTCATCCTCCAGAAAAAAACCAAGGCTTTTGCCTTGGTTTTTTATGTTGGATTTGAATGATTATTTATATAGCACTAAATTTCAATTTGACTGCCTAATTCGACCACACGATTGGGTGGAATTTGATAGAAATCACTGACTGGACTGGTATTGCGTTGCATAGAAATAAAGAGTTTTTCACGCCATGGTGATAAACCATCTCCAACGGTATGAATCAATCGATCACGAGAAATAAAGAAACTCATTTGCATCATATCGAATTCAAAGCCTAATTGTGTATACGCCCGTTCAAGTGCAAGGGGAATATTCGGCTGATCTTTAAATCCATAATACATCGAAATACGATAGAAACGCTGATCCAGTTGCTCAACTTCAAACCGTTCCTCTTCTGCCACATAGGGAATATCACGGGTAATCACTGTCACCATGATATTCAACTCATGCAATACTTTATTGTGTTTAATATTATGCAACATCGCATGCGGCACAATATTCGGTGTGCCCGTCAAAAAGATTGCAGCGCCTGGTACAAATTGCGTTTCATTGCTCATCCCTATACTTCTAATAAACAGATCAATCGGTAAAGCATCTTTTTCTAAACGAGCCAATACAATTTCCCGACCTGCTTTCCATGTCATTAAAATGGTATAAACCGCTGCGCCAATTAAAATGGGTACCCAGCCACCCGCTAGAATTTTGAGTGACGTAGACGCTACAAAAATCGCATCTAGCAGTAAAAATGGTATGGCAAACAATAAGACCTTCCATACAGGCCAACGCCAAAAACCATACGCCAGAAAAGAAATCAAAATCGTACCGCATAGCATGGTCATGGTCACAGCAACACCATAAGCACTGGCCAAATTCGCACTATTTTCGAATAACAAAATCAGGATAACCACTGAGATAAAGAGCACCCAATTAATGAAGGGCAAATAAATTTGTCCTTGCTCGACATCTGAAGTGTGATGCACGGTAAGACGAGGTAAATAGCGCAGTTGAATCGCCTGATTGGTCATTGAAAATACGCCCGTAATCACAGCCTGTGAGGCAATAACAGCAGCAGCAGTGGCCAAACCAATCATGGGAAATAATGCCCAATCGGGAACCAACATATAAAATGGATTTGCAATCGCTTCTGGATTACGTAGTAATAATGCACCCTGTCCTGCATAATTAATCAATAAACAAGGCAAAACGACAATAAACCATGCGAGACGAATGGGTAACCGACCAAAATGTCCCATATCTGCATATAAAGCCTCTCCTCCAGTCATGGTCAAAATGACCGCGCCCATGGTAAGAAAAGCCACATAAGGCTGATGAACCACAAAGTTGAAGGCCCAATGTGGACTCACCATTGTCAGTACAAAAGGTGTTTGGATAATGCTCCATAAACCCACTGCGCCAATAGACAAAAACCAGACCATGGTAATCGGACCAAAGAGTTTCCCCATAGTCGCTGTGCCATGTCGCTGTACCAGAAACAAACCAGCCAAAATACCAATCGCTAAAGGCATTAACCATTGATTAAACATTGGCGTTGCAATACTTAAGCCTTCAATCGCTGACAATACAGAAATGGCTGGTGTGATAATCCCATCGCCAAAGAATAAAGATGCGCCAATAAAGCCCAAAGCGATGAGGTAAATTTTTTTGTTCTCGGCAATACGCGATGTTCTGAGGTTTAATGCCAACAATGACATAATCCCGCCTTCACCGTTATTATCCGCACGCATAATGATAGTGACGTATTTAAAACTGATCGTGAGCATCATGCACCAAAAAATCAGTGATAAAATCCCAAGAACTGTAGCTTCTGTAATCGCAAGATGTGCGGTGAGAAAACATTGCCGAAGGGCATACAATGGGCTGGTACCAATGTCTCCGAACACCACCCCCAATGCTGCGAGAGTGATCACAGGTAAGGCAGCTTTTTTTGCAGGACTTTGCATATATCGTCTTCGTTTTTAGACACTATTTTTTCGCCATCATATCACCGAGAAAAAACTTTTGCTCTAAATCAATTGTTTCAACTTGGCAGAGTGGATTTTTTTCGTTATTATCGCGGCCAATTGGTGAGGTGTCCGAGTGGCTTAAGGAGCACGCCTGGAAAGTGTGTATACGTTTGCGCGTATCGAGGGTTCGAATCCCTCTCTCACCGCCAAGATTCATTCCAACGATGTCCAGTGGAATAGTAAAAGGCCTAAATTATAATGATTTAGGCCTTTTTTACGTCTAACACAATCGACTTCATCTGTTGCAATCTTGATATAGTTGGGGGTATAACTGGGGGTATAATCCATTACACCCATTTCGATCCTTTCAAATCTCTATGGGAAACGTTTAATGATTAAAGATGCTGCAATAAAACCAGCAAAAACATCAATATGAATAAAAATAGTAGAAAGCATGAATTTTTTTTAATACAGATGTGCAAGGCTTATACTAAATTTTATTTAAAAACCTCAATCAATAAAATTTCATAACAAGAATGAATCACCTTTAAAACAAGTGAACTACTTTTGTATATGGAAATCAGATGCTTGGGTTTAACTTTGGCTAAAGAGTGAGTATCTCAATGAATTCCTTAAAGAAGAAAAATAAAGCAAGTTTTGTATTTCTGATTATCACACTTTATTCTTTAATTGGATTTGGCTTAGGTTATATTATCTGGGAATATCTTTTGTAAAAGTCTAATCGTACTCCTCATCTTGGTGACATCTCAAAAATCCGACATCATTTACATCTAAAACAAAATATTTGATTTAAGTAGATGAAATTCGAGCAATACAATAGCTTTAAGCGACTTTTTCTCTTCGCCAGATTAAACATTAGTCTAGTATTTTCAATTTTAAAAACCACATTTTAAATTTGGTATAGGCAAATTACCCTTGTTTATATTAGCTTATAGCACGTACAAAACAATGCTGGAATGTACAGTACTTCTATAAGGAAAAATGATGAAAAACACACTTACGGCCCTCACCTTAAGCCTCGGTTTATTACTCCCCTTTTCAGCTTTTGCTAAAAATAATGTCGTTGTGGTCGCTACAGGTGGCACCATTGCCGGTGCAGGGGCCAGTTCAACCAACAGCGCAACCTATACTGCTGCTAAAGTTCCAGTAGATGATTTACTTAAAGCAGTACCTCAAATTCAAAATCTTGCCAATGTCACAGGTGTACAAGCACTTCAAGTTGCATCTGAAAGTATTACAGACAAAGAGCTACTGACCATTGCGCGTAAAGTAAATGAATTAGTCAAAAAACCAGAGATTAATGGTGTCGTAATTACGCATGGTACCGATACTTTAGAAGAAACTGCATTTTTCTTAAATTTGACCGTTCATACAGATAAACCTATTGTCGTGGTCGGTTCAATGCGCCCACCTTCTGCCTTGTCTGCTGATGGCCCTTTAAATTTATACAGTGCCGTTGCTTTGGCAGCAGCTGATAATGCCAAGGGCAAAGGTGTATTTGTGCTGATGAATGATGATATTTTTGCAGCACGCGATGTCACGAAAGCCGTTAATATCCACACCAATGGTTTTGCGAGTCAGTGGGGCGCTTTAGGCACATTGGTCGAGGGTAAACCTTATTGGTTTAGAAATGTCGCCAAACGCTTTAATAATGCATCTGAATTCAATATAGAAAATATTCAGGGAGATGCTCTGCCTTTGGTTCAAATTGTATATGGTTCAGGCAATATGATTCCTGATGCCTACACAGCCTATGCCAAAGCAGGTGCAAAAGCCATCATTCATGCAGGTACGGGCAATGGGTCGGTTGCAAAAAATATTGTGCCAACTTTAAATGAACTGCAAAAACAAGGCGTACAAATTATTCGCTCTTCACGTGTTGCACAAGGTTTTGTATTGAGAAATGCAGAACAGCCAGACGATAAATACAATTGGGTGGTTGCACACGATTTAAACCCTCAAAAAGCCAAATTACTGGCGGCACTTGCGCTGACCAAAACCAAAGATGCAAAAGAAATTCAGCGCATGTTTTGGGAATATTAATGTTCAAATCTGATTCATTGAAAGAAAGTATCTGAGGATACTTTCTTTTTTTATCAATTTAGAAAATATATCAATAGCATGTTGTTATCCGCTATTTAACAAACAGAAAAATAAAAATCGAAACCCGACCTACACGTCAAAAATAAATTTAAAAATCATTTCTATAAAAATCTAATCATTTCAAGATGAAATAAAATCAGAAAAAATATCATCAAGCCGTAATATTTGCATGCTAACAATCATAGGACAAGGCATTGAATCAAAATATAAAAGTGATTTGAACACATCGAAAAACTGCTAGTTAGGAGTAAAGATGAATACCAGCAATAATTATGTCAAACAAATTAAAAATGCTAAACGTGGCGGCTACACCCCTACACTTGCCAAAGATATCAACAAACATAAAATTCAAAAAGCAATTCGATTAATCGAGCAATGGCGAAAACTGGCCAATGAACTTAAACCTCAAATGCAAATTGATATGGCTTTAACGCTAGAAGAATGTGCACAGGATTTAGACCAAATTTTAAGAAAGAGATAACTCTGCGTATGCTTATCGTCGAAAATATTGTGCTACTTTAAGAATAGATAGCATGAAAATAAGCCTAGAAAATTCAATTGTTCAATTTTTGGCTTGCGTTTTTAACCAAATTCGCTATTATTCTCGCAACAACGCCGGCATAGCTCAGTTGGTAGAGCAACTGACTTGTAATCAGTAGGTCCACAGTTCGAATCCGTGTGCCGGCACCATGTTTTACTTAGCCTCACTTAATCGTGGGGCTTTGTTGTTTTTAAATGTTCAATTAAAAATAATGAAAATAACCTGATTATTCTGACAGATTTTTTTGGGCACAAATTTGCACGTATTGAATCAAACCATCTGTATACAGTGTATGACATAATTTTGCTGTCATCTGAATTTTAACTGCATCTAAATTTAAGGTATTTTGGGGAGATTGCTGAATATAGTCTGAAAATCCGTGTAAAACCTCATAAGATAAATCAACAATTTCAATCTCTTTGAAACCATAGTTTTGTATGGTTATTATCACTTCTGATTGAGACATTAAATAATCCAAATGTATATCAGCAGCTTTTAATAGCCATTTATATTTTTGCTTTTGCCCAGAGCTTAGCTTGAACCATTTTTCACTTAAGATTAAATAATGAAAACCCAACCGAGCATTTGAATTTAAAACAGTATTTACCGAATCAAGAAATGAATTTAAATTTGAGTGATAGGCTGCATCAATACACAACACCACATCAAAGTGATTGTTAAAAGAGATCTGATTTAAATTTAAAAAAGACTGACGATGAATGGCATGAATATGTGGAAGATAGGTTTGAATTTTATTCACGCAGGCTGTTTGCAACTCAACAGCTTCGATATATTCAATATGATAGTACTGTTGCCAAAACAGCAAACTGGCACCCTGCCCACAGCCTAAATCGAGCAGTTTATCTTGTGAACTAAGTTGCAGCGCTTGCGCCAAATGATCTGCCAATTGACGACAAGCTTCTGGATAGGATGATGTTGCATCATCCCAATAACCCAAATTGCTCCAAGGTAGTTCAGCATGATCTCCTAACTGTTTTGCATTAATTGCATATTTATGTTGGGAGAGTTGCTGCGTTATTGCTTGAAGCCATTGCATGAGGATTAGTAGCCAAGTTGTGGGGCAACTTCAACTTTAGGTTTTAATCCAACAAACGGCAAGGGTGCTTTGAAAATTTCAGCAATATGCATGGCCGAAGTCACTGCTGACTCTAAAATAGGTAAGCCATCGCATGACCATGAACCACAGTAGAAAACTTTACGATTGCTGTCTTTATGACGTTGTTGCAATTCTTTATTGAGCGCTACGGTATGTGAATCGACCACAGCACGCGTTAAAGTCACAGTCGAAATGACTTTCTTCGGATCAATATCAGTTACAGGTTGCCATGTTTGGAAAACCGCTGTTTTACCAACCAAGCTGGGTTCAACCGAGTTTAACCACACAGTAAACTGCTGACGGGTAAACTTACGATCCATCATATAACTAAGTACCGCCCAATCTTTACGCTTTGGTGGCATCACAGTTTGATCAGTATGAATCACCAATTTGCCTTGTTCAAATTTGAATTGTTTCAACAGCGCAATGTCATCTGCAAATTGTTGAGCATCTAAGAAATCTTCAATTTTATTGGTTGGCGTGGCGACAATAACACGATCAAAAATGCGTTTTTCACCCGCTGCATTGGCAACCAGAACACCTTCTTCTTGTTCTTGAACTTGGGTAATCGCAGCTCCGTTGTGAATTTCTATGCCTTCAATTAGTTTATCCACTAAGGCTGGCGTACCACCCTGAATACGCAGTAAAGCATCGCCATCGGTTAACTGGCGCAAGAAAATTAATAACGGTTTTGCAGGCCACTCACCTATGGTTTTAGGATTACAAGTACAAATGGTATATAACACTGGCATAACCGCACCGTGCCAAAAAACTTCTTCAATATCATTACGATTGATAAATTCGGCTAGGGTAATGTCTTGATCTTTTGATTTGAAAAATTTTGCGATGGCTGTTTTCAGTTGCAACATACCTTTAACCAAACGCCAACCGTACTGTTGAATCCCTTTACGATTGTTAATAATAGGAAAGTTGCCAATACGGCTACGCGAAGTGGTTAACCATGTTTCAGTACGATCTTCAAATAACCAGCTACAGGCCATATAAGTCCGTACTGGAAACGTTTGAATACCCAAGTAGGTGGCCAAACTTAAAGTATTTTTCCACAGATGCGGATTCATAACCCGTAAAGGTGCATCAATTAAACCATCTTCAAATTCAGTGCTGTGGCTATCCATACCACGCCCAGGTAGTGCTTCAAAAATGGTGATGCTATGTCCAGCATCCTTAAGAATTCTAGCGGTAGCTAGCCCAGCCATGCCACTACCAATAACTGCAATATCCAAAGTTATTATCCGTTAGTTACATATAATATTAATTAAATTATGAACCAAGACCAATTAAAAGGCGGTATTAAAATATTCCAGAATCCAGCTTTTTAACAAAAGTCATGACAAAAAAAATGAATTCTAAATAAAAAAATACCAGTCAATGTCTCCACTGACTGGTATAGCTTACATCAACGAATATCTTTTGATGTATTCAACAGCAAGAATGAAATGAGATATTATCCTGCAACAGGAATTTCTCCGAACTTGCCCTGATTAAAATCATTAAAGGCCTGCACAATTTCATCTTTGGTATTCATGACAAATGGCCCATAACCCTGAATAGGTTCATTCAGCGGTGCTCCGGTCAAAACGACAAATTGGCTATCTGTCGTGGCTTCGAGTTGAATATCAGACTCTCCATCCTGAGCAAACAGCACAATAGAACTGTCTTGAACCTTTTGCGTTCCATTCACTAATAGTTCACCAGACAACACCACCAGCAAAGTATTATGATCAATAGGCACATGAAGAGGATGCAAATGACCTGCTTTTAACTCACCATCCCAAACATTCACAGCACTAAAAGTGCTGGCTGGGCCATGATGATCTCTATATTCACCGGCAATGATACGCAGATAACCCGCATTCTCATCAAACTGAATGACAGGAATATCTTTGGCTTGAATCGCTTGATATTTTGGCGGAGTCATTTTGTCTTTGGCGGGTAAATTCACCCAAAACTGCACCATTTCAAGCAAACCACCTTGTTGCGCAAATTCTTCCGCATGAAACTCTTCATGCATTAAACCTGCACCTGCGGTCATCCACTGCACATCACCCGACTTGATTTGACCGCCACCGCCACTTGAGTCTTTATGGGACACCGCACCCTGATAAGCCAAAGTGACCGTTTCGAAGCCACGATGAGGATGTGAACCTACACCGCGCTGCGTGCTGGTTGGGCTAAAATGATACGGCGCCGCATAATCCAAAAGCAAAAAAGGACTAATCGCCTGTCCTAAACGGTCATAAGAAAACAGGTTTTTAACTGGAAAACCGTCTCCGACCCAATGCATATTTTGATTACGATAAATGCCCACTACTTTTTTCATTTCACAGCTCCTATCACTAGGAAATAATATGAGGTTATTTTAATCTTTTTAAAGCCTTTACCCTAGCTGAGTTATGATATACAGCGTCCCAACCATAGGATAGTCATGCATCATTTAGGTATTGATTCCATGAAAAATCCAGGCATATTGTCCTGGATTTTTAAAAAAAATTAATTTAAAAGTTAGATTAAATTTTTCCAATCAAATCAATTGAAGGGGCCAAAGTAGCATCGCCTTCTTTCCATTTTGCTGGACACACTTCACCTGGGTGTGCATGCACATATTGGGCTGCTTTTACTTTACGCAACAACTCTTGTGCATCACGGCCAACCCCTCCAGCATTCACTTCAATAATTTGGATTTTACCTTCTGGATCAATGACAAAAGTACCGCGGTCAGCCAAACCTTCTGCTTCAATCAGTACTTCAAAGTTTTTTGCCAAAGTCCATGTTGGATCACCAATCATTGGATATTGGATTTTTTTGATTTCGTCTGAACTATCATGCCAAGCCTTGTGGGTAAAATGAGTATCCGTTGACACTGAATAAATCTCTACACCCATTTTTTGGAATTCAGCATAATTGTCCGCTAAATCACCCAGTTCTGTTGGACACACAAAGGTAAAGTCGGCAGGATAGAAAAACACCACGGACCACTGACCTTGAAAGTTTTGTTCAGAGATGTCCTTGAACTCACCATTTTGATAGGCCGTTGCAGTAAAGGGTTTGATTTCAGTATTGATTAAACTCATGATAAATTCCTCTAGCTCGTTTCTGGGATTGCTTATGTTGTAAAACGAGAATACAAAAATTTTAAACATTGGTAAAACCGTAGTTTTTAATAAAAACAATTGAAAAAATAGATTTAATATTTCTATCATTCCGCTTTTTATCATCGTTAAACTCAATTCAAATTTAGGTTGACCAATATCTACTTGTTCTGTAAATTTTGTTTTTGAGTGGATAATTAAAATGACATTTCAGTTTCTTTTTGAACAATTCCAAGCCCTACCTTCTGGCTCTGACAGTTTTAAACAACTTAAAAATCAGTGTGAGCAGCACATCAAAATGGCAAATTCTGCTTTAGAACAGAGCGCCTTGTTTTTGATTTATGGTTTTGCAAAAAACTATGTCTTACTCTACGAAGATCAAGCCGTAACAGCAGAATTTTCTACGGCTGCGAAAACTCAATTATTAAACTACATGCAACAATTAAATACGGCACTTCAAACTCAAGATAAAGCACTGATTTTAGATAGCCTCAATCATGTCACTCAACACTATATGCTCAGTTCTCGAGTTTTCTGATTTAATCTATGGATGAATTACCATAAAATCTACACCTCATAAAAAACCCTTTGTTTTCACAAAGGGTTTAGAGGATATAAAACGTTTTTCAAATCAATTAAAATTTAACAAAACTATATCTTTAGGGTATCTCAGAATGGTAAATCATCATCTAAGTCACTCGGCGCAGTCGCCGCAGGTGCTGATTGAGGCTTAGGCTGAAAAGCCGCTGGGTTATTGTTGGCATAACCGCTTTGCTGACTGTTGTTAAAACCGCCTTGATTAGTTTGGTTGTTGTTATAACCCGAGTTGTTTGCACCACCCTGATTATTATTAAAACGAGGTTGATTATAACCGCCGTTATCCGCACTTTGTTCACTTTGCTGACGGTTGTTGCTGTCTAGCATTTGCATCTGTTCACCACGAATTTCTGTGGTGTAGCGCTCTTGACCGCTTTGATCTGTCCATTGGCGTGTACGCAATGAACCTTCAATATATACTTTAGAACCTTTACGTAGATATTGTTGTGCAATTTCACCTAAGCGATTATGCAATACAATACGGTGCCATTCCGTCTGTTCTTTGCGCTCACCCGTATTTTTATCTGTCCACGAATCGCTCGTTGCAATTGAAAACTGAGTAAGAGAACCACCATTTGGAAAAGTTTTGGTTTCAGGATCTTTTCCTAAAGTTCCCACTAAAATGACTTTATTAACACCACGCATCAGACGTATTCTTCCTATTTTATACTATGTTTTACTTTATAAGAGTTATGCTTAAATGGCTACCTCTTTACCTAACAACTGCGTTAAATCTTGTCGCGCAGCTTCATCTATGAGCTGTTTATCAATTTTAACATAAGCAAATTGCTGATCGGGCATTACCACAACTTCTTCAATACCACGAATTGCTAAAAGTTGAGAAGTCCATTCATCTGTTTGTTTACTCTCGGGTAAGGCCAAAACGAGCGATGAAAGGTAACGCGGTTGTACCAAACCAAAACTGATCAATAACCACAGCACAGCAATTGCCGTTAAAATGCCCCACCCCATTGAGGTATTATTCAACAACAGAAGCTGTCCGCCAATCATGCCGCCAAAAAAAGCCCCTAAAAACTGGCTACTGGCATTTACGCCCATCGCGGTGGCTTTAGATTGAATGGGTGCAGATTTGGACAACCAAGAAGGCAGCAAAGCTTCCATAACATTAAAGGCCACAAAAAATAGACCTAAACCCAGCAGTAAAATATATTTTGATTCAAAGCCAAAAATAAGAACCAGCAAACCTAAAACAATGCCAGCAATTGCAGTCAGAAAAATACCGCGCATTTGTCGATATTTTTCAGCCAAAATAATACTGGGAAATGCAAAAAATAAACTAATAATCAATAAAGGCAAATACACCCAACCATGACTGGCTAAAGGAATATCTGCCACTTGAATCAACTGCGATGGCATATAAATAAACATGGCGGTTAATAATAAATGTAAGGCAAAAACCGAAATATGTAGACGGTTTAAATCACCCATTTTGAGGACTTGTTTAAGTTGTTGAAGATAGCCTTGCTGATAATTTTTATGATGACGGGTTATTTTAGGAACTAAAAACAGCATCGAAATTGCAGCCAAGCCCATAATCGTGGTCACCCAAAATAGACCTGAAATACCGACTAGACTGGTAAGCCAAGGGCCAAGACTAAAAGCCAGCATAAAGGACACACCAATACTCATGCCCATAATCGCCATAGCTTTACTGCGTTGTTCTTCACGGGTCACGTCAGCCAAAAGTGCCATCACCACTGCAGAAACTGCACCACCTCCTGCAATTGCACGACCAATAATCACCCCATAAATGGTTTCGGACATTGCCGCAACTGCACCACCCAAGGCAAATAACAATAACCCAATAATCACCAAGGGCTTACGACTAAATCGGTCAGCAAGCAAACTAAAAGGAATTTGTAAAATCGCTTGGGTTAAACCATACACGCCTACAGCTAAACCAATCAAAGCGGGCGTTGCACCTTGATATGACTGCCCTGCCACGGAAAATACGGGAATAATCATGAACAAGCCCAGCATACGCAGTGCAAAAATACTGCTTAAGGCAAAGGTTGAACGGCGTTCTAAAGCATTCATCATATTAATTAGCTTAGCTGGATGGGTTTCATTTGGATGGTCTATGCTACAACATTCAAAGACCAGATGCTGATTTATTCCAAGTCAGGGTTGTATAAAAAAGGGCACATTTTCATGTGCCCGCTATTGTATCTATTTTTCTTAAATGACCATTAATCGAGGTGTTCTTGACGCTTACTATATTGAATAGACGCAATCACTGCCCAAACAATAAATGCCACCCCAATTAAACCTGTAACAACTTCAGGTATATGCAGACCTGCACCACTGGCAATCATAATGAAAGCAAGTGCGCCAATCGCATAATGTGCGCCATGTTCAAGGAAAATATAAGCATCCAATGTGCCTTGTTCTACCAAGTAAATTGTCATAGAACGCACAAACATCGCACCAATCGCTAAACCCAGCATAATGATCACGACGTCAGAGGTAATCGCGAATGCTCCAATGACACCATCAAAACTAAATGAGGCATCCAAGACTTCAAGATAAATAAAGCCGCCAATACCTGCTTTAATCACCCCTGTCGGCGCACCATTTGCATCATGACCTACTGCATTACCCTGTTCATCAACTTCAGGCTCTCCGCCCAATAAATGACTCAGTACTTGCACCCCAATGTAAACCACAATCCCCCAAATTCCCGCCATGGTTACGACCAAACGTGAAGCATCAGGTACATTAGATGCCATGATTAATAACGCAACCAACGCCAAAAATACCGACATTGCGGGTACATTTGCTAAATTCGACAAACGGCGCTCTAACCATCGGAACCAATGGGTATCTTTTTCTGCATCCAAGAAAAAATTTAAGAAGACCAAAAGTAAGAATGAACCACCAAAAGCTGCAATTTCTGCATGATGTGCCATGAGTTTTGCTGAATATTCAATTGGATTATTCAACGCCATTTTTACGACGTCTAGCATACCCATGTCAGCAGTTACTGCGACAATCACAATAGGGAAGACCAAACGCATCCCAAATACCGCAATCACAATACCGACAGTTAAGAAAATCATTTTCCAAAAATGATCCCAACCGCGGAGAACTGAAGCATTAACGACAGCATTGTCAAAAGAAAGTGACACTTCCATCACCGCTAAAATAGTGGTGATCGTGAGTGCCGTAAGCATGGTTTTTATTCCTGCTTCTGGTCCATGGCTGTAGCCCCAGTAGGCAGAAATAGCCAAACACACGATCGTAAAAAAGATTGAGAAACCAAAATGTTTCATCATGGTGGATCGACCTATAGAAAATATTGATATCGAGTGAGTTCGATAATGCTAATAAAAGCAGTTAAATGAGATGGGCACAATTATGACGACTTTTTTAGATTTAGCCAAAGTTCTTCGTATGATTTTTTTGAATTCAGTCGCACAGGCGTTCTGCTACATATCTTCTTATTCAGACTCTTGCTATAGTCATGCGCTTGTTAAATTTTCTTTCGAATATGAATAGGATCACGACATGCATTTTTCCCAAGCTCTTTGGCAGCGAAATTTAGCATTGTATGAACGCACGCTTGCTTTGCCTTTTAATCAAGAATTGGCGCAAGGGACATTAAATAAAGATATTTTTTGTCATTATGTGATTCAAGATGCACATTATTTATTGGCCTATGGTCGTGCCTTAGCTGTCTGTGCGGCAAAAGCTTTTGATGCGGATGACGTTATTCAATTTTCTGAAGCCGCAAAAATTGCGATTGTGGTTGAACGCAGTTTACACCATGACTTTATGCAAGACTTTGCAATTTCTAAGACACAATTTGAACATACACCGCTGACTTTGGCCTGCCACCATTACACCTCATTTTTAACCGCAACGGCATGGTCTGAGAGCTATCCTGTAGTGTTGGCATCGTTACTGCCTTGTTTTTGGATTTATGCTGAAATTGGCAAAGCGATTGTCAACAATTCTGTTCCCGATAATCCTTATCAAGCGTGGATTGATACCTATGCGGGTGAAGAATTTAATCAAGCTGTACGTAATGTCATCGCGACGATAGACAAAGTTGCCGCAGGTTGTGATGCGGATACGCTTGAAAAAATGCATCAGGCATATACACGTGGTGCGGAACTGGAATGGTTATTTTGGGATGGCGCTTATCATCAAAGACAGTGGTCAGGTTTGGATCATGAAGTAAAATGATTATTTTTTGGCGACGCCTCGCAGCTATGATATGAATTAAAATAGCGCATGGGTTACTTTGGTTTCACCCTGAGAAGTATTGCTTCGCGAGGACAAAAACCTTTGTCCTTCGCAAAACGCGCCAAGCACTCGAAGATATCAAATTTATCGCAAAAAATTATTGATTCAATCTTGTGCTGTATCCACCTTATGCCTTGAACAGTTGCCAATAGATTTTCCGCAATAATCAATATTTTTGATGCTTTAATTTTTGCTTATTCAATGATTATTGCTGAAACATTTGCCAGCCATAAATTAGACTTGCAGCAGCCACAATCCAGCACAGCGTCGCAATACCCAAACACCACCACATCGACATTTTCGTTGCCAATATATAGACCATCAATAAATAAAAGGCATAAGGAATGAGTGACCACAAACCAAATAATGCCGTTTTACGTAATGCCTCTGCCCCCTGCTGCTGTGACACAATCACATGTGCAATCAAGGCAAAAGTAGGAAATAAAGGCACCAGTCCAGCAATATAGAACGCTTTACTTTTGGATAAAACCGAAATCAGCAGCACCACTGCCGCACCCAGTGTACATTTTAAAAATAAGGCCAGCATCGTCCTTTATCCATCCGCACCATCATGAATACTTGAATTGAGACCACCACAGAACCGTTCATTTACACAATATTTATCAAAATTAAAGCCAGTAATGCAGGCAATGCTTGAATATATAAAATTTTTCGACTGGCCGTGATCGCTCCATATATTCCTGCAATCAGAACACAACCCAAAAAGAAATTGGCCAATTGAATGGCAAAAGGTGCAGATGCAAAGAGTGACCAAATCAAGCCTGCAGCTAGAAAACCATTATAGAGCCCTTGATTTTGAGCCAAAACTTTGGTGAGTTTTGCTTTTTCAGGACTATTGCCAAAAGCTTTTAAACCGCTCGGCTTTTCCCACAGAAACATTTCTAAAACTAAAAAATACACATGTAGTAAAGCAATGATTGCAATTAAACATTGAGCAATGATCATAAATTGTTCCTGCTTAGATGAAGGTCTGTTGGCATTTTGTCTATACCTGTGACATCGCATGTTTTTTATCAGATAGACGAGGTATATTCATTTTATTCCCTATCTACTTGTACTTATTTTGCTGAATAAAATAAAGTTCATTTTGCAAAAATATTTTTTTAAAACAATCCGACATAATTTGTCGTGAAAAAACGTTTTTATCCCACTTGAACAAAATTAAATCGCTATCATATATACCCTTCAATTTGCACATTACCGAGATGTTTTATGAGTCAAAGTCATATCCGTATTCGAGGCGCACGTACCCATAACTTAAAAAATGTGTCACTCGATATTCCACGAGATAAGTTCGTGGTCATTACGGGACTCTCAGGCTCTGGTAAATCTTCCCTTGCCTTTGATACGTTATATGCCGAAGGTCAGCGCCGTTATGTCGAATCGCTATCTGCCTATGCACGCCAATTTTTGTCACAAATGGAAAAACCTGAAGTAGACTCAATTGAAGGTTTAAGCCCTGCGATTGCAATTGAACAAAAATCAACCAGTCACAATCCGCGCTCTACAGTTGGTACAATTACAGAGATTTATGATTACTTGCGTCTTTTATATGCACGTGTCGGAACACCGTATTGTCCTGAGCATGATTTACCTATGGTGGCACAGACCGTGTCAGAAATGGTAGATGCGGTAAAAGCATTAGAAGAAGGCACTGCCCTGATGTTACTTGCGCCCGTGGTGCGAGAACGTAAAGGCGAATACACACATTTGTTTGAACAATTGCAAAGCCAAGGTTTTGTACGAGCCCGTGTTGATGGTCAAGTGATTGATATTGATACGCCACCTGAACTGGATAAAAAGAAAAAACACACCATTGAAGTGGTGGTTGACCGTTTTAAAGTGCGTGATGATTTAGGCAATCGTATTGCAGAATCATTTGAAACAGCTCTGCGCTTAGGCAGTGATATTGCGGTATTGGCGTGGATGAATGCTGAACATCCTGAACGGGTATTTTCTGCAAAACATTCTTGTCCAGAATGTGATCGTGCTGTGGCCGAACTTGAACCTCGTTTGTTCTCATTTAACAACCCGTTTGGCGCATGCCCAGTTTGTGATGGTTTAGGAACACGTAGTCATTTCAGTTCTGAAAAACTCATTCCAAATAACGAGGTTTCGATTAGCCAAGGCGCAATTCGTGGTTGGGATAGACAGCGTCCTTATTACTACAGCATGATTGAAAAAGTCGCCGCTCACTTTGGTTTTTCTTTAGATACGCCTTGGAATGAACTGGATGCTGATACCAAAAAGAAATTTCTTTATGGTACAGGGAAAGACAAAGTCGATTTAAGCTATGTTGATGAACGTGGTCGTAAACACAATAGAGTGCAACCTTTTGAAGGGATTCTGCCGCATTTAGAACGTCGTTATCGTGAGACTGAAAGTAATTATGTACGCGACGATTTAGCCCAATATTTATCTAATGCTGCATGTGATGCCTGCGATGGATCACGTCTGAATGAAATTTCACGCCATGTGCGTGTCAAAGATAAAACCATTGCCCAAATCACTAAGATGTCGATTGGCGATGCCGAAAACTATTATCAAAATTTGAACCTTGAAGGTGCAAAAGGTGAAATTGCCGATAAAATTTTTAAAGAAATCCGTGAACGCTTACACTTTTTAGTTTCTGTCGGTTTAAATTATTTAAGTCTATCTCGTTCTGCCGAAACCCTCTCAGGCGGTGAAGCACAGCGTATTCGTTTAGCATCACAAATTGGTGCAGGCCTCATGGGCGTCATGTATGTGCTTGATGAACCGTCCATTGGTTTACATCAACGTGACAATGATCGTTTACTTGAAACCTTAGTGCGTTTACGCGACTTAGGAAATACCGTGCTTGTGGTTGAGCATGATGAAGATGCCATTCGTGCAGCCGACCATATTATTGATATTGGACCGGGTGCAGGCATCCATGGCGGGCATATTATTGCTGAAGGTACTTATGAAGAGATTTTAGCCAATCCTGAGTCGCTCACTGGACAATATTTATCCGGCAAACTCAAAATTGAAGTGCCGAAGCAACGTGTTCAGCCACCTAAACCGGATGAACAACTTAAATTAATGGGCGCTGCGGGTCATAATTTACAGAACGTTGATTTAACCATTCCTCTAGGCGTCATGACCTGTGTTACGGGCGTTTCAGGTTCAGGTAAATCGACTTTAATTAATCGTACTTTATTGCCCTTAGCAGCAACCCAATTAAACGGTGCAACCACATTAACGGCAGAAAAATTTGATTCGATTGATGGCTTACAGTTCTTAGATAAAGTCGTCGATATTGACCAAAGTCCGATTGGACGTACGCCACGTTCCAATCCTGCCACCTATACGGGTTTATTTACGCCTATTCGTGAACTTTTTGCACAAACCCCTGAAGCCAAAGCACGTGGTTATGCAGCAGGTCGTTTCTCATTCAACGTCAAAGGCGGTCGCTGTGAAGCCTGTGAAGGTGACGGAATGATTAAAGTGGCCATGCATTTCTTACCCGATATGTATGTACCATGTGATAACTGTCATGGTGCACGTTATAATCGTGAAACCTTAGAAGTTGGCTATAAAGGCAAGAATATTTCTGATGTTTTAGGAATGACCGTTGAAGATGCTATGCATTTCTTTGAAGCGATTCCTGTGATTCATCGCCGTCTCGAAACCTTACATCAGGTCGGCTTAAGTTACATTCGTTTAGGCCAATCTGCCACCACATTATCTGGTGGTGAAGCACAGCGCGTGAAATTAGCACGTGAGTTGGCGAAGCGTGATACGGGTAAAACTTTATATATATTGGATGAACCAACTACAGGTCTGCATTTCCATGATATTGCGAAATTGCTGGATATTCTGCATCAGCTGCGCAATAAGGGAAATACCATTATTGTGATTGAGCATAATTTGGATGTCATTAAAACTGCTGATTGGGTGGTTGATTTAGGCCCAGAAGGCGGTGCTGGCGGTGGGATGATTATTGCCGAAGGGACACCTGAACACGTTGCGAAATCGAAAGTTTCTCATACAGCGAAGTTCTTAAAAATGATGTTGAAGTAAGCTTTAAATTATAAAAGTTACATATTAAAACGGTGATTTATTCACCGTTTTTTATTTAGGAAAATTATGCATTTTTTCAGAAGAAAGGCTGATCTATTTGTTTTAACATTTAAAAACTACTTTAAGCAAGATTAAGAAACTGCATGATGCGCACGACTCAGCTCATTAAATAGTCAACCTATAAGTAAAAAAATAGTCCTAATTTATCCAGTACATCTAAAGTTAATTGTTTACGCTCGCTGACCTCATCTCCATTTTGCATTTCAAGATTTAAAATAAAAGCGGTCACCTTTCCATTCGGCTGTTCAACCCAACCGCTATACCATCCGACTTGCGGGTTTACATCCATGCCCCAACCACTTTTGGCATATAACTTTACATCTCCACGTTGCTCTATCAACAACATCTCTTTCACTTGTTTTTGTACAGATTTATTAAATGGTAACTGTTCGGTGGCAACCTCATAGACAAACTTTGCTTCCTGTATAGGCGTAATCTTTAAGGGTCCAACAAGCCAAAAATTGTCGACCTGTTGACCAATATTTTGATTGCCAAATCCAACACGAGACACCTCTTTTTGCATTAACTCTAAACCGATTCGTCTTGCCAGTTGTTGATATACAGGAACAGCCGAGGCTTGCATGGCTTGTGCCAAAGTCATATCTTTTTCCCAAGCTGGAAATGCGCGTTTTTCTCCATCCCATTTAAAGATTTCAGTCATTGTAGCCTGATGATGTTGTAAACCAATTAAGGCATTCAACATTTTAAATGTAGAAGCGGGAATATAAGCCTGCTCGGCTCTCATCAAATCATTTCCATAAGATTTAAAGTTTTTTCCATCATAAGTCACAAAAACGGCATGCTTGGCTGCAGCACTAAAAAGCGTTGCAATTTCTTTGGTACGCTGTGTAGCCACATCTTGTACTGTTTTTCCATCAACAGTAGCTTGAGGATAATTTGGTAAGGATTGCATACTGTGACATCCAGCCAAAATGCTGATTATGCTGATTATGCTGAGAGAAAATAAACTGACTCCAATTTTTTGCACGTTTAAATATCCTGTTAAAAATTTCAATCCTGATTTTGTTTTAACAAAATTTTATTGATCATGTTGTAATGATTTTTCAATTACCGAATCTGTATTTGAATGAGAATAAAATATTTACACATGCCTCAAATAAGTGCATAATGCACCCCATTAGGGCAATTTAATATTATTCCTCAGCAGAAATATTAAATTTCTTGCCATTTTGGCTAAAAAACCCCAGTTTTTTTTGAAAACTGGGGTTTTTTATACCTTTATTATTTTATACCAACAAAATAGCACCAATAGTGTGCAAAAATTATCTATGAAATTTCAAATAGAAGCCCCGTTTATAGAAACTGAATTTGATTGAATATCAATATATAAAGGAAAATTCATCTTAAATTTATGAAATATTATTTTAAAAAGATAAAAAAAAGCCCAACTTTGGGGAAAGTTGGGCATTAAAACAAAAACTTGTTTATGGAGAATCAGATCATTATCACACTATTGGTGTGAAACACGAATTGATAGAACTATTATGCAAAAAATAATTTAAAAAGTAAAGCCTATTAAATTGGTCTACTTTTCATTTAAAAAAAATTACTGCTTCAAATAAAAGACGATTCAATCCACAGTGACTTTTAGCTCGTTTCATGACTAAAAATATTAAGTTGAAACATGCTACATCTTTATTTTAAATGTGATGATATTTGCATAATGAGCTGATACCACGAATCTTGTTACTTAAAATAATTGCTTTTTACAATTAACACCTAAATATTAATCTAATTTTACATTGTGATAATTTCATTCTCTGGTATTAATTCTTTCACTATTTCAAGCGCCATAATTCCATATTCTTTTGTTCTAGCAACGTTTTTTTTAGGTTGACATCATTTTGACTCATTGAATAATTTATATTCAATTTTTTATCGCAAAAGAAGTGAAGCAAATAATCATGTTTTAGTTCATTGACTTAATGTTTTGTTACAATACAATGCTCACTGTTTAATCCATTTGTAACAAAACTGGAAATCTATCATGAAAAAACTCGGTTTAGCCACTGCTTTATTATTAGCCATGACCGGCGCTCAAGCTTATCAATTCGAAGTACAAGGTCAATCTGAGTACATCGACATTACTGTAAATGACAAAGATTTTACTGGTGGCTTACAAGGTACTTACTACCTTAAAGATGTTGATTCTTCTAAAGGCCCTTTGGCTGAAGCTGCATTTTTAAACCAAGCATCAAATGTTTCTGTAGCGTATAACTACGGCGAACTTAGTTTTGTTCCTGGTATGGATTTGATTGCACATAACTACGGTATTAAAGCTGAAGCGTATGTACCCACTCAAGTTGTACCTGTATATACAAGCTTGTCTTATAGCCATACTCACCTTGATGGCAAAAATGCAAACACTTCTGATGATAACGGCGACCGTTATGCGTTAGAGCTTGGTGCGGTTGTTGTACCTAACTTTTTGGTTGCTGTAGGTTATACCAGCGTTGCTGACCAAACTGCTATTGATGCGTTCAACCTGATGGGTAATGGCGTGGTTAAAGCTGTCGCTGAAACTGCAACCATTGGACAAGATCAAGATGCCATCACTGCACGTACTAAATATGTAGGCGCGATTGATGACACTAACATGGCGATTGGTTTTGAATCTGGCCTCATCTACGGTGATGACACTGCATTCCAATTAAAAACTGATTTATATGTAACGCCTAAATTAAGCATGGGTGCTTCTTATGCTGAATCTAGCTTTGCAGGTACTCCTGATTCAGCTTGGGGTGCAAATGTAAATTACTTTATCACTCCAGCTGTTGCTGTAGGCGCGACTTATGTGAATGCAAATGCTGAACAAGGTTCTGTATTGGATACTCAAACTGTTGGCGTAAATGCTAAATTCCGTTTCTAAGTTACTTTAGAAAATGAATTAAAAAAAGGACTCATATTGAGTCCTTTTTTAGGTTTGAATATTATTCAGAAGTTCGGATCAAGCTTAAAAAATGTAAATGACGTTCGTACTGGTCGATAATATCTTGTAATAAATCATCTAAAGTCCAGTCCATAACATCATAATTTTGTCCACCTTCTCTGAGAAAAACTTCAGCTTGATAATACGTTATTTCATCCGAAGTCATTTCTGCCATAAAACTCGGTGGAACCGTTTCTCGGGCAACCACTTGATAAACAAAGTTACTTTCATTCTGATGATCAACCCTAAGTTCCATACCATACTGAATATTTTGAATGGACACTTCAAGCTGCCGACGTTTAAACTCTTTCTTCACCTGATTAAAAGCCACCGAAACCTGTGTATCAATATAGTCTCGAACCTCTTGTTGGTTATGCGGATAATGCATAATCAAACCCAAACGCTGTTGCCAACTACGTGGATTTTGAATAGCACGCGGGGTAATTCTTGCCTCTTGTAAGGCATTCATTTTGGTCACATCCAAACGCAATGCTTTCAATAATCCCCAGCAAATAAACAACATAATGAATGTAAATGGTAGCGCACTCATCATCGTGGCAGATTGTAAGGCACTTAACCCCCCGACCAGAAGCAATACGATGGCTAAAACAGCCATCAATACTGTCCAAAAAAGTCTTTGCCATGTTGGAGAATTTTCAGATTTTGCGGTCAAATAATCGGTGACTAATGCACCTGAATCGGCCGAAGTGACAAAAAAGAGCATCACCAAAAAGGTCGCCAGTAAGCTCATGACAGATGAAAAAGGTAAACTGTGTAAAAACTCAAACAATGCTACTGACGAATCGCGTTGTACGGCCAAAACCAAAGCCTGATTACTCTCATGCAAAATGCTGTATAACGCAGCATTTCCCATAAAACCCATCCAAATTAAAGTAAAGCCTGTTGGAATAAGCAATACCCCGACAATAAACTCGCGAATACTGCGACCTTTGGATACGCGGGCGATAAACATGCCAACAAAGGGTGACCATGAAATCCACCATGCCCAATACATAATGGTCCATCCCCCAATCCAGCCATTGGGTTGATAGGCATATAAATTAAATGTCATGGTAAATAAATTTGAAATGTACTGCCCTGCATTTTGGATGGTGGTTTGCAGCAAATAAATCGATGAACTGGCAAAAAACACAAACAGTAAAAGGGTGAGAGCAAGAATTAAATTCAGTTCAGACAGCCGTTTAATGCCTTTGTCTAAACCTAAAAACACCGACATGGATGCCATAGCACTCACGACAATAATCAAAACCACTTGAGTACTGGGTGCTTGCTCAATGCCAAACAGATAATTCAAACCAGAGT
Source organism: Acinetobacter albensis (assembly GCF_900095025.1). Classification (GTDB taxonomy): domain Bacteria; phylum Pseudomonadota; class Gammaproteobacteria; order Pseudomonadales; family Moraxellaceae; genus Acinetobacter; species Acinetobacter albensis. The sequence goes on along the minus strand of NZ_FMBK01000008.1, from coordinate 124,684 downwards.
TGATTTGTGTCACGCCAAATCCAAGGGTGGTCGCGACACCAAAAACAGTACCGATGGTGGCAAAGGTATCGACTGCATCACCGATTGGGCCATAGATTTTTCGTCCGATAATCGGATACAAGGCAGAGCGAATTTTTAAAGGCAGGTTATGTCGATAAGCAAAATAGGCCAAGGACAAACCCACGACAGTATAAATTGCCCATGCATGTAAACCCCAATGAAAAAAGGTCACTTGCATTGCCGTTTGCGCAGCTTGGATGGTTTCACCCTCCCCTGTAGGAGGAGAAACATAGTGCATTACGGGTTCAGCCACCCCAAAAAACATGAGTCCAATGCCCATGCCTGCAGTAAATAACATGGCAAACCAAGAGCCGTTACTATACGTAGGTTGGCTATGATCTGGACCTAACTTGATTTTTCCCATATCGGATAAAGCGATATAAATCAATAAAATCAGAAATATGGCAACAGATAAAACATAAAACCAGCTAAATGAGTCAGTGACCCATTGGTTCAGCTGTTTGGTGATCAAATCAAATGAATTCGGTGCTAAAACGACAACAGCCAGAAACAGCCCAATAATAACAACCGTACTTAAAAAAACATTTGGATTGACGTTGGCAAACCAAGATGGATTTTTCGAAGGCATAAATCCCCCATTTATTTTTTAAATGAATATGACAGACCGTGAGGCCAAAATAGACGCATTTTACAGAGATGAAGCCAATATGCTTTCAGTAGAAATTTGCAAACACTGAGGGCATATTAATTTAATGATATAAATAAAGCAGTTACATTCCTGTAACAGAATCTACATCCATTATTCTTAATTCAATTTATCTTGATTGGGTAAATGGGCAATATATTGCAGCGCAATTAAACGCGATACAACGAGGGCTAAATACATTACACCACAAAACATCTGTAGCATGGCAAGCACACGCGCAGGTGCACTAATCGGAATCAAATCTGAAAGCCCTGTCGCAGATTGGAGACTAAAACTGAGAAACAATAAATCTAACCATGTTTGTAAACCGGTGATATTGGGATTTTGAAAACTCAAAGGCATGAGCAGTTGGCAAATGTTATATAAAAATGCAAAGCCCCAAGCAATCAGAGTAAATACGGCACCCGCTGCAAATAGTTCATCTTTGGTAAGGTAACGGTCTTCAAACATATAACGCAGTAAGCCATAGGCTGCACTAAAATAAGCGGCCGCTTCAAAGGCATGAGCAATCACTTGAATCATGACGTGCTGCACACCGAGTAAATGCAATAGCGAGAAAAAGACTGCACCTCCTACAAAAACAAGTCCGATAATCGTAAACATAGGCGTCTGTCGTATGACTTTGGCAATAATCAATAAGACTAAAACGCCCAATACCCACGTTAAAGTCCGATAGGTCGCACTGTGATTAACCACAACTGATAAGATTAAAATAAAGAATTGTAATAACAGTAGCCAAGCACTCGGCAATAAACGAAAAACTTTCCATATACCAATCAGGGCATGCATGTATGGCTCCATTCTATTTTTATTTTTAATCAAGTTTTAGCTTTATTGAGGTTCTGTTGAATCTAACATGAATTGAATTACTCACTCTCACTATATTTGTATGAAATTTTATCTACAAATAAGTTTAAAAATAACCTGACTCATCATTCTGAATCGAGCATTAAAGTAGCTGAGTTCGACAAGTTTGGACATTTTATTGTTCACTCTTAACAAAAACTCAGATCAATTCGACAAAAAAAAAGCCCCCGTAGGGACTTGTTTATGTGAAGTTTTAAACCTTAGTGATCAGAAGCACCTGAGATGCCAATCCCTGTTTGTGAACGAACATATTGCGCATCAAATGCTTTACGTTCCGCCTGTGCACGTGCAGAGTGATCCGTTACAGAGAATAACCAACAACAGAAGAATGACAACGGCATCGCAAAGATTGCAGGGCCATTAAATGGATTGATTGGTGTATCAGAAATACCCAAAGTATCGACCCAAACGGCTTTAGACAGAACAATCAACAGCACTGCTAAAGATAGACCGACCACACCACCAATGACCGCACCACGTGTAGTTAAACCTTTCCAGAACATAGACAAAACCAGTACTGGGAAGTTGGCACATGCAGCAACCGAGAATGCTAAACCAACCATAAAGGCTACGTTTTGTTTCTCGAACAAAATACCCAAAATCATGGCAAAAATCGCAAGACCTAAAGTTGCAATTTTAGACATACGAAGTTCAGATTCAGGTGTCGTTTGACCCTTTTTGAATACGTTTGCATATAAGTCATGGGAAATGGCAGAAGCGCCTGACAACGTCAAACCTGCAACTACAGCAAGAATTGTGGCAAATGCGACGGCTGAAATGAAGCCCATAAATAAGTCACCACCCAGCGCATCACTTAAATGCACCGCAGCCATATTGCTACCGCCAACCAACTCTAACTTACCTGTGACTGCCATTTTCGCTACATCAAGGAATTGTGGATTGTTTGAAACAAACAAAATCGCACCGAAACCAATAATGAAGGTTAACAGGTAAAAATAACCAATAAAGCCTGTTGCGACAACAACTGATTTACGTGCTTCTTTGGCATCCTTTACTGTAAAGAAACGCATTAAAATATGCGGTAAACCTGCAGTACCAAACATGAGTGCTAGACCCAATGAAATCGCATCAAGAGGATTTGCCGCCAGTTTACCAGGCCCCATGATATTGCCTGCTTCTGCTAGACTCATGCCATGAACTTGACTGAATACTTGAATCGATTGTTCAAACATTGTGGTAAAGCTAAAACCGACACTTTTCATGACCATAAATGCCATGAAAGTCGCACCACTCAGTAACATTACCGCTTTAATGATCTGTACCCAAGTCGTGGCCAACATACCGCCAAAAATGACATAAGCCATCATCAATAAACCGACAATCACCACAGCAATATTATAGTTCAAACCAAAGAGTAATTTGATCAGCTGGCCTGCACCGACCATTTGTGCAATCAGATAGAATGCAACCACAACCAATGAACTGATGGCGGCTAAAGTACGTACTGGTTTTTCTTCTAAGCGAAATGAAACCACATCCGATAGATTGTATTTACCTAAATTACGTAAACGCTCTGCGACCAAGAATAAAACAATCGGCCAACCCACCATGAAACCAAGTGAATAGAGCAAGCCATCAAAACCAGAGCTGAACACCAGTGCAGAAATACCCAAGAACGATGCAGCAGACATGTAGTCGCCTGCAATCGCCAGTCCATTTTGGAAACCTGAAATTCCGCCACCAGCCGTATAAAAATCAGCAGTATTGGTGGTTTGTTTTGCTGCCCATTTGGTAATGACCAAAGTAAAAGCAACAAAAATGACGAACATGATAATGGCATGCCAATTGGTGGCTTGTTGTTCAGCCACACCTAAATCTGGTCCAGCCCATGCCATACCTGAAAAAAGTACAGTCGCCAGAGCCAGTGCCTGAGCTTTGAATGAAGTCGTTTTCATATTAATACTGTCCTTTTTCATTCGCAATCGCTTCCACTTCTTTCATTGCATCTTGCGTCAATGGATCAAGGATCTTATTGGCAACATAAGAATACACACCGCACAGTACAAATGATAAAACGATGATGCTTAAGCCGAGTGGGATTCCCCAAGTGGTTACACCACCACTAAAAGAACTCATTAGAAATTCTTTGTTATAACCCACCAGCAACATGAAACCTACATATACAAACAGCATAATGCCGGTTAGCGTCCAACTTAAGGCGCTTTTTTTGCTGACCATTTGTTTAAATTTTGGATTCTGTAGAATTCTTTCTACCTGTCTCTCATCCATAACCAATCCTCCTATTTGCACCCAATTTAGGCACTATTTTTTAATTCGAATTATGACGTTGTCTAAGTTAACGATTACGTTGTCTAAGTTAACAATCTTGTGCGGTTGTTGTAATTACGACTTTGGTCGTTAAATTTTGATCAACTCAAGCCGTCAGATTACGAGATAAGGTATGATGAACGCATAGCGTTACACTGTAGACAATATGAATAGCTGGCTCATCATGGGGGTTCTTGCCCTCTATATCGCATTACTTTTTATTTGTGCATTTTTTGGTGAAAAACACGCAAGTCGATTAAGCACGCGTGGCCGTATGCTTCTCTTTAGTCTAACATTAGGCGTGTATTGTTCTTCTTGGACATTTTACGGTGCGACGGGTGCCGCAGTTCGTGAAGGAATTATTTTCCTGCCCATTTACCTTGGTCCGCTCATTTTTGTCGGTGTCGGTTATGATATTTGGCGACGCCTAGGTCGAGTCCGTCAACATCATGCCATTTCATCGATCGCTGACTTTATTGCAGCCCGCTATGGCAAAAGCGGCACACTGGCATCTTTGGTGACTATTCTTGCCGTGATTGCAATTGTGCCCTACTTGGCCTTACAGCTTAGAGCGATTGCTTTAAGTGCAGCAGTGATTCTGCAGCAAAACTCTGGCATTGAAAGCACCACCAATGGCGTACTTTTCCTGACGGGTGTTTTAGCCATTCTGGCGATGATGTTTGGCACTCGGCAGATTGCCAATACCGAACAACATGGCGGTCTGATGCTGGCAGTGGCTTTTGAGTCTTTTGTCAAATTATTTGCGCTGCTTTGTGTGGCTTTATTTTTTGTCTTTGAAGCCCCAGACAACTTGAAACAAATTTCAAGTGATGTTGCCAATACGTTTAAAGAAGTTCAACTTTTTGGTGTGCCCGATACTTTTTGGGTACAAACCATGCTGGCTGCACTCGCTATTATTTGCTTACCGCGCCAATTTCATGTGGCTGTAGTCGAGTTACGTGATGAAAAACATATCCGTGGGGCACGTCGTTGGTTTGCCATTTATCTTATTTTAACCACCATCGCAATCATTCCAATTGCCAGTTGGGCATTGCATGCCGCACCGCATTTTTTAGCCATTCCAGATGTGGCCGTTTTATCCCTCCCTTTAAGTTATGATCAAGAATGGTTAACGCTACTGGCCTTTTTAGGTGGATTCTCAGCTTCTACAGGCATGCTATTGGTATCCTCTGTGGCGTTATCTATTATGCTCAGTAATGATCTGATTATGCCAGCTCTATGGCGCACAGGCTTACTATCAAGGCATGATAAGCGTTTGCCGTTGGTGCTGAAATTTACACGTCGTATTTGTATTTTAGCCGTGATGTTACTGGGCTTTTTATTCTTTCATTTCTTTAATGATATTGATCAACTTTCGGTTTTTGGCTTGCTCGCCTTTAGTGCGGTGGCCCAATTTTCTCCCGCCCTCATTGGTGGCTTATATTGGCGTGGCGGAAGTAAACAGGGCGTATATGCAGGTTTAATTGTCGGCTTTTTAGTCTGGGCCTATACCTTATTATTTCCTACTGTTTTACGAAGCTTACCAACAGAATATCAGCAGTTCGCACAAAATTTTCTTCAGCAAGGTCCCTTGGGCGTGAGCTGGTTACGCCCAGAAGCCTTGCTCGGATTTGAATCTTTTGCTGCATTAACCCACGGCGTAATTTGGGCGCTAGGGCTCAATATCCTGTTATATATTTGGATATCGCGTATTTTTCGTCCAAGTATTGCCGAACAAATTCAAGCAGAAAGTTTCTTTTATTATGAAACTAAACCCCTTCCCGCCCAAAGCATGACGCATGATACAAATTATTTACAACATGATGTTGCTCGTTTAAAAGTCGGTGATCTGATTGCATTAGCCAAACGCATTACTGGCGAGGGGCCAACACAAAAAGCATTCCAGCAATTTTGCACTCAAAATAACGTGATCTTAAATGAAAATAGCAGTGCCAATGGCATGTGGTGGCGTTTCACCGAGCAATATCTGGCAGGCACCATCGGTGCCGCTTCTGCACGAACCCTCCTGACTACGGCGATGGTCAATAATGGTTTGGCACTCGGTCAGGTGGCCAACATCCTAGATCAGGCTTCTCAATGGCAACGCTTTAATCAAAATCTGATTATGACCATGATTGACCATATGACCCAAGGGGTTAGTGTGGTGGATGAAAATATGTGTCTGGTCGCTTGGAATAATCAATACCTCAAACTGTTTGATTACCCAAAAGATATTGTTTATGTCGGTTGCCCGATTGCCGATTTAATTCGCTATAACGCGGAACGTGGCGAATGTGGTCCAGGTTCAGTTGAAGAACACGTTCGCAAACGTATTCACTGGATGGCGATGGGCAATGCACATGAGTTTGAACGCATTCGTAAAGATGGTCGTGTGATTCAGATGCGCGGTAATCCCATTCAAGGCGGTGGTTTCGTCACGACTTTTGCCGACATTACCGCGTTCCGTGAAAATGAAGCTTTCCTAGAAGGTCGGGTGCAAGATCGAACTCAACAATTGGCCAATGCCCTATCTGAACAACAACTGGCGCGTGAACAAGCCGATCGTGCCAATATGTCAAAAAGTCGTTTTATTGCCGCTGCCAGTCATGACCTATTACAACCAATGCATGCTGCTCGTTTATTCAGTACGGCTTTGGAACAAAGTGTACAATCTGATGAAGATCGCAAAACCTTGCAACAACTAGATCGTGCCTTACATGGGGCAGAAAGCATGTTATCTGCCTTGTTGGATATTGCACGTTTAGAAGGAGGCACCATTCAACCGAAGCGACAACCTTATCCGTTGCATGACTTACTCAGTGATCTAGAACTGCAATTTAAATCGATTGCAGCTCAACGTGGAATACAGTTTAGGGTTCATGATGTCCAATTCTGGATTGATACTGATCCACAATGGATTCGCCGTATTATTCAGAATTTTGTCAGCAATGCTTTACGTTATACTGCAAAAGGTCGCGTTATTGTTGGCGTACTGCGTTCTGCCGAACAGGCTCAAACCATTCGTATTGGTGTTTGGGATACAGGTCCCGGCATTGCAGAAGAACAACGTATTAAACTGTTTCAAGAATTTGAGCGCTGTGGTCATACCTCACCGTGGGGTGAGCAAGGGTTAGGTTTAGGACTTGCGATTGTGCAACGCATGACTCACCTGCTCGAGTATCCAATGCATGTGTATTCTGAATATGGCAAAGGTTCTTGCTTCATGATAGAAGTGCCGATTGTGCCAGCACCCAAAGTCGCCCTGACACCACTACAAGCCATTCCCTTAAAAAGTAAGGCCTACAAAATTTTATGTTTAGACAATGATGAAACCATTTTAGAAGGCATGAGCACGCTTTTGACCAAATGGGGATATCAAGTCTTTAAAGCCACTGAACCTGAACAAGCCTTGATTTTAATCCAGCAAGAAAATATTCAGGTCTGGTTAGTCGATCAGCATTTAAATAATCACAAAATCGGTTTGGATTTTATTTTGGAAAATCGGCAAGAACAGGTGCCTGTGGCCTTAATTACTGCAGATTCTGATCCAGAGCTTCCACAGTCTTTAAAAGAGCTGAATATTGTATTGCTAAAAAAACCATTAAAACCAGCTTCATTACGTTCTTGGCTCTCAGGATTAAAAATTTATAACTCATAACATCGCTAAAAAACGTTCATTTCGCTTGCATGAAATGAACGTTTTCTTACATAAACACACCTTTTCTTAAGCCAACTGGCAATTTATTTTTTGCTCTAGGCGAAACTGTTCAAAAAATCCCGCTTTAGTCCTTATTAAATTGACCAAAAACTTCAACTGTCTATTTTCTATGGCAAAGTGCACCAGATTATAAATGCACAGCTGTATACTTAGTTACAATATTTTTAAGTATATATTTTTTAATAATTTTTTTTAAACCAAAAAGCTTATCTACAACTTTAGTCGTATTCCGTTTAAGCTGACTCTGCTCCATATATAAGCTTAAGAAACGATCAGTTTTTTTATTTATAGTGGCCCATAAAAATGCGACTCAGAAACTGGTCATCATATAAAATCAGGAGCCAAAAAATGAACATTTCTGACGTGTATTCTATCGGTCTAGATCAGTCACAACAATTTTACCGTCAATACGGCAGCAATGCGTTATTGCCTGAAATTCAATGGGATAAACTTTTTCAGAACAGTAAGTTGACTGATGTTCATATTCAAGCCTTAAATACTTTATATCAAAGTGCTGTTCCACTCGCGCTACAAGTTTTTTCTGAACTAAATTTTGATGTCTTTAAACCCGCAGCTTATAAGCCTCAAGGTTTAGGATTATTTGAACGCCTTGCTGAACAAGAAGATAAACTCATTCAAGCGTTAGATGTTGAATCAAATGGTTTAAGTGAGCAAGTTCGCCATCAAATTTGGAGTATGTTGCTGCGAGGTGGTGCAGTTCTGGTCTTTAAAGCATGGCTTGGTAAAGTCAAAACAGATCAACCTTTATTAGATACCACTCAATTTGACGAGTTATCCGATTTATTATTTATTAAAACACCACCTTTAGAGTTGGCAAAACGTTTGGACGTAAATGCACATGCGCAGGAAGATCATATTTTTCTGATGTATGGCAATGATGTTTATCTAGACCGTTTTAACAGTTTAGAAACCATGGCTCTGTTTGTTGACTTAGGCGTTTATGATGCAGCATTTCTCAGTTTGAGAGATGACAGTGTAGCGGATTATTTGAAAGAAAAAGACTATGTGTCACAAGAACAAATCGATGAATTACAATGTGCCCTCAACCCACTTTTTTGTACAGATTTAACCCCTAAGCAAAGCTGCGTCGCTTAATTTAAACCATGAAAAACCCACCGTTTTATAAACATCAATGCATCAAAAAGGCACTGTTCATTCAGTGCCTTTTTGATGCTTTTCATTCTGTCTTCAAACGAATTACATTTTCTTATCTTCAATATTTAAAGCACTAATCGCTAAAACTGCCTGCGTTCGATTTTGTACATTCAGTTTACGGAAAATCGCGGTAACATGCGCTTTAATGGTCGCTTCAGAAACATCAAGTTCATAAGCAATCTGTTTATTCAACAATCCTTCTGCCACCATCATGAGTACTCGGAATTGTTGTGGTGTGAGCGATTGAATTCGCTCAGCCAATGCCGTTTCATCCGCAGCACGAGGATCAAAATTAGTATGTGTCGGTAAGTTTGGCGGTAACCAAATCTCCCCTTCGAGTACATGCCGAATGGCCTCACCAATATGACTTGGATGCGCCGATTTAGGAATATAACCCATTGCCCCGTGTGCAATTGCCCGTTGAATAATCGTGGTTTCTTCATGTGCCGAAACCACAATAATCGGAATAGAAGGATATTGTGCACGAACATGCACCAAAGCTGAAAATCCTGAAGCGCCCGGTAAATTCAGATCCAATAAAACCAAATCTGGTTCTGGGCCATTATCTAAACGTTCATAAAACTCATTTACTGCTGCTGTTTCATTTATTTGAGCTTGAGGCAAACTGTAACGAACAGCCTGAATCAAAGCATGACGAAACAACGGATGGTCATCAACGATTAAAATATTCATAAGCGATATGAAAGATCTTGTGCACAGTAATCGCTATTCTAACCACACAAGCACAGTAAGGATATGCAAGGCATCATTTTTTTTGCTGGATATCGCATTATTTTAAATAAAAATTCTTTTTTTATGGTTTGCAAAAAAACTTAAAATCTAATCATATTTAGATATAAATTTTATTCAGATCACATCAATACTTATCTAAATTCAAGATAACTTTAATTTTCATAATGTTAAATTCTAATTCTCAACAACGTTCTCCCCAAAAGCGCTATATCTTAAAAACAGATAACGTCTTTTTTTTTCTTTATTTTACAGTTCCTACTGCTCTGTTGGTAAATGAACACTATTCCGAGATTCAATTTAGGTTCGATCTGTATGACTAGTTTTAACTTACAAAAACCACTGAATATTGTTGCTGTATCAGGCGGTTTAAATCATCCATCTAAGACTGAAGCCTTGGTGCAAGAAATTGTGTACGAATTGGGCGAAGCCATTCCAATTCAAGTTCACTTTATTAAATTTAGTGAAATTGGACATTTACTCGGTGGTGCTATTTATCGCCATCAACTTCCGCAACGCGTACAAGATGATTTGGCTGCGGTGGAAGCTGCTGATGCGATCATTGTCGGAACACCCGTTTATCGTGCATCTTTTACGGGTCTTTTTAAGCATTTTTTTGATTTTGTCGAGCAAACCGCTTTGGTCGATGTGCCGGTATTATTGGCGGCATCTGGTGGCAGTGAACGTCATGCCTTGGTACTCGAACACCAATTACGTCCTTTATTTAGTTTTTTCCAAGCACAAACTTTACCAATTGGCGTATATGCCACCGATCAAGATTTCACCCCTGAATATACGATTCACAGCGAATCATTACGTGACCGTATCACCTTGGCTGTAGCACGTGCACTCCCTATTTTGGAATGGGCACCTGCTAAAGGCAAACGAGCTGAAGTGGTCAAAGAAAAAACCCAACAAGCCAATCAGCACTTGGGTATTAACAAACAAATTGAACAGGCCGCTGTCCTGCCTTCTGCGGCAGTTCCCAATTTAGATGCCGCAGAATCACGTTTACATCATAAAAAAATCGCAAAAACCCATGTGGCATAACGCAATTTAAATGGGAGATTCAATCATGTCTGAACAAGAAAAAAATATCACTTTTGCCTATTGGGTGCCCAATGTGAGTGGCGGTTTGGTGGTCAGTAATATCGAACAACGCACTGATTGGAGCTATGAATACAACGTGCGTTTAGCACAAACTGCTGAAAAAAATGGCTTTGACTATGCACTGACCCAAATTCGTTTTACCGCAGGCTATGGTGCTGACAATCAACATGAATCGGTGAGTTTTAGTCATGGATTACTGGCCAAGACTGAGCGTTTAAAAGTGATTGCTGCGATTTTGCCTGGGCCTTGGAAACCCGCCTTAGCTGCAAAACAACTTGCAACGATTGATCATCTGAGCGGCGGTCGTATTGCCGTTAATGTGGTGAGTGGTTGGTTCCGCGGTGAGTTCGATGCAATTGGTGAAGAGTGGCCAGAGCATGACCAGCGTTACGTTCGTTCCGAGGAATTTATTCGCACTTTAAAAGGTGTCTGGACACAAGATCAGTTTAGTTTTGACGGTAAATACTATCAATTTAAAGATTACACTTTAAAGCCCAAACCTTTGCAAAAACCACATATTGAAATTTTCCAAGGCGGCAGTTCACGCGCCGCGCGTGATATGGCATCACGTGTGTCCGATTGGTACTTTACCAATGGCAATACACCTGAAGAAATCAAAAAACAAATTGATGATATTCGCGAAAAAGCCAAAGCCAACAATCACAGTGTCAAAATTGGCGTGAATGCATTCATTATTGCTCGCGATACAGAACAGGAGGCACAGGCTGTTTTACAAGAAATTATTGATAAAGCGAACATTCAAGCGGTACACGCGTTTGGCGATGCTACCCGTGAAGCAGGTGCATCTTCCATTGAAGGCGAAGGAAACTGGGCAAAATCAACTTTTGAAGACTTGGTTCAATATAACGATGGCTTTAAAACCAATTTGATTGGAACACCACAACAAATAGCTGAACGGATTGTGGAATTAAAGAGTATCGGTGTTGATTTAATTCTTTCTGGTTTTTTACATTTCATTGAAGAGGTGGAATATTTTGGGCAGAAAGTTTTACCTTTGGTGCGTCAACTAGAAGCACAACAGCAAGTTCTTATTGCCGCTAAGTCAGCGTAATGATCAACAACCAATAAAAATAATAATAAAAGTAACTCCAACTCTACCCCCCTAAGGCTCGGCTTGGGGGGAATTTTTATTTAGAGTTTAAGTAGGTGTTCTATCATTTAAAATAATCAAAGCACAAGCGGTAACAGCTATCTAAACATGCTGAAATAAAAAACGAGCAGCTTCTAGGTATATATAAAATTTTCAATCAAATATTTATCTAGAAAGTCCCACTATTAGGTTATGAGCTCTCACCGCTTTATTATTTTATTTATCCTTTAATTTCTTATTCAAAAATAAAATAAAAAAACAAATTGAATACATAAATGGTTGTTATTTATCCATACTATTTAGAAACAACTATTATTTTAAATTTCATAAATAACTCTAATAAGGTAGAAAAAATATGTATGAAGAAAAAATTGTTATTCGAAATCAAATTTCATGGCGCAGCATTTTCGCTGGTGTTATTGCGGTATTAGCCATTTCAATGTTGCTCTCTTTACTGGGTGTCGCTTTAGGCTTCGCTCTTTTAGATCCTGAATCTGCAACTGATATTAGCAATGGTTCAGGCACGGCAGTCACCATTTGGACTCTTCTTTCCTTATTGGTAAGTTTAGGTATTGGTGGATTTATTGCAGGTCGATTGGCTGGCACTGATGGATATATACATGGCTTCTTAGTCTGGGCCTTAGCATTACTGGTCGGTATTTGGTTTGGAGCAATGACCATCAATAATGCTGCCCGGTTAACGGGAAGTGCATTGAGTTCAGTGACTTCAGCAGCAGGTAGTGTTGCAACTGGTATTGGCAAAGGTGGTGTAAATTTAGCGAGTTTAAGTACTCAAGCCTTTGAAGAGTTAGTTCCTTTACCTGAATTAAAAAATGGTGATGTAAAACTCAGTGAAGCATTACAAAAAACAGGAATTAACGAATTACAACCCGATTATTTAAAAGCGCAAGGCGAATGGGCTAAAGATCAAATTAAAAGTGCGGCAAAAGATTTGGTTTTAAATCCCAATAATAGTGATCAAATTATTCAAAAACTTTCGGATACTTTGAAAAATCGTGCTCAAAAAGTGACTGATTCAATTGATAAAAATGAAGTCAGCCAAGCTTTAGCCAAAAATACATCTTTAACGCCTCAAGAAGCAGATCAGGCGGTCAATAATTACTTTATTCAGCAACAAGAATTTTTTAATAGTTTAGAGACCAATGTTCAAAAAGCAAAAATTCAATATATTCAAATGAAAGAAGAAGCAAAAGCGAAAGCTGCCGCTGCTTCCAATGCAGCCGCGAAAGCTGCACTTTGGTCATTTATTGGTTTATTTATCGGTTTAATGGTGACGGTGTTCGCTGGTAAATTTGGTGTAACTCACATTTCACGTCATCGCACCTTGATTAAATAAGCTTATTTAAAAATGTTTAAAAGTAAACCGATCCTGAGGGATCGGTTTTTTATTATTGTATGTATGCTCTACATTAAAATCAGGAATAAAAACTGGGATCAGGTACTTTTCCAGTCAGCACCCACTCCCCGACTTCCTGATATTTATAGTCAATCGGATCATGTAGCGTTTGGGTTCGTACATTACGCCAAAAACGATCTAAATTTAGTTGAGCCGTCGTAGCGCGTGCACCCATCACCTGAAAAACATTTTGGGTCACAAACAACGAAGTCTGGGTAGCCGCGATTTTTGCTGTGGCAATTGCAATACTGACTTCACCGCGTTGCTCTGTCGTCAGGTTTTCACCTATCTCCCAAGCGGCTTGTAAAATATCGACTGCTTTATTGGCCAATAAACGGACACTTTCCAGTTGTACATAAAATTCAGCAAAATGCTTTTGGGTAAATGGGTCGTGTACTGCATGTTCAGTTAAAGATTTTGACCATGCTTTTTGGCTTTGTATCGTTTGTTTTGCCATTTCAAATGCACCTTCTGCTACGCCTAAAAAGAGATGTACAAAAATCAGCTGCGCAAGCAATGGACGTAAACTGGAATAAGGCGTACTTAAAGGCCCTGGATCGACTAATAATTCATTTTGGTGGATTTTAACCTGCTCAAAATGGCTGGTGCCACTGTCTGTTTGGCGTTGTCCCATATTGTTCCAGTCACCTAAAAAACTGACCCCTTCACGTTGAGTGGGAATCACGCCAATCAACAATTTCCCTGCCTCGTTATAGCCAGAACATAACAACATATCTGAATCAATTGAACCTGAACAAAAGCTTTTATCTCCATGAAAAATATAATCTGTGTCTGATATTTTTGTTGCTGTGGTTCGTTTATCCAAGGGATTTAAAGTATTTCCCCAAAACAGATTCTCTTGCGCGGTTTGCTTAAACCATTTTGCATACTGAGCCGGTTGAGCAAACAACTGCACTGTGGCAATCAACAAATGGTGAAATCCGTAGACATGTGCCAATGAACTGTCCACTTGTGCAAGCGTTTGAATGGTTTGAAAAATGGTTTTCCAATCGGCATCGCCTCCGCCATATTGCGCTGGAATAGACAGTCCCAATAAACCACTTTGACGAATTAAATCACGCTCATGTTTTGGGTTCCCGCCTATTTTGTCACGTTCAGCTGCTGTCTGTGCAAACTGTTGTGCCAAGTGTTGCGCTATTTGGATTGGACTAGCATTTAAAAATGGGGATTGGGCATTCATAATCATATCGATCTATTTCTATATTTTTAGCTTAGCAGATGATGTTTTTAATCTTTATCTGAATGCCTGAAGTCTTTATATGCAAAATAAAAAACCGCCTGAATCCTCAAGCGGTATTTAACAACAATTTATACATGGGGATAGACTGTTTTAATTAAAGCATCTACCACTTGCGGTTCAGCCAATGTAGAGGTATCGCCTAAACTATCCAGTTCATTCGCTGCAATTTTTCTTAAAATACGGCGCATGATTTTACCTGAACGTGTTTTAGGTAAAGACGGTGCCCAATATAAAGCATCTGGGGTGGCCACAGGCCCTAGTGTTTTACGTACCCAAGCGACCAATTCTTTATGTAGCTCTTCAGATTCAGCTGTTCCTGATTGTAAGGTCACAAAAGCACAGATGCCTTGTCCTTTAATATCATGTGGCATACCGACTACAGCAGCTTCTGCTACGGCTTCATGGGCAACCAAGGCACTTTCGACTTCTGCTGTACCTAAACGATGACCTGAAACATTCAAAACATCATCAACCCTTCCTGTAATCCAGTAATAACCATCTTGATCACGACGTGCACCATCACCAGTAAAATATACACCGGGATAAGCTGAAAAATAAGCTTCAATAAACCGTTCTGGATCACCCCAAATCGTCCGCATTTGTCCCGGCCAAGAGTCTTTGATAATCAGATTACCTTCCGCTTCACCCGCTAACTCTTGCCCTTCCGCATCGACCAAAGCCGGTTGTATACCAAAAAATGGACGTGTAGCCGAACCTGGTTTTAAATCGGTGGCTCCCGGTAAAGGTGAAATTAAAATTCCGCCTGTTTCTGTTTGCCACCATGTATCAACGACAGGACAGCGGCTTTCCCCAACTACAGTGTAGTACCAATTCCATGCTTCTGGATTAATTGGCTCACCAACCGACCCAATCAAGCGCAGACTACTGCGATCACTTTCACGAACAAAAGCATCACCCTCACGCATCATGGCACGAATGGCGGTAGGTGCAGTATAAAGAATCGTGACATTGTGCTTGTCAACAATATGACCTGTACGCGCCCATGTTGGATATTGCGGAACACCTTCAAACATGACCGTGGTAGTTCCATTCGATAATGGACCATACAATACATAGGAATGTCCTGTAATCCATCCAACATCAGCGGTACACCAAAAGACATCGTCCTGTTTCAAGTCAAATACTTCACGAAAAGTACAATTCACATAGGTCAAATAACCACCTGTGGTATGTAACACACCTTTGGGCTTACCTGTTGATCCTGAGGTATATAGAATAAAGAGTGGGTCTTCAGCCTTCATGGGCTCAGGTGGGCAAATTTCATTGACTGACATAATTTCACTGTGATACCACAGATCACGGCCGTCTTTAAATTCAATCGGATTGCCTGTGCGATGTACCACGATTACGTTTTGTACTGATGCAGTCCCCTGAATATTTAATGCTGCATCTACATTTTCCTTGAGCGGAATCGGTTTACCGCCACGCATGCCCGAATCGGCTGTAATCACAATTTTAGCTTGACTGTCTTCAATACGATTTGCCAATGAATCAGGAGAAAATCCACCAAATACCACACAATGTACAGCTCCAATCCGTGCACAAGCCAACATTGAAATAGCGGCCTCCGCAATCATCGGCATATACAACACCACACGATCACCTTTGCTAATGCCGTGCTTTTTTAACACATTGGCAAAACGGCAAACTTCATCATGCAATTCTTTAAAAGAAATAATTTTATGCCGTGATGGATGATCACCTTCCCAAATAATGGCAGGTTTGTGCGGATGTTCTTTGAGATGGCGGTCTAAACAGTTGGCACTGACATTCAGTTCACCATCTGCGAACCATTCAATCTTGAAATGATTGGGGTCAAAACTGGTATTTTTAACTTGGCTAAAAGGCTTGATCCAATCCAATTTTTGAGCCTGCTCTGCCCAAAATTCATTAGGTTGCTCAATCGATTGCTGATAACGCTTAAAATATTCAGACTCTACTGTGCGAGCCGTGGTTTTAAATTGTTCTGGTACAGGATAAATTTCTTTCATAGTATACTTCCTTGATTTTATTCATCTCATCACGAAATGTTATGCCACGTTATTTATTTTATTGACTGCATATTCACAGTATGACGATTATTTTTCAAGCGCTTCAATTCGGCTTTGGTCGTAGTGTATTAATATAATTTAATACATAAACACTTTAAGTTCTGTTGTATTCACATAAAATGTATACAAATAAAAATAATATTATTCATATTTTATGGATAAATTTAAATCTTATTATTGACGCTTAAAATATGGTTACAGTAAGCAAAACAGCCAATTTTTCTTAGCTCAATCTCAATTGGAACAGGTATGAACCCACAAGATTCATCTCCATTTTTTTCATCTTCTCAAATGCAAAGCGCGGATAATCCTTTATCAGCAGCAGGTCGTTTTAGGCGTTTAAGTGCGATTGGCTGGTATGGTTTCATACATTTGGTCACTTTTTTTGCTCTATTCGCTTTTAATCTAGCGATCGGTCTTTTTAATCTAAATACTCGTTCTTTGAATTATGATTTTATACAACTGTTCAATAACCTAGCTGGGCTGGGTTTTATTGTGATTATGGTCGTGTATTTTTATTTTCTGATGGTGGTCAGTGTCCGTCGTTTACACGACATGAACCGAGGTGGTTGGTTGATTATCTTGTTCATCATTCCATTGTTGAATGTTTTTTTAGGGCTTTATCTCATGTTCGGTTCGGGCACAGCCGGCATCAATCGTTACGGTTTACCGCGTGATACAGCCATTTGGGAAAAAATACTGGCTTGGTTAATCATTATTATGACTGTATTAAGTCTCTTGGCTTCGGGTAGCTTCGTCTCTTATATGATGGATACAACTGAACTCAAAACCCCGCAAGAAGTGATTCAAAAAGGCACTGAATATTTTTAAACCCACGCAACACACATTGACAAAATGATTGGCGATACAGCGTATTGTGGGTTAAATTTTTATTGTATTTCAGGCAAAATGGCCTGTATTAAGCACAATTTGGACATCCCGTGGTGGAAAAAAATAATACTTTGAATGACGTTACTCAAGGAACATCACAACTTTTACATGAAGCCTCTGAAAAAACCACGCAAACCGTCATTGCACACGCAGCAAAGTACAATGATGCCTATTCCACCATCGACAAATTTGTCGATGCTTTTTGGGAACGTGTACCTTACTTATGTATTGCTATTATCGTTTTCATCATTTTTTACTTATTGGCAAAGTTATTTAAATTTTTTGTTCGTAAAACACTCTCTGACCGCTCTTATACCAAGCAAAATTTAGTCTTGGTGCTGAATCGAGTCGGAAGTTCGGCCATTATGTTTATCGGCTTTCTCATCGCCATGGTCATTGCTATTCCAGGATTTACGCCTGGCCAATTGATGAGTGCACTCGGAATTGGTTCGGTGGCGATCGGTTTTGCATTTAAAGATATTTTCCAGAACTTACTTTCAGGCATTCTAATTTTATTGGGTGAACCGTTTAAAATTGGGGATGACATTATTGTGTCTGGAATGGAAGGCACCGTTGAAGATATTCAAATTCGTGCGACCTATTTACGTTCACCTGATGGACGTCGAATCGTCATTCCAAATGCTACGGTTTATACCAGTCCAGTTACGGTCAATACGGCTTATCAACGTCGTCGTTGCGAATTTATGGTTGGCATTGGTTATGAGGATGATGTGCAAAAAGCCAAAGATATTGTGCTGCAAATTCTAGATCAAGACAGCCGTATTTTAAGCCAGCCAGGCTTTAGTGTGAATGTAACGGCTCTAGCTGATTTTTCTGTGAATCTAAAAGTGCAATGGTGGGTTAATACCACTGAAGTAGTCACTTCCTCCTCGATTAGTGCGGTGCAAGAAAAAGTGATTCGTGCTTTTGCCGAACATCACATTTCTATTCCCTACCCCGTACAAGAAGTCAAAATGTACCGTGGTGACCCATCTACTCAAGATGATGATTCAGCTCACGCCAAACAAACGACCTAAACTGTAAGCAATCACAGTTTCAGTCCGAATAATTCGGTTGCCCAAGCTTACCGCTTGGCAACCATTTTTGACCAGCAGATCAATTTCATAAGGGATAAAACCGCCCTCAGGGCCAATCAAAAGCGTACAGGCATGTTCAATCGCAAATGGCATTTTGCTCTGTGCGTAAGGATGCGCCACATAAGCAGGCTTTTCCGCTGTAATTAAACTGGGTAAAATATCTTCAACAAAAGGTTTGAAACGTTTATAAATTTCAATTTTTGGTGCAACCGTATCGCCTGCCTGTTCTAAACCTAAGGTCACATATTGATCCAATTGTTGTAAAAAAGGACTTTGCCAATAACTTTTATCGACTCGATAACTGTGCAACAAAATAATGTTTTCAACGCCTAAAGTCACACTGTCCATGATTAAACGACGTAACACTTTCGGACGTGGCATGGCTACAATTAAAGTGACAGGTAATTTTGCTGGAACAGGTTCGATCTGAATAGGTTTGAGTTTGACTACCTGCTCTGTCACCTCGACCACCTCAGTCGAGTAACGCAACCCTTCTCGAATGCCGACTTTTAAGGTGTTTCCCACTTGTATATCAATATATTGTTTTAAATGCTCAAGCTGACGTTTTGAGGTAATTGACCAAAGTTCAGATTCAGTTTGGCGTGGGTCTAACAGGACAATATTCATAAGCTATAAATTCAACTCTTAAAAGCAAATACACCTGCACAGCCACCTATTATTTCATGACTTTATTTTACGTTATGTAGGCGTTCCTACTTTTGACAGATGAGAAGCAAGGCTTCGCAAGAAAACTCTTTATTATGCCACCTCAGCGAAATAAATTTCAGCGTATCTACACAGAACTTTTAAAGATACTGATCAATCACTGCAATGTGCTTTACTAAAGAACCTGTATTTTTCGCCATGATTTGCTGTGCTGCAATATTTAATCTTTCGGCTTTATGTTCATCAGTCAAAATTTCCATTAAAACCTGAGCCGCTTGTTCAGCATTTTGTACCACGGTTACGCCGTCAACTGCCACAAACTCATCGACAATCGTTTGAAAGTTAAAATAATTTTTGCCTAAAACTGTGGGTACATTGAGTGCAATAGGTTCTAAAATATTATGCCCACCGCCGGGTTCATTTAATGAACCACCAACGAAACAAACCTGACTTAAAGCATACCACAACCACATTTCCCCCATACTATCAGCCAAATAAACTTGAGTAGTGGGCTGAATAGGGTCATCTAAACTGCGGCGTTGAACATTTAAATTTAATGCCTGAATCATCTGAAACACGTCATCAAAACGTTCGGGATGACGGGGTACGACCAACACCACAATGTCTGGATGTTGATTTAAATAAGGCTGTAAAGCCATCAGAAGTTTTTGTTCTTCCGGTGCATGTGTACTCGCAAGTGTAATCACTTTGCGGGAGCTTAAATTCCATGCGTGTTTTAATTGCTTGGCTTGCTGTATAACGCTTTCAGGAGCTGAGATATCAAACTTAATACTGCCCAAAACCTGACTTTTACGTGCAGGCATACCTAGGTTTAAGTAGCGCTGTAAAGTGGCTTGATTTTGCGCCAATAAAGCATCTAAACCATTTAACATGCCTTGAGTCAAACCTTTAACCTTGGCATAACCTTGCGCAGATTTTTCCGAAAGACGGGCATTAATCAGTAAACAAGGCACTTTAAAATACTGCGCTTGATCAATCAAATTGGGCCAGATTTCTGTTTCGACTAAAATCAATACTTTGGGTTGATATTTTTGATAGAACGCACGTACCAATTGTTTCTGATCAGCAGGCAAATATACCGCTTGAAACAAAGATCCATACGGTGCTTTTAAAAAAAGTGATTTGGCGCGGGCTTGACCCGTTTTGGTGGTATTGGTGACTAAAACAGGATGACCCAATTTTAAATAATGTTCAATTAATGGCTGTGCGGCATTAGTTTCACCTACCGAAACCACATGAAACCACATAGCATTCAAGTTTTTAGGTTCTTGAAATGGACCAAAACGCTCTAAACACTCCTGTTGCCACTGCTCCGTATCTAACGCACGTTTTTTAATCCGCCACTGATACAATGGCTTAAGGATTGATAATGCTGCGTTGTACCAAAAAGGAGTAGCCAAACAGGTTGCCTCGAAGAATATAGAATCGGCAAAATATAACAGAGCAGCCCACACATGTTAATGCGTTCTGCTCTGCAATGTTCATTTATTCTGTTTTATTTCTAAAAATTAGCTTTCAGCCAACTGCTTATTCATAAATGGATAATCGATATAGCCTTGCGCTACATCTGTACCAATCATATTTTCAAACTTCAATTCATTCAGCGGTTCATCTTCGACTAAACGTTCAAAAAGGTCTGGATTAGAAATATAGTCTTTACCAAAAGACACCGCTTCTGCTTGACCAGAAGCCAATAAATCCAATGCATCCTCACGACCTAAACGCATATTGGCAATATAAGGGACGCCATTGGCACGCGCTTTCATTTCTAGACTAATACTGTCATCAGCTAAATATTCACGAGTAAAGAAAAAAGCAATTTGACGTTGACCTAATTGTTCAATCACATAACCAAAAGTTTCTTTCGCATTCGCATCACCCATGTCATGCTCATCACCACGTGGCGCCAAATGAATCCCAACACGTCCTGCACCCCATACTTCAATTAAAGCATCCATCACTTCAAGCAAAAACCGAGCACGATTTTCAACAGAACCACCATAGCTATCTGTACGATGATTGGTCGATGTTTGCAAGAATTGATCAATCAAATAACCATTGGCACCGTGCAATTCCACACCGTCAAAACCTGCAGCTTTGGCACGGATTGCAGCTTGTTTAAATTGCTCAACAATCGTTTGAATTTCTGAAATTTCTAATGCGCGTGGCACAACATATTCACGTTTCGGACGGAGTAAACTGACATGACCAGCTTGTTGAACGCTACTTGCAGAAACAGGCGTTTCACCTTGCAATAAATCTGGATGCGACACACGCCCCACATGCCACAATTGCGCTATGATCAAACCCTCTTTAGCATGAACTGCATCCGTCACCCCTTTCCAACCCTCTACTTGAGCATCGCTAAATAGACCAGGAGTTTTCTCGTAACCATTCGCTTCTTCTGAAATAACGGTGGCTTCTGAAATAATTAGACCTGCACTTGCACGCTGAGCATAATATTCGGCCATCATCGGCGTTGGTACGCGATCAACTGTGGCACGACTACGTGTCAATGGTGCCATGATCACACGGTTTTTAAGTTGAAGTTCACCGAACTGAACGGGAGTTGAAAAATCTGTCATCAAGCAATCCTCTTACAACCTGCTCAGACCCATTGAGCCTAAAGTGCATGCTGTAAATGTTGTAAAAATTCTTCGATCAGTGCTTCATTTCGTGAGAAATACGACCATTGCCCATATTTGGTCACATGAATCAATCCTGCTTGTTGCAGGACAGATAAATGATTGGACATGGTCGATTGTGAGATATCCGCGATTTTTTCCATGTTCCCTGCACACACCCCGCGACTAAAATCATTTCCACATTCTTCTGGGGAAATAAAACGTTTAGGTTCTTTTAAACATTGCAGAATCTGACGTCTAATCGGGTTAGCTAAGGCTTTATAAATCGCTTCTGTGTCCATCTCATTTCACTCATGTTCATGATCAGCACCTTACCAGAAATCATTATATCTATTTTTTTCGATATTAATATCGAAAATTTACGATACAAGGCTTCTTTTTTGTAAACTGCTAAATTTCTGTACAACTTTATTCTATTCTAACACTGTCTGATCGAGGAATGGATTCACCTAAATCAGCATATTTTAGCGTTAAAAAAACAGAGGACTTACCTCTGTTTTTTCAGCACTAAACTTAAAGACCTTGTTTTAAACTGGCTTCAATAAATTTATCCAAATCACCATCCAGTACCGCACCTGTATTTGAGCTTTCAACACTGGTACGCAAATCTTTAATTCGTGAATCATCTAAAACATATGAACGAATCTGGCTGCCCCAACCAATATCTGATTTAGAATCTTCTAAAACTTTTGCAGCATCATTACGGATTTGCATTTCACGTTCATAGAGTTTTGCACGTAACTGTTTCCATGCATGGTCACGGTTGGCATGTTGTGAACGTTGGTTCTGACACGCCACTACAATCCCTGTGGGCGCATGGGTTAAACGCACTGCAGAATCGGTTTTGTTAATGTGCTGACCACCCGCCCCAGATGCACGATAAGTATCGGTACGAACATCGGCTGGATTGATATCAATTTCAATATTGTCATCCACTTCAGGTGAAACAAACACCGCAGAGAATGATGTATGACGACGGTTACCTGAGTCAAAAGGCGATTTACGCACCAAACGGTGTACACCTGATTCGGTACGCAACCAACCGTAGGCATACTCGCCTTCAACACGAATCGTAGCTGACTTAATCCCAGCGACATCACCGTCCGATTCTTCCATCAATTCAGCTTTAAAACCATGACGTTCAATCCAACGTAAATACATACGCAGCAGCATTGAAGCCCAATCTTGTGCTTCTGTACCGCCAGAACCTGCCTGAATTTCAACATAACATGGATTTGGATCCATGGGATTGCTAAACATACGACGGAATTCAAGTTTTGCCAATTCGTCTTCAGCAGTTGTCAATTCAGCTTGTACATCTTCAAGTAGACTTTCATCATCCGCTTCAACGGCCAAATCAAGCAGAGCTTGTGCATCATCTAGCTGAGTCGATAAACCTTCTAAAACATTGAGTACATTTTCAAGCTCGCCTTTTTCTTTGGCCATCGCTTGCGCACGTGCTTGATCATTCCAAATGTTGGGATCTTCTAATTCACGAAGGACTTCTTCTAAACGCTCTTTTTTCAGATCGTAGTCAAAGATACCCCCGTAATGTTTGACCACGGTCGTTTAAGTCTTTTAATTGGTTTAGATAAGGATTAATTTCCACGTAAATTACTCTCAATCAGAATACTGGGCTTTCAATAGCCCGCAATTATAACACAGAGCAAATATGCAATTTAAAAGCCTCGCTTTCAAATTAATAAACTTATGTTGACTGATCCTAATCAAACGTCTCAAGTCAGTTAAAGTTCATAATTAATCATGTTTTTAGAATCCAAACAGCGTTACTCAAAAACTTATTATGTTACAAAATGCTTGGGTTACGCCAAAAAGGAGGATGAAATTCATGAAATATTCATATTTTTAATAAAACAAAACATTTGAATAAACTATTAATTATCAATATTTTATTATAATTTAATTACACAAAATTACGTTTGCAACATTTCTGTAACCTTGCGATGATTGACCTGAGGTCATTTTACTTTAGACTAAAAGTTGTAACAAAAAATGTATTATTTTTAACCATCATTTTAAGGGGCAGTATCCATGAAAAAACTAGCAATAGCTTCAGCACTTCTTTCTGCTATAGCAGTAACAGGCACAGCACATGCATATCAAGCCGAAGTCGGTGCATCTGCTGGACTTATTGATCCTGACAATGGTAGTTCTAGCGGTTCTTTTGGTGTAGACGGTACCTACTATTTTAATCCTGTACAAACACGTAATGCACCAATGGCAGAAGCGGCATTTCTTGATCGTGCCAGTAACGTAAATGCACACATTAACTATAATGAAGTGGGCGATGATGAAGTGACCAAATATGGTGTTGGTGCTGAATATTATGTACCAAACTCAGATTTTTACTTAAGTGGTAATGTTGGTCGTCAAGATGTTGATTATGCAGGTGGTGGTGACTCTGATACCACATTATATGGTGCCGAAGTTGGTTATCTTCCAGCACCTGGCTTATTAATTGCAGCAGGTCTAAAAGGTTATGACAACGACAACAATGACGGCGTCGACCCTACAATTCGAGCCAAATATGTAACTCAACTGAGTAATGGTAATGACATTAACTTAGAAGCAGGTGCAGCATTTGGTGATCTAGACGAGTACAATCTTGCTGCAGATTACTTCATTGATAAATCATTCAGCGTAGGTGCTGATTATTACAACAATGATTTAAGTGATAACAGCGAATTTGGTGTCAATGCACGTAAATTCTTTACTCAACAAGTAAGTTTAGAAGGTCGTATTGGTTTTGGTGAAGTCGGTAATAACGACTACAATAAATTTGGTGTAGCTGCTAAATACCGTTTCTAATCCACCGACCTAAATAAAATTTTAAAAAGCCCATTTTCGAATGGGCTTTTTTATCTCTCAAGTGCTTTAAATCGTTTGGAAATAACAGGTAAAGCTTTCGGCCAAGCAGAATCTGAAGATCAAAATTAGATGCGATTGACCTGAGTTATTTACTCCGCTCTTGCTCCTAGCAGGAACTGATTCTTTTGGGATGGGTAACATTCCGTTGCTAAGCATTCAGATTAAAAACAGTAAAAAAACGCTCAACTGAGCGTTTTTTATTGTTCTAAATAAATAACTCTTAACTGCACACTGACCTTGCCATTAAATTCATTTTTACCCAGTTCATAGATCAATCGAACATGATCTTGCATGCTATTAAATTCAAATTTTTCATGCGCATTAAAGGCAATTGCTTCCACGATTTGGCCATTTTCTAAAATTAAACGCAGTTTCAAATGTATTTCTTTGAGCCAACGATAATCTACAATTTTAAATATCCCTTCAAAAATAGGAGATGGAAATTTTTGTCCCCACGGTGTGAGATTTTGTAGCTCATCAACGGTTTCTATTTGAAAGGCAGACAATGGCAATTCGCCATCTGTCCATAAAATTTCATTAAAAAGTGAAGTATCCATACTGGCAATAAATTGCTCAAACACCTGTTTAAACAAATTAAAATGCTGTTTTTGAATGGTTAAACCTGCAGCTGCGGCATGCCCACCAAAATGACTCACCAAATGCGGATATTGCTCAGCGATATGTTCAATGGCATCCCGAATATGAATTCCATCTATAGAACGTGCAGAACCTTTGATATGAATACCATCATCATCGGCTGCAAACACAATACTGGGACGATGAAACTGTTCTTTTAAACGCCCAGCCACAATTCCAATCACGCCTTGATGCCAATGGGGTTCAAATAAAACCAAAGCCGCTGCCATAGAAGTCTGATCTAATTTGAGGCGCGTTAGCTCAGCTAAAGCCTCTTGCTTCATCTGAATTTCAACTTGACGACGTTCGGTATTTAATTGGTCCAGTTGCTGCGCCAATGGATACGCACTTTGGATATCGGGTGCGAGTAAGCATTCAATCCCAATATCCATGGTTTCCATCCGCCCTGCCGCATTAATGCGAGGGCCAATTACAAAGCCTAAATCTTGTGCTTTAAGCTGCGCAGGCTCACGATTTGCTATCTCCAAAAGCGCACTAATACCTGCACGACATTGATTCTGCTGAATTCGTTTTACACCTGCATTCACTAAAATTCGATTGTTATAATCTAAACTTGCCACATCGGCGTAAGTACCTAAAGCGACCAGATCAAGATAGTCCGCGACTTTGGCAATCGTTTTACCTAATTGACGACGGTGACTCGACAAATTCGCAAGCAAATAAAATGCAACACCCACACCCGCCAAGGCTTTACTGGGAAATTCACATCCTAATTGGTTGGGATTGACCACTGCTTGCGCAGATGGGGTTGCTTTAGTGGTGAGATGATGATCGGTAATGATCACCTGCATACCATGTGCTTGCGCTTGCTCAACCCCTGCATGGCTTGAAATACCATTATCAACAGTAATTAATAGATCAGGCTGATAGCTCACAAAAGCCAAATCGGCAATTTTTGGGGTTAAACCATAACCATATTTAAAACGATCAGGAACCAGATAATCGACATCTGCACCCATTTCACCTAAGACAAGCACCATCAATGCCGTACTCGTCGCCCCATCGGCATCATAATCGCCCACAATGACTATTTTTTTATTTTCATCAATGGCTTGGTCAATAATTTGAATTGCATCTTGTAAGCCCTTCATATTGGGCGCCAAAAGATGCTTTAATTTCAACTCAAGCTCTAGTTCAGATTGCACTCCACGGCGTGCTAAAAGTTGTGCAATAAAAGGTGACACGCCCTGAATATTTTCAGGACGTGTCAGGAACGGTCTTTGCTGAATGAGAGGTTTAAGCATTTAAGGCATAAGCCGTTGTAATGTCCATGAATCCGCAATTTTTTCATAACTCAAGCGGTCATGTAAACGATTCGGACGACCTTGCCAGAACTCATAATAGTCTGGCACCACACGGTAGCCACCCCAAAACTCAGGTTTAGCCAATTCCAGTTTTTCTACAACACTCTTCTGCAAGTGTTCAAAACGCGTTTGTAACTCTTCACGACTCGCAATCACACCACTTTGTGGTGTACTGATATGCGCAGCAATTTGGCTTTCACGTGGACGTTTATGATAATACTGTGTCGATTCTTCTAAAGAAATTTTTTCAACTTTACCACTGACACGAATTTGACGTTCCAATTCAGGCCAATAAAACAACAATTCCGCATAAGGATTTGCAATTAAATCTAAACCTTTTTGACTATCATAATTGCTATAAAAGTCATAGCCTAATTCAGTTGCGCCACGCAACAACACAGTACGTACATGCGGACGACCCTGCGCATTCGCTGTAGCCAAAGACATAGCATAGGGTTCATGCAATTGAGCGTCTAAAGCAGCATTAAACCAATTCAGGAATTGCTGATGTGGATTTTCATCCACACTCGTTTCGTATAATTCACCTTTTTGGTAGCTTAAACGAAGCTCGCTTAAATCTTGAATCACATCATTCATAGTATGACCTTAAGCCGCATGTGAGCGTACAGCATCTGCAAGTTGATGGGCGAGTTGAGTCACTTCTTCAAGATTATCTCCTTCAACCATCACACGAATAACAGGTTCTGTTCCAGATTTGCGAATCAGTAAACGGCCTCGACCTTTCAATATTACCTCAACCTTTTCAAACTCACTCACCAAGGCAGGAACGGCATAAGGATCAAACATCTCTTGCAAACGAACATTGACCAAGACATTCGGTAATAAATGGAAGTCAGCAACCAATTCATGCAGTGCTTTCTTCTGTTCCACCATCACGGTCAAGACTTGTAAAGCAGCAATAATGGCATCGCCCGTAGTACTTTTATCTAAAGTGAGAATATGTCCTGATGGTTCGCCCCCAATCACCCAGCCATTCGCATCAAGTGCTTGTAAGACATAACGGTCACCAACACTGGCACGGACAAAAGGTACTTGAGCTTTCTCTAAAGCCAACTCTAGTGCCATATTACTCATCACAGTGCCGACGATACCCGCAGGCTTTTGACTGACTTGTGTGGCAAGAATATACAAAATATTATCGCCATCAATAAGTTGACCATATTTATCGACTAAAACTACACGGTCAGCATCGCCATCAAAAGCAATTCCTAAATCAGCCTCATGCTCTACCACTGCTTTTTGTAAATGCTCGGGATGCGTTGAACCACAATTTTCATTAATATTGAGACCATCGGGTTCATTATATAGCGACACCACTTTGGCGCCCAATTCTTTAAATACCGAAGGCCCTACGCTGTACGCAGCACCATGAGCACAATCCACCACAATCTTTAAATTGCTAAGATCAAAGTGATAAGGAAAAGTTGATTTACAAAATTCGATATAACGCCCATTGGCATCATTCACACGAATACTTTTACCCAAATTTGCGGTATCTTCAATTTTTAGTTCTTTTTCAAGTTCCTGATTAATCGCTTCCTGAATTTCATCAGGTAGTTTTTTGCCTTCACTTGAGAAAAATTTAATTCCATTATCATCATAAGGATTATGTGAGGCTGAAATCACGATGCCTAAACTAGCATGCAAAGCACGTGTTAAATGGGCAATCGCAGGTGTTGGTAAAGGCCCAAGCAAATGTACATAAACGCCTGCTGCATTTAAGCCTGCTTGAAGCGCTGCTTCTAAAATATAGCCAGACAAGCGAGTATCTTTACCCAATACCACAATCGGTTTACTTTTTTTACTATAATTTTTTAAAACTTTACCAGCAGCAAAACCTAATTTTAAAGCAAATTCAGGTGTAATCGGAAGTTCCCCAAACTTTCCACGAATGCCATCTGTACCAAAATAACTCATATTCTTACTCACTTCTTATACATATATGCCGATTTCTTAATCGACCATTTTTTACTGTAAATACTTTACACCAAAACCCAAAAAGCCGTCAGATAAATGACGGCTTTTCAGAAGCTTAATTACCAAAAATCAACCAACGCGATAATTTGGCGCTTCTTTGGTAATCGTTACATCATGTACGTGAGATTCTTGCATACCCGCGGCAGTAATTTTCACAAATTTGGCATTTTGACGTAAGTCTTCAATCGTCGCAGAACCGGTATATCCCATAGAAGAACGTAAACCGCCCATCATTTGATGCACGATATTACCCATTGGGCCTTTATAGGGTACACGGCCTTCAATTCCTTCTGGAACGAGTTTTTCTTGACCTGCTTTCGAGTCTTGGAAATAACGGTCAGCAGAACCTGTAGCTCCTGCCATTGCACCCAATGAACCCATACCACGATAGGCTTTATAGTAACGACCTTGGAAAAACTCAACTTCGCCTGGCGCTTCTTCAGTACCTGCAAGCATTGAACCCACCATAATGGTGCTTGCCCCAGCTCCCAAGGCTTTCGCCATATCGCCAGAGAAGCGAATACCACCATCCGCAATCAACGGAATCTGCTCTTTTAAGGCATTGGCAACGCTATCAATTGCAGACATTTGCGGCATACCAATACCGGCAACAATTCGTGTGGTACAAATTGAACCTGGGCCAATACCGACTTTTACCGCATCTGCACCCGCATCAAGTAAAGCTAAAGCTGCATCACCTGTGGCAATATTTCCGCCAATCACTTGAACTTGCGGATAGTTCGCTTTTACCCAACGAACGCGTTCAATCACACCTGCCGAATGTCCATGTGCAGTATCTACCACGATGGCATCTACACCAGCTTCAACCAAGGCTTCAACACGCGCAGGCGTTTCAATCCCTGTACCGACAGCAGCACCAACACGTAAACGACCTAAATCATCTTTACAGCTGTTTGGATAAGATTCAGCTTTACGGAAGTCGGTTACCGTAATCAAACCTTTCAGTTCGTTATGATCACCAACCACCAATACCTTTTCAATACGGTACTGCTGTAATAATGCTTGAATATTTTCTTTAGATTCATTTTCACGAACCGTTACTAAACGGTCTTGGCCTGTCATGATATTACTGACAGGCTGTTCCAAATTGGTCACAAAACGCGTATCACGACCTGTCACGATACCCACAACTTTGCCATCTTTTACAACAGGTACACCACTAATGTTATTGGCTTGAGTAATCGCAATCAGTTCACGAACAGTTGTTTCTGGTGTTACAGTGATTGGGTCTTTAACCATCCCTGCTTCAAATTTTTTCACACGACGAACTTCAGCGGCTTGCGCTGAAATATCCATGTTTTTATGTAGAATACCGATACCACCATTTTGTGCCATCGCAATTGCCATACGTGATTCTGTCACAGTATCCATTGCAGCTGAAACAAGGGGGATATTCAAATGAATGCCACGAGTAAGGCGTGTCTTTAAGGAGACATCTTTTGGGAGAACAGTTGAGTAGGCAGGGAGTAATAAGACATCATCGAAGGTTAGGGCTTCTTGAACGATGGTCAACATAACAGTCTCACTGGTAATTTCCGTGCGCTATTATAAACAAAAAAACCTATTTTACTCATGTTAATTTCAAACTGTGTTTAAAAATAATTATATATTATTGAATATTATAATTTTTTTAATTTAAATATAATCCTGTTGCTTTCCGCTTATGCTGATTCAAGGGATACAGAGTTTAACTGACCTGATCAAAACCATCTTCATGGCTAAGTTGTGCTGTATCAATCTGCATCAATGGAATCATTTGGTAAGCATGACGGGCTTTATTACATTGCTCATCAGCCATCTGCACTTCTCTACACGTTGAACTACGCATACTATAAATTGAACAACTGACCTGTTCGCCAACTTTACCTTCTAAAGCAGAACAATACGCTTGGGTTTGATTGGTACCTTGCATACATGAATATACTGGAGTGAGTGGTTCTACATAGTGCTCAGGGATATCAATTCCTTCGGCCCAATAAAATGACACACGAAAATGCGCACAGCATGCACCACAACTTAAACAGGCATCTTGTACAGAAACTTGAGACAACATTATTCTAAATTCTCGTTATCTAATTTATTTTTTAGGATGTGATTTTAAAAAATGTTGTTTTTAGACTCAAGTTATTTTTATATTTTATTTTCAAATGTGAGGAATCCTGACGCGTATTCAGAATTCCTCATCATCCATTCACTTTAGAAAAAATAATGTTGGACTAACGTTGAAACCCCGATCATTAAAAAGATAAACGCGCCAATTTTATGAATCAATGCAATAGGTAACTTATCCGCCAGTTTATCGCCAATAAATACTGCAGGTGCATTCGCAATCATCATACCCACAGTGGTTCCAAGCATAACCCAAAAAATACTATCAAAACGTGCAGCAAGCGCTATGGTGGCAACCTGCGTTTTATCGCCTATTTCCGCCAGAAAAAATAAAATAAAGGTGGCACCAAACACACCATATTTTTGCCATTTATTAATATGATCTGTTTCATCGCCTAACTCATCGGGTATCAACATCCATAGCGCCATGGCAATAAAACCCAGCGATACAATCCACAGTAAAATATTTGGACTGAGTACCGTGGTAATCCATTGCCCAAGTGCAGCAGAAACACCATGATTTAATAAAGTCGCAAGTAAAATTGCCAGTAAAATTGGAATCGGTTTACGGAAGCGGGCTGCAAGTAAAAGCGCCAACAATTGGGTTTTATCACCCATTTCAGCAAGTGCTACAATTGCAGTCGAGATCAGGAACTCATACATATGAACTTTCTCTGGCTAGCAAAATTTGCCCATGACTTACCGCTCTTGCTAGCCAAAATCTGCAGAGTGATAAATCAAAGGTCTTGCCAACAAAAAAAGCTTTGTGAAAAGCTGAATTGGTTCTTTGCTATGATGACCATGCTCTGTTGAACAATTATGTTGACCATCACCTTTTTACATTACGTAAAAAGCGGCTACTCCCCAATGAAGTGAAATGATTCTAATCTGAAAGCATATTTTTTTCAAATGAGATTTTTATTTTCGTCTACTTAATATCACTCAATACATTTTCTTCAATAAAAAACCCTGCCGAAGCAGGGTTTTCATAAAAATCTTAGACTAAAATCAAAGCAATAAAGTACGAATATCAGCCAAAATTTTGGTTAATTTGTTGGTAAAACGGGCAGCGTCAGCACCATTAATTACACGATGGTCATAAGACAATGACAATGGCAACATTAGGCGTGGGTCAAAACCTTGACCATTCCATACAGGTTGCATGGTCGCAGGTGAAATACCCAAAATTGCCACTTGAGGCCAGTTTACAAGTGGCGTAAATGCAGTACCACCGATTGAACCCAAGCTTGTAATGGTAAAATTAGCACCTTGCAAATCTTTCGGTGATAATTTTTTATCACGCGCTTTTTTGCTTAATTCACCCAATTCAATCGCAATTTGCTTGACTGATTTCTGGTCAGGGTTACGCAGTACTGGAACCGTCAAACCATCAGGGGTAGCTACCGCAATCCCCATATGAATTTCATTGCGTAGTAAGACAGACTTTTGATCATCTGCCAAATGACCCGCAAAATAAGGCTCTTCTTTGAGAAGATGCGCCAGCGCTTTGGCGATGAAAGCCAAAATGGTCAAACTAATGCCTTCTTTCTTAAAGTTACCTTTCAATTCGCCACGCCAAGCTTCTAGCTCGGTAATGTCAGCTGCATCAAACTGGGTCACTTGCGGAATAAAATTGTTCAATGACAATTGCGGTACAGAAACCTGTTGCAAGCGTGTCATCGCTTTTTCTTCTACACCACCAAAAGCACTAAAATCAGGTAGTTTTGGTAAACCTGGAACTGCTGCTGTAGCTTGCGCTACAGGGGCTGCTTGAGGTGCCGTCAAACGTGTTTTTACATACGTCACCAAATCTTGCTTCATTAAGCGTTCATGTGGACCAGAAGCCTTAACATCTGCTAACACCACACCTAATTCACGTGCAAGCTTACGTACCGCAGGGCCAGCATAAACTTTAGCATTGGCTGCACTTTGTTCTTTGGTTAACTTGTCTACATTTGAGCTTGCACTTACATTTTGTGCTTGAGGCGCAGCTGTCGATTGTACTGATGCATTCGCAGCCTTCACTGGAGTTGCAGGGGTTGCTTGAGCAGTATTTTTTGCTGAAGTTGCCTTTTTAACTTGTCCTTCAATCGTGACCAACGCAGCACCTTGGCTGACGTTTTGTCCCATTTCAACATGAATGGCCGTAATCACACCCGCTGTTGAACTTGGTACTTCTACTGTGGCTTTATCAGATTCCACCACAATAATACTTTGATCTGCTTCAACACTATCACCGACTTTCACTAAAATCTCAGCGACTGCCGCTTTATCTACACCTAAATCGGGCACAGTAACTTCAATGACACCACTTTGCACAGCAGCAGACTCTTGCTCTGTTTCAGATTCTGTAGTGACTGGTTGCTGTGTCGTTTCAGGTTGCTCTGTTTTAACTGGAGCCTCAGCAGCAGTGACTGTCGTGGTTTTCACTTTCAGTAAAACCACGCCCTCTTTTACCGTGTCGCCTTCTTGAATTTCAACACTTTCTACAATACCTGAAACCGTACTCGGTACTTCTACAGTTGCTTTGTCAGATTCAACCACGACAATACTTTGATCAAGATCAATAGTATCGCCAGCTTTCACTAGAATTTCACCCACCAAAGCTTTTTCTACACCAATATCTGGCAACTTAACGTCAACCAAAGTCGAAGTAGACGGCTGAGCAGAAGCTGAAGACGACTGTGTTGTCAATTCTGACTGAATGTCCTCATCGGGCAAAGTGGTTGGAGTATTTTCCAAAGTTTTTTCTGAGGCATCAGCTTTTTGAGTTTCAGTTGCCGAGCCATCTTCTGCTTCAAGCTCAACCAAAGCTGCACCTTCGGTGACTTCATCACCCAAAGTCACCAAAATGCTTTTAACTACACCTGCCGAAGTGCTAGGCACTTCAACAGAGGCTTTGTCCGACTCAAGTAAAACAATACTTTCATCGATGGCAATGGTGTCACCCACTTTGACCAAAATTTCTGCAACCGTTGCTTTATCTACGCCAATATCTGGAGTCATAATTTGCATGATTAGTTCTCCTCTTTGTAGTCAGCAACCGCATGAAGCTCTGGATGCGTTTGTGGCAACCAAGCCATTGGACGGTCTGTATCTAATTCAAAGCTAGAAATCGCATCTTTCACTAAACGCGCATCAACTTCGCCTTCATCTGCCAATTTTTTCAAAGTGGCTACAACAATATGCGCAGCATCAACACCGAAATAACTACGTAAATTTGCGCGTGTATCTGAACGACCATACCCATCTGTACCAAGTGCTACAAATGGACGGCTGTCTGGAAGATAGGCACGAATTTGTTCACTATAAGCACGCATGTGGTCTGTAGCCGACACCACGATACCCTTGGTGCTACGAAGTTGCTTCGAGATCCAAGATTCTTTTGCTGTTTCAGCCATTGGATGTAAACGGTTGTATTCTTCACATGCCATACCGTCACGTGCCAGTTCGTTAAAGCTCGTTACGCTATACACGTTCGAATGAATTTGGTATTCGTCACGTAAAATTTGTGCTGCTTTAATCACTTCACGAAGAATTACGCCTGAACCCATCAACTGTACAGTGGCTTTCTCATCTTCTTGCAGTAAGTACATACCACGTTTGATGCCTTCCTCAGCACCTTGTGGCATTTCAGGATGCTCATAATTTTCGTTCATTACCGTTAAGTAATAGAACACACGCTCTTGGTTGACATACATACGTTGTAAACCGTCATGCACGATCACAGCAAGTTCATAACCAAAACATGGGTCATAAGAAATACAGTTTGGAATGGTATTCGCAAGAATGTGCGAGTGACCATCTTGGTGTTGTAAGCCTTCACCGTTTAATGTTGTACGACCAGCAGTTGCACCTAACAAGAAACCTTGTGCCTGTGCATCGCCTGCTGCCCATGCAATATCTCCAATACGTTGGAAACCAAACATTGAGTAGTACATGTACATTGGAATCATCGGCAGATTATTGGTTGAATAACTGGTTGCCAACGCCGCCCATGCACTCATCGCGCCGGCTTCGTTAATCCCTTCCTGAAGCATGTGACCATCTTTGGCTTCACGATAATGCATTAACTGTTCTTGGTCTTCAGGCGTATATTTTTGACCGTGAGCAGCATAAATACCCAACTGACGGAACATACCTTCCAAACCAAATGTACGTGCTTCATCTGGCACAATCGGTACAACGCGATCTTTAATGGCTTTTTCTTTCAGTAATGCTGAAATCAAACGTACCATCACCATGGTTGTAGATTGTTCTTTACCGCCACTCCCCTTCAGCACTGCATCAAATACAGACAACTCAGGAATTGCAAGCTGCGCACTTTCTTTACGGCGCGCAGGTAAATAACCACCCAATGCTTCACGACGTGCTTTCATGTATTTTAATTCAGGCGAATTTTCGCTTGGACGATAGAAAGGCACTTCTTCTAATTGATCATCGTTAATGGGTAAATTAAAACGGTCACGTACATATTTTAAAGATTCAATTTGCATCTTTTTAATTTGATGCGTTTTATTCACCGCTTCAATTTCTTCAGATAAACCGTAACCTTTCACTGTTTTCGCAAGAATAACCGTCGGTTGACCTTTAGCGGTACATGCTTCTGCATAAGCCGCAAATACTTTGTATGGATCATGGCCACCACGATTTAGATTATCAATATCTTCATCGCTTAAATCCTTTACCAGTTCCGCAGCTTCAGGATACTTACCAAAGAATTTTTCACGTGTATAGGCGCCACCTTTTACTTGATAACGTTGGAAATCACCATCGACTGCTTCTTCCATTATCGCTTGAAGTGCGCCCGTATTATCTTTGTCCAACAATGGATCCCAATGACGACCCCAGACCACTTTAATGACACGCCAACCTGCGCCACGGAACAACGACTCAAGTTCTTGAATAATCTTACCATTACCACGTACAGGGCCATCTAGACGCTGTAAGTTACAGTTCACCACCCAAATGAGGTTATCTAACTTTTCACGACCTGCCAATGAAATTGCGCCTAAGCTTTCTGGCTCATCCATTTCACCATCGCCTAAATAAGCCCAAACTTTACGGTCTTCTTCTTTAATTAGGCCACGGTTCATCAAGTACTTTTGAATATGTGCTTGATAAATTGACATGATTGGACCTAAGCCCATCGATACAGTCGGAAATTGCCAATAGTCTGGCATTAAATAAGGATGTGGGTAACTTGGTAGACCAATACCGCCAACTTCACGACGGAAATTATCTAAATGCTCTTCGGTTAAACGGCCTTCAAGGAAGGAACGCGCATAAATACCCGGTGCACAATGACCTTGATAATAGATCATGTCACCGCCAAAGCTATCACTATTGGCACGGAAGAAATGATTAAAACCGACATCATATAAAGTTGCAGAAGATGCGAAGCTGGCCAAATGACCACCTAAATCGTCCCCTGTTTTATTGGCACGTAATACCATGGCCAAAGCATTCCAACGAATCAAGGCACGAATACGTCGTTCCATATCTTGATCCCCTGGCATCGCCGGAGTTTCTTCAACTGAAATCGTATTGCGGTAAGGAGTATTTAGACGCTGAATGGGAACATGCGTGGCAATCGCGCGCTGATAAAGCTTTTCTAATAAAAATGCCGCTCGTTCCGTGCCCATGTGCTGTAGAACCGAGTCAAAAGCATCTTGCCATTCTTGGGTTTCTTGCGCGTCGGTATCGCCATAATACGCCATATTCCACCTGTTCCTTGAACCTAATTATATTCTCTATATGTACCATACTTTAGTCGGTTTCAGTTATTGCCACAGCTGAATACGGAATAGCACTAATATTTAGAAAATAAATACCCATTGACTCTTCTTTACGCAACACAACAAAAAACCGCCAATCATGGCGGTTTTTTATACAATTTATTAACCTGTAAATGATAGAGTTAAATCTCGAAGCCTAATCGGTTTAGATTTATATTCTTTAATACAGCTAAATTGTTTCAATCAAAGGCAGTGGGTTAAGCTTATGGCAACATAGCAAGATAAGTCGATGGATTTTTGCGCTGTCCATCTTTGACCACTTCATAATGTAAATGTGGACCTGTACAACGTCCTGTACACCCTACATTGGCAATATGCTCACCTGCTTTCACTTGATCACCGACACGTGCAATCAGACGAGAGGCATGTGCATAACGCGTCAAATAACCGTTTCCATGGTTAATTTCAACATATTGACCATAACCTGTACCCCAACCCGATTTAGTGACAACACCTGGGCCAGTAGCATAAATAGCCGTACCACTTGGCGCTGACATATCTAGACCAGAATGGTTTTCTGCACGTCCACTCATGGTTCGACCACCATAATTTGAACTTACTCGTTTCATATCTGGAAGCGGATGGGATACCAACCAAGAATAAGGATTGTTAGAATAGCTTTTTGAGGTGCTTGAGCCGTATTTTTTTGCAAGCGATTCATTGTTCAATTCAATCGTTTTTTCACGCAACTGAACACTCATTTTAGTTTCAGCAGGAAGATCAATATTGTCTGATTCTACATAAGACCCTTGAGCCAAAGTATGCGTTAATTGTTCAAGACGATCCGTTGATACATTGCTAGAATTAAGATCGACCAAATCAGCAAATGCTACAGATGCAGCAGACGCTGCCAATGAAAACGCTAATAAAATACGTCGCGTATGCATAAAAAACCTCTTTTAACTGTTTTTAGTTAATGTCCTTGCGTGATCTCTTCCTTGATATCTACTGAACGGAGCGCATAAGATTAAGACACAAATATGTAGGAACAATGTATGTCTGAACCAGTGAAGCTCTTTCAACAAACAAGAAAACACTTAAAAACAGGAAACTTTACGTTTCTCTCTCAACAAGTTGCTGCTTGGCAGAAACTTACAAAACTTATTCAACCGATATTGCCCCAACCAGAGCAATGGCAAGTTGTATGTTATGAAAATGGTGTTTTAACGATTACCGGTGAAAATCAAGCCATGATTAGCCAAGTCGGTTATCTTCAAAAGCAATATATCGCTCAATTGTCACAGTTTGCCGAATTTAAAAACTTACAAAAACTTCACGTTCGTTTAAAAATTACAACACTGCCAACGTTAAAATCTGAAACCCTGTCCAGATCCCTTAGCCCAGATACCCAAGATTTAATCCGTGGTGCTGCTGACTTTGTGAGCGACCCTAAGCTTAGCCAAGCAATGCTGCGTTTGGCAAGCAATAAAAAGTAACTGGCCTAATACTGAAGAAAGAATTTCAATTAAAAATGTGAATCAGTTAACAGTTTTAATTGTTATAATATAACACACGCATTAAAAGACAATGACTTATGTCACACTCACATAAGAGATCGGACATTGTTTTTTGTCATCAAATGTTACAATTTCATAACTACTCGGATCACTTTTAACATTGCGTAACAATTGATTATTTAAAGCATGTCCTGATTTGTATCCATCAAATTTTGCGATCACCTGATGCCCGAGTAAGTATAAATCTCCCACTGCATCTAAAATTTTATGCCGCACAAATTCATCTGAAAAACGCAAACCCTCTTCATTAACTACGCCAGTATCATCAACACCTATCGCATTTTCTAGGCTTGCACCTAATGCCAAATTATTTGCTTTCAAATAATCTAAATCTTTCATAAAACCAAAAGTTCGTGCTCCACTCACTTCATAAACAAAGGTTTCTGTCGAAAAATCGATTGTGGCGGACTGATATTCTTTTTTGAATGCAGGGTGATCGAAATCAATGGTAAAGTTTAATTGGAAACCGTCATGGGGATGAAATATAGCGCGCTTATCATCGATGAGCGCTTCGATAGACTTTAAAATTTTTATAAATTTTTTCGGTGCATTTTGCTCGGCCAAACCGCCTTGCATTAATAAATAAATAAAAGGACCTGCACTGCCATCCATAATTGGTACTTCAGAGGCGGATACTTCAATAATTAAATTATCAATCCCTAATCCAGCAATTGCACTCATTACATGCTCAATGGTGCCGACTTTGGCATTTTCTTGA
The DNA here is from genome assembly GCF_900095025.1 of Acinetobacter albensis. Taxonomy (GTDB): domain Bacteria; phylum Pseudomonadota; class Gammaproteobacteria; order Pseudomonadales; family Moraxellaceae; genus Acinetobacter; species Acinetobacter albensis. The sequence continues at coordinate 85,855 of NZ_FMBK01000008.1, read as the reverse complement.
ACCAGATTGGAACACATGAAAGCTTCTTGAATCAGCATCGCATCGGCAGGAATGTCGATTGCTGGATGTAAATCAATACGTCGAAACACAATTCCCCCATCCACATGGTGCGGCACAAAGTTAATTAAGACTTTTTGCCCACTATGAAGACCAATACCGCTCGCTTTCACGATACGTTGCAGGGTACGTTGTTTCAACATGTTTTCTATCATCTGCTCATCAAACCGCTATACGTTAGCATATTTAGCCATTGATCAAAAACAAAAAGGTAGCACGATGGCCACCTTTTCTGTTGATTTTATGCAGAGTTTACTGATTTCTCATTATTTACGTTGCTGATTTTTCAAGTAATCTTGAATACTCATTGGCGTTGGACGCGCTGTTCCCGCTACAGGCGCAGAAGTGGTATTCGCTTCATTCTGCTGACGTTGAATCGCAGGTACATCATCATCTTCAACTACAGCATTTTGAACAGTATTCCCAGGACGAGTTGCAGACTGAGTCGTTGGACGTTTAACTGTATTCACAGCATCTGCCGAATTACGGGTTAAACCTGTCGCGATCACTGTAACGCTAATCTCATCACGCGCATCTGGATCAAATACCGTTCCGTAGAATACTTGGCCTTCATCTAAATCGACAATTTGATTGACGACATCCGTAATTTCTTCAATTTCACCAAACGTGACATCATCACCACCTGTGACGTTAATCAGAATACCTTTGGCATTCATAATAGTCACATTATCAAGCAGTGGACTACGAATTGCTTGCTCAGCAGCTTGACGCGCACGGTTTTCACCGCGTCCAGAACCCACACCCATCATGGCATAACCACGTGTACTCATTGCAGTTTTTAAATCGGCAAAGTCAAGGTTGATATGACCCGGTCGAACCACCAAATCAAAAATACTACGTACTGCATTCAACAATACGTCATCTGCTTTTTTATAGGCATCTTTCATTGAAATATCGCGGAATACTTTAAGTAAACGCTGATTTGGAATGATAATTAAAGAATCTACATGCGCTTCTAATGCTTCAATGCCTTTCTCGGCAGATTGTTGGCGACGTTTCCCTTCAAAATTAAAAGGCGTTGTCACCACACCCACAGTCAAAATTCCCATTTCTTTCGCAATTTCAGCCACTACAGGCGCAGCGCCTGTACCCGTACCACCGCCCATTCCTGCCGTGACAAACACCATGTCTGTCCCTTCAAGATGTTGACGAATGATTTCACGGCTTTCTTCAGCAGCGGTTTGACCCACTTGAGGATTGGCGCCTGCACCCAAACCACGGGTACTTTGCTCACCCAACTGAATTTTAAATTGTGCATTCATACGATCGAGCGCTTGTTTGTCGGTATTCGCACAAACAAATTTTACACCCTGAATATCAGACTCAAGCATATGCTGTACAGCATTACCCCCAGCACCGCCCACACCAAATACAGTGAAACGGGCCTGACCGTTGCTATCGTTTTGATCATCTTCTAAAAATTCAAATGAGGCCATGACCTTTGGATTTCCTAATTCGTAATCGGCAGTCACTTAAGCCCGTATACTGCCTTGATCTTAATAAACAAAAATTATGTTTTAGGATGCTGTTCAACCACACACTTGTCAAGTCCAAGCGGTTAGACGTACAACTTCCTCACAATATTCCCAAAAAATTCAACTTAAAATATCGATTTTAACTGATTATTCAATGCTGACCATGCACGTCCAACCCGCTTAACCACAGACAGTTTTGCAGTATCATTCACTTCTACAATACTCTCTTGCGTTTCACTTTGGCTAAATATCAATAATCCTGACGCTGTTGCATACTGTGAACGTCGCAAAGCTGCTTGATTGTGTTCTTCAGCATAAACCTGTACTGGCGGATTACCTAAGTGGGCTGAAACGCCTAACATACGACGAACCAAACTGACCATTCCTTCAATTTGAGTGGCATCACCTGTCAGCACTACACCGTGATATAAACCATGAATAGCACCATTACGTTGTAACTCATGATGAACTTGAGTCAATATTTCTTCGTAACGCGCAATAATAATCTCTGATAACTCAATACGGCTCATGGTTTGTGGACCATCAATGCCTTGAAACTGAATCATATGATCTGGTTTGACGACTTTTAAGTCTACGCAGCCATACAATAACTTAATTCGCTCTGCTTCTTCTGTAGTCGTTTGTAGCACAGCTGCAATATCGCGAGTCACATGTTCGCCGCCGCGTTGTAAAGTATGGGTCAATGCCAAACGGCCATCTAAATAGACCGCAATATTGGTCGTTCCTGCGCCAATATCAACCAAGCACACGCCATACTCTTTTTCATCTTTGAGCAAACTTGCTTCGGCAGTCGCCAAGCAAGACACCACCATTTTTTCAACCCCAATATTGGCCCCTTTAAGCGCACGATCCAGATTTTGCATCGTACTAATTGGCAGCATCATTAATTGATAGTGCCCCATCATACTATGCGCAGACATTCGGATCGGGTTTTGCACCCATTCTGCCGAGTCATCCAATTCAAAACCCAGAGGGACTGCGCTGACCAAATAATAATCAGAAGTTAAATGACTGGCTTTGGCCAACTCTAGGGCACGCACTACTTCACTGGTGGTAATGATATGTTCATTATTTTCAACGGGCGTACGACCCGAAGCATAAAAACTTTTTAATTCTGCACTTGGAATAGAAATCCAAGCGGAATGCACTCGGCATTCAGCCATATCTTCTGCTTCTTGTACGGCATTTTTAATTGCAGTAATGACTTTGTCTAGACTTACAATTTTTCCTTTATTCATGCCTCGGTTACGAGCGGTTGCCATACCAATCACTTGGATGTTGTCCGGCGCATGTACCTTACCAATCAAAACTGAAACTTTGTGTGTCCCAATGTCAATCGCAACAACCGAGGGAACAGCTTCATTCATTATCTACTACTACCATGACGTGTTTCGTTAATTTATGGCCTTAAGCCTCTAATTTTATATAAAGCCGCTCAATTATGGCTTTACCTTTCTTACATCTGCAATGCTTGTGTCATCAATCGTTACAAGAAAATGACTATTTACAATTTTTGGTGGAGCCGAATTCTTCCATTGTATCGCCAGTCCATTTCGATAACGTAAGTCAACCGATGAAATTTTAGTCCATACTGGCTTTAAATCGCTTTGTGCCAGATGACTGAAGCGTTGAAGTTTGCTCATAGTTTGATCTTGATCCACGATAACACGCAGACCTGAATCAAATTGCATAAACCACGTCATCCGCTCTGTTAAATATAATTCTTTTAAACGTATATTGACGGGCAAAAATAATTGGTTAATTTCATTATAACGACGCATCATCATTTTGGACTGCGTGGCTGGTCCGTGAAGTAACGGCAGTTTTTGATTATTCTGCGCAACCACTTCCGTAAAAATATCACCACTGTCACTTAATAATCGACCTGTTCCCCAACGGGCGATGGCATGACGCGGCATGACGCGCACACGAATTGAATTGGGCCATGCACGAGAAACCACGACACGATCGACCCAAGATAATTCCAAGGCCTGATCACGAATCAGCTCCAGATCAGCAGTAAAATAATTTGCTGTTAATGTCGGTGCAACATGGGTCATCACTTGACGGTTTTCAACATCTGAGCGTGTCCCCACCACTTTAAGCTCTGCCACACGCGCATCTGTCATGACAGTATATAAGCCATAAATTCCTACAGCCAGCACCGCGACAGCAATCAGCATGAGTAACCAGCCACCTAAGTTCGCAAGCTTTTCTTTACGCGTAGGTGGCTTATCATGTATTGATGTGATTGCTGCTCGTTTACGGCGCATTGAAGCAGGAAGTTGAGCCATAGTTAGTGCGCCGCAGCGATTAAAGTCTGTTCTAAGATCGCCACACACAGCTCATCAAAACTATAACCCACCGCTTTGGCTGCTTTAGGCACCAATGAATGGCTGGTCATACCCGGAACTGTATTGACTTCTAGCAACCAGAAATTACCCTGTTCATCTTGCATCGCGTCAATACGCCCCCAACCACTGGCGCCAACGGCCTGGAATGCACGTAAACTTAAGGTTTGCAATTGCTTTTCTTCAGCTTCCGTTAATCCGCATGGAATGCCATATTGCACATCATTACGGTTATATTTAGCTTCATAGTCATAAAAAGCCACGTCTTTTGGCGGTTCAAGACGAATAACTGGCAGTGCCTGACCATTTAAAATCACAATGGTAAATTCACGGCCAGTGACCCATTTCTCTGCCATGACAACAGCATCATGAACAGTGGCTTTCGACATAGCTTCTGCAAAGTCTTCCATTTTTTCGACTTTGCTCATTCCAATACTTGAACCTTCATGTACAGGTTTAATAATGAAAGGCAAACCAATACTCTCAATAACTGCATTCAAATCAGAATCTTTGGTTACAATTCGATAGGGTGCGGTAGGCAGTTCAGAGCCTTGCCACACTTGCTTGGTTTTGACCTTATCCATACCAATGGCTGAACCTTGTACACCTGTTCCAGTATATGGAATGTCCAACCACTCTAAAGCACCCTGAATTTGACCGTCTTCACCACCACGACCATGCAAGACAATAAAAGCACGATCATAATGAACTAACTCAGTCACACTGCGTTCTTTGGGATCAAATGCTTCGGCATTCACCCTTGAACGGACCAATGCTTCAAGTACAGCCGTACCACTATCTAGAGAAACCTCGCGCTCAGCCGATTTACCACCAAGCAACACGGCAACTTTGCCGAATTTTGAAGCATTTGCCACGTTTCTATCCTTAAACTTTATAATTGAATGATCAAATTCAAAAATCGCAGAAGCGACTACTTTAAATATAATTTATTTTGGGTAAGTTCTAGGGAAATAGCCCCCACATTACCCGCGCCCTGTGTTAATAACAAGTCATTCGCTTGTAATACTTTTTGCATGATATTGGCTAAATTACCATCAACAGGATCAATCAAAATAGGCTCAACCTCGCCTCGCAGACGAATACTCCGCGCCAAAGCCCGACTATCTGCACCAACAATTGGTTTTTCACCTGCAGGATAAACCTCTAACAATATTAATTGATCGACTTGTGACAATACATCGACAAAATCATCAAAACAATCGCGAGTACGACTAAAGCGGTGTGGTTGGAACATCATGACCAAACGACGGTCAGGATGACTCTGACGTGCAGCTTTAATGGTCGCTTCAACTTCTTTAGGATGGTGACCATAATCATCAACAAGCGTAATGCTGCCATTTTCATGTTCAAACTCGCCTTGTACTTGAAAACGACGACCAACACCACTAAAACCTTCCAAAGCACGGCAAATTGCGCCATCCGAAACACCTTCATCGGTCGCAATGCCAATCGCAGCCAAGGCATTCAGTACATTATGTAAACCAGGTTGATTCACAGTGACCCGTAATGGTTCACGATTTTTTCGTAACACCGAAAAGTGAGTACGCATACCGTCTTGATCAACATCTACTGCACGAATATCGTTATCTTCATTGAAACCATAAGTCAGTAATGGACGACCAATCCTCGGCATAATTTCACGAACATTGGCATCATCTCCACAAACCACAGCTAAACCATAGAAGGGAAGTTTTTGTAAGAATTGAACAAAAGTGTCTTTGAGAACATCGAAGCTACCACCATAAGTATCCATATGATCAGCATCAATATTGGTCACAATAGCCGCCATAGGCTGTAAATGTAAAAATGTTGCATCTGATTCATCTGCTTCAGCCACAATATAACGACTCGCACCCAAAGCCGCATTGACACCTGTGCGGTTTAATAAACCACCAATCACGTAAGTCGGATCCATATTTTCTTCGGCCAACATACACGTAATCAAACTGGTGGTAGTGGTTTTGCCATGCGTACCCGCAACTGCAATGCCATGACGATAACGCATCAACTCACCCAGCATTTCTGCGCGACGTACAATCGGGGTACGTTGTTCAATTGCCGTTTTTATTTCTGGGTTCTCTGGATCAATTGCAGTGGAAACCACAATCACATTGGCATCTTTAATATTATCTGGACTATGGCCGATATATACCTTAATTCCATTTTCTTCAAGCTGCGCAGTGGTTTTCGAGGCTTTAATATCTGAGCCTGAAACTTTATAGCCTTGATTCTTTAATACTTCTGCAATACCACACATCCCAGCACCACCAATTCCCACAAAATGAATGTGTTTGATACGGCGCATTTCAGGCACTTTAATTAACTTTTTTGCTTGATCAGCAGGAGTTGATGGAGACATATATTTCTCTAATTTACAATGCTTGAATTAAATGAACCACATGCTGGGTTGCATCGGGCTGTGCGTGTTGACGTGCTTTGATTGCCATTTCACTGAGTAATTGACGATTCATCAGTGGGGTTAATAGTTCTTTTAAACTTTCAGTGGTCATACTGTTCTGAGGACAAATTTTTGCAGCATGCATATTAACCAAAAATTGAGCGTTTTTTGTTTGATGATCATCGACTGCGCTTGGCAAGGGTACGAAAACAGCCGCCACCCCTGCAGTCGCAATTTCAGTGACGGTTAACGCACCCGCTCGACAAATAATTAAATCGGCTTTGGCGTAGGCTTGTGCCATATCTTCAATAAAGGGTTGTACTTCGACATGTAAAGAAGCGGGTTTATCTGCATAGCGCAACTGCGTCGCTTCGGTATGGTTTTGACCACATTGATGAAACACCTGCATCGGCACATCAAATTGCTTTAAGGCTTCAGGTATACGTTCATTTAAAGCTTGAGCACCTAAAGAGCCACCAACAATTAAAATCTGTAAAGGCGTTGCTGTTTTTTCCCGTTCTTGATAACGCCAAGACGGATTTAAAATTTCAGTAATTTCTTTACGTACTGGATTGCCAGTGGTGACAACTTTACCAGTTGCAGGAAAAGTATTCGGAAAAGCCTGACACACTGTTTTAGCAATGCGTGACAATTGTGTGTTGGTAAAACCTGCTATTGCATTCTGTTCATGAATGATCACGGGAATGCCTAAAGCGCGTGCAGCCAAACCACCTGGGCCTGCCACATATCCACCAAAACCAACCACAGCATCTATCTTAAGCTGCTTCATATAGCGCATTGCACTGAACGTCGCTTTTAAAATTTTAAATGGCGCCAATAATTTTCGCGTTACGCCATTACCCCGTAATCCTTGAATATCAATTTGATAAATAGGAATATTTTGATTTTTTAATAGTCGGTTTTCCATTCCTGTGGGGGTCGCAAGCCAAGATACGTGTATCCCCTGTTGCTGCAATGCTTTAGCAACAGCGAGTGCAGGAAAAACATGTCCACCAGTACCTGCGGCCATCATCATGACATGTTTGGGCTTTGTATGAGTTGCTTCTGTCACAGTCTAATTCTTCAATTTTAAAATAGGGATAACGAAATTTGATTTTAAGCGATCAATTGTAATCACAAACGCATAGCCGTGAAAGGTTATTTACTTTTTTTCAACATGCGTGTCATTGTTTTTTTCTTCAATTTTAAAAGTTTAAACTAGTTTTATTATTAATCTATCAAAAATATAAAAATTCCTGCCTTTTTTCAATGTTTTGCCTAAAATGATGAACATTAAATTTACTCAAGTTTAATATCTAAAATAATTTTTAAAATAAAAAAGAGCTCATACAGAGCTCTCTCCTCAAATCTAGATGAATGCTTAGGTGGTTAAACCTGCTTCCAATACATCAAATAAATCATCAGCAATTGACGTACCAAACTGCTGATCGATTTCACGAATACAAGTTGGGCTGGTGACATTAATTTCAGTCACATAGTTACCAATCACATCTAATCCAACAAAAACCAGTCCTTTTTGCTTTAGAAAAGGGCCTACTTTCGCAGCAATCGCTTTGTCATTTTCAGTCAACGGACGTGCCTCACCCAAACCGCCTGCCGCCAAATTACCACGGACTTCACCATTTTGTGGAATACGTGCTAAACAATAAGGTACGGGTTCTCCATTAATCATCAAGATACGTTTATCGCCTTCAACAATTTCAGGAATATAACGCTGCGCCATGATCGGACACGTGCCTAATTCAGTGAGCATTTCCAAAGTTGCGCCAATATTTACGCCATCTTGATAAAGCCTGAAAATGCCAGTTCCACCCATGCCATCTAACGGTTTTACAATCACATCCCCGTGTTGTTGTAAAAACTCGCGAATTAAGCTTTGTTGCGAGGTCACCAAAGTAGGCACTTGCAGTTCTGGAAATTGGGTCGCAAACAATTTTTCATTGCAGTCACGTAAAGACTGCGGCTTGTTGATAATCCACGCCCCTTCACGTTCTGCTTGTTCTAAAATATAAGTGGTATACACAAAATTCATATCAAAGGGTGGATCTTTACGCATTAACACCACGTCATAATCCGCAATAGATTCTTTTTGTTTAGCCCCTAGTTCATAGTAATGATCATAATCCTCAAATACGGTAAGCGGTGCGATTAAGCCAAAAGCTTTCCCTTGCTCGATATAGAGGTCTTGTTGCAACGCATAACCTAACTCATGTCCACGACGTGATGCAGCCCACAACATCGCCATCGTTGAGTCTTTTTTTAGGTTGACATGTTCAATGGGATCCATCACAACAAGTACGCGCATATTGGTCTGCTCATAAAATTTTAAATTGAGAAAAGTATAGCGAATTTCAATTGGCTTGTTACACGCGGTTATGTAAAAATTAAAGAATAAAAAATTGAGTTTATTCAATTTTTTATTCTTTGCTTTAAAAATAATGTTGGTCTGATTCTCAGATAAAAATAAGCCCAGAATTTAAAAAATCACGATCACAAACCAAAATTCATTCAAATTAATCAGGTTCTTGAACAAGATGAAGGTTTAAATATTCTTCTAGATTTTAAGATAAAAGTTTTTGAATATCTTTGGCAATTTTTTCTGGCTTAATCAAAGGTGCATAACGTTTAATCACCTTGCCTTCTTGATTAATCAAAAATTTTGTAAAATTCCATTTAATCTTTTGACTACCCAATATGCCCTTCGCTTCCGCAGTCAGATACTGATAAAGCGGATGCGCCGTCGAACCATTGACATCTACTTTGGCAAACATTGGAAATGATACTCCATAGTTACGTTGGCAAAAGCCACCGATTTCTTCATTCGTTAATGGATCTTGATGGGCAAACTGGTTACAGGGAAAGCCTAAAATAATTAAGCCTTTTGATTGATAGTCCTGATAAAGCTGCTCCAATCCTTCAAATTGTGGGGTCAAACCACATTGGCTTGCGGTATTAACAATCAGTAAAACCTTACCTTGATATTCAGAAAATTTTTTCTGCTCGCCTTCTAACATTTCAGCCTGAAAATCATAAATTGTGGTCATTCTTCATCTCGCTTTAATAAGTGTATTCGATTGCTTCATTGAGCAATTTCCAAACATCAATCTTTACTCAAAACAATATTGCATACAATTTACTTGTACACAAGTTAATTATGCACAATATACTTCCAACATGATTCAATTTATACTGGACATTAAAGATTGCGAATTTTAGGAAATAAATGATGGCTGAAATTTCATTTCTAGAAAATCAAGTCTGCTTTGCCATGTACTCTGCCACCAATGCCATGATTCGTCAGTATCGCCCATTATTACAAGCGTATGATCTGACCTATCCGCAATTTATAGTGTTATTGGCCTTGTACGAAAAGGACAATGTGTCCATTTCTGAAATTGGTCAAAAAACGTTATTTGACTCTGGAACACTCACACCAATTATTAAGAAATTAGAAGAAAAAGCTTTTTTAAAACGGATTGTGGTTAAAGAAGATGAACGCATGAAAAAAGTTGTGCTGCTGGACAAAGCACTTTCTAAAAAAGATGAAATTATCTCAATTCCCTTTAAACTCGCCTGCTCTTTGGGAATGGATCCAAATGATTTGGTGGCAATACACAACTTATCTCATCGCTTTTTAAAAAGTTTGGAAACTGCTAAATCAGAATGTTTAAGCAATTAAATACAATAAGCAAGTCTTTCAACTGAAGATGATGGTATTTTAAAAAACTTAAAAGAATATTTATCCATTTTTATTGACTGCAAAATTTGTAAAAGATTCACAGTGATTAATAACTATAACTTAGACTATTCTTTTTTTTAATACTCTTAAATATTGAGAAGAATATATAACTAAAAAAATCAGAACTCATTTATGAAACGATATTTTTAAATAAAAAAGATTTAATCATATTAGGAATGTATGTCTTGTGAATTTAATGTGAACAATTACCAATTAAACACATCTTCTCAAAAAAACTTAATAAATCATTTCTTTACTTAACAAATGGCACACTATATTTTTATATAAGCAATAAAATCTAACGCATTACTTTAATGAAAACTAAAATAATCTATATAAGTAGATTTATAAATACAACTTATTAATATTATTTTAAAAATACGCTTCAATTTTAATAATATTGCAAAAGGATTAGAAATATGAAAAAAAGTATACTGAGTTTAACACTCGCCTCGATTGGCTGTTTTTCTCTGATCGGTTGTAATACCAGCTCAGACCGAACCAATAATATGAGTCCATCCTCTTCTGGTGATACCATTATTTTAACCAGTGAAGGAATGATTAGCTCGATTAACCGAGACAAACCCGACACTGTGGTTTCAAACACTAAAGTGGTTATGCTGCAATCAGAAGATCAGCTTGTTGGCATTGACTACAGACCTAAAGATGACAAACTTTATGCCGTTGGACTATTAGGTAATTTATATACTTTAGACCCCAATACAGGCGTTGCTACATTCCTTCGAAAGCTCACAGCGGATGCAACGGATACTAGCGATGGTAATGCACCTTTTAGTAAAATTTTAGGTGATGCCAATTTAATCACTGTAAATTTTAATCCTGCCGCAGACCGATTACGCGTCATCACAAATACAGGGCAAAATTTAAGAATCAATGTGGATACAGGTGCAACCATTACCGATGGTGCAATTAATCCCACTACAAATCAGCCTGTGATTGTGGCAGCAGCTTATACCAATGCATTTTCGGGCACAGCAAGTACACGACTGTATAGTATAGATCAAACATCCAATCGAATTTATTTACAAAATGCCAATGCAGGAACTTTGGGTACATCTGCGCTATTAGGAGAAGGTATTAGCGCTCAAGGCGCTGGCGGTTTTGATATAGATCCAATCAATAATATTGGATATGCTGCCTTAAAAGTTGCGGGCAGCTACAAGTTTTACCACCTCAATTTAGCTCATGTAGGTACAGAAAATAATACCGTTTTTAATAGCACAAATTTAGCCAATTATTACACCACTGCGGGGATACGAGGTATCGCATTAAAACGTGCTAAAGATACTACAGCACAAGGAATAGGTCTTAATAAAAATAATAAACTGATCCAGTTTGCCCTTAATAACCCCAATCTTGTTACAGAGAAAAATATTACTGGTATTTTAGTGAATGAAAAATTTGTTGGTATTGATTATAGATTAAGAAATAGCACCGATAAATCAGGTCAACTCTATGGTTTAACTGATCGAGCCAATGTATATACCATTAACACCGAAACAGGTTTAGCCATGTTGGTCAGTACACTTAAACCTGCCACCGACAGTACATATACGGGTTTAGAAGGAACTGCATTTGCTGTAGATTTCAATCCCACAGCGGATCGATTACGTGTTATTAGCAATACTGGGCAAAGTCTCAGAATTAATGTAGATACAGGCGATACTATTCGAGATGGCAGTATTAACGGCATTGAGGGTGCAGTCGTTACTGCAGCTGCTTATATTAATAGTTTTAAAACAAGTGTCGAAGGCTTGGGCACAGAATTATTTGATCTTGATCAAAGCAATCAACTGCTTGCAAAACAAAATCCGCCAAATGCCGGTACGCTCACTTCACTGGGTGGATTAGCAATAACTCTAGGTCAAAATAATGGATTTGACATCGCAGGTGGAGATAATGGCTATGCGCTCGCAACAGTGTCTAGTGCTTCTGGTAACTCTATTTTATATCGTGTTGATTTAAATAGCACACCAAATGACAGTCGTGCAAAACCTGCCATCAATGTAGATGGAACACCGAACATGATTGCATCAACGATTGGAACAAATGCAGATCTGATCGATCTTGCAATTTTATTAAAATAATCGAAGGTATTTTGAAGAATACTGAGGTCAAATTTATTTGCTCGAGATTAGGCCTAAAGAGTGGCTCAAACCTACTGGATGATGTTGTGATTCGCCAGTAGAAATATTTTAGCGACTGGGCATAGTCAAATAGATTTATTTTGGATAAAAACCCGTTCTTTATAGGATGGGTTTTTAAATAATTTTTAGGATTTTTCAAATGTAGTTCATCATGATGCATCTGCAATAAAAATTAATCAAAAATATTCAATTCCTCGCCTCTTAGATCAAAAATTGACATACCATTATTTCAGAGCAGGCTTCTGCATTTTTACTAAAATTTCTTATCCGCTTTCATCTTCCGTTGTTATTTCTTCAATATTTAGACTTTTTGACTACTATAAAAATCGAGAAAAAGTAATTTTAAATTTTTATCTTATAAAAATAAATAATTGTTAATATTCAATAAAATAAAAAAATAGCATCATAATAATGTAAAAAATTAATGACAAACATTACAAATAAACGATAAGGCTCTTGTAGCAGTTATATTAAATCTTGTTAAGATTATGTAAATGATTATAATTATCAACTTCATTATTGTTGATTGTGATTTTAGGGTCTTGTTATGCATCCTCTTGCTCCCCATGGTTTATCTGGCCAAAAAATTTTTCAATACAGTTTACTCAGCCTGATGATTTTGCATTCGCATGCTCTTTATGCAGAAGAATCTGACGCAGCTCCATCGACAGCCAGTATGCAACAAGACATCGAAAAACAAATTAAAACAACAGCAGTATTGCCTACGCTCAAAATTGAAGCGATGAGTGAGCTCGATCCAATTAAAAGCTATGTTGATTATGATGAAGCCAATGTCACTCGAAATGGCTTAAAGAAAAAAGATATTCCCCAAACGATTGATACCCTTGATGTTCAAAAATATAAAATTTATGGTTCAAATGACCTGAGTGTAATGTTACAAGGAACACCAGGTATTTCAACCAGTTATGATACGCGAAATGATGGTATCTCTATTCGTGGATTCAACGCAGATACCAATGATATTTATCGTGATGGTGTTCGTGAAAGTGGACAATATCGACGTAGTACTGCAAATGTTGAACGAATTGAAATCCTAAAAGGCCCTGCCTCGGTACTCTATGGACGCAGTGCAGGCGGTGGTGTGATCAATATGGTAACTAAAGTTGCTAATTTTGACTCAAAAAGCTCAGTGGGTGCATACGTCGGTTCTTATCATAATGTGGGTGGCACCATCGATTTGAATAAAGCACTCAATGATAATTGGGCTGTACGTCTAGTCGGTGAAAAATCAGATAGCAACAGTTTTCGTTCAGGTATTGGATTTAATCAGGAAATGTTGTCACCCAGTGTGACTTATCGAAGTGACGATGAAAAACTACTTTGGACGACGGAATTTACTTACGATAGTTTAAACAGAACACCAGATCGCGGGCCAAACTATGAAAACTTACCTACAGGTGTTTCAATTAAATCTGGTTTTGCTGGACAGAATGACACTATTGTCGATGAAACGAAGTCATTTAGAACAGATGTGAAATATGAATTCGCACCCGACTGGAAATTTCACTGGGCTTTAAGCCATCGTGAATCTTTTCAAGATTTTGATAACTTTTTTGGTGGAACGTGGTGTTCAGCGGCAGGCTTGCTGTCTGATGGTAAAACCTGCGATTGGCAAGGTAAAATACGTCAAAGTTATGCTTGGCAACAAACCACCAATAAAACCTTAATGAATACCTTTGATATTACTGGTCAATTTAAAACAGGTATTTTAGATCATCACATTATGTTCGGTAGTGATTGGTCAAACGAGAAAAGGGAACCCATTCTGGGTAACTATTCAAGTGGTAGCAATGCTGGACTTTATTACCGTGATGTTAATCCATTTAATACATCGGAAAGCTTCCTACCTAGCCGTTGGTCAATGCTTAATGGTACACGTCCAGCAGAAACATCACATAGTGAAACCGATGCGAACTCTTTAAGCTTCTTTCTTCAAGACTTAATCTCATTGAATGAAAAATATAAAATGATGTTGGGTCTACGCTACGACAGCTATGATTTTAAAACTCATGATATTCGTAACAGTAATAAGCGCTCATACAGTGATGAGAGTGTGAGTCCAAATATTGGTTTTGTTTGGCAGCCTGTGGAAAGTCAAAGTTTTTACACCTCTTACAGCAAGAGCTTCTCCCCTTATGGTGGTCGAGGTTTGCTAGGAGTAAGTACAACCATAAATCCAAGTTTATATGATGCGGAGCCTCAATTTAACGAACAATATGAAATTGGGGTAAAAAGTGATTGGTTAGATGGTCGCTTAAATACTCAGCTTTCTCTCTATGATATTACGAAAAATAATATTCGCTATCAGCCAGATTCTGTTAATCGACCAAATGAATGGGAAGTCGGTCAAAAACAGCAATCCCAAGGTGCAGAGTTCAGTTTTATTGGTCAAGTCTTTGATCATTTATATCTACGTGGTGGATATGGCTATACAAATGCAGAATGGAAAAGTGATAGTCGTACCAATGTAGTAGAAGCAGATCGTTTAAAAGGCAAAAAACTAGCTGGAATATCTGAAAATACAGGCAATCTGTTTGTCCGTTATTTACCGAATGAAAACTGGTATACAGAGTTAGGGGCAACTTATGTGGGCTCTTATTACACTTCAGATAAAAATATAGTAAAAATGCCAGATTTCACGCGTTTAGATGCGGCCATTGGCTTTAAAGATGAGAAGTGGGGAGCAACTTTTGCAGTGAATAATTTGACTGACAAGGAATATTGGCGTTCAAGTTCAATGCCTGGCACACCACGAAACTATCTATTTAGACTAAATTACTTCTTTTAATTGAACATTTTTATCTTAAATCATTTCTATTTTAAAAGCCCAATTTGTCTCAAATTGGGCTTTTAAATTCTGCTCGAAATTTTCAAAAAAATTTCGCATTTGTCTTAAAAAATTCAGTGATCAAATACCATAGTTCAAACGGTAATCTTCCATTTTTGCCAAAGCTTCTTTTTCGCCTTTCGCATCCAAATAATCCATTAAATCTTTCATCGTAATGAGCGCATGAACTGGAATTTCTAGTTCTTTTTGTACTTCTTGAATGGCCGATAAATCACCCTGACCTTTTTCCTGACGGTCCAGTGCCACCAATACACCCGCGATTTGTGCACCTGCATTTTTAAGAATGGTCACCACTTCTCGAATGGCTGTACCTGCGGTAATCACATCATCAATAATCCAGACTTTTTTACCATGTACCGATGCTCCGACCAAAACCCCACCTTCCCCATGATCTTTGGCCTCTTTACGGTTAAAACCCCATGGAATGCTAAGCCCATGATTTTGTGACAATGCCACAGCCGTCGCTGCAACAAATGGAATACCTTTGTAGGCAGGACCAAAAATTACATCGACATGATTGCAAGTGGTTAATTTATTTGCATAGCCTGAAGCCAATAAAGTTAAAGCTTCACCATCATTAAGTAAACCTGCATTGAAAAAATAAGGACTCACCCGACCCGATTTTAAAGTAAACTCACCAAATTTAAGCACACCACGTGATAATGCAAGTTCGATGAAAGCTTGAGGGTTAAAAGTCGCTTGCGAGGTCATGAGGTGCTCCAAAATTTATAAATAGAGGTAAAACTTGCGCATGATACCAAAGAGTAGCTATCCAAGTGATCAAAAAATTTTAAGAGTTGTTTCCATTAATGTGAATGGCTTACGTTCTTCTGTGACGAAAGGCTTACTAGAATGGATAGAACAGTCCGAAGCCGATGTGGTTTGCATACAGGAAAGTCGAATTACCCATGCACAGTGGACAGATAAATTTAAACCTGAAGGCTGGTATACCCATTTATTTCCAGCTGAACGTGCAGGTTATGCAGGCACAGCCATTTATAGCCGTTTACCCTTTGTGTCAGTCACCGACGGCTTAGGATTTGAACTTGCGGATTCTCAAGGCCGTTTTATACGTGCTGAATTCGATCTCGGTTTAGACAAAACTGTCCATATTTGTTCACTGTACTTACCTTCAGGTTCTTCTGGTGATGAAGCACAGGCACGTAAAGATCACTTTTTAGAACAATATCAAGCCATCTTAAAACAATGGCGTGACGAAGATAAATCGATCATTGTTTGTGGTGACTACAATATCGTACACAAACGGATTGATATTAAAAACTGGTCGGGTAACCAAAAGTCTTCAGGTTGTTTACCGCATGAACGTGCATGGCTCGATCATATTTATGATGAATTGGGTTATGTAGACACTTTCCGAGAAGTACGAAAAGAAGCCGAAGTCTATTCATGGTGGTCAAATCGCGGTCAAGCAAGAGCTAAAAATGTCGGTTGGCGGATTGATTACCAAGCGTGTTCACCAGACTGGAAAGCCCGTACAGTCAATGCTTGGGTTTATAAAGACAGTTGGTTTAGTGACCATGCACCGGTGATTATTGATTATCAATTTCCAATATAAATTATAATTTTAAGTGTACAACTGTATACTGAATCATGTCAAAAATCCTACAACACTTGACGCGTTTGTGTATTTTTATCCATCAAGTTTAGGTGCATTATGGCGTCACGGCACAGGGACATGTCAGGATGACAGCAAAAGGATTGGACGCCGTAGGATGAAAACAAAATAAGCGACTTTGGTCAATTATTTTGCAAGGATGTGACAATGGACGTTGTATTGAGACCCGCATGATCAGGATGATTAAATGCGGGTTTTCTCTTTTTTATATCGTCATTTTTTTATTCTTAAGTCTTTCTATCATTCTCTCTATGCCTGTATTCTGGCAAATCATCATGTCAATTTCATGACACTTTTTTATTTTTCTAAGCTATAAATTATTTTTTGTTAAGGCTAGAGCTTTGGCTCAATTTTCGCTAGTCTATTTGTCTCTAGAACATCAATGAATTGACTTATGCTTAAAATTTACGGGATCAAAAACTGTAATTCAATGAAAAAAGCTTTCGACTTATTAAATGAATTAGGTCTGGTCTATGAATTTCATGATTATAAAAAACAAGGTATTGATACCGAAACCCTAAAAATCTGGCTAGATCAGATTGGCGCAGATCTTGTACTGAATAAAAAAGGCACCACATGGCGCAAATTGAGCGCGGAAGAGCAACAAACTGCGCTTTTGAATGAAGAGAATTTAATTGAGACTTTAAGCCAACACAGCAGTTTAATCAAACGTCCTGTACTTCAAACAGCGCAAGGCTATATTATTGGCTTTGATGAAGCCGCTTATCGTGCTTTAAAATAAATTGTGATTGATAGTACAGTAAAAAAATCCCAACTGATGATCAGTTGGGATTTTTTATGACTTAATCTGTTCAGTTTAAATTAGTTTGCACGAACCCAAACTTGGTTACGACCTAAAGCCGCGATACCAATAAAGCCGCGCAACTCTAAGTTTTTACCGCCGTTGGTCATTTGGCCTTTTAATTTGTAAGTTTTACCTGTTTGCGGGTCCAAGATTGAACCTTCTTCATAGCGTGTGCCACCAACATTTTTAAGACCATGAACGATTTTTAATCCTTTTAAAGATTTGTTATGGTATGGGCCTTCACATTTGGTACAGGCTTTTTCTTCGCCTGGCGTTAAAATGCCTTGAATACTTGCCGATAACGTCCCATTTTTTTGCTCAGTAAACTTAACCATCGCTTTAGGTTGTTTCGTTTTGTCATCAATCGTTTTCCAAACGGTCCCGTCTAATGGATCAGCCGCATTGGCTAGTGCTGATAATCCAAGCAATCCTAATGCAAATACAATTTTTTTCATTTTTGTTCAATTCCCTAGTCTGGTATAGACCTATTTATTATCAAAAAGTCACAACATTTTTGCAATTTTTGAATGTGACCATTTAGTGTAACCTTGTAACTTGTGTTGGTAAATAAAGCAACACGTCTGCATATCAATAACAAGATGGAAAAAACATGAAGATTAGTCCGTTGTGGAAACAATTAATTACAGAGCGTATTTTAAAGACCGTTATCCGTAAACCGAGCCAATTTAATTTGCCGCCGAACTCATTACGGTTAGCCTTAGAACAACTCTGCCGTGCTTTCCCTCAAAATAAAGAAGTCGAAATCAGGACATTACGTTTAGCAGGTCTCAGAGCAGAAGAAATTAAGCCTCAAACTGAATCCACGCAACTCATTTTTCATATTCACGGCGGTGCTTTCTTTTTAGGATCACTAAAAACTCACCGTGCATTTTTAACGCAAATTGCTGCCCGTACTCAAATGCAGGTTCTGCACGTTGATTATCCTTTATCACCAGAACATCAACATCCTGAAGCCATTGATGCGCTGTTTGATATCTATACCACATTGCTTGATCAGGGAGTGCAATCCAAAGATATTATTTTATCTGGCGATTCCTGTGGCGCGAACTTGGCCTTGGCTTTGGCCTTAAGAATTCAACAGGAAAAATTGCCGCAAGTGAGTGGTTTAATTTTGCTCTCGCCTTTTTTAGATTTAACCTTAACCAGTGAATCTTTGCGTTATAACGCGCAGCATGATGCTTTATTGTCTATTGAAACATTAGAAACGGGAATTGATTATTATGTTCCTAAAAATATGGATAAATCAGATCCGACCATTTCGCCCCTATTTGCAGATTTGACAGGTTTACCCCCTATTTTAGTTCAAGTTGGCTCTAAAGAAATTTTACTAGATGATGCGCAACGTTTTAAAGAGCGCGCAGAACAGGCGAATGTAGAAGTTCATTTTAAAATTTATACAGGTATGTGGCACAACTTTCAGATGTTTTCTGCATGGTTTGACGAAGCCCAACAAGCGATTGCTGATTTGGCTGAATTTGCCCATCAACTGGATCAGGATTAAACCAAATTTGTCATTCAGCGTTTGATTCAATAGCTCTAATCAAAAAGGTCAGCCGAAGCTGACCCAATGATGGAAATATAATATATACCGTAAATTATAGGCTGTGAACTTGAGTTAAAGCAGCAGCGATGGCTTGATCTTTTAACTCTGGTCCCATATTCACCCCTTCGGCACGAATAACCTCAATATCATTCACCCCAGTGAAATTAAACACTGTTTTTAAGAACCCCTCTTGAAAATCAGCAGGGCTATTTTCCCCATAAATCCCACCGCGACTGCTAGCAATGTAGGCCTTTTTATCGCCGGCTAAACCTATTGGACCATTTTCAGTATATTTAAAGGTTTTACCCGCCACACTAATTCGATCAATCCAAGCCTTTAAGGTCGAGGTCAAGCCAAAGTTATACATCGCAGCACCAATCACCACAATATCGGCATCCAGATATTGCTGGATGATTTGCTCTCCTAAGGCTGCTTGGTCAGCATCTTGCCCCATTAAAATTTCTGCGGTTAAATGTGGAATAGGCTGTTTGGCCAAATCTAAATATTCTACAGCCGCATCATGATGTTTCACTTTTAACCGCGCAACAATTGCTTGGCTTAACTGACGTGAAACTGAGACATCGCCTAAAATACTCGAATCAATATGTAAAATTTTCATGCTTAAAACCTTTCATCTGTATTTATTCAATGACAGCAGTTTAAGTGATCTATAAAAATAGAATAATATACTTATATACAACACACTGTTTTATTTTTAGAACAAACTTCCTTGAAGTGAACTTTATTTTTAAATTTTATCGGTATAAATCATAGCCATTACACTTCATAAAAAAACGTGCTATGTTGTGATTTATAAGAATAAATTCAATTAAGTGATCATTTAAAGATGTAGAGGTCAGCGTGATTAAATGAAGAAAAATTTGGCCTCCAATACTCGAAGCTCATTCAAAGCAAAAATTGCGAAATATTTGCTCGAAGATGAAGTGATCATGAATTGGAGTGTCCTCAATAAATCTATTCTCATCCTGATTCTAGGCAGCTTGGTGCATATTTTCTGGATTTTTTGGAAAAGTTTTGTTCTTCTTTCTCCAAATTTATGGAATTTCGTCGATTTAGCTTTGCTCCAACTCCAACTCAAACTCGACATTTTATTCTTCTGTCTTTTAATTCTCATGATTTTGCCCTGTGTCTTTTGGTCTAAAAAAAAGTGGGCACAACAATGGTTGCCTTATTTATCAATAGGAATTTTGGTGCTTTCCTTATGTCGCAATGGTGCCATGATTGGTGTACTCAGCCCCGCCACAATGGTTTCTTATGTCAGTTTAGTTACAGTGGGTTTGGTGCTGTTTAATCGCAAAATTGTTTACTTTAGCCTGATTCCCGTCACTCTGTTTTTGATCCTATCCAATTATTTAAGTTTAGAAGGCCACATCAGTTACGCCCCGCTGTTCCATCTCAACACAAGTCCATATCAAAACAAGTTTTGGGTCAGTTCAATGTTGTATTTTATTGCACCTATTCTGATGATTTGTTTAATTTTATTTGAAATTTTACTCAGCCAATGGCGGCATAGAGAACAATTGATTCAGCATTTAAGTCAAATTGATCCACTCACCAATATATTGAATCGACGCAGCATTAAAGCCTGTTTAGAAAAATTAGAGCACAGGCCAATAAAGTCTTATGCGCTGGTTCTCATTGATTTAGATCATTTTAAACAAATTAATGATCAATATGGTCACAACACAGGTGATGAAACTCTGATTCAAGTCAGTGAAGCGCTCTCAAAAATCATTCGTGATCAAGATGTCGTCGGTCGCTTTGGTGGAGAGGAATTTATTTTGATTCTTCATCAATCGTCTTTAGCACAAGCAAAAATTATTGCTGAACGTTGTCGCCAAGCCATTCAAGCATTGCATTTACTTAGCAGTGTTGGTGACAGCATTCAAGTGACTGCAAGCTTTGGAGTAGCCTTTTCCAGCACCGAAATTGACCCACAAAAATTACTCAGCCAAGCCGATAAAGCTCTGTATGAAGCAAAAGCCTGTGGTCGTAATCAAGTAAAATGCTATCCGGAAAATTTGGGAGAAGCTCAGCTTTATTAAAGTATATGGGATTGATCAGGTTCTAAATAATTGCCCCATACCTTGCGTCAAAAAGCCACTATACATTTCTGCGGTCATACAGCGCACGTGTACGTTGTTGTTTAGAATTTTTT
This sequence comes from Acinetobacter albensis, assembly GCF_900095025.1. GTDB lineage: Bacteria > Pseudomonadota > Gammaproteobacteria > Pseudomonadales > Moraxellaceae > Acinetobacter > Acinetobacter albensis. The sequence continues at coordinate 64,530 of NZ_FMBK01000008.1, read as the reverse complement.
GGCCATAACGCTACTCAGGATATTGTTCAGCTAAATATTCACAGATGGCCAAAGAATCCCAAATGACAACATCCTGATTTCCTCAAAATTCAAATTAAATGCTTTCAAACAGCCATGGACGCATAGACCAACTGGAGTAATTTTTGTTAGCAATATACAGTTGATCCATATCGTTATTGTCCTGTCTGCTGTGCAAACTCACTTAATTGTTTAAGTAGTTCTGGCTCCGTAAATGCGCCCGTCAAACGTAGACCACGTATTTCTTGCTGTTGCTGGTCTAAAAATAAATAAGTAGGTGGCCCTAAAATATCCCATTGCTTCAATAAAGTTTGATGCGTGGCATCATAGTGACTCAAATCAAGTTTAATCAAAAAATAAGGTGCTAAAGCACGCTGAACATCAACTGACTTTAAAATACGATGTTCGATGGGTTGACAAGCAACACACCAATCGGCGTAGACATCAATCACAATGGCTTGATTGGCTGGGACTCGATTCAATAATTGTTTAAATTCATCTGCTGTTTTTGCAATATGCCAACTGGCTTGAGTCGTACTTTGTTCAACAAAAAATCGCTGACTCTGCTGATATTGTGTATAGCCCAAATAAGGAATCATCAGTACCAAAGCTAAAATATAAACCCATTTAAACTTCGAGTTTTTAGCCGTTAAACCCACGATTAGATAGACAATAAAACCCAAACCAAGTACAAGACTCAAACCTTGCATCCACGCTTCTGACAATAAAGGTCGAACAAAATATAAAGCCAGTGCCAACATGATAAAACCAAACAATACTTTGATTTGATTCATCCATAAGCCTGCTTTCGGTAAAGCTTTAGCACCAAGAATACTGGCCAAAAGTAAAGGTGTCCCCATGCCAAAACCTAGGATAAATAGCAGTAATGCGCCCTGCCATTGATTTTGGGTCTGAGAAATAAACAACAACGCACCTGCCAAAGGTGCAGTCATACAAGGCCCCACCAATAATGCCGAGATCACGCCCATAATCCCTGCACCCATTAAACTGCCTCCTTTCTGTAAGGATTGAGCGCGGTCTAAACGGTTTACCAAGGCTTGCGGCAACTTAATTTCAAAGAGCCCAAAGAGGTTTAAAGCAAACAAGACGAACAACACGCTAAAAGCAATCAGTGTAGATGGTTGCTGTAACCAACGTTGAAAGTTCAGCCCAGCTGATGAGGCAATTAAACCTAAAATGGCATATACCAGTGCCATGCTAGAGACAAAGACCAAAGCAATCATCCATGCTTTTAAGCCTTTGCTGTCCCGCACAATCAATGAGGTCAAAATAGGCAACATTGGCAATGAACATGGGGTAAATGCCAATAAAATACCCAAGCCAAAAAATAACAATAAACCATAGATCAAAGAGCTTTGGGCTAATTTTTCCGACCACATCTGGTCTTGAGCCGTATCAATCTCTTTAGATTGAGCAGCTGAGGTTGAAGAATTATTTTCAGTGGCAAAATTTGGCTGACTTTTTGTAGTGCTATTCGAGGTTTGTGACAAATCCAGTAAGCGTTTACTCGATTTAGCCTGATCCTGCAAAAGTACTAGTCCATCAACATCCGTTTGAAATTCTATAGTTTGAGGTGGATAACAAATACGGTCTTGAGCACAACCCTGCCAAGTCACCCGATAAGTTTTTGCAGCTTCTGTTGGAATATCAAAAGAGACCTGTTTAAAATAAACCTGAGTATGCCCATAGTTCTCATCATACAAATCGATGGCTTTGGGTAACTTTAAGCTCAGGTTCTGATTACTTTGCTGTACTTCAAATTTATGCTGATATAAATAATAACGTTCAGGCATCGTCCAATTCAATTGTGCCTGATGTTCACGACTGGACTCTACTGAGAAAGAAAAAGCATCTTCTGCGGAAAGTAAACGATCTTGTGCCTGTGCATTAATTGAAAACAATAAAATGACACTACAAATCAATGCATGTATAGCGCAAGACAACCACAATTCAAGCTTTGGAAAATGCTTTTTCATAAATTTATACTATGCTCTTAGAATTTATACTATGCTCTTAGAAAAGAAACGATACACCTAAACCAGATTGATAACTTTTATCAGGTCCATTTAAATCGACCCCAATACTCGCATCCATCTGTACGCGATCGTTAAGTGCATAAATCACACCAGAACCCAGTGCGTATTCATAGTCTTGGCTTTCCGCTTTACGATAAACCAATTCTGAAAAACCAGACCATTTATCTGCAATTTTATATTCAATGGTTGGCACAGCACTTACCGCCCAGTCACTATTTTGTGCTTCATATCGCATAGTGATTGATGTAGAAATGAGATCGCTGAGTTCATATGCCACTGCGGAACTTAAACTATAAATATCATCGTGATTGCTAAAACCATCATTTCCAGTGGCAATAATCGCTTCTGCCAAAATTGCCATCGTCAGCTTGTCATCATCTAAATCAATGGCTTTTTTTAGACCAATGCTGACATCCCCTAAACCATCTTCTTCTACCGTCTGACCTGCACGTTTGACTTGCGTCCATGCAGGACCTTGCCACCCCAATTGCAATTCAAGATCTTTGGCTAAACCGGTACGAAATAACATATCCCCGTTCAAAGTCACGGTTTTTTGTTTTTCACCATCGACTGTACTTTCATTATAACTAGTACTGGGTAAGCCCTGTTCCCATGCTAATTGTCCAACCGGAGTAATTCCCGTCCCCATCCCAGCCCCTGGCCGATCAAAAGAAAAGTCGGCCGCCATCGTATTCAGACTAAAACCTGCTAAACACACACAACTCAATAGATTGAATATTTTCATTTTTAAAGTCCTATTTATGCTAATTCTTTTGTCATTTTAGCTCCGTGACGACGAAGTAATTCTAGCGTTTGTTTTTCTTCTTCTAGTGCTTCTGACCAGTTAATTTCATCAAAATCACAATCAAAGAATAAATCACTAATTGAAGATAGAATCGTTAAGCCTTCTTCATCTTTACGATTGGGATCGACCTGCTCTTCAAGTAAACGCTTTACTGCGGGTACACAAGCTGAACTGGCAGCATCCCACAATGGACCATAAAGTTCTTCAGCATCCCACAAATGCAAATTAGCTTTGGCCTGAATCAGTGCTTCTAGAATTTCAAGATGCACGGTCAAATTTTGTTGTTTTTGTGCTTCAGATAAAGGCGCACCCGCTTCATAGGCTTCACAAATTTGTTCCCACCATTGAAATAGACCATCTGACCAAATTGAAATGGCGGGGCCTTTTTCTCCATCAATGAAATTTGGATCGAGTCCATCTGCCAAAAGGCGTTGAACTTGAGCCAAATCTTGCTGTTCTAGGGCTTGTACCAAGACTTGCTGTTGCGCTGTTAACATCGAGAAAGTTCTCTTCAATCTATTTAAAACTATTATGCCGAATAAACGGGCATTTGTTTTACGCAAATGTATAACAAATATATTTTTTATTGGATCAGATTGAAGAAGAATGAGACCTAAAAAAAGCTCCGAAGAGCTTTTTTCTGTCTATTTTAGCCGTTTGATTTAATACTTCACATCTTCCGCGTCATCTATATCAGTTGCTTCAGCAAAAGCCAAAGCCGCAGCACGTGGATTTTCTGTTTTTTCAATAATGTGCTCGAGACTTCGTTTTAAACGATCAATCGCGCCATGGATAGCGGTATCGATATTATGTCCACGATGATTAACCACTACAGGTTTTAATCCTGCTGGACGTGCTTCAATCATACAGTGAATATCGTCGGCTCCACCTTTGGCCCCATTTTCATCACTCAAATGAACTGAAAAATGGGTAATACGATCATTATGACGCTCGAATCCTGCATTCAGTTCTGCACGAACATATGTAATTAAACGTTCACTATTTTGAATATTTTTATCTGTACGGATTTCAATGTTCATATAATATCATCCTCTTTTATGCGAATCTTTTGTGCAAAACTTCTTTATCTTGCCACATTTAACGTTGCCGTAAAACAGCAGTTACCACTTTCAAATAAGTTTGGAATACACTCCTTCACTTTGCACAATGGACACTTTTGAGTCTGCAGAATCATGTCCTTCTAATTCGAATATACGGGGCTAAGCGAGAAATATGCAAGTAGTATTTTGATATTTTTTAGAACTGTTTATAAAAATTATGCATTACCTAAATTTCACTTAAAATACATGATAATGCTCATATTATTTTTTAAATCTTTTAGGCTTTTTGTATAAATTACTTAGGCTTCTTTATTCATCTATATTTTTTTGAGTATCGAGATTGTATTCAGTTTTTTTGATCCCCTGATCAAGCTTAAATTTGTTATTTTTGAGTTATTGGTCAATTTTGACTTTATTTTTGCTTAAGAATCTGTATGCTTTGTGGGCTTCTCGGGGGGAGACTTTTTCATGAAATTTACACATTTTTTTGCGGCTTGTACCTTGGCTTCAACTGCGACCTTTACTCAAGCTGCGCCAATTTGGCAAGACTTTAGTTTGACTGGGCTTTATGGCGATAACTATGAAGTCGTTGATGAGCAGCAAAGTACTTTAACGGTTGAATATGCAGCGAAAGTAAAATATGCAGATGTATTCTTCTTTGCTGACCGTATGCGCGGTGGCGATGACAATAAATCGACTTATTTTGAATTATCACCGCGTTTAAGCTTAGGTGAAATCACTCAGAAAAAGCTTGCGTTTGGGCCGATTAAAGATGTCTTAATCTCGACAACGTGGGAAGCCAATAGCGATGATTTCAACAACTTTGATAACTTCCTTTATGGTTTCGGTTTCGATTTAGATATTCCTTATTTCCAATATGCCAGCATCAATCTTTATCGTGCTAACAATGAAATGACCCAAGACGATTATCAAATGACACTCACTTATGGTGTGCCATTTAAACTGGGTGCTGAAGACTTTTTGGTCGATGGTTTTCTTGATTGGTCAACTGCAGAAAAAGATCATGCCAGCGAATTGAACTGGACAACGCAGTGGAAATGGAATGCTGGAAAACATATTTCTCCTGATACACGTTTATATCTAGGTATTGAACATTCAGTTTGGAACAATAAATTTGGTGTTCCAGATGCCAATGAAAATAATGTCAGTGCTTTAGTGAAATATCACTTTTAAGTCGTCTAAAAAACGGATTAAGCAAGACGCAAGTCTTGCTTTTTTATTGCGTCAAAATCAATTTATTTCTAAAATAGTTTTTTACTTTATTGATTCGGCTTATTTAATGGACTTCCAAATACGTCCTGCTCAAATTCAAGATTTAGATCAAATTCTCAAGATTTATAATGCTGAAATTTCAACTGGAACAGCGACTTGGAATGATCAAGAAAAAACCTTAAATGATTTGCACCATTGGTTTAACACTCTCAGTAATCAACAATTTCCTGTGCTGGTCGCACAACATATTCCTTCCAAAAAGATCGCAGGTTATGCCGATTATTCTGGTTTTCGTCAAATTACTGGATTTAAGCACACAGTTGAACATTCCGTATTTATTGATCCAAACTTTAGCAGACAAGGCTTAGGTCAAGCATTAATGCTTGAGTTGATCCATCATGCTCAGCAGCAGAAAATCCATGTCATGGTCGCTGCTATTGATCATGCCAATCAAGCCTCTATTGTGCTACATGAAAAGCTGGGCTTTGTGCAAACAGGTTATATGCCACAAGTAGGACAAAAATTTGGACAGTGGCGAGATTTGGTGTTGATGCAATTGATACTGAATTAAAAGCTAAACAGTTTTAGTCCAAATAAAAAAGCCCATTTAGGGCTTTTTTATTTGGATATTTAAACCACCAAATCGGCCAAATTGCCTTTTTGTTCTAACCAGTGTTTACGATCACCTGCGCGTTTTTTTGCCAGTAATTTATCTAACAAACCCGAAGTAAAATGGACATCATCTAAATCAAGTTGAACCAAGCGACGTGTATTGGGATCTAAGGTCGTTTCCCGAAGTTGGCTCGCATTCATCTCACCCAAGCCTTTAAAGCGGGTGATTTGTGGATTTTTAGTTTTGGCTTTTTTCAAAACCGACTCTAATTCATCTTCATCTAACGCATAATGAACGTCTTTTCCATCGTCAATTCTGAATAAAGGCGGCATCGCCACATACAAATGACCTTCCTCAACCAAAGTTGGAAAATGCTTCACAAACAAAGCACAGAGTAAGGTTGCAATATGCAATCCATCTGAGTCTGCATCAGCCAAAATACATACTTTTCCGTAACGCAGTTCCGATAGATCATCGCTGCCAGGATCTACTCCAATGGCTATCGCAATATTATGCACTTCCTGCGAAGCCAAAACTTCATCAGATGCCACTTCCCAAGTATTTAAAATTTTGCCCCGAATGGGCATGATGGCTTGGAAATTTTTATCACGCGCTTGCTTTGCAGATCCACCCGCAGAATCTCCTTCGACAATAAAGAGTTCCGATTCTTCCAACGAATGCCCAACACAATCAGATAATTTCCCTGGCAAAGTTGGCCCTGCTACAATCTTTTTGCGCTCAACTTTTTTTGCAGCTTTTAAACGACGACCCGCTTTTGCAATCATCATTTCGGCAAGTTGCATCGCGGTATCAGAATTTTGGTTTAACCACAGGGCAAAGGCATCTTTAGCGATATTTAATACCACACCTGAAGCTTCACGACTGGAAAGTCGCTCTTTGGTTTGACCAGAAAATTGTGGTTCTTGAAACTTTAAGGACAAAATATAATTTACGCCATCCCAAACATCTTCTGCCGACAGTTTTAAATTTCGCGGTAATAAATTACGTAGTTCGCAGAACTCACGCACCGCATCAGTAACACCTGAACGTAGTCCATTGACATGCGTCCCGCCTTGCGCGGTAGGAATCAAATTGACATAGCTTTCCTGAACCAGTTCACCGCCTTCTATATTCCAACAAATCGCAAATTCAACACTGGCACGCTCCGCCTGTCCTGTTGCGACAAAAGCAGGATGTGGCAAGATGTCACGATCCTGCAATTCATCCATCAAGTAATCGACCAAACCATTTTCAAATTGCCATTCAATTTTTTCATTGTTAATTTGGTCAATATAGACAATTTGTAAACCGGCCGCTAAAACAGCTTTGGCTTTTAAATTATGTTTTAAAGCTTTTAAGGAAAACTTAGGTGAGTCAAAATATTTCGCATCGGGCCAAAAATGCACTGTGGTGCCAGTGGCACGTTTCGGTACTTTACCTTCAAGCACTTCAAGTTTAGAAACAGGTTCACCATGCTCAAATGCCATGGTGTAAATATTGCCTTGGCGCTGAACTTCGACTTCAACTCGATTTGAAAGCGCATTGACGACCGAAATTCCGACGCCATGTAAGCCACCTGAGAACTGATAATTGTCTGTGCTAAATTTACCGCCAGCATGCAATTTGGTCAGAATAATTTCAATTCCACTTTGACCATATTCAGGATGAATATCGACAGGCATCCCACGACCGTTGTCTTCTACCGACAAAGAGCCATCTTTATAAACAATAACTGTAATTTTATTGGCATGTCCTGCAAGTGCCTCATCGACTGCATTATCAATGACTTCTTGTGCCAAATGGTTTGGACGCGTGGTATCTGTATACATGCCGGGGCGACGGCGTACCGGATCTAAACCAGATAAAACTTCAAGGGATTGAGCCGTATATTGAGACACGTTGTACTGTTTCCTTATTTAATACAATCCGATAAAAACTGTAATGCCATCGGTATTTTGTCTACGAAATTATTCATTGCGTGGCTGCCCTTTGCCTCAGTGATCATCATGGACTGATGCAAGGGGAAACTATAATAACGCTGTGCTTCACGATAATCCAAAATCTCATCGCCTTGTTGTAGCAAGACTAAAATTTTGGATGCATCTTGTACAAATGGCACAGCCATGTGTTTAAGTTGATCCAGTTGAGTATGTTCTAAAGTCCATTGTGCATTTACAACATACGGGATGTTTACCTGATCAAATAAATCGTAAAACAATTGCCATGGTCGCATAGCAGGATTAATCAGTACAGCAGGAACATGATATTTTGCGACCAACTGTGTCGCATAGAAGCCCCCTAAACTACTGCCTATGAGCGCCACTTCATCTAGACGTTGAATCATCTCACCTACATGCGACAAGACTTGTTCAGGTGACATATTTAAATCTGGCAAATGTACCTGATCCGCGCTATGTTGCTGACAATAGGCTTGAATAAGCTGCCCTTTAAGGGATAAAGAACCACTTTTAAATCCATGTAAATAAATGATATTCATATATTTTTATTACATCTTTGTTTGATTTTATCTATATTCAACTCATCTTTTTTACGATTTTTTCATCATTTACACATATAACAGCAATTGTTAGACAAAAAAAATAAAAGTTAACTACAATTATCGTTATTGTAAAAGTGAATCGAAATAAATCTTAACAGATTATCAGTTCAGTATTTATATTGAATACCCAAGAAAAATAAAATGTCTGGGATATAGCGTCAAATAAAGGATAGGACAAAATGCCAAGCTTAACACCATTGCATGAAACCTATTGTAAGTGGGATCGCACACCACCTAGCCAAGCTGACGTATTAGAAGGGCTTGCACAATTGGTTACCACGCGTTTAGGGGATGCAGTACAAGATCTGATCCAGGTGATTCAACGTGAAATCTTGATTAGCCTCTTTGGAATGAGTGAACAACGTTCAAAAAAATTACAGAATATTCCCTCTATTGAAAAGCTCTATCAATTTTCCTATGACACTTTGCTGAATTATAGTTCTTATTTGCTTGCGCCAGGTTTACGTAAAATTATTGAAAAATATCCAAAACTCCATGATAAACCGCTGACCCCTTCACTGCATTTTTTGGTGGGTGTTTTAAATGGGATATTGGGCGATTATTTATTAAAATATCAAAACCCAGTCTCTTTGCCGATGGTCTTATACGATCATTATGGTGAATTGCAACATGGTGAATTGTCTGGACGTATTGTGATTTTTGCACATGGTTTATGTATGAACCATCTGGAATGGTCAAATCCTCAACATGGGGGGATTGGTGAAAAGTTGTTGGCACAGCGCGACCACAATACGATGCTGTACTTAAATTACAATTCAGGCCGTCGTATTTCTGCAAATGGACGTAGCCTCGCCAATACACTACAAGATTTGGTCCGTCGTAACCCCAATATCAGTAGTATTGATTTAATTGGACACAGTATGGGCGGTTTGGTATTACGCAGCGCGCTGTTTTATGGAAAACAAAATATACACCATTGGTTGCATCTTACTGAAAATTTGGTCTGTCTAGCATCACCTCATCATGGCGCAGTATTAGAACGTTTTGGATTTATTTTGCAAGATAAACTCGGACATTTCCCTTTTGTTAAAATTATTCGCCATATTGTCAATATTCGCAGCAATGGTATTTTAGATTTACGTTATGGCAGTGTCCGTGATGATGATTGGGAACACAGTACTGCTCGCATCGGCGGTATGGATGACAATCGAAAACCTGCTCCGTTATCCTCACATATCAACACCTATTTTGTTGCAGGTTCAGTGGCTTATAAAAATAGGAAAAATCGCCACTTAGAGGTATTAGGAGATTATTTGGTTAGTGTTAAAAGTGCTTTAGGCGAACACCCTGACCCACGTTTTCAATTAAAATTACCCGCATCGCATAAAGCTATTTTTTATGGCGTGAACCATTTTGAAATTCACTACCATGCGCAGGTCGCTGAACAATTAGTGAAATGGTTTTATCCACCCAAAAATCAGACAGTCACAGAGGGTGTTCATGAGTATTGGGTAAATTTAGAAAGTCAGTCCGAGCTTGCAGGATCAGAAAGGTTTAAATAAGGCTTCGTCATGCGACTCTCTCCTCTGTTTACTTCTTTTATGCTGCAAACAGAGGAAATAGGTTCTGATTATTTTTTCTTATTCCATTTACGCCCTATCGATGGATAATGACGAAAAGATTGCCATATGCTGACTAACGTCAATACAGCAAAAAACAACAACGACCAGACTGGAAGCGATTGACCCAAGAATGTCCAATCGACTTTGGCACATTCTCCAGAACCCGTTAGCACTTGTTCAAATACCGATTTTAAAGGCAAGGTATTGACCCAATAATCGAGACCCGGACCGCAACTGGGAACTTGATCAGGTGGTAAATGTTGCAACCATACATGACGTGCCGCCACAGCTGTAGACCATAAGATAGCCAGACTGCCCAGCAATGCATAACCACGCTTAAACGCGGTGGAAATTGGATTGTGTAAAAAGGCGATTAAAGACACCACGCCCAACCCAATCAGTCCTAGTCGTTGAAATACACACAAAGGACACGGTTCCAGACCTTGTACGTGTTCTAAATACAAAGCAAAGGCCATTCCAATGATACTGGCCAAAACCAAAAAACCACTGACCAAGCGATAACTCGATTGCATCGCACACCCTCTTCATTTTTATCGATAATCGGTAAGATATTGCTCAAAACTGAGACAATTGTCCTGTTCAAGTTGTTCTTGTTGTTGCAATGACTGCGTTGCCAAATCATCAAAATATGACAGTGTCTCTGAACTTAATGGGTGCTGCTCATAACTTAAAGCATGCTGTTGTGCCATAACACTGCCAAAGTTCCAAGTACCACCATTTTCTACAGTATCAGCAATTACTTGGGCAGAGAGTGTTTCATCGACCTCATCAATTCGCTTAAGCATCACATTCAAGGCAGTCGAATATAGATCAGTACTGTAGGTTTCATTCAGAACATCAGCTAATGTTTGCATCTCCATGATATGAGTACGCGCCCACTGCTCCATCGGATGTTGACCTGTAGGATCAATGATCGAAGCATTCGGTGCCCGACCACGATTGACCACTTCTATTTGGTTTCGTTCAATCTGCTCTTGTTCTGCATCCAACAAATCTGGACTATCTTGTAATAAACAATACAAGGCCAAGACTTCTAAAAATGCTGCAGTATTTTCATCGATACCAATCGGACTGTAAGGATTAACATCTACCGCACGTAATTCAACATAGCCAACGCCACGCTTTTCCAGTGCCTGTGAAGGTGTCTCTCCCGCCTGAGGCACTTGTTTAGGACGCACTAAACTGTAGTACTCATTTTCAATTTGTAATACATGATCATTAATTTGAATTGGTTCATCTTGCGCATTGTTTAAACCCAAACGACTAAATGGCGCATACGGCGTCTTAACGGCTTTTTGCAAGCCATCCAAATAACCTGACATCGTATTGTAGTGAATACCAAGCTGTTTCTGTGCAGAATTTTGATAACCGAAATTGCCCATACGTAGTGCAGTGGCGTAAGGCAGGAACAAAGTGCCTTTTAATAACGGCAACAATTGATGTTCACGTCCAGTCATAAAACACTGGCAGACCGACGGACTGGCCCCAACCAAAAACATCACCAGAGGGGTTAAACGAATAAAATTACGGATTAAACCAAAGTAGCGATGACTCCGATAATCCTGCAAACTTAATTGCTTTAACGCTGCATCGGTTTCATGCTGTTGCAGCGCTTCAAACACTGGGTCAGGAAAAGATAAATTATAATGTACCCCTGAAATAGTCTGCATACGGCGACCATAACGTACGCCCAAACCATGACGATATAAGGTTTTGAAACGCCCTATATTTGAGCTGCCATATTGGGCCAAACGAATATTTTCTTCATTATCATCTAACATGCAAGGCATCGATAAAGGCCACAGTTTTTCACCATGTTCCAAATGACGATGCGCAATCGCATGAATATCTTCCAAATAATGCAGTACTTTTTGGATACTGTCTTGAGGCGGCGTAATAAACTCCATCAAGGCTTCTGAGTAATCCGTAGTGATATGCGGATGTGTTAAGGCCGATCCAAGTGATTTCGGATGTAACGCTTGTGATAAAAAACCATTATTTTGCATACGGAGGCTTTCACGCTCAATCCCACGTAACATGCCTTTAAATAGCGAAGAATCCACCCAAGTCGGTAATATAGCTTGAGAGGTCGATTCGGGTTGATTCATTAACAATCTCGCTTGTCGGAAGATAACTACTAAAATAAAATCATCAGTTTATATCAGTATAACGTGATTTTAAAACTGCACATTATACCCAGTCTACTTTTCAGGCAAACCATTGATTTTATTTTTGGAATTTTTATCACAAAGTTACTCTATAAGACACCTGAATTTTGTGATTGTATTGAAGAATAAATGCTAAGGATTTGTAAATATTATGAATTATCAAGATGTATTGAGTTTTTGGTTTAATCCAGAAACTCAGCCTGTCTGGTTTGCAAAAAGTGATGCTTTCGATCAGCTGATTCAAGACAAGTTTTCCGCTGTTCACACACAAGCCGCTCAAGCAGAGCTTTGGTCATGGCGTAAAACAGCTGAAGGCCGTTTGGCAGAAATTATTGTTCTTGATCAATTTTCGCGTAATTTATTTCGTGATCAAGCGCATGCGTTTGCACAAGATGCTTTGGCATTGGCGCTGGCACAAGAAGCCATTAGTTTAGATTTAGATCAACAATTAAGTCCGGAACAACGTACATTTCTATATATGCCTTTTATGCACAGTGAATCGAAACTGATACATGAATTCGCGTTAAAATTATTTCAGCGTTTGGGTAATCCGCTTAATCTGGATTATGAGAAAAAGCATAAAATCATTATTGATCGCTTTGGTCGTTATCCACATCGTAATCATATTTTAGCGCGTCGCTCTACCGCAGAAGAACTGGAATTTTTAACCCAACCCAACAGCAGTTTTTAACTCTTTATTGTGTCTCCTCCCGCACACAGTAAATGGTATGGAGGTTCAACATGAAAAACTATCTTATAGGGTTTAGTCTCATTGCAACGCTTGCACTCTCTGGCTGTGCAATGACGCCTTCTAAGCCTCTGACTTTCGACCAATTGGGTCAATTCAGTCAAACACCTTTAAATACCCAATCCTTTCGTATTGGTTTTTTGGCTCGTCCCAACATGAGTTTTGCTACAGCAGAGGAAATTACGTTGGTCAAGGCCGCACAAACCACGGTACACAATGGATTTCGCTATTTTAAAGTATTAAATGATCCAAGCAACCGTTCTCAGCAACCGCCACGCCAAGCACTGGTTTATCCATCTCCCATGTACTATCCGTATTCTTATTCTCGTTATGGTTATTCTCGTCGCCATCCTGCTTTTTGGCCTGATCCGTTTTATGATATGCCACGTGTGGTTGATATTGACCCTGTGCAAGTTTCCTATACTATTGAATGTTATAAAGATCAGAAAAAAGCACCCAATGAAGCTTTTGATGCGCATCTGATTTTACAATCTCTGGGAGCGAAATACGGACTGAGTCCGACTGGACAAGTTTTACAGCCCCAAGTACCGACGACTACAAAATAATATACACGTCAACAGGAATATTGCATGACCACAGCAGAAATTACAGCTCCACCGAGTTTACAACGCAGTAAACGCTTCGCCACAATTGCTTTGGTGATGGCAGTTGTGATCTGGTTAATTCTGATGGTGGTCGCCAAACTTGTTCCTGAATATGTCTGGCTGATTCATATTTTAATGCTTGCTGCCGAAGCTGGCGTGGTCGGCGGCTTAGCAGACTGGTATGCCATTACTGTCCTGTTTCGCAATCCATTTGGAAAAATACCCATTCCCAAATTTTTACGCGACCATACCGAAATTATTCCACGTAACAAAGCTCGTATTGCAGAGTCAATGGGACGCTTTGTTCAAGAGAATTTTTTGTCCCCTCAAGTGGTACAAAGAAGCTTAAGTAATACCGATCTGAGTCTTGCAATCGGACAATGGTTGGCAAAGCCTGAAAATAACAGCCAAGTCACTCAACTCATTCAACAAACTGTACCCAAAATTTTTGAATTTGTTGGTCAAGAACAAATTGGCCATTTTATTCGCAACAACAGTGTGCAATGGGTACGCAATACCCAAATCAATACTTTGGCCAGTGAAATGTTACGAGCCGTACTGGAAAATGACTTTCATCAAGATGTATTACAACGGGGACTAGACTTAGCGCATGAATGGATGACCTCGCATCCTGAAGAAACGCATGATTTGACTCGAACCTTATTTAAAGAACTGGGCGTTTGGAAACTGGCCAAAGGGGCCAGTTGGATTGGAATTGATGTACAGCAACGCACGATTGACTCACTGATAGAACGAGTTGAATCTATGCTGGCCGATCATGAACATCCGTGGCGACAAAAAATTGAAGAAATGGGGCATCAATTGATGCTTGAACTGGCAAATAATGAAAGTCAGGCCAGCGAACGCCTGAACAACACCAAAGATGCCTTACTGGATAGTCCGCAAGTCTTAAATTTTATTAGTGGTGCGGTAGTAATTCTGTGTGATGCGATAAAAGCAGATTTACTCAAACCAGATTCAGGAATTGCCCAAAATTTAAGGGTCGCAATTCAGCAACTCGGGGAAAATATCATCTCCAACTCTGCAGTACGTGAATTATTGAATGATCGAATGAGTGGAATAGCCGTCAATTTAAGTGATCAATACAGTGAGAAAGTGATTCTTTTTATCAGTGAACGCATTCATGAATGGGATTCACGTGAAATGATTGACAAGATTGAAAATGAAGTCGGCGGTGACTTACATATGATTCGTGTCAATGGCGTGGTGGTCGGTGCATTTATTGGCTTAATTTTGGGTATTATCCGCGCTATAGTCGATGCCCTGCTTTAAGCACTTATACTGAATTGCCATTTCAGTTATTCATCATAAAATTGAAAAGCGATGCTAGGGAATGTCGACCAGTTTACTCGTCAATTTACGCACCATGGGCAAAAGTATTAATACAATGGGAAAAGCAAAAACCCAAGAAATCATCCAGTTATGAAACCAGAGTGTGATAAAACCATCAATCCAGCCTAAATTACGCAGCATATTAATCAAAGAAATAATACCGCTCATCAGACACGATAAAATAAATGGCATCACAATGGTGGCCCATTTTGCAGAAAGTTTTGGAATACTGCCAATAATCATAGAACGCTTAGGCTGCATAGCTGCATACTCTGCAAAAATTTTAAAGTGTCATCATATGCCATAGTTCACGCTTTTATCACGCTTTTTTTGCTGGGATTGAGCTTCAACCGATTTCAAAGAGATCTAGATATTTGGACACGATTTATTCAATACAAATGGGTTCACCTAAAGACAGCGAAATTTGCTATATTTGTGGTTTTTCTGCGACACTTATTTTCGACTGATTATGAATACGGCAATCCAAGCAGCTCTCGATCATGCAGTGCAATCTCTTCAAGCTGAAGGTGTACTCCCATCCGACTGGAATAACAGCGCACATTTAACGCGAACCAAAGACCGAACACATGGTGATTTCGCTTCAAATATTGCCATGATTGGTGCTAAAGCTGCGGGAATGAAACCTCGTGATCTGGCAGAAAAAATCCTTGCTCATCTCCCTGAAGTTGCAGATATTAGTAAAGCAGACATTGCAGGTCCAGGATTTATCAATTTCTTTTTAAATGCTGACCAGCGTTTTACGGTTTTAGATCAGATTCAAGCACAAAAAGATCAATTTGGTCAAAGTAATGCTAATGCTGAAAAACGCATACAAGTTGAATTTGTTTCAGCCAATCCGACTTCAAGTTTGCATGTAGGTCATGGACGTGGCGCAGCGTACGGTATGACGGTTGCCAACCTTCTTGAAGCCACGGGTGCTAAAGTTGACCGCGAATACTACGTCAATGATGCTGGTCGTCAAATGGATATTTTGGCAACATCCACCTACTTGCGTTATTTAGAATTAACCGGTCAAACACTGGTCTTTCCCAAGAATGCCTATCAAGGTGATTATGTTAAAGAAATTGCACAAAGTGTGATTGAAAAAGATGGTAATGCGTACGTACGCGATGTCGTCGATGTTTATAAAGATGTTCCTGAAGATGTACAGTTTGCTGCTGAATTAGATGCCGATGGCAACAAAGTGGTGTTGTCTGGAGACAAAGAAAAACATATCGATGGTTTAATTTTTAACGCTCAAAATTTGCTGAGTGAAGGTTATCGTGTTTTTCATCAAGCGGCATTAGAAGCTATTTTGGATGACATTAAAGATGACCTTGGTGAGTTCGGGGTAACTTTCAATCAATGGTTTAGTGAAGATTCTTTAACGGTTAAAATTGATGAAGCCCTTCAAATGCTTGATCAACGTGGCTTCCTTTACGAAAAAGAAGGCAATATCTGGTTTAAATCAACTGAATTTGGTGATGAAAAAGACCGTGTGGTCAAACGTCGTAATGGTCAAACCACATATTTTGCTTCAGACATTGCCTACCATTTGAATAAATTACAACGCGGCTATACTGATATCGTGGATATTTGGGGTTCTGACCATCATGGTTACATCGCGCGTGTCAAAGCAACGATTGATGCCCTGGGCTATGACTCGAAAAAATTAACCGTCCTATTGGTTCAATTTGTCAGCTTATGGCGTGGTGGAGAGATGATTCAAATGTCATCTCGTTCAGGCCAGTTTGTGACTTTACGTGATTTGCGTAAAGAAGTCGGAAATGACGCGGCACGGTTTTATTATGTGATGCGTAAATCTGAACAACATATTGATTTTGATCTTGATCTTGCAGTATCACAAAGCAAAGACAATGCAGTATATTATATTCAATATGCCTATGCTCGCGTCAACCGTATGGTCGATATCAAAGCACCAGAAAAAAATATTCCCTTCGCTCGTGATCAATTGGCGAACTATAATGCCTCGTTATTAACACTTGAAGCTGAAACAGAAATACTCGCTAAACTCGCAGCTTATCCTGAAATTTTGATTCGTGCTGCGAATAGTTATGAGCCGCATCAAATTGGAAACTATTTGAAAGAGCTCGCAGCTTTATTCCATGGTTGGTACAACTTAGATGATGCAAAAGTTTTAGATGATCAAAATATTCCGCTTTCTCAAGCGCGTTTATTGTTATCTATAAACGTACAACAAGTGTTGAAAAATGGTTTAACATTACTTGGTGTATCAGCACCTTATGAAATGTAAAATGAGACAATAAGAGAGGAATCCTACGTGTTTGGAAAAACGCAGCGCGGTGTATCTGAGCGACCGAATAAGCCTAAAAAGCCCCTCATTCCAGCGTGGCTCGGAACGCTTGTCGTGATTTTAATCGTGTTAAGTTTTGCTGTAGCTTTAATGCTATGGAAACCGTGGGCACCTGTTCAGCCAAAAAATCAGATTAATTCTGAGCATTATCAAGAAGAAACCAATAAAGACTATCGTTTCTACGATTTATTGCCTCAGCAACAAGTCACTCCTATTCCTGAACAAGCAGTGCCTGAAAGTAAAAGTTCAGGTACCGTCGTGATTGTCGAGGCACCAGAGCCAGAACCGACCATCAATACTGAAAGTACAGAATCAGGTATTGAGACTTCAGAAGCTCCTGTTGCACATCAAGCTAGCTACATTCTTCAAGTCCGTAGTTATTCTGATCCAGACAGTGCTGACACGCGACGTGCAGAAATTATTTTAAATGGCTTATCTGCAGATGTGATGAAATCGGTAGAAAATGGTCAAACGTGGTATCGAGTCATTTCTGGTCCTTATGATTCTGCAGAGTCTGCTCTTCTTGCTCAGCAAAGCTTACAACGTAGCGGCATTGATTCAATTGTGGTGAAACGCTAATTTGTAGATCACATTATTCTAAAATTAAAAAAGAGCCTACTATCAGGCTCTTTTTTAATTTTGAACTTCACTTTACACCACCTTCTTCCCAAGAGGCGCTTAGGAGAGGTTTCGTGCCTAAAGAGTCGTGAAAACAATTTAAGTCTAAGGTAAAAAGAGCAGTTCTTTTAAAGGAAAAGTACTTTCTAGCATTCTAAGAAGACGCCAAATTAATTTAAATGGTATGTCCTAAAGCTTCACCCATCACCACGACAGAGTTTGCTTTAAATGCTGTATCCCATGCCATTTTATCCTGCTCAAATAAAATTACGGCAGTTGAACCCAAATAGAAACGTCCAAGCTCTGCACCTTTTTCAAGTGACAGCGCATGCTGATTCAACTCTAAACGTCCTGTAGGTTTTACTTTTCCAGTGACTACAGTTTCAATCCCAGCCACAATCATCGCGCCCACTAAAACGACAGCCATACGACCCAGTTCAGTATCAAACAAACACACCATACGCTCATTACGTGCAAATAAACCTGGAATATTTTCAGCAGTAGTTTGATTGACCGAAAACAATTCACCGGGTACATAGAGTGTTTCGGTTAAGGTTCCCGCGAAAGGCATATGCACGCGGTGATAATCTTTAGGCGATAAATACACCGTGGCAAATTGACCATTTTTAAAGGGTTCAGCCAATTGTGGGTCAGCAATCAGTTTTTCTACAGAAAAACTTTGACCTTTGGCCTGAAAAATATCACCGGCTTCGATTTTACCCAATTGTGAAATAGCCCCATCCGCAGGTGAAACAATACTCGTTGGATCAACATCAATTGAGCGGACACCTTGTTTAAGTGAACGGGTAAAGAATTCATTAAAAGATTTGAATTTTAATGCATTACTTTGTTCAGCAATCGACATATCAATACCATATTGGGCTTTAAAAGCCTGAATAACAGTATTTTTAATAATCGGGTTTTCACTGGCTGCAAGTTTTCCCACCACACGTGATAATGGGTGATGCGGCACAACACGCTGTGCTTGAATAAAAATTTGTTTTTTTAAACGTGATGTGAAGCTCAAGATGGTAACTCTCCGGTAATAATCGGACTATCGAGGCGGTTGCCCCATTCACTCCACGCACCGTCATAAGCTTGAATATTGCAACCAAGTAATCGACCCAAGATATAAGCTAAACCCGAACGATGATGTGACTGACAATACACCACAATCGGCTGATTTAACTTGAATCCCAATTGTTCTAAGCGTTGTTGAGTGCGTTCTAAAGGATGCAATTTTAAATGATTTTCACGATTAAGGGCAGTACTCCACTCGAAATGTAACGCATTTGGAATGTGACCGCCGCGTCGCGCTGCTAATCGAAGGCCAGTATATTCATCTTCGGTACGGCAATCCCAAATTTGCACAGAATGATGATTCACTTTATCCAGTAACTCAAGATATTCAATTCGATATTGATCTATTTTACTTTGATTGATCTCGACCAAAGATTCAACAGGATTTAATTTTACAATTTCAGATGAGGTCGGAAAGCCTGCACCTAACCATGCATGAATGCCGCCATTCAGCAAACTGGTGTTTTCAAAACCAAGACAATGTAAATTCCAGATAAGACGTCCCGCCCAAGCACCGCCTTCGTCGTCATAAACCACAACATGATGATCTGGAGAAATGTTCAAATATTCAATCAGTGCTTTTAAGCCATCAAGATCGGGAAGTAAACCTGAAGCTTGCTCGTCTTGGCGCAGCAGTTGTTTAGGCTTAACATGAATCGCATGCGGAATATGCAGTTGATCATAAACTGAACTTCGGCTTAAATCGACAATACGTAATTTCTCATGCCCCAAATAAGGCAAAAGTTCTTCTGCTTCAATCAGCAGGCCAAAATTAAATGTAGGTATAGCCATATTTTTTCGAGTTTTATTCAGATCAACAGTTACGATCTTAGCACAAGTCATTTTCACTATTATTCTGATTTTTTGCATTGATTTAGCAAAAAATCAGATATAGAAAAATTGAGATTATTCCGCTTCAGGAATTTTAAAGACCTGGCGTAAATAAGCCAAAAACGTATCATTATCCGTCATGGTTTTGCCAGGACTATCCGAAATTTTAGCCACCGATTGACCATTACACTCGACCAGTTTTAATACAATATTTAAGGGTGTTTGTCCCATATCATTGGTTAAATTGGTGCCAATTCCAAAACTGACCTGAAAACGATCTTTGAAATATTGATGCAAATTCCAAGCCTTTTCTAGATTTAGCCCATCACTAAAGGTCAACATTTTACTTTTGGTATCAATTTTTAGTTTTTTATAGTGTACATATGCTTTATCACCCCATTCATAAGGGTCACCACTGTCATGACGCAAGCCATCAAAAAGTTTAGCAAAATACAAATCAAAATCACGCAGAAAAGCATCCATCCCGACCACATCAGTTAATGCAATGCCTAAATCACCTCGGTATTCCTGAACCCATGTTTCAAGTGCAGATTTTTGGAAATCACGCAGTCTTACATCTAAAGCTTGAAAAGCCTGTAAAAATTCATGCGCCATAGTTCCAATGGGTGTAATGCCTAATTCTTTGGCAATCAGTACATTACTGGTTCCTCGAAAGATATGAGGTGAAGCTTGATTAAAAACTTCAATCACATGCTTTTGCCATGCATAACTATAACGACGACGGGTACCAAAGTCTGAAACTAAAAATGGAGGATCATTAGGATTTTGTTCTTTTTGATAATATTTCAATAACGCCACTTTGGCCTCTAAGCGACGCTCACCTTCTGCCCAAACTTCATCGCTACGGATACGACGGAAATATAATTCATTTACGATCGCCAAAACGAAGATTTCAAACATCATGGCTTGAACCATCGGGCCTTCAACCCAAATATCCAAACGACCTTCATGATCGATACTGGTCTTTATAAAACGGCGCTTTAACTGGAATAACTCTAAATAATCGACAAAGTCACTTTTAATAAAACGCAATTGCCGTAAATATTGTAATTCATCTGATTTGAATTTGAGCTGACACAAATAATCCAACTGCTGATTTAAATCATCCAGAATTTCCGACAGTGGATATACCGTATCTTCTAAATTGCGACATCGAAAATGATAAACACTGTGTGTTTGAGGAAATTTATGCAATACCACCTGTAGCATGGTGAATTTATACAGATCGGTATCTAATAGTGATTGGATAATTGCAGTCATAGAACTTTCAGTTTTTATCAACTCACTGCATTAAAACATATTTTTTCACTCACAAAGCGATGATTTGTTAAATCACTTAAGCGATTAGACCAATGATTTCAAATTTTTCCTTTCAATCAAAAAATCAAAGATTTTATCCTTTTCATTCAGTTTTAATCAATCTGATGCAAGCAAAAATTAATTTTCTACCGCAGATCAAAGCAGATAATGTTTAGCCTAATGCAGTGAATTTGCTACAATTCAGCTAAAATTATATCTTAGTGATCTGGTTAAATTATGCGTGCTTTGTTACAACGAGTGCTTGAAGCTAAAGTTGTGGTCAATGGTGAAATCACAGGCGAAATTCAACAGGGAGTTTTGGTGTTTTTGGGTTTAGCCAAAGATGATACTTTCGAGAAAGGCAAAAAGCTGATTGATAAAATTTTGAAATATCGTTTTTTTGATGATGAACAAGGCAAGATGGGCTGGAATGTCGATCAAGCAGGTGGTGGCTTATTATTGGTTTCTCAATTTACCTTAATGGCGCAGACTCAAAAAGGCTTACGCCCTGACTTTGGTCCAGCAATGCCGCCACAGGAAGCAGAAGCGTTATATGAAAAATTGGTCACTTATACCAAAACTCAATTTGAACAGGTGCAAACTGGTGTTTTCGCGGCAGATATGAAAGTGCATTTGGTCAATGACGGTCCTGTTACTTTCAATCTGGAAGTAACATAAAGAGCATAAATTTAACTATTAAAAAAGCCCTTTCATCTAAGTGAAAAGGCTTTTTATTGACATTTTTCGGTTAAAAGCTATTTACCTGTTTTTGCTTTAATAAATGAACGAATTAATTTCACTTTTTCTTTTACAGGTTTCGGTAACTTTGGTGGAATAAGTTTGGCTACTTTATTGAACCAAACCAACAATCCAAAATCACCTTCCATTTTAATACTGCCATTTTGCATGCCAGTCATGAAAGCCGTTGGGTCACCTTTCATCAAGGTTTTGACCCCTTGTTCACTGTCCGCAAATTGTAAAGTAAAGTCTGCTTTTTCTGTATCACCTGCGACACTATCCACTTGCCCATTATTGATAATAATTTGACGTGCCACACCCAAATCTGTACCAATTTGAATACGGAACTGGCGCTCATGCACTAACTCGATAAATTTTGGACTGGTACGCGCCAATTGCTTCATACGCAAGGCCAAACCTGCAACTAATAAATCAAGCGGATCCGTGCTTACATCGACCAGTGGTAATTTTACGACAGGAATCGAAGAGAGTTTCATGACATTTAAGCCTATTGTAATTGTGAAAAAATGAACGACTCATCCTACCATAAGTTCTGTTTTTTTGAAGCAAGGCTTTGTATCACAATAATGAAAGAATAAAAAAAGATGTCCCGAAGTACATCTTTAAATTTGATCTGTATTTTATCATTTAACGACTTGAGCATTGTTGCTGATCGTCTTCATACACTGGGGTATGTTCAATATAACGACGTTTAGCTAAAGCACGTTCCGCACGACGATCTTCACGTAATAAAAGCACAATCACAATCGACATTGCTAACATGAGTGCAGTGAGATAACTGTATGCGATAGGCAGATCAAATACAATTTGAGTACTGAAACGAACGGTTTCAATCAATCCCCAAAAAAGCATTCCCGCGAACATAAAGCTTAACAAACGACGATAAGGTGAGAAGAAAACCGCTATCAAAGCAGCTGCTATCAAGCTTAAACCTACAATGGTAGCTAAATTCGCTGTGACCATAAAAACCTCCGTCTAAGATAGATTTTACAGATTTGATATGGCTATCACCTGTTTCAACCTAAACCCCGATTACCGTTTAATAAATGATGGAATATATTTATATCAATTTCTCTGCAAGCATTATGCTGAGTTTTTTAAAGAAAAATAGTCTTGTATTTTTATAAAGCGACACACCTTGTCGCAATATTCTTTTGTCATTACATTTTTTTATTTTTAAGTTTTTATAGAACAGAGAGAGTCTCAGTCTTGCGCTGTCATTACAAAAAAATACCATCGTTAAAGCAGGTAAAAAATATTTTTTTAGAATTGAACAATCAATATTTAAATAAAAAAATTAACTTTACCGTTCATCGTATTTTCATACTTTTAACAATAAAAAACGCGACATTATAGTCGCGTTTTTTCAATAAAAATCGCGATCTAAGCTCGGTTTAAGTCTTTGTCATGCACGCCTAGAAGATAGAGCACCCCATCTAAACCCACACTTGAAATAGCCTGATTTGCATTTTGACGGACTAAAGGTTTGGCACGGAAAGCCACACCGAGACCAGCAATCGATAGCATCGGCAAATCATTGGCACCATCGCCTACAGCAATGGCTTGTTCCAACGAAATCCCCATGTTGTCGGCAAGTTCACGCAGCAATAAAGCTTTACGCGCCCCATCCACAATATGACCTTTGACTTCACCTGTCACCTTGCCATCTTGTACATCCAAAATATTGGCATGCACTTCATCAATCCCTAACTTTTCTTGCAAGTATTCAGCAAAATATTGAAAACCACCTGATAAAATTGCAGTTCTATAACCCAATGATTTCAAAGTTGAAATAAGATGTTCAGCCCCTTCAGTCACCGTTAAACGTTCAGCAATTTTAGGTAATACTGCTGCATCTAGCCCTTTGAGCAAAGCAACACGTGCACGGAAACTTTGTTGAAAATCTAATTCACCTTGCATCGCACGCTCAGTAATTTCAGCCACTTGCGCGCCTACACCTGCGTCAATCGCCAATTCATCAATCACTTCCTGTTCAATCAAGGTCGAGTCCATATCGAAGCAAACCAAACGACGGTTACGACGGTAGGCATTGTCTTCTTGTACAGCTACATCGACATTCAGTTCACTTGATAAACGTAAACATGCAGCACGCATAGCCGTGGCATCCAACATTTGTCCTTTTAAACCAAATTGTACGCACGAGCGTTTTGGTGTATCTGCTTGATTTTCCAGTTCGGGACGAC
This sequence comes from Acinetobacter albensis, assembly GCF_900095025.1. Taxonomy (GTDB): domain Bacteria; phylum Pseudomonadota; class Gammaproteobacteria; order Pseudomonadales; family Moraxellaceae; genus Acinetobacter; species Acinetobacter albensis. The sequence continues at coordinate 40,558 of NZ_FMBK01000008.1, read as the reverse complement.
CTGATAAACGAGTTACCGTTTCAATATTAAAACCTTGGCTTGATACAATTTGGGTCACTGCTTGTAACTGCGAAGCGGTCAATTCAGGTGCCAAAGCCGTCACGATATAACGTGTCTGTCCGCCCTCACCTACCCATTGATCATATTCTGTTGCAGAGATTGGTTTAAAGCGCACTGTTAAGCCAATATCATGTGCTAGAATCAGAATCTCCTTCATGGCTAATGCTGTAGCAGTTTGGTCATCTGACGAAACAACAATACCTAAAGTCAGTTGGTTGTGGATGACGGCTTGTCCAACATCCAGAATTTGTAAAGAATGTACGGACAATACCTGCATTAATCGTGTAAATTGATTAGGCTGGTCTGGTCCTAAAAATGATATAAGAATGATTTCTCGCATGAATTGACTCTGATCTGAGCTACAACTATTGTAAGAATCATAATCGAATTTGAATATAAATGCCTTGGAAGTTTACGTTGAATGCGCCTAGACAAGGGCTCTTTGCTAGCCTACTGATTGTAAGTTTTGCTTTACACACCTTTTTACTGGTACTTGCGACGACGCATCAACTGAATGCTAACCGCGCCAGTCAAGGACAGCTCATGACCACGCAATTGGTCACGGACAGCTTATCCGAGCTTGAACCTGCCAATACAGTATCGTTAGCTTTGCTGGCCAATCGTTACGCCACCAATCCAAGTATTGCCTCGATTCGTATTTTAGATGCAAACAATCAAGTGCTGGCCACAGGCGGTTTGACCAAAACTCGTCAAGGTGAAGTATTTGTTCGTGAAGCACTGCAAAATGAAAAGAAAGTCGGCAGTATTGAAATTACGCTGATTAAACCCAGTATTGGTGAAATTTTACGGACTCAATGGCTGGCTATTTTATTATCACTGATGCTACATGGCTTATTGTGGTTGGCTTATCGAGCAATTGCACGTCCAAGTCGCACCGAATATTTGGCACGAATCAACAACGAATCACGTCTGAAACATGAAATTCAAACGCTGACTCAAGCTTTAGAGCAAGAACAACACAACGCTGCTGTGGCGATTGCACAAGCGCAGCAAAATGCACAGGCAAAAACCAAAGTAAAAGAAACCAAACCTGTGGTATTAGATGACCAGTGTATTGCTTTAAATATTCAGTATTATGATCCAAAACAGTTAATGGATTCGGTCAATAAAACCGTTTCTGTGCCTTATTTTAATTTATGTCAGATTTTCCTCAATAAAGCTGCGGAATTGTGTATTCAGCACTACAAATTAAACCGCTCCGATATTACCACCGTGCATAAATTCGATGAGCATGGCACAACGTTAAGCATGTCGGCCACCACTCCAAATGCAGTTCAATGTTTGGTGATGATCAGTACCGTATTCCAATTGTTGTCCGATGTATTATATAAACGTTATCGCGAAGAGAAACGTTTCGTTTTACAAACGCGTAGTGCGATTTCAAGTCATGTAGAAGCAATGCAATTGACCCCTGTCCAAGCAGCGGAACGTCTGGTTCAACACTTGTCTGCCAAAGAAAGTGCACTTCATTTACCCAATCATTTACTCAAAGAAATTTCTAGCTGTTATCAGTTGGTCAGTATACCAAATCCAACCAATGTCCTAACTCGGCATGCTTTTATGATGAATGGAATGGATAGTGAAGTGGCAGAGTTGGCACAAACTTTTAGAACAGACATTTTAAAAGCCAAACAATCTAAAGCCTCTTAAAAGATCATCATCAGACAAAAAAAACCGAGCATCTGTGCTCGGTTTTTTTCCACTTCAAACAACAGGCTATTCAATGGGATTTGTTTTTATTTGATTGGCTTTACTGGCCCAATACGTCGCTAGTGCTGGCCCTGAAAGATTGTGCCATAAACTAAAAATGGCACTTGGTAGCGCTGTAATCGGTGAAGCAGCAAAATGTACAGCCGCCAAAGCCACGCCCAAACCTGAGTTTTGCATGCCCACCTCAATCGCAATCGCTTTACGATCCGCATAAGGTAATTTAAACAATCGGCTTGCCCAAAAACCCAATAAATACCCCAACCCATTGTGTAGTGCCACCACAGCTAAAATCAGTAAACCTGATTCTAAAATTTGTGCCTTACTGCCCGCAATAATCGCAGCGACAATCGCAACAATCGCAATGACTGAAATGAATGGCATCACTTGTATATAAGCATCTACTTTTTGCTTTAACACTGAGCGTACAATTAGTCCTAAAATAATTGGAAATAAAACCACTTGCAGGATTGAACCCAACATGGAGAGTGCATTAATTTCGACCCACTGGCTGGCTAAAAGATAAAATATCGCAGGTGTTAATACGGGAGCTAAAAGGGTTGAAACAGAGGTACACGCTACAGATAAAGCGGTATTGCCTTTTGCCATATAAGTAATCACATTGGATGCCGTACCACCTGGGCAACAGCCCACTAAAATAACACCAATCGCGATTTCAGCCGGAAGTTGAAATAACTGGCACAATAAATAGGCCAACCCGGGCATTACTACGAACTGAGCCACTACACCAATAATCACCGCTTTAGGCTTTTGAAATACCCCCTTAAAGTCAGCCATGGTCATGGTCATGCCCATACCAAACATGATAATACCCAGCATCCAGATAATATAAACTTTCAGCCAAACAAAAGCCTCAGGGAATATCAAAGCCAGTCCTGCAAAAAGTAGCACCCATAAAGCAAATGTTTTTTGAATAAATTCGATAAAGCGTAAAAAAGGAGCCATAAATTACATCCGATCTTTATTCGGTTTTTGGGTTAAAAACATATCTGAATACCTCAACAACACAATAAAAAATGAGATTCCTTCGCATATTTTTATCCAGCAAGGGAATCTTGTCATTGAATAATGTCTTTGACTAAAATCCGCTTTACACCTTTAGCCAACATGTCTTGCCATGCATGTTGAAGCGAACCATCCAAATCAATGGCTTTCGTGGCATCTGAAATCACATAGGTATTAAAACCAAATTTACGCGCATCAATCGCGGTCCAAGCCACACAAAAGTCAGTGGCAATACCGACAATAAATACACTGTCAATTCCACGTTCTTTTAAATAACCTGCAAGTCCTGTTGTGGTCTTGTGATCTGCCTCCATAAAGGCAGAATAACTATCTAGATGCGCATGATAGCCTTTGCGAATAATCAATTGTGTCGTCGGCAAATCAAGTGCAGCGTGTAATTCAGCATCAAAAGTTCCCTGTACGCAATGTTTAGGCCACAAAACTTGTGTTCCATAATCCAATTCAATGGTTTCAAAAGGTTGTTTGCCAACATGATTCATAGCAAAGGAAATATGATGATCTGGATGCCAATCCTGAGTAATCACAATATTGTCAAAATACTGTGCTAACTGATTAATTTTTGGAATAATCTCGTCTGCATGTGCCACGGCCAAATTGCCGCCGGGGCAAAACCCATTTTGTACATCAACCACAATTAACGCGCTCTTATTTTGCATTGCTCTGCCTCCATGATTGAGTGCTTGTTATTTTGGCTAAGCATATAACAAAATAAATTTCTATATTTAAACCCAACGTTAAAAATATTGATTTTTCACTTAAATTTCTTAAAATTGAGTTGCTGTTGTATCAATATAATAGTGTATTCCGTTTATACAAAATGCATCTAAACATCAACAACACCATGAATTTAATAAATTTAAATAATGAATTCACATTACTTTAATCTTTCATCCATTTTAATTGATATAAATAAATAAAATTAAATTGATATTGTGTAGACTTCAGTGAAATTTGATTGCTTTTCATAAAGTTTTTATCAGTTTGACTAAAGCATATTGTTCTTCATCGTTTGTTCGTTCATAATTTGCATACGCATTACTCAATTCTTGTCAATCGTGTTGAAAATGCTATAAATCAAAATACGCACCCATCCAAATTTATGTTTTTATTCCTCATGGATGGACAAATAGGATATTTTTTTAAAATGACTCAGCAAGCACAGATCATTCAAGGTTCAATTGTCGCAATCGTCACCCCGATGTTTGAAGATGGCAGCGTAGATTGGAAGGGTCTAGAGAAGCTCGTTGAGTGGCATATTCAGCAAGGTACCAATAGCATTGTGGCTGTTGGCACGACAGGTGAAGCTTCTACTTTAAGTATGGCTGAACATACACAGGTGATTAAAGAAGTCATTCGTGTTGCGAATAAACGTATTCCGGTGATTGCAGGAACAGGCGCAAACTCGACCCATGAAGCTATTGAGCTGACCAAAGAAGCGAAAGAGCTTGGAGCAGATGCTGCCTTATTGGTCACCCCTTACTATAATAAACCAACGCAGGAAGGTTTATTTCAGCATTATAAAGCGATTGCCGAAGCCGTTGACTTACCTCAAATTCTTTATAATGTGCCAGGACGTACTGGTGTAGATTTGTTAAATGAAACCGTGATTCGTTTAGCAGATATTCCACAAATTGTGGGCATTAAAGATGCAACAGGTGATGTTGCACGTGGTCAAGAATTGCTTGAAGGTTTAGACGGTAAACACATGATTGTTTATTCAGGCGATGATGCAACTGCTTATCAATTAATGGGCTGTGGTGCAAAAGGCAATATTTCTGTAACCGCCAACGTTGCACCGAAAGAAATGAGTCAAGTCTGTGAAGCTGCACTTGCTGGCGATCAGGTAAAAGCAGAATCATTAAATCTTCAAGTTGCAAATTTACACAATATTCTGTTTTGTGAATCGAACCCAATTCCTGTGAAATGGGCACTTCATGAAATGGGTTTAATTGGTACAGGTATTCGTTTACCTTTGACCCCGCTTGCAGAACAATACCGCACTTCGCTTCGTGAAGCCCTTACGACGGCGGGTGTCATTAAATAAAAGAGCACGATATTATGCAATTACGTTTTGGTTTAACCCTTGCACTTTCAGCATTAAGTTTAGCGGGTTGTAGTTCACTTGCAATAAAAAATGGTTCACTGGACTATAAAGATACCACCACGTTAGAGCCTTTAAAATATCCGCAAGGTTCAATGGTTCGACCTGCAACGCCATTATATCCAGCGCCTGTGGTCGAAACTTTGGCGATTGAAAATGCCCCTAAACTGGAAAATGAGCGTGGTAATCGCTTTGCCTTACCGCGTCCAGAAAAAGCTCAAACCAATAGTGTACCTGCAAACCAACTTGATGTGACTAATGTTAGCCACCCACAATTGCTACGTGATGGAAATCAAAATCCCTTACTCAAAATTGATGGAAATTCTGCTACAATTTGGCAATACACACTTGCTAGTCTCAGCACACTGAACCACACTCTTGTTGGCCAAAGTAAAAACCGTTATGAAGTCACGGTTAAAGTCGATCAACAAATCTATGTGCTTAGACTCAGTTCTGTTGGAACAAGCAATAATCTAGCCGTGTTCAATGCCGATAATAGCTTCGCAGACCAAGAAAAAGCTGCAGAACTGTTAACCCAGATTTACCAAAATTGGCCAGCCTAGTCGTACTAGGTATTTTTTTTTGAAAAAGGTTCCCCCATGTTGAAACAAACCTTGCTCTATACTGGTAAAGCAAAATCTGTTTATCAGACAGACAGTGAAGATCACCTGATTTTAGTTTTTCGTGATGATGCCTCTGCTTTTAATGGCGAGAAAATCGAACAGCTAGACCGTAAAGGCAAGGTGAATAACCGTTTCAACGCCTTTATCATGGAAAAATTGGCTGCTGCAGGAATTGAAACGCATTTTGAAAAACTGCTTTCTCCGACAGAAGTTTTGGTTAAAAAATTAGACATGGTACCTGTTGAATGTGTCATTCGTAACTATGCAGCAGGTAGCTTGTGTCGTCGTTTAGGTGTTGAAGAAGGTAAGGAGTTAACACCACCTACCTTTGAATTGTTCTTTAAAGATGATGCGCTTGGCGACCCAATGGTGAATGAATCTCAAGCGATTGCTTTAGGTTGGGCCACTGCAGAGCAACTTGAACAAATGCAAGTTTTGACTTATCAAGTCAATGATGTTCTTAAAACATTATTTGACCAAGCCAATATGCTTTTGGTCGATTTCAAACTTGAATTTGGTCTATTCCATGACCGTATCGTTTTAGGTGATGAGTTCTCTCCAGATGGTTGCCGTTTATGGGATAAAGACACCAAGAAAAAATTGGATAAAGACCGTTTTCGTCAAGGTTTGGGCGGTGTAGTCGAAGCATATGAAGAAGTGGCTACACGCTTAGGAATAGATCTTTCTGACATCTAATGTTTGTAGACATAAAAAAACCGAGCTTTTCAGCTCGGTTTTTTTAATTTTTTATCATATTGCTTACAATCGAATAAACAAATTTATTTAATAAGAATGATCGTTTTTACATTATTTATCAATCAAGATAAAATCAATTATACAAAGAGAGCCTGACTCTAACATCATATTTTGAATAGTTTGACTCTAATATGCATTTGCCCTCTAGGATGTTCTTTCTCCCAATCTAAGACATCCTATTCGTCCAACTCTTCCCCAAGAGTTGGACTTTTTTTATTGCTGCTGTTGTTCCTGTTGCCAACGACGTTGCTGTAACCGTTCACCTTCGACTTCACGCTTATTACGGGCCGATTCATACAGTTTGCTGCCTTTGAGTTCAGGTGGCAAATACTCCTGCATGACAAAATGTTCTGGATAGTGATGCGGATATAAGTAGTCAACCCCATAACCTTGCTCTTTCATGAGTTTGGTGGGTGCATTACGTAAATGTAATGGGACGGGTAAATTTGACGTTTTATCTGCCAATTCCATGGCTTTATTAATCGCCAAATAAGTACTGTTACTTTTCGCACTGGTGGCCAAATAGACTGCACATTGTCCCAAAATAATTCGACATTCAGGCATACCGACCGCTTGGACTGAACGGAAACATTCTCCAGCCAAAAGTAATGCATTCGGATTCGAATTCCCGATATCTTCAGAAGCTGCAATCAGCATGCGACGTGCGATAAATACTGGATCTTCACCGCCTTTCAACATACGTGCCATCCAATATAATGTCGCATCTGGATCACTTCCACGAATGGATTTAATAAAGGCGGAAACCAAGTCATAATGCTGTTCACCTGACTTGTCATATCGAGCAATGTTCTGCTGTGCCACTTTTACGACAATAGCATTGTCAATTTTATTTTCAAGTTCAGGTTCAAAAGTACTGGCAATTAAATCGAGCAAGTTTAATGCTTTACGTGCATCACCTGCGGAAAACTGAAAGAAAGCTTCATATTCTTCAATCTGAATATAACGTTGTTTTAAAAAGTCATCCTGTTGCAAAGCGTTGTCTAATAAAGTCCGAATCGCATCTTCATTTAAGGCATTTAAGGTATACACCTGACAACGTGACAACAGTGCATTATTTACTTCAAATGAAGGGTTTTCTGTGGTTGCCCCAATTAAAGTAATTTTGCCTTTTTCGACTGCACTTAACAGTGCATCTTGTTGAGTTTTATTAAAACGGTGAATTTCATCAATAAAAACCACAGGGGTGAGTAAGTCGCCACCTTGAGCAATCAGATCGCGTAACTCTTTTACCCCTGTATTAAGTGCAGATAAGCTGACAAAAGGTCGGTCTACTGCTTGTGCTAAGAGTAAAGAAATGGTGGTTTTTCCTACACCAGGTGGTCCCCAAAAAATAATTGAAGGCAAATGTCCCTGATCAATCATCTGACGTAAAGGGGCTTGTACACCTAATAAATGATCTTGTCCTATAATTTCTGAAAGATCACGGGGGCGTAGTCGTTCAGGAAGAGGAATATGACTATCTGACATCTTTTTTATTTCTATACCATACTTAAAAACCAGTCTACTATGTCATACTCAAAAAACGTATTTCAATTCAATTGTTTTACAAAAAAATCCTACTGTTCTTTTAAAAAGATCTGCAATATGATGAATGAATTGTTAGAATTTACACTTTAAATTCAGTATTTTTAGATTAGAATAAAGTACGACAATAAAAGACTTAAAAGCGATTGCTCTGCTTTTCATAAAAAAATATAGAATGAATTTTGATGTATTACATTTTATAACGGTTGTTGAATAGGTGAGGTATATGAAATATTTTTTCAATAGCAAGCCTGTCTATTTAAATCAGGAGAAGAATACGAAGCCTCAGCATAAAAATAAAAAAAATATGTCTTCATTAGAAAGTAAAAATTTATTTTTTCAAAATTTACTCGACCAGTTACCTCAACTTGTATGGGTGAAAGTTAATCAAAATTCTTACTATTACAATCAAGCGATTTGTAATTATATTGGTGAAGAGATTAACTTTTATGAAGTTAACTTTTGGCAAGAATTTTTACATCCTGAAGATTTTGAACATTTTATTGTGCTTTGGCAGCACACCCTACAATCTCAACAGAATTTTGAAAAAGAATGTCGAATTAAGCATGTGAAAAAAGGATATCGATATTGTTTAATCTCGGTACAGCACTCTTCAAATCATTTGAATCCTTTTGAATGGATGATTACTGCCACCGATATACATGATTATTCATTAAAACAATCGGAATTGAATCAAACCATAGAGCTGCAAAATCAACATCTTTTTCAAAACCTTGTGCAAAATGTAGCCCCTATAAAGCAAACCATAACGCCACGATTAAAACCACAAAATCTAAAGTCATCTTGTTTAAATTCTGCGATGTCTGAGCAGAATGCTGATACTCATCTCACTCATAGTCGCGATCCTATTTTCAGTCCTGTTTTGAATAAAGAAGGCTTAATACAAAATATTTTGAATATTTATCCGTATCCAAATGAACAAAAAATAATAGAAAAAGAATTTCAGCAAGTCATTGAATTGGATGAATTAACAGGTTTATATAATCGTCATAGCTTTAATAAAATACTCAAAAGAACCATTCAAAAAGCACGAGAATTAAAACAATCAGTCGGCTTTTTACTGATCGATTTAGATCATTTTAAACACGTCAATGACACACTGGGGCATGTTGCGGGAGATTATTTATTACAAATATTAGGCCGACGCTTCAATCATTGTTTTCAAGATGATGTGATTGTATCGCGTTTAGGTGGAGATGAGTTTGCCATTATTGTTCCAAATCTGAGTGATAAAAATACGTTATTAAACATTGCAAAAACTGCGCGTTTACAACTGAATATTCCGATTTGCTATTCAGGCCAATATATCAATGGGGGGATGAGTATTGGTTGTGCGATCTATCCTCAGGATGCTCAAAACAGTTCAAATTTATTACGTTGTGCAGATATTGCCCTGAACGATCTTAAAATTAGCGGTCGCGGTGGAATTCGTGTATTTAAAACAGCTATGTTTAAAGCCATAGAAATGACCACAAAACAGCTTTCACTTGCTCGAGAAATTATTCACAACAATAAAATTCTTCCGTTTTATCAACCTAAAGTTAACCTTCAAACTGGACAAGTTATTGGTTTTGAAGCCTTACTACGCTGGTATGATGCAGAAGCAAAAATACAATTACCTGCGCATATTTTTTCAGCTTTCCAAGATTACGAATTGGCCACTCGCATTAGTGCCACCATGCAATTAAAAATTTTTAAAGATATGACGCAGTGGCTTGAGATGGGTATGCAACTCTTGCCTATTTCTATCAATGCCGCACCCGTTGAATTTTTACGAGACAACTATGCAGAAACGTTGCTGAATAGATTGGCACAGTTTAATATTCCATTTTCTATGATTGAAATTGAAATTACTGAACAAAGTCTTTCTGAACGTGGTTCTGATTATGTAATTCGTGCTCTGAATATGCTTAAAAAAAGTGGCATCAGTATCGCCTTGGATGATTTTGGTACAGGCCATTCATCTCTAACACGTTTAAGAAATTACCCAGTGAATTGTATTAAAATTGATCGTAAATTTATTGAAAATATAGAACATGACCCCTCTGCAATCGCAATTGTCAAAGCGATTAGCCAAATTGGAGCGAGTATTTCTTTAGATATCTTGGTCGAAGGCATTGAAGATCTAGCACAATTAGAAGCAGTTAAAGCCTGTGGTTGTGATTTGGGACAAGGATTTTATTTCTATCGAGCCATGTCGGTGCAAGATGCGACTCAACTTTTAAAGAAAACTGATGAATTTCTATAATTCAACAAAAGCATCTATAGCGTATATAAGAAACGCACGGTATTTCATCGATATAAAAGATAATGAATTAAATCAACGTACCCAACGTACAACATAATCTTCAATCTCTTCTTCATTAATCTTATTTTCAGAGATACAACGACCCGCAGCCGATTTTCTGGCCTTAATTATGCTGTCATGGCTACCTGTATTTAAATAATGCCATGTCGGTAAATTTTTACCTTCTTTTAAACGGCGATAAGCACAACTGGGGGGTAGCCAATGAATGGTGGCTAATTTTTCTGGGGTTAATTGAATACAATCAGGAACAAACTTAAAACGCTGCTTATAATCACTGCATCGTGCCGTTTGGCAATCTAAAAGCTTACAGGCCACTTTGGTATAAGCCACTTCATTTGAATCTTCATCTTCTAATTTGATCAGACAGCATAAACCGCAGCCGTCACATAAGGCCTCCCATTCAGCAGAATTAAGTTCATCCAATGGGTATGTTTTCCAAAATTCTGTTCGTAATAACTCAGACATTATCATTAAAAAAGAGTGAATATGATCACTATTATAGCCTGTTGAAATGATTATTGTCGTTATCTGATTTTTACTTTAAATCATACATTTATTATTAAAGTCAACACTTTGTAAACAGAAGAATAACACTTTTAGATGTTTCAAAGCCCTATACTGAATTCACTTTGAAAACAACAACACATGGAGAAAGCGTATGTTCCGTTGGGCGATTATTTTTGCTGTGATTGCACTTATTGCCAGTCTACTTGGTTTTGGTGGGGTTGCAGGCTTATCTAAAGATTTTGCTGTTATTTTACTCGTGGTTGCTGTTATTTTGGCAATTGTCGGTTTCTTGTCTCGAGGCAAAGTTTAGAGAGTTTGCTTAGTCAAATAATTCATATAAAAAAGAGCCTACTATTAGGCTCTTTTTTATTGTGTATTTTAATCTTTTTTAATAAATCCCACTCTAAATGTAGATGTCTTATCAATTGAGAGAGGCTAAATAATAAATCTTAGGGTTTTAAATCACGGGGTTTGAATCCTGTAATCAACAAGCCCACTGCATAAGCAATCACGCCAATCACACATAATCCCACCACTTCTAGAATACGTATCCATTGCGAAGCATCGCCATTATACCAACTTAAAGCGTACCAAAGTGCTGCAATCATGGTGATATTCGCTAGCGCAAACTGTAAGAATAGTTTTTTCCAATGAGCCCCAAAACGGTAAATATCGCGTTTATGCAAATAAAAATACAACATTCCTGCATTTACTAAAGCCGAACCTGATGAGGCTAAAGCCAAAGCCATATGTTCTGCTTGCCAATCAATCAGCTTGAAAAAACCAATAAAAATGACATTTAAAATTGCATTGGCTGCAACTGCCATCAATCCAACCCGTACTGGTGTTTTTGTATCTTGCTGGGCATAAAAACCAGGAGCAAAAACTTTAATCAACATAAAAGAGATGACGCCTGCACTCATACATTGCAGCGCCATTGCCGTCATTTGAGTATCTTCTACCGTAAATTGACCACGCTGGAATAATGCCTGAATAATAGGAGTTGATAGCATAAACAAAGCAATACTCGCAGGTACACCGACCAACATAATCACTTTTGCTGCCCAATCAATCATGCCTCGAAACTTTGACTGATCTTGCTCAGCATGCCGTGCAGACAATGAAGGTAAAATGACCGTACCAATAGCCACCCCAATCAAGCCCAGTGGCAACTCTGTCATCCGCTCAGCACTATATAACCAAGAGACTGAACCATCTTGCATAAATGATGCCCAAATGGTGTTGAGCAACAAATTGATTTGCGTGACTGAAACACCAAACAAGGCTGGTAGCATCAACTTCATGATGCGATCTACGCCTTCATGTTTAAAATCAATTTTTGGTGGAATCAGCAAATTTTTACGCCATAACTCAGGAATCTGAATCACCAGTTGTAAAATACCCGCAACCACGACGGCCCAACCCAAAGCCATAATGGGTTCAGCCATATAGGGTGTTAGCCACCACGCGCCTGCAATCATCGTGATATTAAGTAATACAGGCGCAAAAGCAGGTGTCGAGAACGAACCGTAACTGTTTAAAATACTACTGGCAAAAGCAGTGAGTGACATAAACAATAAATAGGGAATCGTGAGACGAAACATATCGACTGCCAAATCAAACTTTTCAGGATCGTTGTGGAAACCTGGCGCATAAATATAGAGTACCGCGGGTGCAGCCACCATGGCCACAAAAGTCAGCAACGACATTACGGTCATTAAACAACCAAACACCCGACTAATCAGAATTTGAACTTCTGCATGGGTTTTAGTCGTTTTATATTCGGTTAAGACCGGAATAAAAGCCTGCGAAAATGCGCCCTCGGCAAACAGTCGCCGAAAAAAATTCGGAATACGAAATGCCACCACGAAGGTATCGAAATCTTTGCCTGCGCCAAATACATTAAGCAAAACGATATCTCGAACCAAACCCAATACCCGAGACAACATCGTCATTGCACTGACAATAAAGGTCGATCGCCAAAGCGCCATCGTTTCCACCTAGTATTAAAATAAGTCGTTATTGTAATGAAACTCGATCTAGAATTTCGTTGTTAAATCATTAAGTCGATCTATTATTTATTGGCCTTCAATTGTTGCAATAAAGTTCTGAATTTGACCCAATTAAAAAATGGTCCAGGATCTGTTTTACGATTAGGTGCAATATCTGAATGTCCCGCCAAATGTTGCAATATTTTAGGATAATGTGTCTGCAATACAGCCGTGACCTGAGCTAAAACAGTGTACTGAATCTCTTCAAAAGGCAGGTCATCACTCCCTTCTAACTCCACTCCAATAGAATAATCATTACATTCTTTTTTAGCCAAATAACTTGAACGTCCTGCATGCCAAGCACGATCATTGAAATTGACAAATTGTAGAACCTCACCAGTACGCAAAATCAACAAGTGGGTTGAAACCTGCATACCTTCAATGCTTTGAAAATAAGGATGTAAAGACCAATCCAATTGATTTTGAAAAAATTGTTCAATATATCCGCCCCCAAACTGCGACGGTGGCAAACTAATGTTATGCACCACCAGCAATTGAATTTCAGTATGTTCAGGACGCTGATTATAATTTGCAGAAGGCACTTGCCTCGCACCGATTAACTGACCATCGATGACCTGAAAAGATGGTGCTGGTTGCATAGTGTGATCCTAACTTAAATTCGCATAAACAGATCATTTTAACGCAATCCTAAAACTTTAAGCTTAAAATCTCAAATTGCACAGATAAAATCGCGGGAAAAAACATTTCTTTTAAATGAACAATGCTAATATAACGCGCAATTTTCATGGGTTAAAAAAGATACGGAAATACTTATGAGCATATCTCAGTCTTTGCTTGAACAATCAATCCAGATCAATATTCAACAGGCCTTACAAGAAGATGTTGGTGAGGGTGATATCACTGCTTTATTAACTCCTGAAGATGAACAAGCCACAGCAACCATCATCAGTCGTGAAGATATGGTGCTTGCAGGTCAGCCTTGGGTCAATGCCTTAATTCAAGCCTATGATGCCAATGTACAAGTCACTTGGCTTAAAAATGATGGTGATCATGTAGAAGCCAATCAAGCTTTTTTAACCTTGGCTGGTTCAGCACGCAGTCTACTAACGATTGAACGCCCTGCTCTCAATTTTATACAAACCCTTTCAGCAGTTGCGACTAAGACTGCTGACTATGTCAAACAGTTAGATGGTTTAAAAACAAAATTATTAGATACGCGCAAAACACTCCCTGGTTTACGAATTGCACAAAAATATGCAGTGAGCGTTGGCGGTGGGAAAAACCATCGTTTAGGTTTGTTTGATGCTTTTTTAATCAAAGAAAATCACATTATGGCAGCAGGGGGTATTCAACAAGCAATTACCAAAGCACGTCTGATTGCGCCCAATAAACCCGTTGAAGTTGAAGTTGAAAACTGGGATGAACTTGAACAAGCCTTAGAAGCCCATGCAGATATCGTGATGCTCGATAATTTTAGTCAACAACAACGAATAGATGCAGTGCAATATGTTGCGGGTCGTTGTAAATTAGAAGCTTCTGGCAACATTACCATTGAAAATTTGCGTGAGATTGCAAGCTCTGGAGTTGATTATATTTCTATGGGGGTATTAACCAAAGATGTGAAAGCCATTGACCTGTCCATGCGTTTCAATGCTTAAACTTCATCGCTCTGCTTGTGGGGTTTAACGGCTAAATCGTGAATTTCAACCGATGGTTTTTGTTTTTGCCAAACAGACTGTTGGTTTGATTTTTGCGAAGCTCTAGGATCACTGGTCATAAGAGCAAAAGTGACCACAGAAATGAGTAAGATAAAGATATTTAACATAGGCAACTCCTCAAAAAGAAAACAGGAGTCTAGTCTGTCAATATGAAGTCGATATTAAGCCAATGTTTAAAACGGTGCAGTAATGTCCCCCTTTTTGTATCCAGTTGGATTTATCTTCATTTCATATAAACCAGCAATAAAAAAACGCACCCGAAAGTGCGTTTATTATATTTAAGACAACTTACCAGCCTAAAGCGTCCTGTTGTTTTTTAATTAAGGTTTGAATCCCTTTCTCGGCCAATTCAAGCATTTCATTACACTGTGTACGAGTAAACGGTTTTTCTTCCGCAGTGCCTTGTACTTCAATAAATTCACCCGCTTGTGTCATTACTACATTTAAGTCAGTTTGACAGCTAGAATCTTCTTCATAACACAGATCAAGTAAAGCTTCGTCTTGATAAATTCCCACAGAAACTGCAGCAACTAAACCTTTTAACGGATCTTGTTTAATTTTTTTCTTCTCAAGCAAGACATTCATGGCATCAATGAGGGCCACAGCTGCACCAGTAATCGCAGCAGTACGTGTACCGCCATCAGCTTGAATCACATCACAGTCAATAGTAATGGTATTTTCACCCAGTTTTTTCAAATCGACCATGGCACGCAAACTGCGACCAATCAAACGTTGAATTTCTTGTGTACGACCACTTTGTTTACCCCGTGCCGCTTCACGGTCACTACGAGTATGAGTTGAACGTGGCAACATGCCATATTCAGCAGTAACCCAGCCTTGCCCCTTTCCTTTCAAGAAACGCGGCACTGAATTATCAATACTTGCAGTACACAAAACCTTCGTATGACCAAACTCAACCAATACTGAACCTTCCGCATAACGCGTATAGTTACGGGTGATTTTTACATCACGTAATTGATCTAAGGTACGCTGGTCGATACGCATAAGGGATCCTATAAAGGCTAAAATTAATTGCGGTCTAGTATAACAGAAGCAGGCCTGAAGGTTTGATCGGATGTTTGCCAATTGAAGAAAAACCATCAAGCCGATTGCTTCGCTGTTTAGCGTGACCAAAAATTAATTCCCATTTTCAATCTATTCATCGTGCTGAAATGACATCATTAGAAGCGCAAGATTGATTTCAATTTTTGCTTAGACTGTTGCAGTGTTGATGTCCACGAGTTCGGTACAGAATGCTTTGCCAAACGTACCCAAACACTTCCAAATTGCTGCATAAAACTGGCTTCATTATAATGAATGCCATATTCAGCGCACAAAGCGCGAATTTTAGGTGCTGCTTCTGCATAACGATTGGCGGGCATATCTGGAAATAAATGATGCTCAACCTGATGGCTTAAATTGCCACTTAAAATATGCAGCCACTCTGTGCCTGTAAAATTACTTGAACCGCGAATTTGACGTAAATACCATTCTGCACGTGTTTCATTTTCAGTATTATCTATTTCGAAGGTTTCTGCATCTTCGGTAAAATGACCATTAAAAATAACTGCTGATGACCATAGATTACGAATAACATTGGCCACCGCATTGCCTGTCAAAACGGGCAAAGCATTTGGTCCTGCAATCACAGGAAAAAACATATAATCTTTCGCTACTTGACGGGTGGCTTTCTGACGAAATTTTGCTGAATCTTCCCAGACCTGTTTCCATGTTCTGGTCTTGTAAATCAGCGCATCTTCCAGATGTAGATTTTGTAAGCCAACATACCATTCAAAAAACACCATCAATTGAATAGCCAAGGGAATATTCAACAGAAAACGGGGTTCCCATTTTTGTGCTTCACTGACCCGCAATAAGCCATAACCAACATCATGATCTTTACCCACAATATTGGTATAAGTATGATGAATATAGTTATGCGTATGTTTCCAGTCATCCCCAGTAGAAATCGTGTCCCAATCATAATTGGCACCATTTAAGCTTGGGTCATTGAGCCAATCAAACTGACCATGCATGACGTTATGACCCAACTCCATATTTTCAACAATTTTGGATAGTCCCAATAAACCTGTACCGAATAACCACACTGGTGGAATCCAACCGCCGAACATCAACATACCACGAGATGCGATTTCGCTATAACGCACAAAATCGCGTATTTTATAAATATATTGCGCATCTTTTTCGCCAATACTTTCCATGATTTCACGACGAATCGCATCGACTTGTTGACCAAATTGTTCAATTTGTGCTGCATTTAAATGTTTCGATTTACTGGCTTCTGAAAACTTAACTGACATATTCATTGTTCTTCTCCTCAGCGAGAATATTATTTTATTTCTAAAGGTTAATGACGACTGGGCTGACGGCTTGGCTAATACACAATTTAATTTGGGTATTGCTGGCATGATCAATTTCACCCGTGATTAAGTTCTTGGTGGAACCACTGACCTTGGTACACGTACAGGTATTACAAATCCCCATACGGCAGCCATGGGTTGGTCTTAAACCTACACGTTCTGCACTTTCTAACAAATTAGTACTTGCTTCAAACTGTTGTTGTGCTCTTAAAAATACCACTGGCTGTACGGATGCATTTTCATCGACCATCGCCTGAAAATATTCTTGTTTCAGGTGTTCGATAAGACCCAAGTCTTGATAAATTTGATTGATACTTTGCATCATCCCTTGTGCACCGCAGGCATAACTTTGACGCTGTTGAAAGTTAGGAACTAAATCTTGTAATAGCTCTAAACTTAAATGCTGCTTCTGTTGCAGCGTATTGAACGTGTGAAAGTTAAATTGTGTATGTTGATTTGCCAAATTTTGCAATTCATCATGAAATGCCTGATCACGACTAAAATAAATTAGATCAATTTGACTTACATTTTGGCGTAATGCCTGTTGCAAAATTGAATAAATAGCAGTGATACCGCTGCCAGAAGCCAATAACAGAATAGGCTGTTGAGATGAACTTAATGTGAAATCGCCTTGAACTTGAGAAATTTCAATCACAGTAGCTACCGCTAAGTTCGTTAGAACGTTGGATACTTTTCCTTGACGTTTTACCGCAATCAGTATGTTGCCCGTATCAGTCATTTTGACGATTGAATAACTACGCTGCTGACGTACACCTGCAATCACCACAGTCACTAAAATACTTTGTCCAGCACGAAAGGTGGTTGTCTCAAAGTTCCGATTAGGTTGAAGCTGAATTTGATAGAAGTCATCACCAATCATTTGAATGCTGACTAGCGTGGCTTTCACTTTTTTCCACGCCCATACTGGGTTTATTTTTTCAGCAATAAAGTCGACAAAATCTTCGCGAACCCATTGCGGTTGATACTGCATCACATGACTCATATGACGTTCCTCTTTTATTGCTGGCTATTTATTTGAGTGAACACATGTTCTTATAGTGAACAGTTGTACACTATATTTATTTTTCACTTCAGTCAACAGGCGTACACTGACATTCGTCGTTTAATTTGTTTTTTTTTGGTAGACTTCATGCAGAATTTTTTTAGGGTAGTCGAATGTCGATTCGGGATGAGCGTAAACAACAGAGCCGTCAAGCACTTCTGGATGCAGCAGTTGCTCTAACCACTTCTGGACGCTCTTTTAGTAGCATCAGCTTACGTGAAATCGCACGAGACGTTGGATTGGTTCCGACTGCATTTTATCGACATTTTCAAGATATGAATGAATTGGGGCTGGAACTGGTCGATCAGGTCGCTTTGCACTTGAAAGGTATTTTGCATCAACTCGGACAGACTTATATTTATCAACCCAATACCAAAACCCAAATGAGTTTAGATCTGTTTTTTGAGGCAGTAGAACAGCATCCTGAACCTTGGGTATTTATGATTGCAGAACGTTGGGGCGGCTCTGAAGTCATTCGTCATGCGATTGCTAGAGAAATTCATTTTTTAATTGAAGACTTAGCCAATGATCTGACGCAAATTGAACTTGTAAAACGTTTGGGTCATGCCCAAGCTTTACAAGTCTTGGCGAATATTCTCATTAATTTATCTTTTACTTGGGCCATGACATGGATCAATATTAATCGTCAAGCACCTAGCCCAGAAAAAAATGAACAACAGAAACAATTTAAAATACAAACCATTACCCAAGTACAATTAATTTTTCGTGGTATTTCCAATTGGGAAACTGCCCCTTCCACTCTACCTGAATAATTGGGTATAAATTTTGGTATCAAATAATGATAAAAATTGATCACAAAAAAACCCGCAGAGATTGCGGGTTTTTTATTCTACACGTACTTATTTTGCTTTACGTTCTTTTTCCACCAAGTAGCTGACCACTTGAGTGACTTTCCCATCTTCACCTTGCACCACATATTTACCATTCACCACGACTGCAGGAACACCGGTAAGCTGGTATTGTTGAGCCAATTTATTGGCTTGAGCAACTTTTGAGGTGATCGCAAATGAATTGAACATACTGTTAAATTTAGCTTCTGGGATACCATATTTCACAAAGAATTTTGCTTGTGATTTTTGATCAAAAATTTGTTGACCACCTTCATGAATCGCATGGAATAAAGGTAAATGGGTTTTCTTGCGAACCCCTAATGCTTCAGATACATAATAACCACGCGCACCTTGCTCCCACACAGGGTTCATTGCAGCAGGAGTACGGATAAAGTTGACATCTTTCGGAATTTTTCTTAACCAAGCCTGCATATGTGGCTCAAGTTTAAAACAATGCGGACAACCGTACCAAAAGAACTCACGTACTTCAATTTTGCCAGGAACTTGAACTTTACCTGGGTTGGCAATGACGGTGTAATCTTTGCCTGCCACAAAATCGGCGGCCATTACTGTGCCAGAAAAAGCAAAAATAGCAGTTGTCAGACCACCTAAAAGGAATTTTTTCATTGACCTTATTGTCCTCTAAATCATTATCATAAGTTTATGCGATCACTATAAATCAATTATGCTGAATTCGTTTTCATTCTGTGAACTTTTTTATCGCTTTTATCGCTTTTTTTTGAATAAACGCTACACTAAGCCCCTATAACTTTTTTTAAATTATAACGACTTGATTGAGGTGACCCCGATGTCGCAATTGAATGTTGATCCACAAGAAATTGCCAAATTTGAAGCATTCGCAGCCATATGGTGGGATCAGCATTCTGAGTTCCGTCCACTACACCAAATTAATCCATTACGCTTAAACTGGATTGATGAACATTCGGGTGGTATCGCCGGTAAAAAAGTATTAGACGTTGGCTGTGGAGGCGGTATTTTATCGGAAAGCATGGCACGACGCGGAGCTGATGTATTGGGCATCGATATGGGGTTGGCGCCTCTAAATGTGGCGCGTATTCATGCTGAACAAGAAGGTGTTAACAATATTGAATATTGTCAAGTTCCAGTTGAACAACTCGCTCTAGAGCAAGCAGGACAATATGATGTCGTGACCTGTATGGAAATGCTTGAGCATGTGCCTAATCCAGCATCGATTATTCAGGCCTGTTATGCCTTGGTCAAACCAGGTGGTCATGTGTTTTTTTCGACCATTAACCGCAATCCAAAATCATATTTGTTTGCCATTATTGGTGCAGAATATGTATTACGCATGTTGGCTAAAGGCACACATGATTATCGTAAATTTATTAAACCATCTGAACTGGCGCACGATATTCGTGAAGCAGGGTTACAGCTAAAAGACATGATTGGTTTACATTTTAATCCAATCACCAAACGCTATTGGCTGGCACCCAATGTCGATGTCAATTATATGGTCTACACCATTAAAGAAGAGAAGCCATGAAAGCCGTTCTCTTTGATCTTGATGGAACTTTAATTGATACAGCAGCTGATTTTATTCGCATTATTCAGGAGATGTGTCGCAATAAACCCTGCGACCTTGTAACAGCGGATTTAATTCGTACTCAAGTGTCTGAAGGTGCACGTGCCATGGTGAAATTGGTCTATCCAGAATTGGAGATCGAAGACCCCGTATTTCTCGCCCATCGACAGCGCTTTTTAGATACTTACGGTGAAGATATCGCGGTAGAAACGGATCTATTTGAAGGCATGTATGCTTTACTTGAACAACTGGAAAGCCAAGATATTCCGTGGGGGATTGTGACCAATAAACCACGTTGGCTCAGTGAAGCTTTACTTAAAGCACTCCATTTAGATCAGCGCTGTGCTGTATTGGTTTGCCCAGAAGATGTCACCCATACAAAACCCGATCCTGAGCCGATGTATCTGGCTGCACGACAGCTTAAACTCGACCCTCAGGACTGTATTTATATCGGGGATCATCCACGTGATATAGACGCGGGACGCAATGCCCAGATGTATACTATATTGGCTGCTTATGGTTATTTACCATTGCAACACAAAGATGACTTAACAGCTTGGCAAGCGGATTGTATAGTCAATACAGTTGAAGAATTACATCAAGTGATCCAACAACGTGTAACTCCAAAACAAAATATTGATCCACGCATTTCATAAAGATATAACAACACGATAAACGAGGAGGTATAACATGAAATATTCAGAATATCAGCCTCGCCCAGATCTATTAAAAGATCGCATTATCCTGATTACGGGTGCGGGCGATGGTATTGGTCGTGCAGCAGCGCTCAGTTATGCACTACATGGTGCAACCGTTGTTTTGCATGGCCGTACGCTCAATAAGCTTGAAGTCATTTATGATGAGATTGAAAGTTTAGGTGCACCACAACCTGCTATTTTGCCTTTACAACTGTCGAGTGCCTCGTCTCGAGATTATGAGCTTCTGGTCGATACCTTAGAAAAGCAATTTGGTCGCTTAGATGGCATTTTACATAATGCGGGTATTTTGGGTGAACGGACCGAATTGGCGAATTATCCTGCGGATGTCTGGGATGATGTCATGGCTGTAAATTTACGTGCACCCTTTATCATGACTCAAGAGCTTTTGCCATTACTCGAAAAATCTGAACATGCTTCGGTGGTTTTTGCAAGTTCCGGTGTCGGTCGAGAAGCACGGGCATGTTGGGGTGCATATTCAGTGTCAAAAATTGCCATTGAAGCGGTCAGTCAACTGTTTGCAAAAGAAAATGTTCATCCGAATATACGTTTTAACTGCATTAATCCAGGTGCAACCCGTACTGCAATGCGGGCTAAAGCCTATCCTGATGAAGATCCTAAAACGTTAGCAACACCTGAAATGATTATGCCTGGCTATTTATACCTCATGGGTGATGATAGTTTGCATATGAATGGTGAAAGTATTGATGCCCAAGACTAGGGTTTAAATAAAAAAGCGTGTAAAAGGGAGTTTTAAGAACTCCCTTTTTATTAGGCAAAATCGAACTCAATCTAAATCGCATTTTTAGATGAATTTTACAATAATATTCGGTTTTACAAATTAAAAAATTAATCTAAGCTGATCTGTAATTTAGAATATATGTTCAGGAAAGTGACATGATTGATTTAAAACGTAAAATTGAAATGATTGGTTTTATTGAACAGTTACAACTTTCTCATCTGCTCATTCAAGGACTGGATGATGTCCAGCGGGCTGAAGATATTGCTAAAGCGGTCTATTCTCTACAAAATTTGGCAGAGCAGTGGAATTAGGTCATTTTATTCCAGCTCAAGCTTTAGCCTCAATATGGCGACCTTTTGACAGGCCAGTCTATCTGACTGAAATAAAATCCAGACTGAAATTTTGCTAGAATTTATTTATTCATTTTTACTTCTCTATACAGCTGTTTTATCATGTTGAAAACTCAATCAAGTAGTTTTAAATTTGGGCAGCTTTAGCACTTATTTTTCAGCATCTCCTGAATGTCTCTGTATTTTTTAATAAATGAGTGCCGTATCTTCACAGTTTCTCTGCAATTTTTTTGTACATTAAGTCCAATGAAATTAATACTTTTTTTTATGAGGGTTCAACATGAAAAAGATTTTGACAATTTTGGCAATTTCTTTCAGTGCATTGATGGCAAGCAGTGTCAGTACTGCTGCACCTCACGATAAACAGGATAGAAGTCGTGGTTGGGATCATCCGCGTCATCAAGAATCGAATAAAAATCGAGATTTCCGTGAGGATGATGACGATGAGCGTATGCAAGATAAACGCCGTGGTCGTGAAGAACGTGGCGTAAAACGTTTGCAACAGCATAAATGGCAAACGGGTTATGTCATGCCACAGCATTATCGCGGCAATGGTTATAAGGTCGATTATAAAAATCTCGATTTACCCAAGCCTTCGCGCAACCAACAATGGTACAAAATCAACAATGACTACATTTTAGTCGATTCAGACAGTCATAATATTGTACAAATTAAAGGCTTTTAAAAATTTAAAGCGATAAAATTTAAGCTCAAACTTTGGTTTGAGCTTTTTTTTGTTTTCTCTCTGCCGCTTTTAGGCGCAGGCTTTTATATTCAGTATGTTTGACAAATGCTAACTCTTCTTTATTTCTCCATCAATTTCACAATTCACCTATACAGCTCTCATTTTTTATCTCTACTTTTTGGTTAATTTTGATCTATCGAAAAGATCTCTAAAAAATCATCTAAGGTGAACATCATGAAAAAACTTTTAACGACTCTTGCACTTTCATTATCCGCACTAATTGCCACTTCTGCGATGGCAGCACCAGATCATCGTTATGATGATCGTCAAGGTTATAATCATGCACAGTCGCATCAAGACAAGCGCTGGGACAATAACAACCGTTATGAACAAAATCGTTATGATAACAAACGTGTAAATCCAAGCCGTGATTGGCGTACCGGTCAAACTTTACCGCGTCAATACAGCAACTCTCGCTTTGAAGTCAGTGACCGTGAAGCGCGTCGTTTACCTAAAGTGAGTCGTAATCAGCAATGGTACAAGGTGAATGGCGATTATGTACTGGTCAATGAACGAAACAACCGTATTATCCGTATTCAAGGCTAAGCACTAAAATCTAGCCATTTGGCTTAAGTCTTTTCTTCTTTTTAAAACACCTTAACTGCGCTTAAGGTGTTTTTTTTATTTTATCCTTCCTCTGGGCTTTTTTTTGATTAGAATCATAGCTAAGTTTTTATTCTTGATTTGAGATAGGTATGCATACGAATTCATCGGAAACGTCACAAAGCACAACTTTGCAATATGTGCATTGGTTTCGACATTCTGCGCCTTATATCAATGCTCATCGGAATAAAACGTTTGTCATTATGTTTGATGGCGAAGCGGTACAACATGAGAATTTCCAACATATTGTGCATGACATTGCCCTGCTGCATTCTTTAGGGATTCATCTCATTTTGGTACACGGCGCACGTGCGCAAATTAATCAGAATTTAAAAACCAGTGCTATTCAAACGCCATTTCATCAGCACCGTCGTATTACTACCCGTGAATCATTAAGTTGTGTAATGAATGCAGTAGGCTCGATTCGCCTGCAAATTGAAGCCTTACTGTCGATGGGACTCGCCAACTCTCCAATGTATGGTGCACGTATTGATGTGGTTTCAGGTAATTTTGTGACAGCAAAACCCTATGGCATTCGAGATGGTATTGACTTTCAGCTGACGGGCGAAGTACGCACGGTCGATACAGATGCCATTCAACGCCATCTGGAAAATCATAATATTGTTTTGCTTGGTCCAACGGGATATTCCAATACGGGTGAAGTCTTTAATTTGGTTGCAGAAGAAGTCGCCACCAATACTGCAATTTTATTAAAAGCGGATAAATTGATTTTTTTGGGTAAACAATCGGGTTTATTTAATGCAATGGGACAATTACAACGTGAAATTGCTCCCCATCAACTGGATCAGTATATTTTGCAATACCAAGATTTCAATCCCAATATTGCTTTACAGTTACGCGATGCCAAAAATGCCTGCCTTAAAGGTGTCAATCGTGTCCATCTGATTTCCTATACCTCTGATGGTGCACTTCTTGAAGAACTATTTACTCGTGATGGTTCTGGCACCATGATGACCGATGCACATTATGAAGAAGTCCGTACTGCGACTATTCAGGATGTCGGAGGATTAATGAATTTACTTCGTCCACTTGAGGCAGAAGGCATTTTGGTTTATCGCTCACGGGAACGTTTAGAAAGTGAAATTGAACAATTTTCTGTGATTGAACGTGATGGTATGATTTTAGCCTGTGCCGCGCTGTATCCGATTCCTCATGCAGAAAATACGTTGAAATCTGCTGAAATTGCCTGTGTCGCAGTCGATCCGACTTATCGCCAGTCTAATCGTGGCAGTCAAATTCTGAATTATTTACAAGACAAAGCAAAAAGTATGGGGATTCAGCAACTTTTTGTCTTGACTACACGTACTGCACATTGGTTTGTTGAACATGGTTTTGAACCTGCCAATGTGGATGATCTGCCGAACGCGCGTCAGGCAATGTATAACTATCAAAGAAATTCATTGGTTTTTAAAAAGTCACTTTAAGTGGCTTTTTTTATATGTTGATATCTGTAATGTTGATATCGTTATTTATTTTGCATCAAAACATACGCATATAAGCTATTTTATTTTTTCATCCATTTAATGAGAGTGAATCAAGAAAATTTAAATTAATAATAATATCAAAAACTTAAAATTTTCAGGCTCATTTTTGTCAGACTCTTCTCTAGCATATTTTTAGCTAAGCTTTACGTTTTTTAGTTTATCTTTTTTATTCATGAACAATTGCGATTTTTTTATTATTTTCGAAATAGAAAAGGCTTTAGCCTGTATTCAATATTGAATCTTTCTATTTCGGAGCAGTCTTTTGTGAGCACCTTTCAGACCAGTTTTTGGAACAAATCACGCGTTTTATCCACTTTAGTTGCAAGTGCAATCCTGTTGTCTGGCTGTGCTCAAAAAGAGGCAGAAACGCTGACCTTAAATGTGGGCTATCAAAAATATGGTGTTTTACCCATTTTGAAAGAGCGCGGTACTTTAGAAAAAGTATTGAAAGACCAAAATATAAAAGTCAAATGGATTGAATTCCCTGCTGGCCCACAGTTACTGGAAGGTTTAAATGTCGGTAGTGTGTCATTTGGTGAAGCAGGTGAAGCGCCACCAATCTTTGCACAGGCTGCAAATTCAAATTTGGTTTACATTGCCAACCAACCTTCCGCACCTTTAGCTGAAGCCTTGATTATTCCTAAGAACTCTCCTATTCAGTCCATAAAAGACTTAAAAGGCAAACGTGTTGTCCTTAATAAAGGCTCAAATGTACATTATTTATTACTCAAAGTTCTCGAAGCAAACCAGCTCAAACTTGATGATATTGACGTGGTGTATTTACCCCCTGCTGATGCCCGTGCTGCCTTTGAAAAAGGTGCCGTAGATGCTTGGGTCATTTGGGATCCCTTCTATGCTGCAGCAGAAAAACAACTGGGGGCAAAAGTGCTGGCAACCGGTCAGAATCTGGTCAGCAATCATCAGTTTTATTTAGCAGATCGTGAATTTGCCCAACAACATCCTGAGCTTTTAAAAACTGTGGTGAATGAGTTGAATACAACCACAACTTGGGTGGCTCAACATCAAAATGAAGCGGCTCAGCTATTAGAAAAAGCCACTGGCCTAGACAGTGCAATTTTAAAGACTTCAATTTCACGGATGGGCTTTGGGGTAAAACCTATTACAGCGCAAGTTGCAAAAGAGCAGCAATTTGTAGCGGATGCTTTTTATCAGCAAAAACTCATTCCAAATAAAATTAATATTCAAGCCGCCATTTTGGCGCATTAAGCCTACTCATTTAAAACCATGTAAATCCAAAGTTTGGATTAAGCATAGACCAGACCAGTCAACTCAACTTTAGAGGATGAATAAATGACTCAACATCTTGTACAACATAAAACGTCTATCAGGTTTAATCCCCGTAATCGTGGCATGATGACTTTATTGTTGGCGTGTGCAATGTTGAGTTCAACTGCAAGTTGGGCGGTTGATCCAACTGTCAAAAAATTGCGGATTGGTTTTCAAAAAAGCTCAATTAATTTTGCGATTGCAAAACAACAAAAACTGTATGAGAAAGAATTTCCAAATGCAAAAATCACTTGGAATGAATTTCCTGCTGGCCCACAAATTTTAGAAGCACTGGCAGTCGGTTCTCTGGATATAGGAGTTACAGGCGATACACCGCCTGTGTATGCACAAGCAGCGAATAAGCCGTTGTACTACATTGCCTATGAAGCAGCCAAACCGTTAACGTCGGCTATTTTAGTGCCGAAACATTCGGATCTAACCCAGTTAGCACAATTAAAAGGTAAACGAATTGCCTTGCAAAAAGGCTCAAGTGCACATTATTTGTTGCTACAAGCAGTTCGTAAAGCAGGACTGCAATGGTCAGATATTCAGCCGATTTGGCTCAGCCCTGCTGATGCCCGTGCAGCTTTCCAAAAAGGTGCTGTCGATGCATGGGCTATTTGGGATCCTTACTACGCTTCTGCGCAACTTGAAGATCAAGCCAAAGTTTTGGCATCAGGCCAAGGCCTTAGCCCAAACTACACTTTTTATTTGGCTGCACCCAATTTTGTCAAACAGCATCCACGTGCGATCAAAAGCATTATTCAGCAAATCAATGTCGCAGATCAATGGGTACAAAGCCATCGGGCTGAAACAGCGCAAACCATTGGACAGAATACAGGCTTAAAAACACAAGTCAGCCAAGTGTTTATTGACCGACGCCCGAGGCCTTCTGCTGCTGCTCCCTTAAATAGCAAAGTCATTGCCGATCAACAACAACTCGCCAACCGTTTTAGTGAACTCAAGCTTATTCCTCATTCAATTCAGGTGAAGCAAGCCGTTTGGACAGGCAAATAATCATCATCTATTTAAAAATTCATTTATTAGGATAACAATATGAAAATTTTCTGGTTCATTCCCACTCATGGTGACAGTCGTTATTTAGGTACGAGCAAAGGTGCACGTCAAGTGGATCATAGCTACATGAAACAGATTGCAGTCGCAGTAGATCATTTGGGTTATGAAGGTGTGCTGATTCCCACTGGACGTTCTTGTGAAGATCCATGGCTGACCGCAGCCAGCCTGATTGATGCAACCAAAAATTTAAAATTTTTAGTTGCCTTACGCCCAGGTGTTACTACGCCTGCCTTGGCAGCACGAATGGTAGCTACGTTTGACCGATTATCAAATGGTCGCGTTTTACTAAACTTGGTGACAGGCGGAGATGAAAAGGAACTCCAAGGTGATGGTGTTTATGAGGATCATTCTACCCGTTATAAAACAGCCAATGAATATGTCAAAATCTGGCGCGAAATTCTGACTCGCTCACACACAGGCGAAAGTTTTAGCTTTCACGGTGAACGCCTGAGTGTGGATGATGCGAAATTACTTTATCCCCCCATTCAACAACCTTATCCACCACTTTGGTTCGGTGGTTCATCTGAAGATGCGATTGAATTGGCAACCTCACAAGTTGACACTTATTTAACTTGGGGTGAACCGCCTGAAGCAGTTAAAGATAAAATTGCTGTGGTTAAAGCCAAAGCTCAGGCCAAAGGTCGTGAACTTAACTATGGTATCCGCTTACATGTCATTGTACGTGAAACCACTGAACAAGCATGGCAAGCAGCAGATGAACTGATTCAATATGTAGATGATGCAACCATTGCTGCTGCACAAGCCAAATTCAAAACTATGGATTCTGTTGGGCAGCGTCGTATGGCGGAATTACACAATGGTGATCGCAGTAAATTAGAAGTATCACCCAATCTATGGGCAGGTGTCGGTTTGGTTCGTGGCGGTGCGGGTACAGCATTGGTCGGTGATCCGCAAACTGTTGCCGATCGCATTCAGGAATATGCAGACTTAGGGATCAGTACCTTCATTTTCTCAGGCTATCCTCATCTTGAAGAATCGATTCGTTTTGCCGAATTGGTCTTCCCTTTACTGCCGCTACAAACACAACAAAAATTAGTTCAACCGAATTTGACAGGGCCATTTGGAGAAGTTGTGGCGAATAATTACGTGCCCGATGCTGCTAAACAGCATAAGCAGTCTCAGGAGTTGGCTTAATGACGCATATTATTTCTGCAGAAACTTTAACTAAAAAAAAGGTTTCACGTGGAACACGAATTGGACGACCCTTATTGCCTTGGTTGGTTCCATTCATTTTAATTGTTATCTGGCAAGCTGCCTCCAGTGTCGGTTGGTTAGAAAGCCGAATTTTGCCTGCACCCACTGCTGTTATTAGCGCTTTTTGGCATTTGCTCATGAATGGCGAACTGTGGCAACACGTTAAAGTCAGTGCTGGACGCGCCTTGCTTGGCTTGCTCGTAGGTGGTGGCTTGGGTTTATTTTTAGGTTTACTGAACGGTTCATCTAAAATCGCATCCAACTTATTGGATACCACTTTGCAGATGATCCGAAATATTCCTGCTTTGGCTCTTATTCCTTTGGTGATTTTATGGTTCGGCATAGATGAATCGGCAAAACTATTTTTAGTCGCGATTGGGGTATTTTTTCCTATTTACATTAACACCTACCATGGCATTCGCTCAGTCGACCCTCAACTGATTGAAATGGGAAAAAGCTACGGCTTAACGCGTTGGCAATTGTATAAAGAAATCATTTTACCGGGTGCGATGCCCTCTATTTTAGTCGGTCTGCGCTTTGCACTGGGTCTAGTTTGGGTACTACTGATTGTGGCTGAAACAATTTCTGCACAGTCTGGTATTGGTTATATGACCATGAATGCTCGTGAGTTTTTACAAACAGATATCGTTTTAGTTGGAATATTACTTTACGCATTACTAGGTAAACTGGCAGATGTATTGGCTGTTGGTTTGGAAAAATACTTGCTGCGCTGGCATGCGGGATACCAAGAATAAGGAGTACATGATGACTGATTTAAGTTTAGGACAACATGTCGCGAAGAATAAGATCATTGCTGATCATTCGGCTTCACCTGACATCAATCCACATGCTGTAACAGGTGCAGAAATTCTGATTGAGCAATTGTATAAATTTTATGCTGAAGTAAAAGTTCTAGAAGATTTAGATTTACATATTCAACCAGGTGAATTTTTAGCGATTGTCGGTCGAAGTGGGTGTGGTAAAAGTACGTTATTACGTTTAATTGCTGATTTAGAACAGCCAAGTTATGGCGAAATTAAATTTAAATCGGCCCGTCATATTCGTGAAGGGATTAATAGTGATGATATTCGGGTGATGTTTCAAGATCCTAGACTATTGCCATGGCGAAGTATTGAACAAAATGTACAGTTAGGTTTGGCTAAGCAAGACCAAGCGAATGCCTCTACTTTGTTGGAAAAAGTTGGTCTTAAAGAAAAAGCGGGCTTTTGGCCATCACAACTTTCAGGCGGGCAAAGACAACGAACTGCTCTTGCACGCGCCCTATCACATAAACCACGAATTTTATTACTGGATGAACCTTTAGGTGCTTTAGATGCGCTGACTCGACTAGAAATGCAAAACTTGATTGAAAAATTATGGCTTGAACAGGGTTTTACCGCCATTTTGGTGACCCATGATGTCAGTGAAGCTGTTCAATTGGCAGATCGGATTATTTTGCTTGACCAAGGGCAGATCGCAAAACAATTTAAAGTGGAATTACCACGACCAAGGCAAAAGAACTATGCCTTTAGCGAATTAGAACAACAAATTCTAAATGCGGTATTGGCCACTTGATGTTGGATCATTGAAATGGGCACATCCCGATGAATGGTATTTGCTCATTTCCCGCATCTTAAAGTAAATCTAATTTTTAATTTTATTCTTAAGCTAAATATACAGTTAATTTTATCACTACCAATCAATTTCAAAATTCAGAAAATTATTTTAATTGAATCATTTAATTTTATTTAAAAGTCAATTTTACTGTGATGTCTCTATTTTTACACAACTTCAAAATGTTGTTCTTTAATCATTGATCTAAAAAAAGAATATTAAAGTGATCTAAAATTAAAATCCTTTGTCTATGCACAAGTCTGCCGATTTGTCGTACAATTTACGGTTCCACTTTTAATTGTCTTTAAATGGCCGATGGAACAAAAAAAGAGTATTCAAAAACGACACCAACTGCTTAATGCAGCGCTAGATGTCTTTTCCCTATATGGTTTTAGTGGGGCAAGCTTAGATGAGATTGCTCAAATTGCTGAAATGCATAAATCCAATATTTTCTATTATTATGAAAATAAAGAAGCCCTATATGTCGAGGTACTGACCACAGTATTACAAAAATGGCTGGCCCCTTTACAAATGTTAGAAGCTGAGCTTGAACCTGAAGAAGCCATCACCAATTATTTATTGCAAAAAATTGAAGTTTCTCGTACCCAACCCAAAGCATCTCGCTTGTTTGCTTTAGAGGTCATTCAAGGGGCACCGCATATTTTGCCAATCTTGAAGGGTCCATTAAAGAAATTATTTAAACGTAAAGCCAAAGTCATTAGCACTTGGCAAGAGCAAGGAAAAATTTCAGCCCAAATTGATCCTGAACTCTTAATTTTAAATATTTGGGCCATTACTCAAAACTATGCAGATTTTGCAACCCAAATGGAAATGGTTACGGGTAAAACCTTACGCAATCGCAGTATGCAACAGCGGATTATTCAACATAGTGTGCATATGATGTTGTACGGCGTTATTCCTCGCGCTTAAAATGTTGAATGATCAAGATGGATCATTTTGGCATACGACCATAGCGTTCTATGGTCGCCAAATTTTTTATAAATGACTTAATAATAAATAATTCTTATAATAAAAATAACGGCTTTGGCCTTTAAACAAAATGATGCTGATAAAGAGCTAACATTTTTTGTGCCCCCAATAATAAATTTTCTTCCCAATCTAAATGTGCGCTGTCATTTGCACCATCTGTAATATATTTGACAGAAATTAAGCGTACATCCAATTTTTTACACACTTTGGCTAAGGCATAACCTTCCATATCAACCAAGTGACAAGGAACTTTGGGTAATCCAATTTCAAAGCTATCCCCTGTTCCACAAATGCCATTCGGCAAATGCTGAAAATAAGTCTCTAAATGAATATCCGCAGGATGATCATGATCCATCGGAGTGACCCCAACTGCAAAACCCAAAGGTGAAACATCCATATCACGTTGTACAAACGTCATCACTTCAACCAATGCATGTGCATCGAAATGTGAACTTCCAGCACTCCCCAAGTTTAACAAGGTTTTACAACCCGTTTTCTGAATGACTTCAAAGGCTTTGAATGCTGCATTCACTTTTCCTATACCGCTGTAATGCACTTGAATGCCTGCCTGTTCAAACAAATCTTTTGATTCATTTGGAAGCGCCATGATTAAAGCCAAATCGGACATTACTTTACCTATACCCCACCAAAAACTGCATACATTAAAAATGAAAAACCAAAGCTCTGCAAATCATAGATGCCACTTGTCTAAACTGTCATTTTAAAATGAAGCGTATTTATAGATATAAATACGCTTAAAGAAAAGATGTTTTAACGTTGTTCGTCCAAATATGCTTTCAAACAGGGAGAGAAAAATAAATGCCCCTGATAAAAGCCCTGTATGGTTTTATAAGCGACCATAATCCAGAGCAGGATTAAAATCGTGGCAAAGCCATATCCGAGCTGAGAAATAAACAATAAATTCATCTGATGGCCCAAGTTCAGCACAGCTAAACTGAATACCCCCAATGGAAAAGTAAGCCCCCACCAACCTAAATTAAAAGGCAAATCTTGAACATACTTCAGAGTCGTCAAAACAGCGATTCCAAACCACCATGTCGCAAAGCCCAATAAAATCAAACTGGCGAAAACACCCACCTGCTGAAAGATCTCTCCTAAACTTTGCATCCCAATCACTGCCAATACTTGCGGAGCTTGAGCACCTAATAACAGTAAGGCCAATGCACCCGTTGCAATAGGGCCTAAAGCCAACCAACTGCTGATTGCGAGTTCTTTCGCTGGTAATTGATGAAGTGCCAAACGCAGCATTAAAATACTTAAAATTGCGAATGCAGGTAAAACTGAAATACCCCAAAGCACATAGCTGCCCAATAATATTGCAACCGCCTGTTGTCCCATCGGCAGATGTGCGAGCAATAACCCACCTGAACTGGCAGCAACTTCACAGGCGACAATCGGCAATAACCACACGGCAGACATCGTTTTTAAGTCATGCTGCTGTATGCTATACATACAAAATGGAATAATCCAAGCAATTACAAGCGCCATCACAACATCGATATACCACAACATTTGTGCAATCTGAACAGCAGTATCCCCGTACAAGGGCACGCCGAATTTCAAGAATCCATTCAAAATAGTGGCCAGTCCCATCGGAATCGCGCCTAAAAACAAACTCATACTGGCATGTTTAAAAATTTGTCTCGCTTCGTGTGGAAAAATCAACCAACGCAAGCCATACAATATTGAAAACAAGATGAATATCAGCATATTCATTTGCCATAAAATAGTCCCCATTTGCCCCATTAAAAACGAATCAAACGGTAATTCAGCGACAATCAGAGCCAAAACTCCTGTTCCCATCGTCACAGCAAACCAATTCGGGGTAAAATGTCGAATGAGATCCTGCATCTGCGGTAGTTGTTGAAAAGGTCTATTCATCACTGGAAACCTATAAAGTGGCGATATAGACAGTTTAAAACTTCTTTTAAATAAGAAAAACTGATTAATATTTATTCTTAATATCATTAATATTGATATAAATTTTATTGTTTGTGAAAAAAGCTGGCCTAAAAACACAACGACAAGACGAAAGCCAAAGATTATGGCAATATATAGTCCTAATCATTTCTTGTTTATTGATTCGCCCATGAAGCTGCTCCGCTTGAATGCTTTAACACCCAATTTTCAATTGCCAAAGACTGCCGTGACGATTGGTAATTTTGACGGTGTACATTTGGGTCATCAAGCCATGATTGCACAATTAAAACAACTGGCAGCAAAACAAAATTTAAAAACGTTGGTGATGATTTTTGAACCACAACCTTTAGAGTTTTTTAAAGGCTATGAGGCACCTCCACGTATTAGTTCATTGCGTGAAAAAGTTGAATATTTAACAGAATTAGGCGTTGATTATATCGCGATTGCTAAATTTGATAATCATTTCCGTAGCTTAAGTGCAGAGCAATTTGCAGAAATTTTAAAAAATAAACTCAATACTGAACATTTGGTTTTAGGCGACGACTTTCATTTTGGAAAAAACCGTCAAGGTAACAGTGAATTTTTAAATGCTTACGGTTTTCAGGTCACGAATTTGCATACCATAGAATTGGGCAATGAGCGAGTCAGCTCTACTCGAATTCGTCAAACATTACAGGCAGGTGATTTAGCCTTAGCTGCAAAGTTACTGGGTCGTCCTTATAGTATTATTGGTCGTGTACAATATGGTGACCAAATTGGACGTACCATCGACTTTCCAACCATTAATGTTCGTTTAAATCGTCACAAACCCTGTTTGAATGGAATTTATGGCGTAGATGTATTGTGTGAAACTGAATCGTTAAAACAGAAAGTTAAAAAGGATCATCCAGACCAATTGGGCATCGCAGGCTATATGTCGACAAGTTTGTTTGGTGCAGGTCATGTTGGAACGCGTCCAGCCATCCAACAAGAACGTCCAGAATGGCGATTAGAAGTACATTTTCCTGATGTTTCTGCTAATCTGTATGGCCTATTAATGCGGGTGACGTTTTTGAACTATTTACATGGTGAAAAGGACTACCCTTCGCTTGAAGCATTAAAAGCGGGAATTGATGATGATGTTGAAAAATTGCTTGATTTTCGACTCAATACTCCCAACTTCCCCTTTTAAATCCCCCAAATTTTATTGAAAAATGCGTCAGCTTAAGACTGATTTAATTGGAAGACAACTTGCATGAGCGATAAGCAAACTACTGAAAATGCTGTGGATTATAAAGCCACGTTAAACCTGCCAGGTACTGAATTTGCGATGAAAGCAAATCTTGCAGTACGAGAAGCAAAATGGTTAGAAGAGTGGTACGCCGACAACATTTATCAGCAGATTCGTGCATCGCGTATTGGCAAGAAAAAATATGTGCTTCATGACGGCCCTCCTTATGCCAATGGTCAAATTCACCTCGGTCATGCAGTCAATAAAGTCCTCAAAGACATCATCATCAAAAGCCGTGTGATGGATGGTTTCGATGCACCGTATGTTCCAGGTTGGGACTGTCACGGTTTACCAATTGAACTGAAAGTTGAAGAAAAAGTCGGTAAGGTTGGCGTTAAAGTCGATGCTGCAACATTCCGTAAACATTGCCGTGAATATGCTTACACACAAGTCGAATTGCAAAAGAAAGACTTCGTACGCATGGGTGTTTTTGGGGATTGGGACAATCCTTATCTGACGATGAACTTCAAACAAGAAGCAGACATCGTTCGTTCACTCGGTGAAATTGCCAAAGCAGGTCATATTGAGCCGGGTCTTAAACCCGTCAACTGGTGTTTAGACTGTGGTTCAGCACTTGCTGAAGCTGAAGTTGAATATGAAGATAAAAAATCGGATGCGATTGATGTCGGTTTCAACGTTATTGATCTTGCGGATTTATCTGCACGTCTAGGCGTGAGCGTGACTGATTCAACCGATATGGTGATTTGGACAACGACGCCTTGGACCATTCCAGCCAACCAAGCCGTTGCAGTACATACCGATATCGAATACCAGTTAGTAAAAGCACGTGGTGAAGAAAAAGCTGATCAAAACTTTATTCTTGCAAAAGATTTGGTTGAATCGGCAATTGAACGCTACGGTTACATAACGTTTGAAGTCTTGGCAGATTTTACAGGTGCTAAGCTTGAAAATTTACAATTACAGCATCCTTTAATTACTGAGCGCCAAGTGCCTGTGATTTTGGGTGAGCACGTGATTGCAACCAGTGGTACGGGTGCAGTACATACTGCACCAGGCCATGGTGTGGACGATTATAAAGTCGGCTTGTTGTACAACTTAAAAGTGGACAATCCTGTTGGTGGTAATGGGGTGT
The DNA here is from genome assembly GCF_900095025.1 of Acinetobacter albensis. Taxonomy (GTDB): domain Bacteria; phylum Pseudomonadota; class Gammaproteobacteria; order Pseudomonadales; family Moraxellaceae; genus Acinetobacter; species Acinetobacter albensis. The sequence continues at coordinate 5,125 of NZ_FMBK01000008.1, read as the reverse complement.
ATTTACCAACCTCTCCCCTATTTGCAGGCGAGCACATTTATAAAGCCAATCCAAAAATTATTGCAGCGCTGGCTGACAACAATAAGCTTTGGGCACATATTCCAATCAAACATAGCTATCCGCATTGTTGGCGTCATAAAACACCGATCATTTTCCGTGCAACCCCACAATGGTTCATCAGCATGGATGCCAAAGGTTTACGTCAGAATGCACTGAATGCAATCGAAAATGACATCAGCTTTGTGCCAGATTGGGGTAAAAACCGAATTCAATCGATGATCGAAGGTCGTCCAGACTGGTGTATTTCGCGTCAACGTACTTGGGGTGTGCCAATTCCATTCTTCGTACATAAAGACACCAACGAATTGCATCCACGTACGCCTGAGCTGATTGAAGATGTTGCTAAACTGATCGAACAAGAAGGCATTGATGGTTGGTATAACCGTGATGCATCTGAGTTCATTGGTACGGATGCTGAACAGTACAACGCGGTTCGTGATACCTTAGACGTTTGGTTTGACTCAGGCACAACGCATTATGCAGTACTTCGTGAACGTGAAGATTTGACTGATCCTGCTGATTTGTACCTTGAAGGTTCAGATCAACACCGTGGTTGGTTCCAGTCTTCACTCTTAACTTCAATTGCGATTAATAAACGTGCACCATACAAAGGCTTATTGACTCACGGTTTCGTGGTCGATGAAAAAGGCCGAAAAATGTCGAAGTCAATCGGCAACGTGATCACACCACAAGACATCATTAAAGATATGGGTGCAGATGGTTTACGTTTCTGGATTGCATCTGCAGACTATCGTTATGAAATGACCGCAGGTAAAGAAATCTTTAACCGTGCATCAGACGGCTACCGTCGTATTCGTAACACTTTGCGTTTCTTGTTGGCAAACCTAAATGGTTTCACCCCTGCGACAGATGCCTTGCCCGTGGATCAATTGATCGCGCTAGATCAATACATCTTGCAACGTGCGGCTGAGGTACAAAAAACCATTCAACAAGCCTATGAAGATATGAATTTCCATATCGTGGCCAGTTCATTGACCAACTTCTGTATTAATGACTTGGGTGGTTTCTACCTCGACATTATCAAAGACCGTCAGTACACCACCAAAGCAGATTCTCAAGCGCGTCATTCGGCACAAACTGCGTTGTATCACTTGGTACAAGCCTTTGTCCGTTGGATGGCACCGATCTTGACCTTTACTGCGCAAGAAGCTTGGCCGTTAATTCCGGGTCAGACCGAGAAATATGTATTTACCACAGAATGGTATGACATTCCTGTTGCTTCAACTGCCAACCTGATTTCAGAAGCCGACTGGCAAACCATGATTGCGGTTAAATCTGCGGTCAATAAGCAAATTGAAGCAGCCCGTAATGCAAAATTGATCGGTTCAAATTTATCTGCCAAAGTTGAACTGTGGGCAAGTGCTGAACTTAAAAACGTGCTGGATCAACTAAGCGATGAATTGCGTTTTGTGCTTATCACATCAACTGTATATGTGAATGCACTAGATGAAACCCAAGGTGAAGCCACTGACCTTGAAGGCTTGCGTGTAAAAGTTTCAGCTGCTTCAGGTGAAAAATGCGCGCGTTGCTGGCATGTCTTGCAAGATGTAAATACACATCTTGAACATCCAGGGCTTTGTTCACGTTGTATTATCAACCTTCCTACAGGTCAAGGCGAAGAGAGAAAATATGCCTAATCCACAAACGAAAAAGGGCTTATTCCAATTCTACCCACATAATTTAATGTGGTTAGGCTTATCTATTGTCGCGATTATTCTCGATCAATGGACCAAATGGATTGCAACAACGCATCTGAATTATGCAGATCCAGTGCCTGTACTGCCCTTTTTAAATTGGACATTACTGCATAACTATGGCGCAGCTTTTAGTTTCTTGTCCGATGCGGGTGGTTGGCAGCGTTATTTCTTTACTTCGCTGGCAACATTGGTGTCGGTAATTTTTGTATTTTGGCTGATGCGTATGCCAAAAACTGTGAAAATTTTGCCTATCGCGATTGCTCTCATTTTAGGGGGTGCGATTGGCAATTTAATTGACCGTGTATCTTTAGGTTATGTGGTCGATTTTGTTCACGTTTATTACAATAACAGCCATTTCCCCGCTTTTAATATTGCAGACAGTGCAATCACCTTAGGCACTATTTTACTGTTGATCGATACGTTCTTTCTTGAAAAAAAACGTATTCAACAGGCAGAGATACAACGTCATGACTGAAATTATTTATCCTAATGAAGAAACCCGTATTGCAGATGGCTCAAAAGTAGAATTACACTTTTCAGTTGCCATTGAAAATGGGGTAGAAATTGATAACACACGTAGCCGTGAAGAACCTGTAAGCTTGGTCATGGGCGACGGTAGTTTATTACCTGGTTTTGAAAAATCACTTTTTGGTTTACGTGCCGGCGATCGTCGCACAGTCAGTCTTCCTCCGGAAGATGCATTTGGCCCTTGGAACCCTGAAAACATACAGACTTTTGATACCGTTAAATTCGAACAAACGCCTGTGGTGGGTCACATGATCGAGTTTGAAGACAAAGCCAAGCAGAGTCTCTTTGGTGTAGTGAGATCAGTCGGTGAACACATTACCGAGATTGACTTCAACCATCCTCTAGCAGGCAAAGATATTACCTTTGAGGTAGAAATTTTTAAAGTGACCCCTGCTGGTCAACAAGGGATTAAGTTAGTTTAAAAATCAATAATTCTGCGCCAAAGAAAATTGTATTAAAAAAAGCTCCTTAGGGAGCTTTTTTTAATGTTTAAAGATACAAATTCCTCATACCCAGTCAAAGCTATTCATATTAATTTAAAGCCTACTTGATAAAAATGAGTTCACTATGAGAATACAAATTATTGTAGGCAGTGTTCGTGAAGGACGTACCGCGATTAAAGTCGCACGATGGGTACAACAGAGCATTGAGAAGGAAAATTTCAATACTGTTCAAGTTGAATTGGTCGATTTAAAAGAATGGGATTTACCTATATTTGCAGGCAGCCATCCACCGCTCACAGGGATTTACGATCAACCCAAACAACAGCAGTGGGCCGATAAAATTGCGTCAGCAGATGCCTTTATTTTGATTAGCCCTGAATATAATCATGGCTACAGTCCTGCTTTAAAAAATGCACTCGACTATTTGGGCAAAGAATGGCAAGGTAAACCTGCGGCTTATATAGGTTATGGTAGCACCAATGGTTCACGTTCAATTGACCAAATTCGTCAAGTGGGAACGCAATTGGGTTTGATTGATAGCAATGCAGTGATTGAAATTCGTGACATCTTCTTAAGGAATAAAACAGAAGAATTTGAGCCAAATGAATTTGATACTAAAACACTCAAGTCTATTTTAAATAAATTAATTCAATATGTGAGTGCTTAAGTTTTGAAGCATTCTTAATGGTTTTTAGCTTAGAGTATTTGCAGAATTTTGCTGCTATTCGTCAGATTTTTTAATCCTAGACTGAGTTTATAAAGAAACAGTATTTTTCTAAAGCGAAAAACAACAATGATAAGCGCACAAAACAGTAGAAAGCTGATCGGTACAACAGGAGTTATACATTGTAATGAATACAGCAAAAGACTCAACAGGACGTTGGGTTTTTTGTTTTCTATCTCTTTTTGGGATACGGACGCTACTTCTACAATAAGAGTATCGTCCGTCACATTGTAATAACTTACTCTTTTGCAACCAATTTCAGTAATTTGGCATTTTTGCCATCTTCAAGTACCCAAATTGAACCATCTTGATTTTCAAATAAAGCCCGAATTCGTTGCTTCATCTTTAAGCGTTGCACTTCTTGGACAGGTTTGACTTCGGTATCGACCACAACAATGGCTTCAGAAGATAATCCACCAATTAATGCCTTATTTTTCCATGCAGGAAATTGATTCCCATTATAAAAAATCAAACTTGATGGCGATATTACTGGAGTCCAACTGATTTCAGGCGCTTGAAATTCAGGTCGAGTAGAATGATCTGGAATATCGGTTCCATCATAGTGATCCCCGTTTGAGACCAAAGGATAACCATAATTTTGACCTTTAATCACTCGATTGAGTTCATCTCCGCCTTTTGGTCCCATTTCTACAGTCCAAAGCTGATTTTTGAGGTCAAATGCGAGGCCCAATGGATTACGATGCCCTAAAGACCAGATTTGCTTTTCGATCGCTCCTTGACTAAAAAAGGGATTATCAGTAACAGGTGTTCCATCATCATTTAAGCGCAATATTTTACCTAAATTGGACTTCATATCTTGTGCAGGTTCAAACTTTTGACGATCCCCCGAACTCAACCAAAGTTTGCCATCTGTTCCAAACAAAATTCGATGGCTATAGTGACCTTGACCAGACACTTTAGGAATTTGTTGCCAAATCATCTTTAAATTTTTAATTTGCGGTTTTTTTGTATCTGTTAAATCCAATTCTCCCCGAGCCACTACTGCACCATAACCACCTTGCCCAGCCTCGACATAACTAAGATAGATATACTGGTTTTGCTCAAATTGAGGATGTACAGCAAGATCTCCTAAACCACCTTGTCCACCATAAGCCACTTTTGGTAAACCTTGAACCTCAATTTGTTGCTGAGTAGTTGGATTAAATAGTTTTAATTTTCCTTTACGCTCAGTAACTAGAAGTTGCCCACTTGGCAAAGCCGTCATAGCCCAAGGCTCATCAAATTTTTCAATAATTTTAACTTGATACGTTTGATTTAACTGCTTAGATTTCTGCATTGCAGAGGCGTGATTGCTCTTTTTTTCTTGTTCAGATTGGGATGATGAGCTGACTTGTGTGCTACATGCACTTAAAAAAAATGTGCCCGTTAATATAATCGTATTGAATATCTGCTGTTGAAATATTTTCATTCAAATTCGTCCCTATGATCAAAATTTATCACTTCCTTCATCCTAAATTAAAAATAAGGACTGGCTGTTTTTATTGGTAACCAAATTGAATGCGGGTATTTTTTAAATTTATTTATTTCACTTTCCAGCTTTTTAAATTATGTATAGAAAAACCCCCCTCAGTCTTTTGACTGAGGGGGGTTTAGAATAATGAGCTGGCGATGACTTACTCTCACATGGGTAA
>NZ_FMBK01000007.1 GCF_900095025.1 Acinetobacter albensis | reverse complement strand
GAAGTGGTGAATACCTATGAAGGGACGCATGATGTGCATGCTTTGATTTTAGGTCGTGCGCAAACAGGCATTGCTGCTTTTTGTAATTAAGAAATAAAGGATTGAGTGCTGAGATTGAACAAGTGATCTATCTTAAAAATATAAGACTTATTTAAGATAGATTGTTTTTGTTTTATGCATTTACAATAGTATGAACCAGCATAGTCAGGTTCACGACTTCACGTTATGATAGCAATCTTCATGTCATTGGAATGCGCTATGAAAATCGTGGCAGATGAGAATCTGGCTTTTACCGAATATTTCTTTGCAGGCTTTGGGGAAATTCAACACGCTGCAGGGCGTACACTAACCCGTGCAGATGTACAGGATGCAGATGCTTTGTTGGTGCGTTCTGTGACCAAAGTAAATGTGCAATTGATAGAAAATACCGCAGTTAAATTTGTTGGTAGTGCCACGATTGGTACCGATCATTTAGATATTTCAGCTTTAGAAAAAAATGATATCGTTTGGTCAAATGCTGCAGGCTGTAATGCTCAAGCAGTCGCGGAATATGTCATTACGGCATTGTTATATTTACAGCCCGATTTAATTGAAAAAAATGAACAATTCACTTTAGGCATTATTGGCTTGGGAAATGTCGGTTCGCGTTTAGCTTATATGGCAAAATTGCTAGGTTGGAACGTACTTGCTTATGATCCCTATATCAAAGTTGAGCAGGTTCAACAGGTTGAGTTAACTGAATTATTAAAAACTGCAGATGCTATTTCTATTCATGTTCCTTTGACACTCACAGGCGATTATCCAACTTTTCATTTAATCAATGCAGCTACTTTGGCTCAAATGAAACCTAAAGCTATTCTCATTAATTCAGCACGTGGCCCAGTGGTTGAAGAGTCGGCTTTGATTGCTGATCTTCAAAGCACCAAACGCCAAGTCGTATTAGACGTATTTGAGCATGAACCCGAAATTTCAGAACAATTACTCAACGTCATTGATGTGGTAACGCCGCATATTGCAGGTTATAGCTTGGAAGGAAAGGCTCGCGGCACACAAATGGTTTATGAAGCATTTTGCAAAAACTTTCATTTTATTGTGGATAAACAGTTTGAAACGCAGTTGCCTGTATGTGTACAGTATTTTGAAAATCATCATTTAAAACAAGCGTTGAAACAGCATTTGACTGAGATGTATGATATTTCGCGTGATGATACCAATCTACGAGCTTGTTTAAAAGACGGTAAAATAGACCAAAATGCTTTTGATCATTTACGTAAAAATTATCCATTGCGCCGTGAATGGGCTGCACATGGAGGTCCAAAAGCATGAGTTCGGAAAATAAGAAAAGTATCAATTATCAGCCCACTTGTGATCTTCACGCCTTAAAAGCCCGTGCCAAAATGTATGGACAAATTCGGCAGTTTTTTACTGAGCGTGATGTGCTTGAAGTTGAAACCCCGCTCTTATCTCAAGCTGGTGTGACGGATGTGCATTTAGCATCTGTTCAGGCGCTGCGCCATATTGGTGGACATAAGCAAATCCATTATTTACAAACTTCACCTGAATTTGCCATGAAACGTTTATTGGCCAGTGGCAGTGGTGCTATTTATCAAATTTGTAAAGTCTTCCGCGATAATGAACATGGGCGTAAACACAACAGTGAATTCACTATGTTGGAATGGTACCGTCCAAATTTAAGCTTAAAAGAACTGATGTTTGAAGTGACAGATTTACTCAATCTGACTTTGGCACAGCGTTTTGGTGAGGTGCGCCCGACTATTTTGAGTTATAAACATGCATTTATGGATCGTTTGGATTTAAATCCTTTACAAGCCAGTTTAAAAGAATTGAAAGATTGCTGTCAGCGTGTAGGTTTAAATCTAGATTTGGGTGATGATCGTTTAGGTTATATCGATCTACTATTTTCGCACATGGTTGAACCGAGTTTAGGTTTTGATACAGCGGTCTTTTTAACGGATTTCCCTCCTGAAATGGCATCTCTGGCCAAAGTCAAACTGGATGAAGATGGTGAACAAGTCGCTGCTCGTTTTGAACTTTATATTGAAGGTTTGGAATTAGCCAATGCCTATGATGAGTTGATTGACAGCACCGTTTTACGTTCACGCTTTGAAGCGGATAATCTTGAGCGAAAAAAATTAGCTTTAGCTGTCATGCCTGTAGATGAATATTTACTGGCAGCTTTAGCAGATATGCCAGAATGTTCAGGCATTGCTTTGGGGATTGATCGTTTATTGATGATTGCAATGCAACAGATGAAGCTTGAAAAAGTTATTACTTTTCCAGCAAATGTATCTTAGGCAGCTTTGGGTTCCTTCTCTTTTTGGCCTAAAGTGAAGATGGGGGGAAATGATAAAAAGCTTCCCCATGGAGAAGCTTTTTATACCCTATATATTCGCGACCACTTGTCGATGTTTTAACGCTTCAATCGCTTGAATACGACGCTGAATCAGCATTTCACCAATATCAGGACCACGAATGTCTGCAGGCAAGTCCTGTGCTCGAATCCCACGCACCACCTGCATAGCATCGAGTACATATTTTGCTTGTGGATATTCACGATTTTCTAGACCGAGACGACCGCGGGAATCACATTCACAGGCTTGTACATAAGCTTCGACACGTTCTGGACGACGTAACACATCAAGCCGTTGTAATAAACGCCATAAAGTACCTGATTTGAGCGTTAATGCTTGATGGCATTTTAAATGTTCTTTGCATACTGCCAGCGCAAGCTGCTTGGTATTGGTGGGAACTTTAAGTCGCTCGCACACTTCAGTGACAGGTTTTATTCCACGTTCTTCATGCATGATGTGGCGCGGTAATTCATCAACGGGTGTTAATGCTTTACCCAAATCATGAACCAAGACTGCAAAACGAACATCAAGTGAATAATTGGCCTTACAAGCTTGTTGAAGCGACATCATGGTATGAATACCACAATCAATTTCTGGATGGTATTCAGGCCGTTGTGGAACACCATAAAGCGCATCAATTTCTGGAAATAAAACTTTTAGTGCGCCACAGTTACGTAGCACTTCAAAATATTCATCAGCATGCTGTTCCATTAAAGCGCGTGAAGTTTCTTTCCATACCCGTTCAGGCGTTAAAGCCTGTAACTCACCTGATTCAGCCAATTGCTGCATCATTGCCAAAGTCTCTGCGGCCACAGTGAAGCCGTATGCTTTATAACGTGCGGCAAAACGTGCAATACGTAAAACACGGAGTGGGTCTTCTACAAAAGCAGGGGAGACATGACGCAAGATTCGATCTTTCAAATCTTGCTGACCATCATAAGGATCATAAATTTTGCCATCTTCATCCATGGCCATGGCATTAATGGTGAGATCACGACGAATTAAATCTTCTTCGAGAGTAACATTGATATCGGTATAAAATTCAAAGCCGTGATAACCCTGCCCAGATTTGCGTTCAGTTCGGGCTAAGGCATATTCTTCTTTTGTTTGAGGATGTAAAAAAACAGGAAAATCTTTACCTACAGGTTGATAGCCCTGCGCTAAAAGTTGTTTAGGGTTTGCACCGACAACGACATAATCTTTTTCGTGATAGGGGTGACCGAGTAAGTGATCACGTACCGCACCGCCTACTAAATAAACTCGCATGAAAAAACCTCTATTCTTCAAGCAATCATGCTACAGAATAGAGGTTTTCTCAAGTAAAGAACTTTAGCTTTTGCTAAAGAACTTGATTAAGCTTCAGTTTGTTGAATTTCAGCAACAGTTAATGCAGTCATATTAACCAAACGACGTGTGGTTGTGGTTGGTGTTAAAATATGAACAGGTTTTGCTACCCCAAGTAAAATAGGACCAATAGTCACATTATTACCTGAAGTTGATTTCAATAGGTTGAATGAAATATTAGCCGCATCCAAATTTGGCATAATCAACAAATTGGCTGTGCCTTTAAAGCGCGAATTTGGGAATGCAAATTGACGAATATTTTCATCCAGTGCTGCATCACCATGCATCTCGCCTTCAACTTCAAGGTCAGGTGCAATTTCAGACAAAATTTCAAAAACTTTACGCATTTTTTGCGCGCTGGCATCTTGCTGATCACTACCAAAACTTGAATGAGAAAGTAGTGCAACGCGTGGTGTAATCCCAAAACGACGAACTTCTTCAGCAGCCAAAATCGTCATTTCAGCCAACTGTTCGGCAGTTGGATTGGTATTTACATAGGTATCTGCAATAAACAGATTACGATCTTGAAGCATTAATGCATTTAGAGTGAAGCATGTGCTGCGACCTTCTTTAAGGCCAATCACGTTCTTCACAAAATCTAAATGAATGTCATAGCTTGAATATGTACCACACAACATTCCGTCTGCATGACCGTGTTTGACCAGCATTGACGCAATTAGGGTAGAGCGGCGACGTGATTCACGTTGCGCATATTCAGGGGTAACGCCTTTACGCTGCATGGTTTGATAGTAATCATCAGCAAACTTTTCATAATGTGGGTTATTTTCTTGGTCCACGATTTCAATATTGACACCGTGTTCAAGACGTAAACCCAATTTTTTGATGTTTGCTTCAATGACTGAAGTACGACCCACAAGAATAGGGAACGCTAGACCTTCATCGACCGCAATTTGTACGGCACGTAGAACGCGTAAATCTTCACCTTCGGCATAAGCAATGCGTTTTGGATCAGTTTTAGCCTGAGCAAAAATAGGCTTCATCATAAAGGCTGAGTTATAGACAAACTCAGATAGTTTTTGACGATAAGCAGAAAAATCTTCAATTGGACGGGTGGCTACACCAGAATCCATTGCTGCTTGTGCAACTGCGGGTGCAATTTCAAGAATCAAACGTTGATCCAATGGGCGTGGAATGAGATAGTCACGACCAAATGATGCAGATTTTTCCCCATAAGTTGCAGCATCGGCTTCAACATGAGCCATACGTGCAATCGCATGAACACACGCAATTTTCATTTCTTCATTGATGGTGGTTGCACCTACATCAAGTGCGCCACGGAAAATATACGGGAAACAAAGGGCATTATTCACTTGATTTGGATAGTCTGAACGACCTGTTGCCATAATGACATCAGGACGTACTTCGTGTGCATGTTCAGGTAAAATTTCAGGATCTGGATTTGCCAAAGCGAAAATAATTGGATTTTCTGCCATCACTTTAACCATTTCTTTGGTTAAAATACCTGCCGCTGAAAGCCCCAAGAACATATCTGCACCGGCAATAACATCTGCCAGTTGAGTGCCTTCAATATCTTGCACATAACGTTTTTTTGATTCATCCAGATTGTCACGTTTGGTCGTGAGCAAGCCGCGCGAATCGGCAACAATAATATTTTCCTTGCTCGCACCTAAAGCACAAAGCAAATCTAAACATGATAATGCAGCTGCACCCGCACCTGAGGCAACAATTTTGATTTCTTCAATTTTTTTGCCTGTCAACTGTAAAGCATTGAGTAAGGCTGATCCAACGATAATAGATGTACCATGTTGATCATCATGAAACACAGGAATGTTCATGCGTTCACGAAGTTTTTTCTCGATATAGAAACATTCTGGCGCCTTGATATCTTCAAGGTTAATTCCGCCAAACGTTGGCTCTAATGCTGCAATAATATCCACAATTTTATCAGGATCATTTTCTGCAATTTCAAGGTCAAAAACGTCAACACCCGCAAATTTCTTAAACAGTACGCCTTTACCTTCCATGACAGGTTTAGACGCTAAAGGACCAATATTTCCAAGACCTAATACTGCCGTACCATTTGTAATAACAGCCACTAAGTTACCGCGTGCGGTATAGAGTGCTGCTGTTGATGGGTCACGTTCAATCTCTAAACATGGTGCTGCAACACCTGGAGAGTAAGCAAGTGCAAGGTCATGTTGATTGACCAGCTGTTTACTTGGTGTAACACTGATTTTTCCTGGTGTTGGATATTCGTGGTAGTACAAAGCTTGCTGTTTTAATGATTGATCGTCCATCTGAATCTCTATTGTTGCTTGAGTTGCCCAGCCCGAGCTGGTGGTTTTTTACTTGATTGAGTCGAATATAACATTTGTTGTGATCTTAGCACAGTTGCGAATATACCTTTTTCATGCAAAGTTTTATTTCGTCAGAAGGATCCAGTTTAAAAAGGAATCAGCCGATGACGTTCAAGAAAAAGAGTCGCTTCATTTTCAGGTAAGGGTTTTGAAAATAAATAACCTTGTGCAATATCACATTTAAGTCCATGTAAATATTCCATTTGTTGTGTAGTTTCTATCCCTTCTGCAACCACGACTAAGCCCATCGCTTTGCCCATTGCAATCATGGCACTGACGATAGCTTCTTGTTTGTTTTCACCTATTTTTGAAATAAAACTACGATCAATTTTTAATATATCAATAGGAAAATCGGCCAGATAGGAAAGAGATGAGTAGCCTGTTCCAAAATCATCTAATGAAATGTTGATACCCCGTTTCTTGATTTCACCCAGCAGCGTTTTAACTTTGGTTGAATTTTCGAGCAAGGAAGACTCAGTGATTTCAAGCTCTAAACTTGAACCTGAAATTTTATATTTTTCAATGGCATTATCTAGATCTTCAAGCAGTTGACCGCGTTGTAATTGTTGAGCAACCACATTGACTGAAACACAAATATATGGAAAACCGGCATCGTTCCATTGTCTAATTTGTTGAGCCGTTTGTTGGATGACAATTTTACCAATATCCGAAATTAAACTGGTTTGCTCAGCCAAAGGAATAAATAAGTTAGGTGGAATAATGCCTTTTGTTGGATGATTCCAGCGCACCAGCGCTTCAAATCCATAAATGTTTTGGTCAATAAAATTCATTTTGGGTTGATAGTAAACGATCAGCTCATTGTTATGAATAGCGAGTCTTAAATCTCGTTCGAGATAGGTATCGTGTGCTGGCAAAGACTTATTGTGGTTGGAATAATAACATACTGTATTACCCCCCAAGCTTTTGGCTTCAGTTAAAGCTTGTTCTGCGCAATTGTTAAGATAATCAAGTTGACGACCATGCTCTGGATAAAAAGCGACGCCCATCGAGAGAGTAATAATATGATCTTGGCCAAAAATATTAAAAGGCGAACAAAATGCTTCGCTGATTTGAGTACAGTACTGTTGTATGGATGTTTGAGTGGGCAGATATTCATAGACTAAAGCAAAGTTGTCACCATTTAAATAAGCCAGCGTTAAAGCCTCAATATTGGTTTGTCTTAATCTTTGTGCAACCTGACGTAATAACTCATTGCCACCACTGTTACTTAAAAATTCATTTAAAGGTCTAAAACGGTCAATATTGATGTGAATAATGGCCAATTGTTGAATTGATTCTTGTGGATTGACTAAATATTGATGAAGTTGTTCACTATAATAAAAACGATTGGGTAAATCGGTAAGCAAGTCATAATTTTCTAAATAAGATAAACGTTGTTCTTGTCGTTTTCGTTCAGTTAAATCTGAAACAATACCAATATAATGCGTGACCTGATTTTTTTCATTGGTCACAGCATTAATATGTACCCATAGGGTTAATTCTTTTCCGGACAGAAATTTTTCATTCATTTCACCATCAAATTCACCTTTCTGATGCAACTGATGTAGTAGCAAGTCTTGAGTGCTATTGAGATGAGATTCACAGTTTTTGCTAATATCAAAAAGATATTTGCCTAGAATGTCATGGTGTGAAAATCCAGTGATTTGTTCATAAAATGGATTCACTTGAAGAAAGCAAAGATGCTCATCCAGAATAAAAATACCTTCTGCGGCTTTCTTAAATACACTCGCTGCAAGTTTAATTCGTTCTTGATCAAGCCGTTCTTGATGAATATCGCGGCGGATACCCACCATACGTAAAGGTTTTTGATTGACGGGATGGCGCGAAATGACTCTTCCGCTATCATGCACCCATTTCCAAGTTCCTTGACTATTTTTTACACGGTAACTTGCTTCATAAAGATCAGTTTGACCACGTAAATGCTGCTTTAATAAAGATTTAAAGGTACTAAGATCATCGGGGTGAATGATATTTTGTAATTGGTAATGGTGCTGTTTCGAGGGTTTTAATACCTTTTGATACTTATAATCAGTGACCAAAATTTCTCGATCTGTAATATTCCAATCCCAAGGTCTTAAACCTGCGGTTTGATGGGCCAACATTAAATTGTGCTGTTGATTTTCTAAATGATTGTTCATTTGGGCAATATCAAAAGTACGTTTTTTGACTTTTTGCTCAAGCAATTGATTATTCAGTTTTAATTGTTGTTCAATATCTTTTGACTTATTAATTTCAGTTTGGAGTTGTTTACATAATTCATCGGACCAGAGAACTTGCTGTTCTGCATTACGCACCAAACGATTATTTTTAGTATACAGTAGCGAAATACGCTGATGAATGCGGGTACTGATATTGCCGCAGAGTAAAGTCACAATTAAAATAAAATTGATGCTCAAGTAAAATAAATAGCTATAACTTTCACCTGGCATAAACTGTGAAACAAAATAAGGTAAAATAGTGGGAATAAAAGCCCAGCAAAAATAATTGAGTCGTTGGGTGAGAAAAGTTAGCGCAAATGCTTGGCTGACGATCATTAAGAGTGCAGATAAAATGAGTCCATGCACATGGCTAAAATTTTGATTATATTCAGGTAAATAATAATAAAGTAATGCAATACCCGTAGCAATACAGTTGCCTATTACGAAAAGTTGAAATTGCAACCAGCGATTTGAACATTTTAAAGACAAAGTATGAGGCTTGAAATACAGGGTTGTAATGAGTAAAGCTAGGCAGCACAATATTTCAGTAACAATAAACCAGAGGTCAAAATAAGAAGAATCTTTCGTGAAATAAAATTGATAAATACCATATATATAGACAGATACAATCATGATACTGATGAGGAATAAGCGACTAAGCCGAATCGTATTGGTAATTTGAGCAGCACTCACATGCTTTTGAAGATATTCATCCTGAATATTTGACATAAAAGCAGAAACCTTATTTTTATTTTTCCATTCATTAAAATTTCACGTTTAATCAAACTAAATTAGCTTTTAACCTACATTTATATATTTGAATCAAGACTAATTCTGTTATCAAAAAAAATCAATCCAATTAAGATCGATTTATTGAAAATAAATTGAACTAGACAGTTATTTTATAATTGAGAATAGAAAGTGCAACGATAGGTGCAGTTTCTGTACGCAGCACGCGTTCACCAATACACCAATTCACAAAACCAACTTGATTTGAGGCTTCAATTTCAGCTTCGCTTAAACCACCTTCAGGACCAATAAGTAGGGCAATATCTGCTGTGATATGACTTAAAACGTCAACTTGTTCTTTGTTGGGTGCTAAAACTAATTTGGTACTGGGTAATGCGCTGTCTAGCCAATCTTGTAAAGCAATAGGGGCTAATACTTGTGGAACTTGGTTCATTCCGCATTGTTCACAGGCTGCAATCGCGACTCCTTGCCAGTGATCTAATTTTTTTTGATCGCGGTCATATTTAAGACGCATCTCACAACGTTCAGACGTGAGCAATTGAATGTTAGACACACCCAACTCTACCGATTTTTGAATGGCATAATCCATGCGATCACCTTTACTCATCACTTGTCCCAGTAAAGTGGTAAATGCGGGAGTGCGATTATCAGGATTAAAACTATTGATTGAAACGCTGGCTGATTTTTTTAAAACTTCTGTCAGCGTTACTTCATATTCACCGCCTTGTCCATTGAACAAAGTGGCAGATTCACCGACTTTTGCCCGTAATACTTTGACCCAATGATGAAAAACTGTTTCAGTTAATTCAATTTGGGTATTCACCGCCAAATCAGCTTCTATAAAAAAACGAGGCATTTAGTATTACTCTTAAAATCGGTGAAAAAGATTTGATCAATTTAAATCAGGCTAAACCTAAATCAAGTATCAGTTGGCGATTAGGCTCAGTATGATTCATGGTATAGAAATGCAAACTTGGTGCACCGCCTGCAATTAAACGTTCAGAAAGTTTGAGCACGACTTCATGACCAAAAGCTTTGATACTTGCAGAATCATCACCATAAGTTGCCAGTTGCTTACGAATCCAACGTGGAATTTCTGCACCTGTACCATCGGCAAAGCGAATTAAATTGCTAGCATTGGTAATTGGCATAATACCCGGTGCAACTGGAATATCAATTGCTTGCTTTGCTAAACGGTCTATAAAATAGAAATAAGCATCTGGATTGAAGAAAAATTGTGTGATTGCTGCATTAGCGCCCGCTTTCACTTTTTCAACAAAATGCTGGATGTCCTTATCAAAAGTTTCTGCTTGTGGATGCATTTCAGGATAAGCGGCGACTTCAATTTTAAAGTGATCACCAGAATGTTCACGGATGAAACGAACCAAATCTTGTGCATAAGGCAGTTCACCTAATCCGACTTGACCTGATGGCAAATCACCACGCAACGCAACAATACGGTCAATGCCTTGCGATTTATATAGATCCAATAATTCAGCAATACGCGCTTTGTCATCACCAATACAAGATAGGTGAGGGGCAACAGGTGTGCCTTTGCCATTAAAATCATTAATTGCAGCAAGTGTGCGTTCACGCGTTGAACCACCCGCACCATAAGTCACTGAAAAGAACTCAGGCTTCAGCAATTGTAATTCTTGATGAACAACACGAAGTTTTTCTGCACCTATATCTGTTTTTGTTGGAAAAAACTCAAAGGAGAAAGGAACACGTTTCGTCATTTTAAAATCCTTTTTTATAAATACTCTTTGTATGACCTTTGACTAGGAAAAATCCTCTCTTGGACTCTTTTTAATGCAGTACTTTAAAAAAGGGTTTAAAGAGAGGATGTCGTCAATTAGTATTTATAAGCATCAGATTTGAATGGACCTTCAACGGGAACACGCAAGTAGTCTGCTTGAACTTGAGTGAGTTGAGTTAAAACACCACCAAAACCGATCACCATTGCTGCCGCAACTTCTTCATCTAATTTTTTAGGAAGGAGTTCTACGCGAATTGCCGCTTGTTTTTGATCGTCAGCAAGATCAGCAAATTTTTCAGCGAACAAGTGCATTTGACCCAATACTTGGTTGGCAAAAGAACCATCCATAATACGTGATGGATGACCTGTTGCATTTCCTAGGTTCACCAAACGGCCTTCAGATAACAGGATTAAATAATCGTTTTCATTTTCTGTACGATATACTTGATGTACTTGAGGTTTAACTTCAACCCACTTGTAACCACGTAAATAGTTGGTATCAATTTCAGTGTCAAAGTGACCGATGTTACAGACTACTGCACCCGCTTTTAAAGTATCAAGCATGGCAGAATCACATACGTGATAGTTACCTGTTGTGGTTACGATCAAATCAGTGTTTTGAAGAAGATCTAAGTTGATGTCTTCTTTCTTGCCTGTTTGCACGCCATTTTTATATGGAGATACAACTTCATAACCATCCATACATGCTTGCATTGCACAGATTGGATCAATTTCAGTAACACGAACAATCATCCCTTCTTGACGAAGTGATTGCGCAGAACCTTTACCCACATCGCCATAACCAATCACAAGCGCACGACGACCAGACAAGAGCATGTCAGTACCGCGTTTAATCGCATCGTTTAATGAGTGACGGCAACCGTATTTATTGTCATTCTTTGATTTAGTCACTGAATCGTTTACGTTGATTGCAGGAACTTTAAGAGAACCGTCTTTCCACATCTCAAGTAAACGTTGAACACCTGTGGTGGTTTCTTCAGTAATACCGTGAATTTTAACAATCAATTCAGGATATTTTTCATGTACAACAGCGGTTAAGTCACCACCATCGTCTAAAATCATGTTGGCATCCCAAGGTTTGCCATTTACATTGATTTGTTGTTCAAGGCACCACATGTATTCTTCTTCAGTTTCGCCTTTCCAAGCAAATACTGGAACACCTGAAGCCGCAATAGCAGCAGCAGCATGGTCTTGAGTTGAGAAAATATTGCAAGATGTCCAACGAACTTCTGCGCCCAATTCAACGAGCGTTTCAATCAGAACCGCAGTTTGAATGGTCATATGAATACAACCAAGAATTTTTGCACCAGCAAGTGGTTTAGCGGCTGAATAGCGTTTACGTAAACCCATCAACGCTGGCATTTCTGCTTCAGCAAGTTTGATTTCTTTACGGCCATAATCAGCAAGTGAAATATCAGCAACTTTGTAATCTGTAAATGAAGCAGTAACCGCGTTCATCAGGATCTCCTAGGAAAAAATAGATTGGATCGTTATGTTCGCGGATGCCGTTGTTGATCAAAACGGGTATTTCACCGAAATTTTGACCGAATGGTCGAGCCTAGCGATCTTACATGACTATTTTTTGAAAAATCAGCTTATAAGAAAGTCGCAGCATCCCTCGACGAGTGCGCTATTGTACTTGGAAATGATTACAGTTCCAATCGTGTTTTGGTTATTATCAGCACAATTATATTTTGGAACAGAACGATGGCGTTAAATATTCCTGAAGCATTGTTGAATTTGGAAGCAAACTGTGGTGTTTTTGCCTTGTGGATGATTTTTCAACAGTATGGTGTTGAAATGGATATTGATGAATTGGTTAAAGTAAGTGGTCATCATTATGAAGATGGCACATTTACCCTTGCGCTTGCAATCGCCTTGAAAAAATATGGTTTTGAGGTGTCTTTTTATAGTGAGGTCGATCCTCATGTCGATCCAAAAGAAGTCAGTTATTATGAAACTGCACAAAAAATGCAGCTCTCTATTCAAGCTGCTTTAAGTTATCAGCAGATTCAACAGATATTTGAACAAGGTAAGTTGATCATCGTCTATTACGATACTTTAGAGGGGGTTGGGAATCAGTCTTTGGTGTATTCAATGGACGATCAGGAAATCTGTTTTTTTGATAGTTTTGATCCAATGCCCAAGATGATCTTTGAACAGCAACGAAAAGCAGAAGGCATTTGTCAGCAGGTAATTGTAATTGATGGCCGTCATTTACAACTGCAATCAATTAAATTGAATTGATGTTTCTTTTAGTGTTGAACTGTTTACATTAGATAAGAGAATAAAAAATTAGAATTTGAATCGAATAAAACATGCTTAAAGTCAAATGATGGAAGTGAAGGATATGAATAAATACAACTTAGGTTTAATCTTGTTCTTGAGTACTTGTATTTCTGCCAATGATAGTACGGGTTATGTGGGTACAGGCGGTGTGAAATATCTGAAAAACAAAAATATTCAAATGTACAGTGAAGAACTCTTGATTCGCAAAAATCTGATTAAAGTGGATTATCAATTTAAAAATTTAACCAATAAAGACATTACTGAGACGATACTTTTTCCTTTACCCAGAATTGATAATACCTTCGAATCTGATTTCGCTGACACTGAAAAACTACTCAAAAGTTTTAACGTTCAGGTCAATGGACAGTCAATTCAACCAGAAATGCATGTTCGGGCATTTATCCAGAAAGATGAACATTCAAAGCCTATAGATGTCACAGCAGAATTTAACCAGTGTGGCTTTACTGAAGTAGAAATGTTGAATCCATGGAACCGAACAAACGATAATTCTGAAAAATTTGAGAATAAATTAAGAAACTGTAAAAATTCAAATTTACAGCGCATTTTACCCAAGAATTATGATGATTCGATTATGTGGTCAGCACAAGTCATTTACAGTTGGCAACAAAGCTTTAAAGCAAATGCAATCACCCAAGTTCAGCATCAATATGCACCTTTAGTCGGTGGTTCTGTGTCTTTATATCCTGCAGAAGATTCTAAAACTTATTGTATGGATCAAAATTTTAGAACTGGTTTGAAAAAAGCTAAATCTCAACATGCGCCATACCAAGCATTGGGCTATATTTTAACCACAGGAGCAAATTGGGCTAAACCAATTCAAAACTTTAGACTTACGGTTGAGCGTGATGCCAATGAACTGGTTTCCTTCTGCTGGAATGGCAAGGTGAAGAAAATAAATGCAACTCAGTTTCAAATGACAGAAAAGAATTTTATACCCAAACAGGATTTAGATATTATTTTTGTTCGAAAACTTTAGTTGAAAAAAGCCCATCAAAAGATGGGCTTTTAAAAATTTTATTTTTCTTCCGCTATATGGGCTTTATCATTCCAATAATCCGCTTTTGCAGCATCAACATCTATACCCAAACCATGTTCATAAATGCAAGCCAAATCACGCATGGCTTGAGCTTCACCCAATTCAGCTGATTGTTTGACCAACGCAATAGAGTGAGCAACATCTTTGTCTACGCCATGACCTTTTCGGTATAAAGTTGCCAACTCTAAAATTGCTGCGGAATGATTACTTTCACTGGCTTGTTTAAGCCAGCGGTAGGCATGTTCAAAATAAGTTTTAGCCTCGTTCGGCTCTTCTTCGAGTAAGTCCTTGGCATAAAAAGCATAACCTTCACCAAGCCAGTACATGGCTTCCACATGACCTAACTGTGCGGCTTTAAGCGCCCATTCTTCGGCAAGTTCGACATGCTCTTCATTTTCACTTTGCATATAAATTTCAGCAAGTTCAAATTGTGCTTCACTGTTGCCTGCTGTGGCACGGTTGAATAGTTCAGGGGAAATAGGAAGATCAGACATAATAAATCCAAAAGTACAGAATATGCATAGCCTAATCGCTTGTTATCAAAAAACCAATCCGAAGATTGGCTTTTGTGAACATTGGGTATATTTATAAAATATCAATGAGCCCAGAAAGTGTACCTAAGATGGCTATAATCATAGCTATGCGCTTAATTTTCGTTTCTAAATAACTTAAACATAGTCCCGTGAATAAAGCTGCAAAGGTTAAAGCACCTAGCCAATAACTGATCATATTACTGACTGAACCTGAAACTACACACACCATTAAGACAATGATCAATAAAGCCCAACCGATTATTGTGGCATATCTGGTTTTTTGGCTATTTAATTCATGACCGAATATCTGTTTTTGATGTTTGGTCATTGAACTTGCAAGGGCAAAAAAACCAAGACTACTGATGGACCAAATGAAGAAAAAGAACATCATGATTCATTCTCCTGTGGTATGGTTTTTGGCAATTTGCCTTTTTTAACTGGCATACTCTGATGCTTTTTCACTTTATAGAATGCATAGGCAAATAAGGCGGCAAGTACCCACATCGCAAGATCAAAGCTGGCAATCATCCATTGATCATGAAGAATACTATTCCACAATGCTTGACCACCAGTCATAAAATTCACAATCGGAAGAAGTACAAAAGCAATGCTGGCAACCATCAGGAGTTCTAACCAAGCTTGACGATGACTACGAATCATGGCGTAGAAAAATGTCATCAACCAGATGCTAAAGAAAGTACGAATTTCCCAATTTAATCGCATTTCGATATCGGTAGGAATAAAACGGTTAGCATAGAAATAGGCTGCGCAAGCAATCGGTAAACCAATAATCGCTGCAATATTGGTAACTTCAACGACACGGTAGCCGAAAGATTTATAACCCTGTTTCTGCTGTTGTGGTGCACGTTTTACACACCATAAAATTAGACCTGTCGCGACCATTATGGTTCCTAAAATCCCAGATAAAAACAGTAACCACCGTAATGCTAAATCGACACCGCGTGCTTCATGTAATACAGTCACCACGTTGTAAATGCCATTTGGAATAGAAGGGTTGCGAATCTGAGGATTTTCAGCCGTTAAATTTTGACCTGTAACACCATCATATTCCACTGTTTCATAAATATTACGATGCGCTACACTGGCCGCATGTAAAGCACGAATTTCAATTTTGGCCTGATCAGTATTGGGCGCAACAATGTTGATGCTGGCAATAGGATTGTTTTTCCATTGAGTTTGAACCTCAGTCAAAATTGGGGTCAGATCAGTTAAAACAGCAGGTTTCGATTCGGGTTTTTGACGACGACCTTCTCCTCGGTCTTGCCGCTTTTGTTCACCAGATTGACGTTCGGGCCGCATTTGTTCTGTGGATGTGCTTTTTTCTCGGAGCATTGCATTGCGTTGTTCTTGTAAAAATTGACCGCGATTATCATAAATTTGATTCACGCCCCAAGGCATCAGGGTAAAAAGCAGCAAAAGTAAACCACTGAAAGTAATCATAATATGAAAGGGTAAGGCAAATACTGCGGTGGCATTATGTGCATCTAACCAAGAACGTTGTCCTTTACCTGAACGAAAAGTAAAGAAATCTTTAAATATTTTTTTATGTGTGATAATTCCACTGACAATAGCGACCATCATCAAGAGTGTGGCAATTCCAACAAGCCATCGCGCCCAGATACGTGGCAAGCCATAAAGTTCAAAATGGAAACGATAAAGAAAACTGCCACCGCGAGTTTCACGTGTTTCTAATACTTGTCCCGTTGCACTATCAATAGTAATGCGCTCTCCACCACGACGTGCGCGCGGATCTTCACCAATTTTACGGATATTTAATAAGGTCGTATTTTGCCGTGAATTAGGGAGTTGAATATTCCAGCTGCCTGCATTTGCATGATGAGTTTGTAAATAATTCAAAGCGATTTGGGTTTGCTGAATTTGTGAAGTGGGAGGAACAGACTGATGTAACTCCGGTTTCATCCAAATGGTAATTTCATTTTGAAAAAAACTTAAAGTTCCAGTCAGAAAAATAGCATACAGTAACCAGCCTAAAATAAGACTGGCCCAAGTATGTAACCAAGACATGGATTGGCGTGGGCCTTCTACTTTTGCATCTGCTCGCATGTCAGTTTCCTATAAACTTATATAGGACAAACAATAAAATGCTGGGCACAATAATGCCTAAACTTGCGTGAAATGTTTTATTGACCATAAATACCCAAATGAATACTGCTGTATGTAGGGTAAATGCCAAGAGGGTTGCAGACATGGCTGCACTTGTACCGTACGCCATAAAATATTGTGCAATTAAGATGGCCAGTAATGCAGAAAGCACATAACCACCCAATAAAGCTAAAACGAAGCGATAGAAAATCATACAACGATAAGCCAATAAGGCGGGTTTAGTTTTGACTTTTGAAGTGTGCGAAGAAGTCGCAACAGGAGTGGTCATCGTATTCATTTGAGAACTTTTCATCATGCTGGAGTGAAGAGTGGTGGGGTGTAAATTTAATAATGTAAATGATAACAATTATTGTTTATATTTAATATGCTAAAAACAATATAATTTAAATATTTAGTTAAAAATAATCTTTTTAAAAGACAAACATGTTTTTAATTTATTTCATTTGAGGATAAGAGTTTTTGAACAAAGCATTTTTATGGAGTTAATAAGTTTTAATAGTAGCTATTACGCTATTTAAAAAATTAAATCATCTAGCTAAGTAACTTATTATCAAAGCAATAAACATGAGATGGATTGAATTAGAAATACATTTAAATAGAACAATAAGGAATGTTTGGATATTTAATTTTTAGAAGTGCATGAATAAAAGCAAAGATGATGAGGAACAATGAAGTAATAAAAAAGCAGCGAACAAAGTCGCTGCTTTTTTAACTTTAAATGATTTTAAGCTTCTTGTTGGATACCTGCAACCAACCAATCTTGGTTAGAACCTGCAGGTTTGGTGAAGTGCCAAACTTCTGCAAAAGGTTGCGGTAAGCTGTTTAAATCTTCGCTTACAGTACCAGTGAAACGTACACTGACTACGTATTGACCATTTTCAGTGGCAGAATCTGTCACCATTGCATTTAGGTTAGAAAATTCAGCTACATCTTGATCTTGGTTAGTCATAATGTCGTTATGCATTGACTGATAAAGATTAGGTGTTAAATAACGTTGAATCTCAGTGATGTTGCTTGCCGTATTCATCGATTGAATATGATTAAAACGCTGACGAGCAACACGCAAGAATGCGGCAGGTTCAGTACCATCAGGTAATTGATTACCATTGCTGGTTGAAGCTGCACCAAAAGGGGCTTGAGTTGAAGCAGCGGCAGAACCACCTACTGATTGACCAAAAATATTGCTATTGTCATTTGAAGTACGTGGTGCTGCGTTTTGCTGACCGAACGGTGCTGTGTTTCCAGCATTGTTCGGTGCATACGGGTTGTTAGCGGTTAGTTTTTTTTTTGCTCCGAATTTACGGAATAAGAAGAAAGCAACTGCAGCAGCTAAAAGAATCCAAATCCAACTTGGAAGTCCACCTTTTTCTTCTTGCTGTTGGGTTGTAGCATCAGCACCGCTTGCAGCAGGATTATCATCTGCCATCGCATTTGCTGCAACTGCACCAATCGCAGCACCAGCAACACCAGCAGCAACCATACCACCTACACCCGGACCTGATCTTTGTTGTGCAGGTGCTGTAGTCGGTTGTTGAGCAGGAGCAGCTTGACGCGGTTGTTGGTAAGATTGGCTTGGTGCGGCAGAACGGCTCATGCCATGGCTTTTACCACCACCTGCACGTTTTGCTTCTGCTAATGGCGCAACCATTAAAGCAGCCATTAAAATACCCGTCATCAAACTACGCTGTCGAACTTCCATTGATTTTATCCTAAATAAAAAAGTAAATAATAGCCTTACATTTATGCAGTCATTTACATCGAATTTCAATATCAAATTGATGTTTTTTTTATATCACTGTTTATATGCTTAAGCTTAAGACAATTCTTCACTTAAATTCATGGCTTCACTGAGTGCTTCATGCAGCCGTGCCACAGAAATAATCTGAACATTGGGAATCGGTTTTTGTGGAGCATTGCCTCTTGGTAAAATAATATATTTAAATCCATGTTTAATGGCTTCTTTTAAACGCTCCTGACCATTAGGTACAGGACGAATTTCTCCTGATAAACCCACTTCTCCAAATACAGCCAATTGTTGAGGCAATGCTTTGCCACGTAAGCTAGAGGCACAAGCCAGTAAAACTGCAAGGTCTGACCCTGTTTCAGTGATTTTTAAACCACCGACCACATTGACATATACATCTTGTCCTGAAGTCTGTACTCCACCATGACGATGCATTACAGCAAGCAACATGTTCAAACGATTTTGTTCTAAACCCAGTGCTACACGGCGTGGTTGTCCATGTGCATCATCCACCAAGGCTTGAACCTCGACCAATAAAGGACGCGTACCTTCACGGCTAATCATGACAATGGAACCAGGAATAGCTTCATCATAACGGCTTAAGAAAATAGCGGATGGATTGGAGACTTCACGTAAACCTTTATCAGTCATACCAAATACACCAAGTTCATTGACTGCACCAAAACGGTTTTTGACCGCACGAATCATACGGTAACGTGAGTCGGATTGACCCTCAAAATATAGAACACAATCCACCATGTGTTCTAAAACCCGCGGACCGGCTAAAGCACCTTCTTTGGTTACATGTCCCACAAGGAAAAGTGCTGTACCACTATTTTTAGCAAAACGAGTCAGGAGTGCGGCAGATTCTCGAATTTGAGATACACCGCCTGGTGCAGATTGTAATGTTTCGGTATATAGCGTTTGAATCGAATCTAGAATCGCTACTGCAGGACGCTCTTGTGCTAAAACTTCACAAATACGTTCCACACAGGTTTCGGCCATAACTTTAAGATGATCAGTCGGTAGATCAAGACGGTGCGCGCGTAAAGCCACTTGAGAAAGTGATTCTTCGCCTGTGACATAAAGTGCGGCACTTTGTGCTGATGCCATGTGCGTTGCGGTTTGTAGAAGGATTGTGGATTTACCAATGCCAGGGTCACCCCCAATAAGAACAACAGACCCTGTGACCAGCCCGCCCCCTAAGACGCGGTCGAATTCTCCAATACCGGTCATTAAACGCGTTTCATGTGAAACAGAAACTTTATTTAAAGTGGTAATCTTTGCCGCTTGACCTGCATATCCACCGCCTATTTTCGGTTGAGCGCGATGGGTCACGGTTGGTTCAATACGGACTTCAGTTAAACTATTCCATTCTCCACAATCTATACATTGACCTGCCCATTTAGGATGATCCGTACCACATTGTTCGCAACGGTAAACAGTTTTAACTTTGCTCATGGAAAGAGTATCTATATATTAAGAAGATTGATGAAGAATGTAGCAATAGCTGTATGTAAATACAATTTTTTGCCGTTTATTGGGTCAAACTTTATATTGGCATAGAAACTGCTTTATCAAAGGAAATGAAAAACAGGAAAATAACATGGAGTGGAACTGGGTGAAAAAACAGCAGATATCGCATTTGATTGATACAAAATGAGGCAAATGCTCAAAAAACTTTATTCCTCTATTTAAAATTGAGCTACTTTTACCCTACAAAATTTGAGAGACGAAAATAAAAATGTCAAATGAACACTATCCTTCATCTGCTGGGAACGGTGAGCTTCAGCGAAGTTTATCGAATCGACATTTGCAACTTATTGCGATTGGCGGGGCAATTGGTACAGGTCTGTTTATGGGCTCGGGTAAAACCATCAGTCTAGCAGGGCCTTCAATTCTCATTATTTATATGATTATTGGTTTTATGGTTTTTTTCGTCATGCGTGCGCTTGGTGAATTATTATTATCTAACCTAGAGTATAAATCTTTTATTGATTTTAGTACTGATTTGATTGGGCCTTGGGCAGGCTACTTTGTGGGTTGGACCTATTGGTTATGCTGGATTACCATTGGTATTGCTGATTTATCCGCCATTATTTATTATCTACAATTCTTTAATGGAGGACTGCCCTTTAGCCCGACCGAAGGGGTGATGATTAGCGTCGCGGCCATTTTCTTTATTATGGGACTGAACTTGGTGACCGTCAGATTGTTTGGCGAGCTCGAATTTTGGTTTGCTTTAATCAAGATTATTGCGATTGTGGTTCTGATTGGTGTAGGTTTGTGGATGATTTTTACTGGATTCACCTCTACAGCAGGTGAGGTGGCATCATTCACGCATTTGTGGGCGCATGGTGGTGTATTCCCAACAGGTGCGACAGGTTTCTTAGCAGGTTTCCAGATTGCTATTTTTGCCTTCGTTGGGGTGGAGCTGGTCGGTACAACCGCAGCTGAAACCAAAGATCCTGAAAAGAACTTACCTAAAGCGGTCAACTCAATTCCAATCCGAATTATCATTTTTTATGTGTTGGCTTTAGTGATTGTAATGTCGGTGACGCCATGGAATCAAATTGATCCATCAATTAGTCCATTTGTGAACTTATTTAGTCAAGCCGGAATTGCGGCAGCAGCCATTATTATGAACTTGGTGGTATTGTCTTCTGTCATGTCTTCTATGAACAGTGGTGTATTTTCGACCAGTCGTATGTTGTTTGGTTTGTCGCGTGAAGAGCAAGGACCAAAAGCGTTTGGGCATTTAAATAAACGTGCTGTTCCTGCGAATGCTTTGTATTTTTCAGCAGTGTGTTTGTTGTTGGGCGCCGCACTTCAGTACTTCGTGCCGAATACGATTGAAGCTTTTACCCTAGCGACAACATTATCGACTATTTTGTTCATTTGTGTGTGGTTGATGATTATCTGGAGCTATATTGTTTATTATAAAACTCGTCCAGAATTACATGCAAAATCAACCTTTAAACTACCAGGTGGTTTGTTTACTTGCTGGGTCGTCATCATCTTTTTTATTGGGATGATTTATGTGTTGTCACTTGAAGCAGATACCATGAAAGCGCTCATGGTAAGTCCAATCTGGTTTGTTATTTTAATCATTGGTTACTTTGGTTTCTACAAACCAAAAAATAAATAAAGTTTTTGGTGTGAAAACGTCAGTTCAAAACTGGCGTTTTTTTTTTACTCACGATAATCTCTAGCGTTTAATCCTTTGGTCACGGCTGTGATCGAGTTATACTTCTTTGAAAATATAGGATAGGTGGTCAGATGCGTCTTGTCATTTGCTACATCAGTTTGTTGGTAACAGGTTTTAGTGTTGTTGGTTGTGGTCAATCTGGAACTTTACATTTACCGAATGACCCAAATTATGACAAACGTGCTCAATATTTGTTATATCCCAATGTCGATTCAAAACAGAAATCTGAGCAGAAATTAGCATCAGAGCAAGAGAAAGTTTCCGAACAGAAAGAAGTTACCGTACCAGATACTGAATCGAATTAATCTTCAAATTATCGAACTTTTTAACCGCTTAACACTTTCATAGAAAGGATAGATTCATGAGTTTTACCCGCATTGATGGGGTTTTGCACGCAGAGCAATGTTCTTTGCAACAACTTGCGCAGCAATTTGGCACGCCACTTTATGTTTATTCAAAAGCAACTTTTGAAAAGCATTATCTTGATATGGATCGTGCATTTGACTTTATCGATCATCAAATTTGCTTTGCGGTAAAGTCGAACTCGAATATTGCGGTATTGAATGTATTGGCGAAGCTAGGCGCAGGTTTTGATATTGTGACAGGCGGTGAATTGGCTCGTGTGCTCAAAGCGGGTGGAACAGCCTCTAAAATTGTGTTTTCGGGTTTGGGTAAATCAGAAGCAGATATTAAAAAAGCGCTGGAAGTGGGCATTGCTTGTTTTAATGTTGAATCGTATGCAGAGCTAGATCGCATTCAAAAAGTTGCGGCTGAACTGGGTAAAAAAGCCCCAGTTTCATTACGGGTCAACCCAGATGTTGATGCGAAAACACATCCATATATTTCAACTGGATTAAAAGAAAATAAATTTGGTATTCCATCCGATACTGTGTTTGAAACTTATCAATATGCAGCATCATTAGTAAATTTAGACGTGGTGGGTATTGATTGTCATATTGGTTCACAACTCACTGAAACTCAACCTTTTGTCGATGCCCTTGATCGCGTGATCATCATGATTGATCAACTCAAAGAGTTGGGTATTCACTTAAAACACATCGATATTGGTGGTGGTTTAGGGGTGACTTATAAAGATGAGATTCCACCGACTGTTGCTGAATATGCCAATGCATTGAAACCTGCTTTAGAAAAATTAGGCTTAAAAGTCTACATGGAGCCAGGACGGAGTATTTCTGCCAATGCGGGCGTATTACTCACACAAGTCGATATACTTAAGCCCACCAATCATCGTAACTTTGCGATCATTGATGCAGCTATGAATGACTTGATTCGTCCAGCTTTGTACGAAGCATGGATGGACATTCAAGCTGTTACACCCCGCACTGATGTTGAAGAAAAAGAGTGGGATGTCGTCGGGGCGATTTGTGAAACGGGTGATTTTCTAGGCAAAGAACGTCAGCTAGCGATTCAAGAAAATGATGTTCTTGCGGTGATGGGGGCAGGCGCCTATGGTTTTGTAATGAGTTCAAATTACAATAGTCGTGGTCGTGCGGCTGAAGTGATGGTCGATGCTGATCAAGCGCATTTAATTCGTGAACGTGAAACCGTAGAATCATTATGGGATAAAGAGCGCTTATTGCCTTAAGGAGTAATTCGAGATGTTTTTAGAATTTACCAAAATGCATGGCCTAGGCAATGACTTTATGGTGGTGGATCTGATTAGCCAGCGCGCGTATTTGGATAGTATAACTATTCAGCGTTTAGCAGATCGTCATTTTGGAATTGGTTTTGACCAACTCCTTGTGGTTGAGCCACCTGATTTACCTAATGTTGATTTTAAATATCGTATTTTTAATGCTGATGGTTCTGAAGTTGAACAGTGTGGTAATGGTGTGCGTTGTTTTGCTCGTTTTGTACATGAACGTAAATTAACAACAAAAACTAAAATTAAAGTACAAACCAAAGCAGGAATAGTTGAACCAGAACTTGGACAAAATGGTTGGGTACGCGTCAATATGGGTTATCCCAAATTTTTGCCTAAGCAAATTCCATTCCTTGCAGATGAAGCTGAAAACTTATATAGCTTGCTTTTAACCAATGATGAAAGTCTAACCATTGATGTCGTCAATATGGGCAATCCGCATGCAGTAACGATAGTTCCTGATGTGTTGACGGCTGATGTGGCAGGAATGGGGCCGCAGATTGAGTCGCATGAGCGTTTTCCACAACGCGTTAATGCAGGTTTTATGCAAATTATGGATGAAACACATGCACGCTTACGAGTGTTTGAACGGGGAGTGGGCGAAACCTTAGCGTGTGGTACTGGTGCATGTGCAGCGGCAATTTCTGGTATGCGCCGTGGTTTACTGGCCAATGCAGTGGAAATTGAATTGGCAGGCGGTAAGCTTCAAATTGAGTGGCGTGAAGGTGAAGTGGTCTGGATGACCGGCCCAACTACAAATGTCTATGAAGGTCGAATCGATCTCAGTTTTTATCAAACATAATATTTTAAAAACCCTGAATCATCAGGGTTTTTTTTATATGCGTTTTCAGAATGAGGTGGTTGGTCTGAAACGCATCAAAATAGAGATATGAAAAATGACACAAAAATCCCCACAATTGCTGTTCCTGCCAGGAGCATCCGGTAACACGTCATTTTGGTATCCACTTATTCAGTGTTTAAAGACATCTTATTCCCATAAAATCATTGCTTATCCAGGATTTGGTGATACTCCTGTACAACCAGAAATTCAAAGTTATGAAACCCTCACAGAGTATGTTTTAACTCAAATCGAAGAACCTTCAATATTGATTGCCCAGTCCATGGGAGGGATTTTTGCAGTCGCTGCAACATTACAAAAACCCGATCTAATTAAAGGATTAGTACTGATTGCAACATCAGGTGGAATTAATCTAGAACCCTTTCATGCACGAGATTGGCGTCAAGACTATCAGCAGCAGTATGAAGATTATCCTGATTGGTTTATGCGGGCAAATGTGAACTATGAAACCTTATTATCTGAAATTCAGCTGAATATTTTACTCATTTGGGGAGATTGTGATCCTATTAGTCCAGTGGCAGTAGGTAAACATTTACAAAATCAGTTTAAAGATGCACATTTGAACATTATTCAAGGCGGTGATCATATGCTGGCAGAAGCTCATGCCGATGAGGTGGCGCTTTTGATACAGGATTATTTATTGAATAATCCACACATAGGGATGGAAATTTAAAATGAATTATACATCAATACAATTGCTCTCTATGTGGCTGAAAGCAAGAGAAATTCAAAATCAGTCAAAACATACTTTGCAAGCGTATCAGCGTGATGTTTCCGATTTTTTGAACTTTTGTGAAATTAAAAAACTCAGTTTAAATAATATTGAATCCACCGATTTACGTGAATTTTTAGCACAAAAAGTTGAACGCTATCAACTTAGTTCTAGCAGTTTACAACGCCTTTTATCCTCTATTCGTCAGTTTATGAAATGGGCCGAACAAGGACAATATTTGGCTTTTAATCCTGCCGATGACTTTCAGCTCAAACGCTTTCCTAGACCCTTACCCGGTATGGTTGATATTGAAACAATTAATCAAATTTTAGATCAAGCTAAACCTGAAAGTGAAGTTCAACAACAAATGTGGTTGCGCGATAAGGCAATTTTAGAGTTGCTCTACTCGAGTGGTTTACGTTTGGCAGAAATACAAGGTTTATGCATTCGAGATATTGATTTTAATCGACAATTATTGCGCATTACAGGTAAAGGAAATAAAACCCGAGTGGTTCCTTTTGGATCAAAAGCCAAAGACGCGGTTATGCAGTGGTTAAAAATATATCCCTTATGGAATGGTGATTTTGTACCAGAAGCCAATGTATTCATCACCCAAAAAGGTAATCCATTGGGTGCACGCCAAATTGAAAATCGCGTCAAATTTCAGGCACAACGTGCTGGGGTTAATATTGACTTACATCCACATTTATTAAGGCATTGTTTTGCGAGTCATATGTTGTCAAACAGTGGTGATTTAAGAGCTGTACAGGAAATGTTGGGGCATACAAATTTAACCACCACGCAAATTTATACGCATGTTGATTTTGATCATTTGGCTAAAGTCTATGATCAGGCACATCCGCGAGCACACAAGTCCTGACTTGATTAAGAATGAATGTTTGTAATAGATAAACAGATTACTGGATTAATATACTAATTTAAAAATATAAATTCAAAATTCATCAATCTGGAATAAGACTTGCTTATTCTTTGTAAGCCTATTCATCCATAGACGGACAACTTAATTTATTGTATGAATGAATGCCGAATAAAAAGGTCGTATTTCATTTTTGTGGAATAAAAATAAGATAGTCTGCAGAAAAAATGAAAAATGCACAGCAAGAGGATAGAAAAAATGACCAATATTGAACAGAAATATGCACAACTCACTGCGGCTCAAAAAGATATTTTTGCCGGTTATGGCTTACGTCAGGTTAAGCATTTTGTAGAAATTAGTTTACCCAATATAGAGCCGTCATTACCTGAAAATACTCAGGTACAAGGCGTCAATGCAGAAGGTAAGGTTCAGGCGATTAATTTAGATACTCAACAAGTGTATATTTGGATTTCTGACCTGCAATGGCAGGAACGTCAAGTGAAAGCTATGCATATTGATTTAAAAGAAGATATCTTAAAAATTTGGGAAATATTTAATCTTCAAGCCTATGAACTGATTGATCTGAGTCATATCCACCGTGACTTTTTAAATCAATTATACGTTTAGCTTAAAATGTTGAGTCACTGATTTTGACCATTAAAGGCATACCAAAATTCAGGTTTAATTTGTGAAGCGTTAAAGATTATCTAATGGCAGTTGAAAACTTTGTTTAATAATCTGGCTTGGCAAATCCGTTTTGACACTGGTAATGCCATTTTTCTTGGTTAAATGAGTAGATTGAAACTTACGATAACTGTCTAAGTCAGGAACCACGACTTTAAGCATTGCATCGCATTCGCCCAAAATAATGTAGCACTCCATCACATGAGGCAGCTCTTTCATGGCTTCAATAAAGCCATCTATCGTTTCAGCATCTTGGCCAACCAGCCAAATACGTGAAAACAAAATAAGCGGTAAGCCAATTTTCTGTGGGTCTATCACCGTGGTGTAGTTTTGAATGACACCTGATTCTTCTAATAATTTGACCCGACGTAAACATGAAGAGGGTGAAAGTCCTATTTCGCGGGCAAGATCATTATTTTGCATACGACCATTTTGTTGTAAAGCCCGAATAATATTTTTATCGGTACGATCCAATTTTATTGAAATAGAATGAGAAGATAATTTCATAAATTAGAATTTAATGCTAAAAATAACTTTAATTATAGAATATTTAGCATCCTATTTTGTACTGATTATTGAATACTAATTTTCACTTTCAAACACGAGAAAGGGGAAAGGAAATGTCAGTATTTGTACTCTTTGCTTTAACAGTTATTCCGCTGATTTTTACACCTGGACCAGACATGCTTTTTATTTTGTCACAGGTGGCAAGTCAAGATGCAAAAGCTGGCATGAAAGCGACAGTGGGCATTTGTCTGGGGTATTTAGTCCATTCTATATTTGTGGCACTCGGTATTGCTGCGATTATCGTTTCATTTCCAGTATTGTTTGAAACAATCCGCTGGTTAGGGATTGGTTATCTTTTATTTTTGGCGTTTGGATTAATCAAGTCAGTTTTCAATCAGAAGAAACTTACTCTTATAAAAGCAAATACTGCACAACCGATTCAAAAAGGTTTTTTTACAGCGTTATTGAATCCGAAAGGAATATTGATTTATTTTGCAATCTTACCGCAATTCATAGACAAGACAGGTGATACCGTAACTCAAGGTCTAATTCTCTCATTCATTTTTATTGGTTTAATTTTTGTAGTGTATTGCAGCTTAAGTTTAATTTTGGCCAAAATTACCCAAAAAACTGAAATGAATCAACGTAAACAAAAATGGATTGATGGCGGTTCAGGTGGATTATTAATATTGGCGGCCGCTTGGTTAGGCATGAATTAATCAATAAATAGAGAGCATGTGTAAAAGCATGCTTTTTTATCAAGCAAATTTATGGAGTAAACTTAATTTGTTACACCTTAAATGGTAAAAAAAGCATAATTTTAGAGCAAATATCTAAAAAAAAATTCATCAATCTATCTTAAATGACAGGCTAAAATAAGTACTATTGTGCAAGAAAGGTAAAAATTTGACGTACTAGAAGGATTGAAATTAAAGATTTTATCAGAACATTTGATGAAGTTAATCAGATAAAAATATAATAAAAATCAATATTTAAAAATGAAAAAATAATGAGTAAATTCATCTTAATAAAAAAATTACAAAAAAATATGAACGCTAAGGTCAAGAATTTTTATCTATTTTAAGCTTGTTTCGATAATTGTGACTTGACCGAAATGCCAAACGCATTGCAAGATAGGGCACCTAAAAATTTTAAGTGAAGAGTTACACTCACTTTTCTCAACATTTACTTTTGTTAAAACAGCCGAGGATTACATGAAGGCTCTTGTTGCTGTAAAACGTGTGGTTGATGCCAACGTTAAAGTTCGCGTAAAACCGGATAACACTGGGGTTGACCTCACTAACGTTAAAATGTCGATCAATCCATTCTGTGAAATCGCAGTGGAAGAAGCGGTTCGTTTAAAAGAAAAAGGAACAGTTTCAGAAATCATTGTGGTTTCTATCGGTCCTAAAGAAGCGCAAGAACAAATTCGTTCTGCAATGGCGCTTGGAGCAGATCGTGGTATCTTGGTAGAAACTGCTGATGAGATTGGTGCACTTGAAGTGGCTAAAATCTTAAAAGGCATTGTAGAACAAGAAAAACCAGAACTGATTCTTTTGGGTAAGCAAGCGATTGATGATGACTCGAATCAAGTCGGTCAAATGCTCGGTGCTTTACTGGGTGCTGGTCAAGGTACATTTGCGTCTGTTGTAAATGTGGCTGGCGACAAAGTTCAAGTTACGCGTGAAGTCGACGGCGGTTTACAAACTGTTGAACTAAACCTCCCTGCTATTATTACCACTGACTTACGTTTGAATGAGCCGCGTTATGCTGCTCTGCCAAATATTATGAAAGCGCGTAAAAAGCCGCTTGATACCAAGTCTCCTGCGGATTATGGCGTTACAGGTACAACTCAACTTAAAACCGTTAAAGTTGAACCACCAGCAGAACGTAAAGCTGGCGTGCAAGTAAAATCTGTAGATGAGCTTGTTGAAAAACTTAAAAACGAAGCGAAAGTGATCTAATACAGAAGGATAAAATCATGAGTATTTTAGTTATCGCTGAGCACGACAATAAAGCACTAAATGGTGCAACTTTAAACGTTGTTGCTGCAGCTCAAAAAATCGGTGGTGATATCACTGTATTGGTTGCAGGTTCTGGCGCACAAGCAGTTGCCGACCAAGCAGCTCAAGTTGCGGGTGTAAGCAAAGTATTACTTGCTGACAACGCTGTTTATGCACAACAATTGGCTGAAAATGTGGCGGCTTTAGTGGCTGACTTGGGTAAAGGCTATAGCCATATCCTTGCTGCATCTACGTCAAATGGTAAAAACGTACTTCCACGTGCTGCTGCACTGTTAGACGTCAGCATGATTTCTGACATCATCGCGATTGAAAGCCCTAAAACCTTTAAACGCCCAATCTATGCGGGTAACGCAATTGCAACTGTAGAATCATCTGAATCTATCGTGGTTGCAACTGTTCGTGGTACTGCATTTGATCCTGTTGCTACGACTGGTGGTTCTGCGGCTGTTGAAGCAGTAAGCGATGTTCAAGATGCAGGCATTTCTAAGTTTATTTCTGAAGAAATCGTGAAATCTGAACGTCCAGAATTAACTGCTGCACGTATTGTAGTTTCTGGTGGTCGTGGTGTAGGTTCAGGTGAAAACTATCACACTGTACTTGATCCATTGGCTGACAAGCTGGGTGCTGCTCAAGGTGCTTCACGTGCTGCGGTGGATGCTGGTTTCGTACCAAACGATATGCAAGT
Source organism: Acinetobacter albensis (assembly GCF_900095025.1). Classification (GTDB taxonomy): domain Bacteria; phylum Pseudomonadota; class Gammaproteobacteria; order Pseudomonadales; family Moraxellaceae; genus Acinetobacter; species Acinetobacter albensis. The sequence continues at coordinate 169,764 of NZ_FMBK01000007.1, read as the reverse complement.
CGGTCAAACAGGCAAGATTGTTGCACCAGATCTATATATCGCAGTTGGTATTTCTGGCGCAATTCAGCATTTGGCGGGTATGAAAGATTCTAAAGTGATCGTGGCGATCAACAAAGATGAAGAAGCACCAATCAATGCAGTAGCTGATTACTGGTTAGTTGGCGATTTAAATACGGTAGTACCTGAATTGGTTTCTAAAATCTAATTCATTACTGCATATTTAAAAAACGCTCCTAGTTTCTAGGGGCGTTTTTAGTTTTATAATTGCTTATTTTTCAAATGATTTTTAATTTTTCTTAGCATATTTAATTTTCAATATGATTGATAAATTTTTAATCATGTCTAAGTCGATTTAAAGTGAGCTTCTTATTCGCTGCAATAGATCTAAAGTATGTATTCTAAAATTTAAATTAGGATCAAGCGAGAGCCTGAATTTACATAAATAATCGACAATTAAAATGGATAAAAAAAGAATCCATAAATTGTAGAAAATTAACAAGATTAACCACACTTACAAGAGACAAAAATAAGAGAATTTATGCTACAATTTACGGCTGTATTTTAGATTTTAGCTCAACAAATTTTGGGTTAATTTTTTGCTAGATTGATTATATAAAACGAACAACTTCGAGTTGTTTGTAATAAGGAGTATGCATGAGCGTATCGGAAATCCGACCGATTGCCATTGAGGATGAACTCAAAAGCTCATATCTCGACTATGCCATGAGTGTAATTGTTTCTCGGGCATTACCAGATGTGAGAGATGGCTTAAAACCTGTTCATCGTCGTGTGCTTTTCGCTATGCACGAGTTAGGCAACGACTACAACAAAGCTTATAAAAAGTCTGCCCGTGTGGTGGGTGACGTGATCGGTAAATATCATCCGCATGGTGATTCAGCTGTTTATGAAACCATCGTACGTATGGCCCAAGATTTTAGCTTGCGTTATCAATTGGTCGATGGTCAGGGTAACTTTGGTTCTGTCGATGGCGACAGCGCAGCAGCAATGCGTTATACCGAAGTGCGGATGCGTAAACTGACTCATGAACTTTTAGCTGATCTAGAAAAAGATACGGTTGAATGGGAAGATAACTACGATGGCTCTGAGCGAATTCCTCAGGTGATGCCAACACGTGTTCCCAACTTATTGATCAATGGTGTGACAGGTATTGCCGTCGGTATGGCGACCAATATGGCGCCACACAACATGACTGAAGTTGTGAATGCATGTCTTGCTTATGCCAATAATCCAAACATCAGTATTGAAGGCTTGATGGAACATATATCGGGCCCAGATTTTCCTACAGGTGGTATCATTTACGGTAAATCCGGTATTGTTGATGCTTACCGTACTGGTAAAGGTCGTCTTCATATTCGTGGTAAATATCACTTTGAAGAAGATCCTAAAAACGGGCGTACCACGATTGTTTTCACTGAAATTCCGTATCAGGTCAACAAAGCAAGAACCATTGAACGTATTGCGGAGTTAGTTAAAGAGAAAAAACTGGAAGGAATTTCAGAGCTACGTGATGAGTCTGATAAAGACGGCATGCGTATTGCGATTGACTTAAAGCGTGGTGAAAATGCAGAAGTTATTGTCAATAACCTGTTCCAAAACACGCAATTAGAAAATTCTTTCAGTATCAACATGGTGTGCCTAGATAACGGCCAACCGAAGTTGATGAATTTAAAAGATATCATTGCAGCATTTATTCGTCACCGTCAAGAAGTAGTGACACGTCGTACGATGTTCGAACTTCGTAAAGCACGTGAACGTGGTCATATCTTAGAGGGTTTAACGGTTGCTTTAGCCAATATTGATGCAATCATTGAAACCATCAAAACCTCTGCCAATCCTGCCGAGGCGCGTGAGCGTTTACAGGCTGGTGAATGGTCGGCTGGTGGTGTCGTTGCATTACTGGAAAAAGCGGGTTCAGTTTCTGTTCGTCCAGAAATTATTGAAGGGGAAGATCTGTCTAAACCTTATGGTTTTGATGGAGGTATTTATCGTCTTTCGCCTGTTCAAGTCGGTGCAATTTTAGAATTACGTTTACATCGTTTAACGGGTCTAGAACAAGATAAATTACATGCTGAATATTCTGAAATTTTGGCTCAAATTGCTGAACTTACCGCAATTTTAAATGACTTTAATTTGTTGATGAATGTGATTCGTGAAGAGTTGGCGCTTATCATTCAGCAATATGGTGATGGACGTAAAACATCAATTGTTGAATCTCGTATCGATTTCTCTCGTGAAGATTTAATTCCTGAAGAGCAAATGGTTCTCACTGTTTCAAAAACAGGATATGCGAAAACACAACCACTTTCTGATTATGCTGCTCAGCGTCGTGGTGGTCGTGGTAAATCTGCGACTTCAATGAAAGAAGATGATTTCATTCAACATCTGATTGTGACGTCAAACCATGCCACTGTTCTATGTTTTACCAATGTCGGTAAAGTCTATCGCTTGAAAGTGTATGATGTGCCACAAGCATCACGTGGTGCAAAAGGTCGCCCAATGGTGAACTTGTTGCCACTGGATGCGAATGAAACGATTACTGCAATTTTGCCTGTGATTGATGCGCCGAAGAAATTTAAAGATCGTTTAGCCGATTTCCAAGCATTTGTGAAAGCCAATAAAGTCAAACTGCAACAAAATGAAATTATTAATGGTCATTTTGTAGAACTTGAAGCTGCTTTAGCTGAACTTGAAGATGGCGCAAATGATATATCAGATGCGTTACGTATCCAATTAAAACAATTGGGTATTGAGTTATCTACGACTGATTTAGATGACGACATCATGGCTGACTTTGCACAGCAAGCTGAAGCAGTGCGTAAAAACTTCTATGTGTTTATGGCGACCGAGTACGGTACGATTAAACGTGTAGAGCTTGAGCAATTCTCGAATGTGCGTTCAAATGGTTTACGTGCGATTGAGCTGAATGGCGACGATACCTTAATTGGTGTAGCCATTACCGATGGTGAACAGCAAATCATGTTGTTCTCAAATGAAGGTAAAGCAATTCGCTTCGCAGAAACTGATGTTCGTTCAATGGGCCGTTCTGCCAAAGGTGTGCGTGGTATGCGCGTGACCATTGGTGCAGCCGCGCTGCTTGAAGATGCAGAAACTGAGGTAGATTCAGATGATGAAGATACTTCAGATTCGGCATTCATCAGCCGTATCGTTTCATTGGTGGTTGTGCCAGAAACTGGCGAAGTGCTTTGTGCATGTGCCAACGGTTATGGTAAACGTACGCCAGTCGGCGAATTCCCAACCAAAAAACGTGGTGGTAAAGGTGTAATCGCCATTAAAACCTCTGAACGTAATGGTGAATTGGTCGGTGCAGTATCTATTGATGAAAGCAAAGAACTGATGTTGATTTCTGATGGTGGTACGATGGTTCGTACACGTGCTTCTGAAGTTGCAACCACTGGACGTAATGCACAAGGTGTTCGTCTGATTCGTTTAGGTCAAGAAGAAATTCTAGTTGGGGTTGTTTCTGTAGAAGCCGTTGAAGAAGAAGAGTTTATTGAATCAGTTGAAGGCGAAGAAGTCATTGTCTCTGAAGCTTTAATTGATTCTGAAACTTTGGTTGATGATGAGACGATTGCTGATAAAACTGAGTCTGAAACAGATTTAAATACGTCTGAAAAAGAGTAAGTTTTGGTTTAAAAAAAGAGCGCTTAGGCGCTCTTTTTTATATGCATAAAATGCAAGATGGTAATATTCAATTATCCATGTGATGCTCGTTTAAAGTTTTCATCATCATAAGAAAGGAAGCCGAAGCTTCCTTTTTTGTTTTGATTAATTAAGCAGCTTCTTTCATTTCAACTTGATATTCTTTTTGTTTTTCAGCATCGAATTGACCTTCCCATTTACTAATTACAAGAACAGCCAAAGAGTTACCAATCACATTCAGTACAGTACGTGCCATATCTAAAATACGATCAATACCTGCAATAAAGGCTAAACCTTCCAACGGAATACCGACACTTCCTAATGTTGCCAATAACACAACAAAAGAAACACCTGGAACACCTGCAATTCCTTTAGAGGTAATCATTAAGGTTAAAACCAAAACCAGTTGTTGTGTCAAACTTAAATCGATACCGTAAAGTTGCGCAATGAAAATAGCCGCAATACTTTGGTAAAGTGTTGAACCGTCTAAGTTAAATGAATAACCAATCGGAATAACAAAACTCGTAATCGATTTAGGAGCACCATAGGCTTCCATTTTTTCCATAATACGAGGTAAAACGGCTTCAGAACTTGCAGTTGAGTAAGCTAAAATAAGCTCATCTTTAAGAATTTTAATCAATTCCCAAATATTGAAACCACAGAATTTGGCAACAAAACCTAAAATGACGAAAATAAAGAATAAAATAGCACCGTATACCAAAAGTGCCAATTTAACCAAAGGCAGTAAAGAGCTAAAGCCAAAAGTCGCAACCGTTGCTGCAATCAGACCAAATACACCAAATGGTGCAAAAAGCATGATCATATGAGTCACTTTAAACATGGCTTGAGAAACAGCATTCAGTACATCGAGTAAAGGTTTTTTAGTTTCATGTGCTAATGAACCCAAACCTACACCAAAAATGACACAAAAGAAGATAATCGGCAGCATATGACCATCAGTCAACGAGCCAAAAATATTGGAGGGAATAACCGATAAAATCGTATTGACTAGACCATGTGCATGGCTACTGACTTCTTGTGAGGTCTCTTGATATTGGGAAATATCTGCTTGTGTTAAAGCTGACATATCAATACCAGCACCTGGCTGGAAAATATTAGCGGCAACTAAACCCACAACAATTGCAACAGTGGTAATAATTTCAAAATAAACAATGGTTTTAAAACCCAGTTTACCGATGTTTTGACCATGACTTGTATTGGCAATACCTAAAATCAGCATGGAGACTACAAGTGGAACCACGATCATTTTAATTAACGTAATAAAAATTGCACCCAATGGGCGAAGAAAATTATTAATCAATACATCACGGTATTCGGGAGAGTAGTGTAAAAAAGAGCCTACAAGTACACCTAAAATGAGTGCAATTACGATTTGCCATGCAAGGCTTATCTTAATTTTCTTCATGTTAATCCCTTAAAATCAGATATTTAGTAAATAAAAAGCTGTAATAACGCTGTCGATTTCATGGCGACATGTTAATGGGAGCATGGGGATGAGTATAAATATATACTCTGGGAGTATGGAAAAAACGCTATTTTGCATTGATAACTGCATACAATCTAACTTTTTCTATTTGATCATGGTTCAATTGATCAAAAATATTTCAGTTTTAGTTGAATATTCGATCTATTTATTTAGTTTTATTTATTAATCTTATCAGGAGTGCGCAAATTTTAATTTTTGGGGTTTTGCGTTAACCTAAAATATGACCAAATTAAAAGGATTGCTGCCATTGTTGATAAATAAATCATTTTAGGAATGACGATTTGTAGAGGGACACCCATTTGGTTGAGTTGAATAAACATTTGTATCCCTTGAGTTGAGGGAAGCAGATTGCCCAACCATTGAATCCATTCAGGCATGGCTGCATGTGGCCACGCAGTTCCTGAAAGTAAAAATAAAGGAATAGAGGTAAATACAAAGACATGGCCTGCGCGTTCAGGTAAATCTAAAAAAGATGCAAACAGCATGCTCAGACCAATCACACTGCTGATGAAAATAGGAACACCGAGTAACATACCCCAAAAATTTCCACCATGTGGATAATCATATAACCAGAAAGTAAAACCAAATAAATAGAAACAACCCAAACAGCCAATTGTTAAAATCGAGCTAAATATCGCAAAAAACTCCATTTTGTTCGGACGCCAATGCTGTATACGATATCCCGCAAGTAGCATGCCTAAGCCTAATAAAATGGTTTGGTGAACAATGAGAGGTGCAATAGCAGGAAAAACATAACTGCCATAACCTGACAGAGTGTTAAATAAAGGAATTTGATGAATAGAAAGTGCAAGGTTGAAATGTGAGATCTGTCCAAACTTTTCTGCTTGTTGCGCAACAGCATGTTCAATTGAGCTTGCTAGTCCTAAACCTATTTGCTTAGTTTTTAAAAAATTTGCTGCACTTAAATATAAACCCACGCCACCAATCTCTCCACGTCGTATGCTATTCGTCAGATTGTTTGGTAAAAGTAAGATACCATCAGCCTGTTGATTTTTGATCATCATTTCAGCTTCAGCAAAATTACCCGTAACTGCCTTAATTTTAACGTTTGGGCTGTTCGACACTTGAGTAATAATACGAGAACTTATCAGGCTTTGTTCTTCATCTACAATGACGATAGGCAGAGACTCTGCATGTTCAGCTTTATAAGCTGTTGGATAAAAAAAACTATATAAAAAAATTGATAAAACCAAAGTGGTAAAAATTGAGCTATTACCCAGAATATCTTTAAATGTTTTGAGATAAAAATGCAGGAATTTTTTGAAATTATTTTTCACGTCAATTTTTCCTTGAGATTTTTTTTAAGGAAGAAACAAGCACAAGCAAAATAAATGATGGTGTAAAAAAATAAAATGCCAAGCGGTAACAGTGAAACAGTGATTGGACTGCCAATGACCCATTGTTCGATTTGTAATTTTGCATACGGCGTATAAGGAATAATATTGGCCCAAAACTGTGTAAAGAGTGGGGCATTGTTAAGTGGTAGAGTAACTCCAGCAAAACTTAAAGACGAACCACCATAAATTGCAATAAAACCAAACGATTTAGCCAAGTTTCGTGTAGCTAACACAACGGTACTGCTCATAAATGCATAAGCACTGTATAACAAAAATTGACCGAGTAAGATGCTCCATAATTGACCTGCGACAAACCAACCGCGAATCTCAATTAACCAGAACATCCACAGCCATGTCCACACTGTAAAAATCAAAACATAAGTTATATTTTTGGAGAACAAAGCTTTAAGAATATTTTGCTGATTGAGCCATTGTTCTGTGGTATTAAATTTTAATTCTTGTCCGACTGAAAAAGCTACACAACAACACAAGAGTAAATGCAGAATTGCCAAAATCATAAATGGTTCAAGATAAAACTCATAACTTAAACTGGGATTGTACAAAGTAGAAATTTTAACATTTGGGGTAGGTACATCTAGATAAGGAATTCTATTTTCTAAATAACTTTGTCCACTAAATTCGGCAATGGCTTGCAAAGTACTGACCAACATGGCAGAGGATATGGTATTGCCTACACTAAAATAACTTTGGTTAAAAGCAATACTGATCTCTGCATCTTTGGCCTGTACCAAGCGTTGTTCTGCACCTGCAGGGATGACAATATAACCCCAAATTTTAGTTTGATTAATGAGACTTTCTACTTCCTCAGGGTTTTGGGAAATCAAGGCTATTTTTAAACTGGAATGATGACTGAGATGCTTTTCAATAGTTCGACTGAGCTCACTTTGATCTTGGTCAATAATCGCGATAGGTAAATGTTCAGCTTTACCCTGATAAAACATACTGCTAAACAATACAATAATAAATAAAGGTGCAAGTGTGACTAAGCACAAGTCCCATTTATGTGACAGTAAATAACGGAATTCACGCAGTAAGCCAGACCACATTATTTTGACTCTTGAATTTTAAACAAGACACTCATACCGACTTTTAAATCTGCGATGGGTTCGATGGGGACAAGATGAACTTTAAAACTGCGAATATCATAACCACCTGTTTGTCGTGTGGTTTTAATGGTGGCAAATTCACCCTCGGCATCTATATGTTTAATTTTAAAAGTGGCAGTTCTGTTTAATGCGGGAATAAATCCCTGCATAGTTTTGGTTTTGTAGACCTGTGCATACAGGTCTTCACGAATATTTAAGCTTACCCAAGCATCATCATCTTGAATAATACTGACGACAGGTACAGCAGTTGCCACCAATTCAGAGGTTTTTCCGTAGACTTTAGATACTGTTCCAGAAACGGGAGAGCGTAATTTAGTTTCAGCTTCTAGCGCATTGGCTTCGGCAACGGCAGCTTGCGCAATTTGTACCTGTGCATCAGCAGATGATTTTTGCTGCGGTGTACTGCCACGTTTGGCACGTGCATATTGTTGATAGGCCGCTTCGGTCATTTGACTGGCAGAAGTTGCAGCAGCCTGCAGTTCATCACGACGTTGACGCGAAATAACGCCTTCTTTAAATAAATTTGCGCCGCGCTGATACGTGGTTTTTGCTAAAGCCTGTTGAGCTTTTAGACTCTGCCAGTTGGCATAGAGCGTTTCAATATTTTCTTGTTGTGAACCACGTTCCGCAGTAGATTGCAAAGCGATAGCAGATTGTAAGGCACCTAAGGCTTGCTGTTTTTTTGCATCAATTTCGGGACTAAATAAGCGCACTAATTCTTGGTTTTTAGATACTTTTTGTCCATCCTGTATATAGATTTCTTCAATTCGACTGGGTACTTTGGTACTGATATGAATCGTTTCAGCTTCAACGCGTCCTTGTAATTCAATTACTGAGGGTTGATAACTTTTCCATAGACCAAATGCTATTAAGCCTAAAATTAGACATAAAATAATCAATCCGATGGCTTTAATGGCGGATGATTTTTTTTGCCTTGTCTCTAACTCAGCAGCAGTTTGAGGCAGATCAGATGATGAAGATTGAACATCTGTTTTAGACTGCGCTATCGTTTCTGAATCTGTGCGCTGTTCAGAATGCTCAGGCAGAGGAGAGGGCTGGTCTAACTGATTTTTTTGAGCTGATATATCTTTAGACTCACCTTCTGATGAGGTATTTTTTATCTCTTGATCTGACTTATTTTGATCGTGGTTCATATTTTTCCCCAACAAAAATTAACGAATATAGTCAGTTTGTGCTTGATTTACATAGCCTTGAAACTGGTCGATTGAACCGTGACTTTGTAATAACGTTGCAAGTGACATAATATATTTATAAGCATTTAAAGCCTGCTCACTTTCTAAAAATGCCAAAGCATTTTGAGCATCGATAACTTGGGTCGCTGTGCCCATATCCTCTTTAAAAGAAAGGGTTTGTATTCTTAAGTTTTCTTGTGCGGCTTTCATGTTTTGCTGTAGTAGCTGATGACTTCGTTGTGCAGTACTAATTTCGCTATATGATTTATAAATGATATTTTCTATTTCTTGCTTGGTTCGTTCAGTCAGAAGTTCAGATGCGTAACGTTGTAACTCAGCCGCCTGAATATTTTTATTCTTATCAACTCCTGAAAATAAGTTGTAACGCGCGACTACTCCGACAATCCAGTTTTGTTTTTCATCTAAACTATATTCGCCAAATGCAAAAAGATTGGGTTTTTTAGCGGCACTTTGTACTTTAACATTGGCATTGGCAAGTTGGGTATCCATTTGCATTTTACGAATCAAAGCGGATTGTTCTTGATAGGTTTTAAGTAAACTATTTAAAGTTTGGTTTTGTGTTGAATTAATAAATAAAGGCGTACTCAAGTCTGTAATTTGACTGGTTTGTAGAAGATTATTCAATTGAAACAGGCTGGCTTTAAAATTACCTTCGGTGTTTTGATAAGCGCGTTCAGCATTATTTTGGGCCACTTCAAATTGCATACGTTGGCCTTTACTAATAAAACCTTGCTGTTCAAGTTTGATTGCATTGCGGTAATGTATTTGCATCGCATTAAAATGAGAACGATTTGATTGCAAGAGTTGCTGTTGTAACTGGGTGTTGAAATAAACTTGAATCATTTCAAAACGCTGTACATCTTGTTGTTGTTTACTGGTCAGTTGACTGCGCTTGGCTTGAATGTTAGCGACTTCTTTACTACTAGAAGTCAGTCCACCTGTATAAAGTGGCATAAGTATTGAAACAGTCGGACGCACAACTTGATCTTCTAATATTACATTTGCAGAATCTGGAAATAACCCCACACCACTGTGAATAGTCTGGTGAATACCTTCTTTTAAAGGATCAGAAATATTAGGCGGAAAATTTTCTTGATCAATACGATCATTAATTCCTTGAGAGAGTGTTTGTTCTAAATTATTTTTAAATGAATCCAAATCAAGATCCGTTTTATTATGAAATGCATAGGCACGTACATTTAAATCGACACGAGGTAATCCTAGGCCTTTTAACGCTTCAGCTTGTAATTTTGACGCTTGTTGCAAAGCTTGATTAGCTTGTGTGCTATATGAATCAGTTGAAATAGATTGTTCAGCCTGACCATAACTTATACTTTGCGCAGATGCGAAAGTTGAATACATCAAGGCTGTAGAAATAAGCGTTTTTGATAAAAATGAAATGATTAAAAATCTTTGACTGGACGGATTAATTTTTTTTTGTGTCCATGTTAAATTCAGTAACATAGAGTTGTCTCTCAACATCGTTGTAACAAATTATACATCGCTCTATCTGTGAATAGGTATCTTTCCTGAGATAGAAAATGGTGATTTATACATTTTATAAAGTATATATTTTATATTTGTATAAACCAATTTGCTTCAAGGTTTAATCGATCTTGAGTGAAATTTTGACTTTAAATGTCCGACAACACTGAAATATTTTCAGGTTAATTTACTGCACGTCTCGGCTATCTGTGGTTAAATGCCGTTATTTTATTGTGTTCCCCTTTGAAAGGAAAAATCATGCGCGCGTACAATTTCTGTGCTGGTCCTGCTGCATTACCTACTGCCGTTTTAGAAAAAGCCCAAGCTGAAATGCTCGATTGGCATGGCAAGGGTCTTTCCATCATGGAAATGAGTCACCGTAGTAAAGATTATGTCGCGGTGGCAGAAAAAGCAGAAGCAGATTTACGCCAATTAATGAATATTCCAGAGAACTATAAAGTATTGTTCTTACAGGGTGGAGCTTCTCTACAATTCTCTGCCATTCCTTTAAATTTACTCGGTAAAAATACCAAAGCTGATTATATCCATACGGGAATTTGGTCTGAAAAAGCGTTAAAAGAAGCCAAGCGCTATGGCGATATTCATACTGTAGAAGCAGGCATAAGCATCGATGGTAAATTAGCGATTAGTGAACAAAGTCAGTGGAATTTATCGGATGATGCAGCTTACGTTCATTATGCCGATAATGAAACCATTGGTGGGTTACAATTTGCAGGAATTCCTGAGGTTGGTGCACCGTTAATTTCTGATTTATCTTCAAGCATTTTATCTGCCCCGATTGATGTAACTAAATTTGGTTTAATTTATGCAGGCGCGCAAAAGAATATTGGACCTGCTGGATTAACGTTGGTGATTGTTCGGGAAGATTTACTCGATCAAGCCAAACCTGAAATTCCAAGTATCTTGAAATATTCTGCTCAGGCAAAAAATGATTCAATGGTAAATACGCCGTCGACTTATGCTTGGTATTTATCTGGCTTGGTATTTGAATGGTTACTTGAGCAGGGTGGTGTAGATGCCATGCACAAGATTAATCTAGAAAAATCCAATCTTCTTTATGGTTATATTGATTCTAGCGAGTTTTATGCAAATCCAATCGCTGTTCCGAACCGTTCTATTATGAATGTGCCGTTTACTCTGGCAAATCCTGATCTAGAGAAATTATTCTTGAAAGAAGCCGAAGAAAATCATTTGTTAAATCTTGCAGGTCACCGTTCAGTCGGTGGTATGCGTGCAAGTATTTATAATGCTGTGCCTTTGGCAGGTGTACAATCTTTGGTTAGCTTTATGGATGATTTTGCAAAACGTAATGGTTAAATGGTCATTTAATCCATAAATTGAAATGTGTTGAATAATGTCAGTCAGTTAAAATTGGCTGACATTTTTTTAATTTTAATTCAGTATCTTAGCTACCAATAGAGCAACTTATTCGATAAATAAGCTATACAGGTCTGAAGATTAAAAGAGAATTTTTTGATAAATTTCTTCTACTTTGAAATAAGTGAATAGATTTGATGATGAATCATCTAAGCAAATGCTTTTAAAGATTAAGATGATATTTTTCTTGTGACGCTTCAAGTCACACTTGACCTCTAATAAAGGATTGGAATGGTATTTTATAAGGGTATTTAAGGTCTTGGATATCGTAATAAAATTAGAGAATGAAGTGATGCAAAAGATAAGCCGACATAAACATGCCCAACACAAAAAATAGACATGAAATAGGGTCTAATTGGAAACGTTTAATGAGTTGATGTTCAACTTGCTGTATATTTTCTTCTTGCACGATTTTCATGGAAAACTCTATTCCGATTTATTTATCGTTAATTTATATTGCTAGCTTATCTTTTTACCATAAAGAATTGATGAAATAAAGTGCCAAATAAAAATAGGCAGTTAAAATCACCATTTTATAATAATGAATCTTTTTAAAACTAAAAATATTGCTTATTTGAGTATTACTCTATGCAAAGTTTAAAACTGACAATATTAAATATGTTTTAACAGTAGAGTTGAAATCAAACAATAAAAACACATTTTTGAATTTAAGTTGTGGATAAGTTAGTTAAGTTAAATTCATGATATTAAATTATCAGAGATGAATTATAAATAAACATTAAAATAATAAAAAACAGAGCTATTTCAAAAACAGCTTAATATAAAAACTGTCTGTTTATATTAAGCTGAACGTCAAGATTAATTAATTTTTAGTATAAATATTGACCTGAATCCACAAATTTCCACGAATAAATTGGCCAATTTGAAATTTTTTATACGCTGCATTTTTAGTGGCAATTCGAATTAATGTGGCTGCTTGGTCTTCATCATGAATTAATGCGACATCATACAAGGTATAGTCTTGATCCATAAACTGCATGGAGGTTTTTCCAACAATATTACCTTGGAACCAAGCTTCATCTTCTTGCCCCATATTTTCGCCATACAGATAGGCCACCATTTTTGAAAAGTCGACGGTGACAGGTTCTTTATCATCATCGGATTTGGGTTCCCACGCCTCAATTTGTTCCTGCAAATTTGGTGGAGCAACACCATCATGAGCCGCCAAAATGTCATTTAAAGCACGGTGATGTTTAATTGAGGCAGGATCATCTACCACCAATTGCTCATGATCAGAAACAACTTCTAATTCATACGCCCAAGCGTTGAGCTGAGCCTGATAACTCTGGTCTTTTTCATAGTGTTCACGGTTAACGCTATATAATGTGTCAAAAGCGTAAACAATAGTATTTGAGCCTAGATTTAAGCGCAGTACCGCTTGGGAGTTAGAGGTGTTACAAATAATACGCTCAATACTTGCAGGTACTTTATAAGGACTTTCGAAACTTGGAAATGCGGTTTTGACCGATTGTGGTTTATTATTTGCAACAGCAACGACTTGGGTCATTTGTACTGGCGCTTTATACGGGCCTTGGATCAACCAACTTGCTTGATCCATATCGCTTTCTGCCTGACACAAGCCCATAGGCATAACAGGAGCATCAAGGGCAAGACCCAACCATTTAGGCACTTCTGTACAGGGTTGATCGGTCAGTAAATTCCAATGTTCAACATGGCTGCCAAAGTTCTGATCGTCAATGGTGATCACTTCTGGTCTATTCTGATTTTTCATATTCACCATTAATATTAAATTGTATTTGTATATTAAATCGAGGGTTATTCTTAAATTTCAAGTCAGAAGCAGAAAATTAATCTGATCAAATATAAAAATTGAGGTAATTATGATGAAATGAGCAAAAAAATTGTGATTAATTTGAGCTAAAAACTCACTTGAGCAGAATGGAATATAAAAAGTTGCACTGAATTAATCCATTTAAGCATCATATTATCATTTGGAATTTGTTAGACTAAGTCATCCTCATTTTTCGTTATGGATGTCTTGTGCTGCCATTTAAACTTTGGGTAGATGCCGATGCATTGCCTAAAATTCTACGTGAAGTCATCCTGCGTGCTTCAGATCGTTATCAGTTAGAAGTCACTTTTGTGGCCAATCAAAATGTTGGTATTACGCCTTCCATTCGGATTAATTCCATTCAAGTGATGAGTGGGGCAGATGCAGCAGATCAAGAAATTATTGAGCGTATGAAAGAGAATGACATTGTGATGACACAGGATATTCCTTTGGCGGCTCAAGTGATTGAAAAGGGTGGCATCGCTATTCATCCTCGTGGGGAAATTTACACCACAGCCAATGTCAAAGCGCGTTTACATTTGCGAGATTTTATGGATTCTTTACGTGGGGCAGGCGTGAATACTGGGGGACCACCACCTCTTTCTGAACGGGATAAACGTGAGTTCTCAAGCGCACTGGATCAAACCATTCAAAAACAGAAACGCAAAACTGCCCTGTAAACCGAGCCTATAATGCCTTCTAAAGCAAATATTATTTTCACCTATGCCTTACTGGTCTTTATTTGGTCGACCACACCGTTAGCAATTGTGTGGAGCGTTTCAGATCTTCATTTGCTTTGGGCTTTAGTGTTGCGATTTTTTATCGCACTTCCGTTGGCACTTGGTTTGTTGGTGATTTTGAAAATAAAGCTTCCGACCAGTCGCTCAGCTTGGCACAGTTATTTAGCGGGTGCGATAGGCTTTATCGGTTCACAAATTTTCACTTATATTGCGACAGGTTATTTAAGCTCAGGCATCATTGCTTTAATGTTTGGTTTGGCACCTATTATGGCGGGTTTGATTGGACGTTTTGGTTTTCAACAAAGTTTAAATCGAATGCAATGGCTAGGCATGCTGATCGCGGTAATTGGGCTGGCAATTATTTGTTTTGGGGGTGAAAACCACCATGTAAATCCAATTGGTATTGCGTTGATGTTAATCAGTGTATTTATATATGCACTGTCCATTTATTGGGTTAAAAAAGTCAATGCACAAGTTGAACCCATGGCGCAGGCGACGGGTTCTATAATGGTTTCAAGTGCGATAGCTTTATGTATCGTGCCGTTTATTTGGGAATATGCGCCGACTCATATTCCGAATATCAAATCATTAATGGCGCTGTTTTATACGGTTGTGATGGCTTCACTGTTGGCAATGTTCTGTTATTTTAAATTGGTACAAAATATTCAAGCTACAACATTATCGTTGACGACAGTCATGACACCTATTATTGCGTTACTGGTTGGCGCACTTTTAAACCATGAGGCTTTGTCAGTGATGGTTTTTGTCGGTGCATTTATTTTACTCTTTGGTTTATTTGTTTACTTTTATCGTGATCTTAAAACAAGTCGAAAACTGAATCAAAAAATCAAAAATCATATTTAAGTTTATTCATCTTTAGGTTTGCTTAAAGCGATACTTTCAGACAGTTTGACCCGATCTTGTGGATGCAAAGTAATAAAATAAGCACCAATACGGAATTTATTATTTTCTTCACGGCTATACGCCACCTGCGCTGTTGCCGCAATATGAAAGAAATTTTCAGGATGACTTAGAGTCACATGAACATAGGTGCCTTCTTGAATTGGACGTTCATTAAAAAAACTAAATCCTGTCTCAGAAAAGTTAACATGCTCAGGAATGGGTAACATGGATTGTACAATTGCGTCGTACAAAGAACCTGTAATAAGGTTTAATTTTTGATTGAATAAGGATAGTATTCGAGCAATTTGTTGATCTCTTTGAGTTAATTGTTCTAATTCGTAGTTTACAGCATGATCAAATTGATCTAATTCTGCGAGTAGTAGAAAATAACGTGGCAACACAAAGTTTGAATCGTAAGGATCATTAAGTGCAACATCATCAGAAATAATCTGATAATTAATTCGTAAAGCAGCATCTATACGCGACATAACGCGGCGTTCTGTATTGTGCTCTTGATGCTGTATATTTTCCATAATTATTCCTTGGACTTGATGGTATGTTTAAACCAATCTCGCTGTACATAGGGTTAAGATATACCCGCGCACGGCGTAGTAACCACTTTATTTCTTTTATTGCTTTGGTTTCTATGATCGGTCTCACCTTAGGTGTGGCTGTACTTATTACTGTTTTATCTGTAATGAATGGTTTTGACCGAGAGTTGAAAAACCGTGTCTTAGGAATGATACCTCAAGCTACTGTTTCCTCAACACAAATTTTAACAAATTGGCCAGAACTTGCAAAGAAAATTCAACAACACGAACATGTCAAAGGTGTAGCTCCCTTTACCCAATTGCAGGGAATGCTCACCGCACAAGGGCAAGTGGCTGGAATTATGATTTCAGGCATTGAACCTGAATATGAAAAAAACGTTTCCATTATTCAGAATCATATGGTCGAAGGAAGTATTGACCAGCTTAAAAAAGGTGAGTTTGGTATTGTTTTAGGTAAACAAATGACCGATTCACTTGGATTGGGTCTCAATGACAATATTACTTTGGTGCTTCCTGAGGCTACGCCATCACCTGCTGGTGTGGTACCACGTTTCAAGCGCTTTAAAATTGTGGGTATTTTTAGTATTGGTGCCGAAGTTGATTCGATGATGGGTTACATTGCCTTAAACGATGCTTCAACGTTGTTGCGGCTACCAGATGGGGCACAAGGTATTCGTTTAAAACTAGATGATATTTTCCGTGCGCCAGAAGTTGCTGATGATATTGTCAAAGATTTACCAAGTAATTTTTATGCGTCGAATTGGACATTCACACATGGCAATCTGTTCAGTGCGATTCAGATGGAAAAAGCCATGGTGAGCTTGCTTTTATTCCTGATTGTTTTAGTCGCTGCTTTTAATATTGTGTCATCGCTTGTGATGGTGGTCACTGATAAAAAATCAGATATTGCAATTTTACGGACTTTAGGTGCTTCACCATCCACCATTACTCGAATCTTTATGGTACAAGGAACGATTATTGGGGTGATAGGAACAGTTTCTGGCGCTATTTTGGGTATTATTTTTGCTTCTAGCATCAGTGGCTTTATTGGCTGGTTAAACAGTGCTTTTGGGTTAAATTTATTCGATGCGTATTTTATCAATTACTTACCGTCTTATTTACGTTGGCAAGATGTCGTGATCATTGTGTGTCTATCATTACTGTTAAGTTTCCTTGCAACGATTTATCCTGCTTTTCGCGCTGCGAAAACTCAACCTGCAGAGGCTTTACGTTATGAGTAATATTGTCCTCGAAGCCAAAAATATTTCGAAAAGTTTTACTGATGGTAAAACCACGGTAGAAGTAATTAAGAATTTATCCTTACAAGTCAAAGCGGGTGAATTCGTTTCTATTGTTGGGTCGAGTGGTTCAGGTAAAAGTACCTTGTTGCATGTATTGGGTGGTTTAGATGGCCCAACAGAAGGGCAAGTCTTTTTGAATGAGCAGCGTTTTGATATTTTGGGCGAAGCTGAACGTGGCTATTTACGTAATCAGCACCTTGGTTTTGTTTATCAGTTCCATCATCTGCTACCTGAATTTACTGCCTTAGAAAATGTGGCTATGCCGCTGATGTTACGTGCAGGTACGACGTATAAACAATCGAAGGAACAGGCAGAATACTTGCTCAATCGGGTTGGATTGTCACATCGTATGACTCATAAACCAGGTGAACTATCAGGTGGTGAACGTCAGCGTGTAGCTTTGGCACGCGCTTTGGTAGCGAAACCTGAACTGATGCTGGCAGATGAACCTACGGGTAATTTAGATCGTAAAACGGCTGTGAAGATTTTTGAGCTTTTGAGCGAATTACGCAGTGAGTTCAATATGGCGATGTTGATTGTTACGCATGATGAGCAACTGGCGCAGGCTGGGGATTCCATCTTACATATGCAAGATGGTGTCTGGATTGATACTTAGACATTGATCGATAAATTAAAA
The DNA here is from genome assembly GCF_900095025.1 of Acinetobacter albensis. Lineage (GTDB taxonomy): Bacteria > Pseudomonadota > Gammaproteobacteria > Pseudomonadales > Moraxellaceae > Acinetobacter > Acinetobacter albensis. Next base: position 152,049 of record NZ_FMBK01000007.1, on the reverse strand, counting down.
AATTGATTGAAGCTCACCTTGGTGGGCTTTAATATTGCAGCAAATAAAATAGTTTATAAAAATAATGATTCAATTTATATGTGTCGGTTGGATAATTGGTATTGCAACAATGGGGCGAAGTTTTCCTACACTAGAGTTATTGTTGCTGCCCAGTATTTTTCTTTTGATTCTCACTTTAATTTTGCAACTGACTATTTTTAAAAAAGTTCACTCTTTGTGGTTTAAATTTTTTCAACTTGTTTTAGCATTTACTTTTAGTCTCACTTTGGGTGTGCATTTTGCAGCACTTCAACTGAATGAGCGGTTGCAATTTCGAGAAAAAATGCCTGAACAGACCGAAATTATTGTTCATATCAAAACCTTGAATCAATTGAGTGATCAATCGATTCAACAAAAAGTTCATGTGTTGAATCGGCATAGTGAAGTTGTGCAATGGCAAACATTTCAAAAAAAAGAAGCAGTATTGAATGTTCAACCCAAACTTGAACTGGGGCATTACTATCGTATGCAAGGTCAAACGCGACCTGCTCACAGTTATGCCACTCAAGGTGCATTTGACCAAGAAAAATGGTATATCCAGCAAAATATTATGTCAGGTTTTAAAGTTGTAACCGTGCAAGAACTCTCCGAGGAAGATATTTATCGTTTAGGATATAGTCGTTATCTGAGAGCTCAGCATGGTTATCTTCAGCAGATTAAACTTGGCATAGAACGACAGCGTTTGGCCTTAAGAAATTTTATTGATCAGCAACCATTACGACATAAAGGACTGCTGTTAGCCCTGTTAACAGGTGATCAAAGTTTACTTCACGCTGATACCGAAAATTTATTTCAACGTTTTGGGATGAGTCATTTATTGGCGATCTCTGGGCCACATGTACTGATTTTTGCTTTGTTATTCTGTTGGGCGACGCATCATTTAATTTGTCGTTATTGGCCTGATCTTTATTTAACATGGCCAAAGCAATATCTGTTGATTGTGCCGTTTTGTATCTGTGTTTTGTTCTATTGTGCCTTTGTTGGATTTGAAATTCCCGCGCTAAGAACATTACTGAGTTGCTTATTAATCAGTACATTCATTCTATTGAAACAAAAAATTCAACCGCTCAGTATTTTGCTATTGAGTGCCTCTATCTTATTAATTTTTGATCCATTCAGTATTTTATCCGCGGCTTTTTGGTTGTCATATGGTGCATGTTTTTTACTATTAAGAATTTATCAAACTGTACAGCAGCAAAGCCGCACGGCAGAGGTAAAAAGTAAGACGCAAACACTCAAAATACAACTGAAAATATTAATCGAAGCCCAATGGAAAATATTTTTAGCCTTATTTCCTTTAATGATTATTTTCTTTAAACAAATTGCGTGGATTACGCCTTTGAGTAATCTGTTTGCTATTCCGTGGATTAGCGTAGTGATTGTGCCTTTAGATATTCTTGCAGCACTGGGTTATTTTATTTTTGAGCCTTTGGGTAGCATTATTTTTCAGATCAATGATTTATGTATCGTTATCTTACTCATGTTTATGCAGATTTTAGATCATGTTTTTTCACCAACATTACAGCCTGTTGCGATGAATTTTTGGGTATTACTGGGCATGTGCTTAGGTTTGATTATCCTATTTTTACCCCGTGGTATTGTTCCTAAAACATGGTCTATCTTATGTTTTTTACCATTCATTCTGATAGATTCGACGAAAAATGGGTTTGAATTGTCTGTGCTTGATGTCGGTCAAGGACAAGCAATTTTTATTCGTGATCAAGCACAAACTTTAATGGTAGATACAGGTGGGAATTATGATGAAACTAAATTTAGTGTCGGTAAGCAAATTATTCTGCCATTTTTGTCCGTTAAAGGGGTAAGCGAGTTAAATCAACTGATTTTGACTCATTTAGACCAAGATCATAGCGGTGCATATGAAACCATTAAACAAGATTTAAAGGTTCAACAGGTCTATTCCAATGAACAGATCGACGTAGCAGAGTCAAGCCAGTTTAACTATTGTCATCAAGGGCAGGAGTGGTATTGGCAAAATAATGAAATTAGAATGACAGTTTTATCACCAAGTAAAGAACATTTGGCAAATGCGAAACATGAAAAAAATGAATATTCCTGTGTGCTTTATTTACAAGTAAAAAATGCTCAACCCTATCAAAATTTTCTGTTAATGGGCGATGCGGGATGGCAAACTGAATATAACATTTTACAAGATTATCCTGATTTAAAGGTTGATGTGCTCGTGCTTGGACATCATGGAAGTCGGCATAGTTCTGCCTATGCTTTCTTAAAACAATTAAATCCGAAAATTGCTATTGCATCCGCAGGTTTTACGAACCGTTACGGGCATCCAAGTGTCATACTTGAAGCACGTTTAAAAGCTTTGAATATTCCTTTAGTTACGACGATAGAAAAAGGCAGTATTCATTTCTCAAAGCATCAAAATACGATGTTGATTGAATTTGAACGTGATACAAGGCACTGGTTAAAGCGTTAAAGCGTTAAAGCGTTAAAGCGTTAAAGCGTTAAAGCGTTAAAGCGTTAAAGCGTTAAAGGGTCTTTTTATCAAGAGCTTTAGCTCGGAGTTCAGCAACTTTCTCTAAGGCTTCTGTTGTGCTTAAATGATACACATTGTGTAATTCTGGATTCGCTTTAAAGCGTTTGTAACTCCAGTGATAATGTTCAGGGTAACGACGAATCAAGTTTTCAATGGCTTTAAAAATAACCGCTGTACCATCATTGGCATTGCCTTGATAAATAGATTCATCTAAAGGTTCAATATACAGATCAAAACCTTGTTCTTCATTGCGCATTGCATATAAAAATAAAGACTTCGCTTTGGTCTTTTGAATCAGTTTCGCACTTAAGTTGCTGGTCGCTAAAGGGATCCCAAAATACGGAATCATTTCTCCGCCCAGATTGGGCGTATGATCTGGCAAAATGACAGTGGTTCCGCCTTGTTTTAAAGCTTTAAAAATTTGTCTCACGCCAGATTCATCCGTAGGCACCAAATGGGCTTTTTCTCGACTACGTGCTTCACGAACAAATTGATTGGTGCCTGGGTTTTTAACAGGTTTATAAAGAATAGTCATTTCGGTAAATTGGGAAAGATAAGCATTCATAATTTCCCAAGTGCCAAAATGAGGAATAACCAACACTAAGCCCTTTTGGGCTTGAATAGCATCGAAAAGCAAATGCTCGCCTTGGATAGAATGAATACGGGCAATATTTTTTTTATTGGTTGACCCCCAAATACTAAAAAATTCAAAATATGAAGTCAATTCATTGCGAATTGCTTCTTGAATAATTCTTTCATTTTGCTCATCAGTAAGTTCTGGTAATGCAATTCGAAGATTAAGGCGAATTGTTGCTGATGTTTTTGATATTTTAAGCACATTAACTAAACCCGCCAAACCTCGAGCAATAAATCTTGAAATTTGAATCGGTTGTCGACTTACAAATTTGAGTAAGCGATATGCTGCATTAGGTGAAGTATGATCAGTCATTACCCATCGTCAATCTAGAAAAAAGCCAAAAAGAAAAAATATTATAGGGGAAATTATATTGTTTAAACAGATTTGTGTGATTCAATGTATATAATGAGATCAATTTAACTCATCATTGGATTCTTTTCCATGTCCGATTGGCCACCAAAACCAGAAAATGACCATCAGAACAGACAACATAACACGTCAAATACCACTGGCAAAGAATGGCAGATTTTAGAAAAAGCTGTTTTAGCTTCTGTTCAAGAGCAGCGTCGTGCCCGTCGTTGGGGAATCTTCTTTAAATTTCTGACTTTTGCTTATATCCTGTTTGTTTTAGTTTTACTTGGCAAAAGTTGCAGTATGGCAAGTTCAGACCCGACCGCAGCTGCTGGTTCACATCTTGCAGTAGTGGATATTATTGGAACGATTGCTGCTGATAAGCAGAGTGTCAATAGTACTGATACTGTCAAAGCATTAAAGAAAGCCTTTGAAAATAAGCAAAGCAAGGCTGTGGTTTTAAATATTAATTCGCCAGGTGGTTCACCTGTTCAGTCAGATGAAATTTGGCAGGAAATCCAATATTTGAAAAAAAATCATACTGATAAAAAACTCTATGCTGTAATTGGTGATACTGGTGCTTCAGGTGCTTATTATATTGCCTCTGCCGCTGATGAAATTATTGTTAATCCTTCAAGTTTGGTCGGCTCAATCGGGGTTATTATGCCAAACTATGGGGTAAATGGTTTAATGCAGAAACTGGGTGTTGAAGACCGCACTATGACTTCAGGTGAGAATAAAGCCTTACTGTCTATGACTCAACCTGTTGATGCTGCACAAAAAGCACATGTGCAAGGCGTATTAGATAACGTTCATGATCATTTTATTAATGCTGTAAAACAGGGCCGTGGTAAAAAGCTCAAATCACAAGATCCAGCCATATTCTCAGGTTTGTTCTGGACAGGTGAGCAAGCAGTGAAATTGGGAATTGCCGATCGTACAGGAAGTTTAAACACGCTTAAACGCGAGTTAAATGTACAAAAAGCGGTTAATTACACCATCGAATATAGTCCATTCGATTCCGTGCTGAGTCGTGTAGGAAGTTCAATCGGTCAAGGTTTTGCGAGCTCACTTTCTCAGCAGGTTCAATCAGAACAAAAGATAAATTTACAATGAAGCCAATTATCCATTTTGCGCATGCCAATGGTGTGCCTTCAAAAGTATATCAAAAGTTATTTGATTTACTTAAAGACGAATATGACGTGATTTATCTACCACTTATTGGGCCAGATAAACGTTATCCCATCAGCAATCACTGGACCTATCTCGTTGATCAAGTCATCGATAGTATTGTAAGGCAAGCAAAAGGCCGTCCAGTGATCGGTTTAGGCCATTCATTAGGCTCTGTGCTGACATTGATGGCATCTTATCAACGCCCTGAATTATTTTCACAAGTGATTATGCTGGATCCACCTTTGATCTTGGGTAAAAACTCTTTCGCATTTCATTTAGCCAAACTGTTTAAACCGAAATTGGTCGATCAAATGACACCAGCAGGTTTATCAGCACGACGCCGTGACCAGTGGGAGTCACGTGAACAAGCAGCTGAACTTTTGCGTTCTAAAGGCTTTTATAAGGATTTTGATCAAGACTGTTTCGATGCGTATATTGAACATGCTTTAACGGATGACCATGTCACGGGTGGTGTGACACTCACCATTCCTAAAGCAGATGAAGTTGCTATTTTTCGGAATAATCCTTCGTTGTGGTGGTTACCTATGCCGAAGCCAAAAATGCCAGTGCATTTGGTGGTGGGGGAGCAAAGTGTATTCCTTAAAAGAGGTTTTCCTCAAATTGCCAAGAAGAAATTGGCAATTCCTTTTACGATAACCCCAGGTGGGCATATGTTCCCATTAGAGCTTCCTGTTGAAGTTGTGACATTGGTAAAAACGCTGATTCAATCACAAGCCAAACAATAAGTAGGGTTATAAAATTTATGATAAAAAAACGCATCCAAGGATGCGTTTTTTATTCAATCAAATTTAGTTTAAAACGTACAGAATTGAACAGGTTTAGACAGTGGTTGACCCCGATATAACACACCTTGTTCAGTATGTTGAATGGTTTGTGTGCAAATCCACTCTACCACTTGTGGGTAAATGATGTGTTCAAGAATATGTACACGATTTGCCAGTGTTTTAACATCATCATGTACATTCACTTGAATTAAACCCTGAGCTAATGCTTGACCTGCATCTAATTCAGCAGTCACGTAATGCACAGTACAGCCATGCAAAACATCACCTGTGTTTAAAACGCGTTGATGTGTATGCATACCTTTATAAGAAGGCAAAAGAGAAGGGTGGATATTTAGCATTTTCCCTTCCCACGCCTGCACAAACTTAGCACTTAAAATCCGCATAAAGCCTGCAAGAATCACTAAATCAACATCCCATTCGAGCAATTGTTGATGCATGACATCATCAAAAATTTCACGGTTAGGATATTGTTTGTGTTCAATGACCGCAGTTTGAATGTGAGCATGTTCCGCACGTTTTAATGCATAAACTTCAGGTTTATTAGAAATAACCCCCACAATTTTCCCTGAAAGATCGGCATCGATCAGGGCTTGTAAGTTACTTCCACTGCCTGAAACAAGGACAGCAATTTTAATCATGCGAGATACTTAAGCAAATATAACGCGAATTTTTTCGTCAGCACCTGCCACAGATTCAGCATTATCAACAATGTGACCCATGTTCCATGCTTTTTCACCAAGCTTCGTCAGTAATTCAACTGTTTTTTCAGCATCTGCAGCATCAACTGCAATCACCATGCCTACGCCACAGTTAAAGGTACGATACATTTCAAACTGTTCAACTCCGCCTTCGCGTTGCAGCAGTTTAAATAATTCTGGCCATTCCCAAGAAGATTCATTGACAATTGCTTGAGCACCGTCTGGAAGTACACGAGGTAAGTTACCTGGTAAACCGCCACCTGTAATGTGCGCCATCGCATGTACATCAACTTCTTTGCAAAGTTGTAGCAACGATTTAACATAAATACGTGTAGGCTCCATTGCGACATCGGCAAGTGGACGACCATCGACAATTTGAGTTAAATCTACATTTTTCACATCAATAATTTTGCGAAGTAAAGAGTAACCGTTTGAATGGGCGCCACTTGATGCCACACCAATTAAAACATCACCTGATTTTACTTTGGTGCCATCAATAATTTTGCTTTGCTCAACGACACCTACACAGAAACCAGCAAGATCGTAATCTTCACCTTCATACATGCCTGGCATTTCTGCAGTTTCACCACCGACCAACGCACAGCCTGCAAGCTCACAACCTTTACCAATACCTGTTACAACATTTGCAGCCACATCAACATTAAGATGACCCGTTGCATAATAATCGAGGAAAAATAATGGTTCTGCGCCACAGACCAAAAGATCGTTTACACACATTGCAACCAAATCTTGACCAATTGTGTCATGACGGTTTAAGTTCAATGCTAAACGTAATTTTGTACCTACACCATCTGTGCCAGATACTAAAACAGGTTCTTCATAACCTTTCGGAATTTTACAAAGAGCGCCAAAGCCACCTAATCCGCCCATAACTTCAGGACGTGAGGTGCGTTTAGCGACAGATTTGATACGGTCAACAAGCGCATCGCCTGCTTCAATGTCGACGCCTGCATCTTTATAGCTTAAACCAGTGTTTGGGGAAGTTGAGTTGCTCATTATGAAGTCTCCGCATTCGCGCCGCGATTATACCTGAATATACGAAATTCTTATGCTATTTATGCGCCAAAATGCTATCTTTATTGAAATATTTTAATTTCTAAAATGAATAAACCAAAAAAAGGCCAGAATCTATGGTTGATCGCACCTTGCGTCGTATTTTTATACTTTCAGGAATTGCATTAATCCTTTGGATTTTGTATTTGCTCAAGCCTGTAGTCTTGCCGTTTATTGCGGCATTCTTAGTTGCTTATTTATTCAGTCCTTTAGTCGATAAGTTGCATAAAATAGGATTACCACGCTGGTTGGCAATTGGTATTGTTTTTATCGGAATTGGCGTTCTTGTTACTTTAGCCATTTGGTATGTTGTGCCGTTGGTTTGGCAGCAATTAATGTATGCACGGGACAGTATTCCTGCCGGTATACATTGGATAAATTACACTTTTTTACCTTGGATATCGCAAACTTTTAATGTCGAAGCCATGGAAATTGATACTGAACAAATGTCCAGTGTGGTGATGCAATATATCCAGACCAATTATAGTGCTGACAGCATTCAAACCGTCTTATTAAGAGTGGCTCAATCAGGTTTGAATTTTATTCAAATTGGTGGGGTTGTTGTTCTTATTCCGATTATTGCATTCTACTTCTTGCTAGATTGGGATCGTATGCTTGAAAGTTTACGCCGCCTTATTCCGCGTTCGTATGAAAAAAGTACCTTAAGTATTGTGGGTGAATGTCATAGTGTATTGGGTGCATTTGTAAAAGGACAATTTTTAGTCATGTTCCTTTTGGGCATTGTATATGCAGTAGGTTTGCAATTGATCGGATTGGAAGTTGGTTTGATCATTGGCATGATTGCAGGGCTTGCCAGTATTATTCCTTATCTCGGATTTGGTGTGGGCATTATTGCTGCTGTGATTGCAACATTATTTCAGTTTGGCTTAGATTGGACGCATTTGGCTTTGGTTCTAGGTGTTTTTCTGATTGGTCAGGCGATTGAAGGTTATGTTTTGCAGCCCTTCTTATTGGGAGATAAAATTGGTCTATCTCCAGTAGCAGTGGTTTTTGCTGTACTGGCAGGTGCACAATTGGCAGGATTTTTAGGAATGTTAATTGCATTGCCTGTTGCCGCTGTGATTGTAGTTCTACTTCGCCATGCACGTGATTATTATGAAAGAAGTCGATTATATGATCCTTCGATGGTCATTATTCAAGGGACTTCATCTGGTCGTGTGAGTGTAGAATCCGAACAGGTCGATGTAGATGTACAGATTAAAACTGATCCTTTAAAAAATCTGCAAGATACTGAAAAAAACAGTAAGATTGAAATAATCGAAAATAAAAAACCTTAAGGTCAAGATTCATATATGCGTCAATTGCAGTTAGATATAGAACCTCAGCTTGATGCCCGAATTGGTGACTTTTCGGGTCCGAGTTGGGGACATGTAATTGATGCAGTTCGACAGCTGCATGCAGGTTTAATGAACCGATTTTATGTCTATGGTGGCGCAGGTTCTGGTAAAAGTCACTTACTTTCAGCCATCTGTGATTCTTATTTAGATGTCGGGAAGTCTGCAATTAAAGTCTCTTTGCTTGAATTACTGGATGCACCCACTGAAGCCATTACTTCTCTAGATCGATATGATCTAGTTGCTTTAGATGATATTGAAGCCATCAGTGGTGTTCCACATTGGCAAAAAGCAGTATTTCATCTGATTAATTACAACAATGAAGGGGGCGGTCAGTTGGTTTTCTCTTCGCGAGTAGCACCGATAGAATTGAAGCTTGAACTTCCAGACTTACAATCACGACTAACTCAAGCTGTGAGCGTTAAAGTTCCAACTGGAAGCTTATATGCAGATCGTTTGGCTTTGGTGAATTCAGTATTGATGCGTCGAGGTATTCATATTGATCAGCAAATTATTGACTATTTACTGAATCAAGGGCCTCATCAAACCTCTATTTTATTACAGACTTTAGAACAATTGGTTCAACTGCTCAAAGGTGAGAAAACTAAAATCAGTCATGCCAATTTAAGACAAATTTATGCTTTGATCGATGAATATCGGTAAAGCATAAAAAAAGTTGAGAAATCGTTCAAGCTGTGACAAAGTACAGCAAAATAGTTCGAGGTTGCAAGGAATGTGCAACTTAAGAAAAAAAATATAGAGAAAGAATACAAGGAGAAGGTTATGCTCAAACGGAGCATAGGCATAAGTATGTTATGTCTTGCAGGACATGCTTATAGTGCTGATATCGTCGTTACAACGACTGAAGATGTCGGAGCAGAAAGTCAGGAGTGTTCATTGCGTAAAGCGATTGAGTACGTGAATAAAGGTTTACCTGAAGCTGGCTATTCTGGTTGTGGTGGAAAAGAATCTAGTTCAACCATCGTGCTAAAAAAACAATTAATTTATAAGTTAAACAGTCATATTAACATTACTGCTGCACTGAGTTTAAAAACCATTGATGATACAGCCGAGGGCGAAAAACCTGAAGCGGGTATCAATAATGCTATCGTTCAAATGACAGCCAAAGATAATATATTTCGAATTGACGATAAAAAAGATGGGGTAATTTCAGTTAACCTTATTGAAGTGAATTTGCTGGGTTGTAACCAGTCAGTTTGTGCCGAGAAGGGTGGGCTGATTTATAACAATGAATTCTTGTTTTTGGATCATGTGAAATTATCTGGAGGCGTTGCGACTCAAGGTGGTGCTATCTATAATATGGCTACACTTCCAAATAAAGAAACGACAGTTCGAAGTCTCGTTGAAATGAGATTTAGCTTAATCGAAAAAAATAAAGCGGCTCAAGGAGCTATCCTTTATAGTCAAGTGCCTCAATTTAGAATATACAATTCAGTTCTTCGTGAAAATGAAACGACTTTGGCCAATAGTGCTAACGTTTATTCTGCGAATACTCTAGATCCCGCAACAATTTCTGCTTTCCCTTCAATGTCATTTAGAATTGCAAATAGTACTTTTTATAAAAATAAAGGGTTCATTGTCAATGTTCGGGATGGTATGGGGTTAAATAATCTGACCGTGGTTGGAAATAGTGCGGGTATTCAATTTAATGCACCTGCAGAAAAAGCTTATTTGGCTAATAGTATTGTTTTAGGGAATCCGTATCCTGTAAGTCAAGATAATAACTGTAGTTTTACGGCTGGAGACAAAAGCTTTAATCAAAACAATTTGGTTACAAGTAGCTGTACCACTGGAGATATCAATTATCCCAATGATATTTGGAATGGAACTCAACTCATCGCAGGCGAGAGTATAGACGGAAAATGTAAATCACTCAGTGCAGATAAAAACAGTTTATTGTGTCCATATTTTCAATCAGAAAATACTTTTTTAGGTTACTTCCGTCCACGTATTTTAATGAGCTATCAGTATCTATCAGATTCACTCATTATTAATAAAGGGCGTGAGCAGCGTGAAGAAGAGAAAAAATTAATCGGATGTGAATTTGCAGATCAGCGTAGTCAAAGTCGTGATCTTGATAATTCTTTTTGTGATCGAGGTGCAATAGAAATTATTGTACCTCCAACTGCTGGTTTAGTCGGTAAAGATTTATTGATTGGTGAGATAGCAGAAATTTCGGTCGTTGAAAAACTCAGCGATAGTGATTTGGTTCCAAAAGAAGAATGTAATGCGATATTAGGTGAAAATCCTACAGGTGAAGCTTGGCAGCCAGGGTGTATGCAGGTGGTACAACTTCAAACACCTTCTAAGGGTAAACTGACCATTGATGAAGAAGGAAACTTGGTCTATAAACCACAAGGTGCATGGCATGGGGCAGATTTATTTAAAATTCGTTTGGTAACATCCTCTACACGCTTAAATAAAAATAGACCGTACTTGGAAGTGAATGTAAATGTTGTGCAATCACCTAAAAATGAAATGGAAAGTAGCAGTGTAAAAGCCTCAGGTGGAGCAACAGGATTATTCGGATTATTGACCTTATTAGGTTTAATCGGATTACGTCGATATAAAAAATAGTTAGGGATAGTCGATGAAAAATTATAAAAAGGGATTGCTGTGCGTCATGGTATTGTCTGCTATGTCATTAATGGCTGCAGAGGATAAAACGCTTTACGTTAATACTTTTGATGATGAAGATGGTGAAAATTTAAATAAATGCTCATTAAGAGAAGCCATTAAAACAGCTCAGATGAATAAAGCTTACGGTGGTTGTGGAGCAGGTAATACGAGTCTGGGACAAGGTGATAGAATTCAACTTGAAGAAGGCGAATATATTCTTAAAAGTGAATTGAGACCTGCTTCTCAGATTACTATTTCTGGAAAACTACCCGTTGATTATTCAAGTAAAGATGTATTGACCAATGAATATCCTGCGACTGTGAAATTGAAAACTAAAATCAGTGCACAAGGTAATTCAAGAATTTTCAATACTTTAGATAGTCAGTCAGTACTTGGTCTTGAATATATTTCATTGGAAAATGGGAAATCGACTGGTGGAGGTGGAGCATTACTGCTTGGGGGGCCTTTAAATTTAAGTCATAGTGCAATCTTAAATTCTAAATCGGACCAAGAAGGTGGTGCAATTTATTTCGTTGCACAAAACACGGAAAAGAAAATTGATATTCGTTATACGCTTATTGAAGGGAATGATGCTAAGCGGGGTAGTGTCATTGCGATGGACTGTGAAGCAAACTTACTCAATACGCAACCGACCTTAAGTATTATTAATAGTAGTATTGTCAAAAATGGATCACCTACCAGCTTAAGTACAATTGATATTTGTGGTAATCCAAAAGTAAGCTTAAGTGCAAATACTATTGCGCAAAATGTAGCAAATAGTACAAATGGTCATATTATTTACGCAGTGAATGGAATAAATCATAAATTAAGTTCAGCTTATGTTTTTACTGCATTCAGTAATACCATCGTAGAGAATAATGCTTTTAGTACTTTTTATTATGACAATAACGGTATAATTGGTTTAAGTTTTAATATTCTGGCCTATAACCAAGGAAAGTCTTGTCGCTATGCCTTAAATAATGGCAATGTAAAAGATGTTGAGTTGCCACTGGTGGCTTCACAAAATGCACTTCAACTTAATGCGGGAGTGGGGCAATGTGATTTACCAGAAAAGGCGACCAGTAATTCTGATAATTCAAATAAAAATAAAGATTTAAGTGGCATAAGTCTCGCGACAGTTTTATCCCCTTTACAGACAGCTTCAAAATATAATTTATTTTTGCCAATGTATTATCCTAAAGATAATCAGAATGATACAGATTTAGTTAATATTGGCGATGTAAAAGGATGTAGCGAAATTGATCAGCGAGGTGTAACACGTGTAACTGAAGAAACGTTGATGTTAAATCCAACACTGAAAAATACATGTGATATCGGTTCAATTGAATTAATGCGGTTAACTGCAACTGATGTAAGCGATTTGAAGAATCAGTCTTATGCTACATTAATAGAGAATTATCAAAAAAATATTGATGTGTTAAAGGAATATCTGGCTAATCCTGAAAACAATCAAGATTATATTGAAAAAGATAAAGAAGACTTAAAAGCATTTGAAGACTTGCTAAAATATACGAAGCAGTATGCTCAGTATCGTCCTATCTATGTTGATCCATTTGCGCTAGCTTTGCCAACAGAAGAACTTGTTTCTACTGACATGAATGGTCCCACTCAATTAAGAGCGTTAAATACCAGTAATTATAATGTTTCGACTCGTGTATATGGGGTAGGTGCATTTATTGAAAAGAATGGTGCATTTGAGTTTGTTGGTAAGGAAGATCCTAATTTAAAATGCGAATGGAAAGCTGATTTAAAACGTATCATCATTTATCGTTTAGATGGTAAGGCAGATTTATTGGAAGGTTCAGGATATTGCTCTTATACCCTTACTTCTAATAAAGTTGGAGATTCATCCACTTCTTCTGGAATATTAGGGGTAAGTTTTTCAAACACGGCTCCAATTGCAAAAAATGATACTTATTCTATTACTCCAAGCTCAAATACGGTCATCAGTGTCAATCCATTAACCAATGATAGCGATGATGGTGATGGTGTCACGACACATTTAAATGTACCCTATATTGGCAAATTTTATAAAAATGCGGATGGAGTTGAGTTACCTATAAAATTGGGGCCTATGCCTCCTGGTTTAACAGTTACAGCAGACCGCAGTGGACCATGTCCGGGTAATAATATTAAAGATACATGCTATGGTGGACAGCTGCGATTCGAAGTTAAAAATAGCTTTAGTCAGTTTGATTATGAAATTAAATATACTATTTTTGATGCAGAAGGCTTAATTTCGAATGAAGCCACTATTGATTTAATCAATACGGTAAAAAATACCAATTCAACTGCTTCAGGTGGCGGCGGTAGTGTCGGCCTATGGAGTATTTTGGGGCTAATCGGGCTTGGTCTGTATAGAAGTCGTAGAAAATACGTATAAACTCAATAATTAAAATGCCTCACTTGTGAGGCATTTTTTATGAATGATTTTTATAAAATAGAATGAGCGGAGTAAGATTTGAGAATGCTAATCTAGTATATTTTCAAATCCATCAAAAAATTCTGCTTGCTTTAGATGAAAACGAAAATTATTAAAATGTCATTTTTACTATATTTAAAGTATAAATTTTGTTTGGGGAATAATTTCTAGAATTAGAAACTGTGGGTCATATCTTTTTAAAATTAATGACTTAAAGATTTTGGTGCTAAATATTTGTCCATATATTCAGCCCGAATAGCGGGTCTCTCTTCGGGGCTGGCTTCTTGCATACGTAAACCCAAATCTTTACGCTCCTGACTACTCATTTGTTGCCAAGTCTCGCGCATTTTCTGTTTTTCTTGTTCAGGGAGTTGAGTAAACCAATCCATACGCTGATGTAAAGCAGTGCCTTGGGCTTTAGGGAGCTCTTTTAAGGATTGATAACGTTGAATGAGTGCACGTTGTTCAGCCTCAGAAAGAGTTTCCCATGTTTCAGCAACTTGTGTATTCGCATCTTTAGAAAAAATCCAAAAACGCTCAAAACCCGCGAAACTAGTTTGCAAAAATCCGAGTGCACAAAAAGCAAAGACTAATCTTTTAGCTGCCATGTGAAGCATTATCCTCACCTAGAACCATTAACATTTCCAAATCTTCAACCATCTGTGGTGAAAGTTTCGGAGTGATAATAACTTGATTTTGTGGCTTATCTGCAATATCCATTGCATTTGGAAATATCATAAATCCTGTAATGGCCGCAGCAAGTGCAAAACCTGACATTTTCCAAAGACCATAGCGAGATGTCTCTCTGTTTTGAATTTTTTCAATCACCTGCGTCATCACCACAGGTTTATTTTGGTGATGCTGTGCAAGTCCATCAAGTTTGGATGTAAGTTTTTTTAAGAAATCATCTTGTTTCATTCGGATGACCCTCCACCATATGGGTTTAAATGTGCTAAAGAAGTTCTAAGACCTTGAATAGCACGGTGATAATGTGTTTTTACACTACCTTCACTACATTGCATAATTTCTGCAGTCGTATGGGTATCAAAACCTTCCCAAGCTCGGAGCATAAAAGCTTGTTGTTGCCGTACAGGAAGTTGACCAATCGCATCTTGTATTTCTTCGGCAGTGACTGCTTGATCAAGAAAATCGAATGGATTCAGAGTATTTTCATCAACAATCTCGTTGAGTTCAATGTCATCGTCATCAAGATTAATCTTTTTAAAAAAAGAGAAAGGTTGAGCGCGACGTGCTTCCTTTCTACGCCAATCTTGTAGTTTGTGGTTTAAAATGGTGTAAAACAGGGGGTACCATTCGGTAGTTGATTTTTCTGCATATGATTTATGTAGGGAAATAAATGCTTCTTGCACTAAATCCATCGCTATACCATGTTGACCTTGTGTTGCACTTTCCATCATGACTAAGGCCCGTCCAGTCACATCTTGCATAAAAACTTTTAAGCGTTGTTCTGCCGTACTCTTTAGAATACTCAAGTTTTCCGATTCAGACTGTTTGGGTGCTAAATCCATAGAGATGGAAAATCCTGTCATTGGATACCCACCATTATTTCCACATTCATGCACATATAACGTTGGAAATAATGGTTTGGTTGACACAAAATTTATTATTTTTCTAGTGTAATCTATTTTAAACCTTCACAACGGCTGTTTAAAATAAAGTAACGAAAGAAATGGATTATAAGCGCTGACGTACCATTTCAAAGAAACAGATCGAACCTGCAATAGCCACATTTAAGGATTCTTGTCCGCCCGGTTGCGGGATTGAGACAGCTTCTGCATGTTTTAATGCATAATTAGATGCACCTTGGCCTTCGTTACCCAAGATCCAGACACATTGTTTTCTTAAGTTTTTAGAATAAACACTTTCAGATTGATGTGAACTTGTCACATATACAGGAATCGTGAATTTTTCTAACAAATCTTCAAGCGCAATATTTTCATAAGTTTGCAATGAAAAATGAGCACCCATACCTGCCCGAAGCACGCGAGGTGACCAAATAGAAGCTGAACCTTTAGTACAGACCACTTGTTCAATACCTGCTGCGGCAGCAGAACGTATTAGTGTTCCGACATTGCCTGGGTCTTGAATATTATCCAGAATAAGAGTGTCTTCTTTAAAATTTAAGGCTTGATTTGAACTGGGTAAATCAACAATCGCAAGACACGCTAAAGAAGTTCCGAGTGTGCTGATATCATTATATAAAGATTCACTGAGTACAAATACATTACCCTCATACATCGATACAATTTTTTCTAAATCAGGATGGCTATAAGCAACTTCAGTAGTAAAAATGGAATGAATGCTACGGTTTTGTTCTAACCAAGCAAGGCTTAAATGTGTGCCTTCTAATACTGTTTGACGATTCTTTTTTCGAAATGAACTTTGTTCAATTAAACCCCGTAGGTGTTTAATCTTAGGATTATCTTTAGATTCAAGAAAAAAAGCTGGCATATGAAAATATCCATGGAAGTCAGTGAAAAACACAAACTTCCATTGTTTAAATTAATGGTGATAGTGACTGACTAATTCGACTTCATTTTTTGAACCGATAATAACAGGCACACGTTGATGCATTTCGGTAGGTTGAATATCAAGAATACGAACACGGCCTGTCGTAGATGCTCCACCGGCTTGTTCGATGAGCATACTCATTGGGTTTGCTTCGTACATTAGGCGTAGACGACCCGCTTTTTGTGGATCTTTGGTGTCATACGGATATAAGAAAATACCACTACGACAAAGAATACGATGGATATCACCGACCATACACGCCACCCAGCGCATATTAAAATCTTTAGCACGTACTGATGTTTTACCATCTTGAAGTTCGCCAATATAGCGTTTTACAGGTGCTTCCCAATGACGTTGATTTGATGCATTAATGGCATATTCCTGTGTATCAGCTGCCACTTGAACTTGGTCAGAAGTGAGTAAAAATGCTTGAGTTTTTGGATCAAAAGTAAAAAATAGAGTGCCCGCACCGACAGTCAGTGCCATCATTGTTGAAGGACCATATAATACATAACCAGCAGCAACTTGTTCGGTTCCTGCTTGCATAAAGTCTTCAGCTTGAGTCACTGCATTTTTTGCTGAAAGAATAGAAAAAATTGTGCCTACACACATATTAATATCGATGTTGCTTGAACCATCAAGTGGATCGAACAAAACCAGATATTTACCATTTTCTTGTGCAGGCGTGAATTCGTCTAATTCTTCTGATGCCAAACCACCGACTTGAGGATGAATTTTTAACGCATCAATTAAATAATCATTTGAGATGACATCGAGTTTCTTTTGAGTTTCACCTTGTACATTTTCATTTTCTGCGCTACCTAATACCCCAGCTAAAGCACCTTGTTGCAACAATTGATCAATTGTTTTGCAGGTATTTACAATTGTTTCAATCACTTGTGCAAGTTCAGGTGTCAAATTCCCTGTTTTTTGTTCTAAAAATTGGGAAAGGGTGAGGTGCGACATGATGGGAAAACTCCAATAAAAACTGATAAAAAATTATCAAAACAATATGGGAAGTCATTTTAGATGAGAATGCAGCAAAAGAACAATTAAACTCGATTATTTGTCGCGATTTTACGCTTGTAAGTTCTGTGGAAGGTGCTATGTTGATATGAAGAGAGAATATTGCAGAGCGTGATAGGAGCACAAGGATGACAACGCAAAGGTTCGATGCGACGCCAACGCCAAATGAAGCGATGAGCTTAGATGAGATTTCTACTGAAAATGTAAAAGAAGCATGGAAAGATTATGAGGCTAAACCTGAATACAAAAAATTCAATAAACATGACCTGATAGAATCTATGCAGTCATCTTCAGAAGAAACAGAACAATCTGAGTAAATATAAACGAAAAAAAGCGCTCATAATGAGCGCTTTTTGATGCTTAAATTATTTTAATAAAGGGGGCACTGCTTCGTAGTTAATTTCTACACGACGATTTTCTTTCCATGCATTCTCATCATGACCTGCATTAATCGGCATTTCTTTACCATAGCTCACAGCTTCTAATTGTGTTGCTGCAACACCATTGGTAATTAAGAAACTTTCCACAGCTTTGGCACGACGTTCACCCAAAGCCATGTTGTATTCACGCGTGCCGCGCTCATCTGTATGACCAGTTAAAGCGACCTTAGAGTTTGCATTTGCCATCAGGAATTGTGCATGGGCTTGCAAGGTTTGATAATCTTCATTAGAAAGATCACTGCTGTCGTAATCAAAATGCACCACACGTTTTGCTAAAAATGCTTTATTGGCGGCAGTTACACCTTTTGCAGAAGCGCCCGCTAAGTTTTGTGCATTTAACGCTGCATCTTCACTTAAACCATCAGTACTGACCGTAGTTGCACTATTTGGATTTTGACCTGCTTGAATGTCTGTTGCAGGTTTACGACTTGCACAACCTGTCATGACTAAAGCTGTTGCAAGAACAGGAAGTACCAAGAATTTGATTGATTTCATTTTGATCTCCATGATGATCGTAATATTACTTTAAATTAATCTGTTATTTAGGCGCCCAAGCAGGTTCGCGAACCTCACCTTGTTCACTTGGTAAGTTCATACGGAAACGGCCATCGAGTGACATAATCGAAAGTAAGCCACGATTAGCTTCGCGTGTTGCATAAACCACCATTTGTCCATTTGGAGAGAAACTTGGTGATTCATCTAGACTGGTTGGTGTCAGAATATTGGTAATACCTGTATTAATATCTTGAATTGCTACTTTGTAATTACTACCACTTGGACGATGGACTAACGCAATTTTTTTACCATCTGCACTTAAAGAACCTCGTGCATTAAATGCACCTCTGAAAGTCAGACGTTTGCTTGAAGCATTGGCAAAATTATAAGTATAAATTTGTGCTGAGCCACCGCGATCAGAAGTGAAAATAAAGGATTTTCCATCTGGTGCATAGCGTGCTTCAGTATCGATTGCACTGTCATTGGTCATACGTTGTAATTGGCGTGTTTCCAAATTCATTTGATAAATTTCAGGATTACCATGTATAGAGGCGGTAAATAACATCATTTTACCATCAGGCGAAAAACTTGGTGCACCATTTAGACCACGGAAGCTTGCCAATTTTTCGCGTTGACCTGTTGATAGATCTTGAACATAAATTGCAGGACGTTTTGTTTCAAAAGAAACATAAGCAATTTTTTTCGCATCAGGTGTCCATGCAGGAGACAAAATAGGATCACGTGAAGTCAGAATAGTTTTCGGTTGTTCACCATCTGTATCTGCAATTTGTAAAGTATAACGCTGCTCAGGAGTAGCAGGATTACGTAGTACATAAGCAATACGTCCACTAAAATCACCTGGAATACCAGTCAATGCTTGGTAAATGGCATCACTGATCAGATGTCCAGCTTGACGAATACGTGAAGCGGGTACTGTTAATAATTCATTGAGCAAATATTGCTGTTTTTCCACATCATAAAGTTGATAGTGAACTTCAAAGCTACCATCTGCGGCAGTTTTTACTGTACCTGTCACTAAGTAGGGTACACCCGCAGTTTTCCATGCATCTGCATTTGGGGTATTCATACTTGCGGTTGCAGGTAAGTTCTTTGAAGCACTCGAAAATTTACCCGAACGATTTAAGTCATTTTCAACAATGGGATAAATACTTTGATCATTATTGAATGGAATGATCGCAATTTTAGGGGCTGCTTCTGGTGCTTTAGCAATTTCCAAATGCAGTTGGGCATAGGCATGGGTTGTTAAAACTGGACTTAAAACTGTTAAAATAGTGAGGCAAAGTAAATGCTTACGCGTCATTTCCATCATCCGCTACGTACTCTAGAATATAAATTATTGTCATTTCAGGTTTGACACATAATGGCATGATTTTGAATTATTAAAAGCATAGCATTATAGGAAAACTGTTATAAGACTGTGAAAAATGAATAAATTTAACTCTTTTTTAGCAAAATTTAATAGGCTATGTCAAAGAACCATATCCCCATGCCATGGAGGGGATAGATTTTTATTTTGCTGTAAAGCTTGAGGTAAATGTTCTGGCTTCGCGTCTTGCATCTGGGTCAGAAGGCATTGGATAAGGCGCCGCTGCTCGAACGGCTGCTTCTACACTGGCTTTCATGTCTGGATCACTGGCGTTGACAATAACAGATTGAACCGCCCCACTATCACTCAAAGTTACTCGTGCTGTGGCTTTTTGACCGGATGAACCATTTGGAATATCCCAAGCACGTCTCACTTTATTTTCAAAGTCACGTTTTGCAGTTGAAGCAATTTTCTTTGATTCAGCTTTTTTAGTTGCAGCTTCTTCAGCCGCTTGTTTCGCAGCTGATGCTTTGGCATCTTCTGCAGCTTGTGCTTTTGCAGCAGCGTCTGCCTTGGCTTTATTTGCCGCATCGGTTTTTGCTTTTGCAGCAGCATCTGCCTTTGCTTTGTTTGCTGCATCAGTTTTTGCTTTTGCAGCAGCATCTGCCTTTGCTTTGTTTGCTGCATCAGTTTTTGCTTTTTCAGCAGCATCCGCCTTGGCTTTATTTGCCGCATCGGTTTTTGCTTTTGCAGCAGCATCCGCCTTAGCTTTGTTTGCCGCATCGGTTTTTGCTTTTGCAGCAGCGTCTGCCTTGGCTTTGTTTGCAGTATCGGTTTTTGCTTTTGCAGCAGCGTCTGCTTTGGCTTTATTTGCTGCATCAGCTTTAGCTTTTTCAGCATTATCCGCCTTAGCTTTATTTGCTGCATCGGTTTTTGCTTTAGCAGCAGCGTCTGCCTTAGCTTTATTTGCCGCATCGGTTTTTGCTTTAGCAGCAGCGTCTGCCTTGGCTTTATTTGCCGCATCGGTTTTTGCTTTTGCAGTAGCGTCTGCCTTTGCTTTATTTGCTGCATCGGTTTTTGCTTTTTCAGCAGCATCCGCCTTAGCTTTATTTGCCATATCGGTTTTTGCTTTTGCAGCAGCGTCTGCTTTGGCTTTGTTTGCCGCATCTGCTTTGGCTTTTTCAGCATCATCAGATTGCGCTTTTAACTTATTTGCTTCTACTAATTTTTCTTTTTCAGCAGCAGCTTTCGCTTGTTGTGCTACTAGGTTTGGCTCGGGTTTGACAGGAGTTACAGGAGTAGGGGGTGCAACTGGAATAACAGGTGCAGGTTCAACACTTGGTTCAGCAGTTTGCTGGACTTGCTGCGCGACTTTTTCACTTGCAGTCTCTACCGAATCTGTCTGCTCTAAAGGTTCAGGAGGAAGCAAATCTTCTGGTTTGACTAAAACCATTTTAATTTGTTTTGGGGGTTCTACAGGTTGACTCATTCCTAAAAAAAGTAAGCCCGTAATAGCCACCACATGAACACCTAGAGTAAACCCCAGTGCAATTTTTTTTTCTTTAGATTGCGGCTTTTTCAAATCTTTCATACTTTATTCTAAAGGCTGAGTGAGTAAACTCACTTGAGTTAAACCAGCATCTTGAAGACCCGACATTAACGCCATGACATCTCCATATGGGCGGGTATTATGCCCGTTAATGACCACATTCAGTTCTTTATTGTCATTTTTGGCTTGTGCTTGCGCTTCAATTAAAACACTGGTTAATTGATCTAGATCAACTGGGCCATTTTTTTGGTTTTTATATTCCAAGTAATAAAGACCGTCTTTATCTAAAGTGACAATAGTCGGTGCATCTTTAGATTCAATAGGATTGCCATTGGCTTGAGGTAAATCGACTTTAATGCCACTGGTGATCATAGGTGCAGTCACCATAAAAATCACCAAAAGCACCAGCATGACGTCAATATAGGGGACGACATTCATCTCACTTTTTAGCGGTTTCTTGATGCGCTCAAAGCGTCCAGCACGCTGAATTGCCATTAGTCATTTTCCTGTGTGGAGCTCACAGTTTGGCGTTGTAATAGCGCCACCATTTCTTCTGCAAATAAAGCACGATCCGAATAGACTGTTTCACCTTTGGCTGTGTAATGGTTAAATGCCAAAACTGCAGGAATAGCCGCAAAAAGACCGATTGCTGTTGCAATTAGTGCTTCGGCAATACCTGGTGCTACGGTTGCAAGGGTCACTTGATCAACATCTGCTAAGCCAATAAAAGCATTCATAATGCCCCAAACGGTTCCGAATAAACCCACATAAGGAGCAACAGAACCAATACTGGCAAGTGCACCTAAGCCACGTTCAAGTAAGCTTTGGTCGCGGCTTAAACCAACACGTAAAATACGTTCTGTGCCTTCAATGAGTTGTGTATTCGGTGCTTGGAATTTTTTGAGTTTAAAAAACTCACCAATACCTTGATAGAAAATATCCTCTAAACCAGTACGCTTTGAGTTAAGTTGCGCATTGTTATACAAGGTATTGAGTTCAGCACCAGACCAGAAGATTTTTTGAAAATGTTCATCATCTGCCTGTGCTTTTTTATAGCTCATATGTAACTTAGCAATTAGATACCAACTATATAGCGATGCTAGTAACAGCACCAACATGACCAGTTGAACGACAGGACTTGCTTGTAAAATAAGATCTGATACGTGTAGAGAAGATTCTAATTGAGTTGCCATAAGTTACATGTGCCAATAAATTTTTTTAATCTTGTTCTAACTCATTAAGAATTAGGCTGCGAATTTCGTCTGGCAGGCGACAAGGTTTCATTTCAGCACTAATACATGCCAATTCCACCTCGCCAGATGCCAGCATGATTTCACCACGATAAATATTTTGTTGCAATACAAATGATGTCGCTTTACACGAAACTACACGCGCTGTAACAGTAATGAGGTCATCCATGAGGATTGGACGTGAATATTTTACATTTATTTTATGGACGACAAAGTGATACTCTTTCTGGTGCCAGTAATGGTCAACACCAGCCGCACGTAGCCATTCAGTTCGAGTACGCTCCATAAAACGAATATGGTTTGCATGATATACAATGCCACCTGCGTCAGTGTCTTCAATATATACACGAATGTTGAATTCAAATTTATTCGCCATGATGGTGTTCCAATATTTAATTTGGTTTTATGGATGAAGCTTGAGATTTAATGGAATAAAAAGTTTCTAAACATTATTTTTCCGCTAAGAAGCAAGCTGTGTAACGCATTGCAGTTTAGCAGCTTAAGGTTTTTGACCAATGGCACAAGGTGTCAAAACCAAATAAATCAAAACAGAGGTAAAAAATACCTTGACCAAATTGATTTATTTTAAAGGTGAATTGAATAAATATTCAAAATTTTAATGAATTTTAGAATAAAAAAAGTGAACCCTAAGGCTCACTTTTCATCTTTCTATTCATAGACTAAATTTTAGTAGATTGTGTTTTTTTCCAATCGGCCTGAACTTGTTCAGCAACTTTAGGATAATCCATCACGAAGCGTATGTGGCTTTCCACCCCAGTTTTTAAAGTTGCATCATCCACAATAAACAGTGGATTATGGTTCGGTGCCGCTTTGGACATATCTTGGTCGGCTGGTGTAGCACCAACGAACACAAATAAAGACGGCATTAACTCACCATAATAGGCAAAGTCTTCACTGGCACTAGAGTTATTTTCAAGCACATGTAGTTTAGAGTCACCTACAACTTTGGCTAGAGTAGGTTGCATCAGTTTCGTTAATGTTTTGTCATTCATCGTCACAGGTGCATAAGGTGCAATTTCAACTTTAGCCGTAACATCATTGGCCAGTGCATTATATTCAATCATTTTCGGTAAATCTTTGAGAATGTTTTGACGAATATTTTCACTATTTGAGCGAATGGTGCCGGTCATATTCACTTGTTCAGGAATGACATTGCCCGCTGTACCGCCTTGAATGCTTCCAATACTCACCACACCCATACCTTTGCTTAAGTCTGCTTTACGGCTAATCAAGCTTTGTATGTTGTTAATCATTTGTGATGACGCATAAATTGGGTCGCGACCCAACCAAGGCATAGAACCATGTACTTGCTTACCATTCACTTGAATGCGCAGATGATCGCCACTATTTAAGATAGCACCATCTTTATATGAAATAGTGCCGCTTGGCATACCTGCCATCACATGCATGCCAAAAATCACTTCAGGCTTTGGATTATTTAATGCACCATCAGTAATCATTTTGCGTGAACCAATCAAGTGCCCTTGAGTAAAGTTGTCCACATCTGCACCGCCTTCTTCTGCAGGTTGGAAGACAAAGACCACTGTACCTGCAATTTTATCTTTATTGGCTGCAAGTGCTTTGGCCGCGCCCAATAACATGGCCGTATGCGCGTCATGTCCACAGCCATGCATGACATGGGTTTCTTTACCTTGATACATAGCTTTAACTTTGCTAGCAAAAGGAAGTCCTGTTTTTTCTTCAATTGCTAAAGCGTCCATATCGGCACGTAATGCCATGACTGGGCCAGGTTTAGCTCCTTTTAAAATCCCAATAACACCTGTTTTGGCATATCCTTTACGCACTTCAATCCCATAAGATTTTAACTCTTTTTGTACCAGCTCAGAGGTTTTGAATTCCATATTGCCAAGTTCAGGATGCTGATGAATATGTTGGCGTAGCTTGATGGTATGCGCCTCAACATTTTGAGCTGAATCATTAATCCAATCTGCAAGGCTGAGTTGGCTGCAAAAAAGGAAAGGAAGAGAAAGCGCGATCTGCTTATAGATGTGCATAAATGGAAGAACCTTAAGATTTTGAGATAGTTAAAGTGATTCTCTAGAATTGCATACTGTTTTAAAATTAACCAAAACTATCGAAGTGTTTTTTTATACTTTTAAGGTATTTTAAGCGTTAAAGCTTGGTATTAAAGGAATTTATCGCAATATTATACATTGTAAAATTATGTATTTGGTTTAAATTTTAATTTCACTACGCGAATTATAAATCCTTATTTTCAGACCTGTGGCGCAGAGCTTTGATTAAATTTAATTTATCATCAGTACATGATAAAAATGCGTATTAAAGTTTAAAAATGAATCGTTTTTTCAAATGCTTAATTATTTTGGCTATTGGTTATGGATTTTGGTCATATTGGCTTAAGCCAGATCATGTTAATTTCAATACGACCAGTGTTCAAAGTATCAATGGTATTCAACAATTTCAGGGTTACAACCTCACGAACTTAGAGCCTTATGCGGGAGAGTTTCGGGTTCTCGCAAAAGAAAACTATCATTTGGGGCGTGAAGCAGAAATTAGTCCTGTTGATTTTGCTTTGGGTTGGAACAAAATGGCTGATCCTCAAGTCTATAAACAATTATCAATTCGGCAAAGCAACCGTTGGTATTATTGGCGCTATGAAAACAACCCGCCAATTCCTGTACACGATATTCAGATACAAAGTGCCAATACGCATTTAATACCTGCTTCAAAACACATTGAACAACAACTTAAAGTCATTGATAAGGATGATTTGATTTATCTAAAAGGGCAGTTAGTAGAGGTGAAGTCACAAGATGGCTGGACTTGGCGTAGTTCTTTAAGTCGTGAAGATACAGGCGGTGGTGCATGTGAATTGATGTTGGTGCAAGAGGTGAGGGTCATTGCGAAATCTTAGGTTTTAAGAACCATAATTTTGTTAAATACACGAGGCTAAAAATCACTTAAACACTGCAGTTTGCAGTCTTTATCTGTAAATGAAAATAAAATAGTTCACTAGATGAATGATCTGATTAAAATAATCAGGGAGAATAAATCTCCCTATTTGTCGCGCTTACTTTGGTTCAGGCGGTGTCATGCCAAACTGCAAATAGGCCATAGTGGTCGCAATACGACCTCGAGCTGTTCGCATCGCATAACCTTGTTGGATTAAGTAGGGTTCAATCACATCTTCTAAGGTTCCCGAATCTTCCGCCATAGCCGCAGCCAAAGCTTCTACCCCAGCCGGCCCACCATCAAAACGTTCAAGCAACATACTTAAATAACGACGGTCTAAGGTATCTAAACCATCTTTATCGACATTGAGCATATCGAGTGCACGCTGAGCCATGTCTTGTGTAACTTCACCATTGCCTTTGACTTGTGCGTAGTCACGAACACGACGCAATAAACGGTTGGCAATACGTGGTGTACCTCGGGCACGACGCGCAATTTCTTTTGCGCCTTCGAGTGTAGTGGGGACATTCATTAAATTGGCAGAACGCGACACAATATGGGTTAAGTCGGCCACAGAATAGAATTCTAGACGTTGCACAATACCAAAACGGTCACGTAACGGAGAAGTTAATAAACCCGCACGCGTGGTGGCTGCAACCAAAGTGAAAGGTGGCAAATCCAGTTTGATCGAACGTGCACCGGGTCCTTCACCAATCATGATATCAAGTTGGTAGTCTTCCATTGCAGGATATAAAATTTCTTCAATGACAGGAGAAAGACGATGGATTTCATCAATAAATAAAACATCACCTTCTTCTAAATTGGTGAGCATGGCGGCCAAATCACCTGCCCGTTCAAGGACTGGCCCAGAGGTGGATTTCAGGTTTCCGCCCATTTCGCGCGCAATAATATTGGCAAGTGTGGTTTTTCCTAAACCGGGTGGGCCGAAAATGAGGGTATGATCGAGTGCTTCACCGCGACCTCGTGCTGCGCCAATAAAGATTTCCATTTGCTCACGCACCACAGGCTGACCAATGTAATCATCTAGTGAAGTGGGGCGAATGGCACGATCAAAATGATCTTCGGGTTTTTCAGAACCACTGATGAGACGGTCTTGCATAATGATTTAGATTTACCTTTAGGCATCCATTGAGTCTGTGATGATTCATACAGCCTCAGATAAACATTTGAGTTTAAATTTTTTAGATTAAGCAGAGAATAGGCTTTATATGCTCTGTTTAATTAACCATATTTATGCGGTATACACGCATCACAATCTGTTTTTAGGTTCATTTGAAAGTATATATATCACTTTAACGATTCATCGATTTTAACGCTGCACGAATAATATCACTGGCTTCAGTAAAATCAGCCTTTACGGCATTAATCAATTTTTGCGCTTCAGCTGGTTTATAACCGAGTGATTGTAATGCCGCTTCGGCTTCGGCTACAGCTGAGTTCCCTGTAAATTGAATTTGTAGCGCAGTAGAGTTGCTTGGTGCATGGCTTGAAGACATTGCCTTGAAGCGATCACGAAGTTCAATCATCAAACGTTCGGCAGTCTTTTTACCCACACCTGGAACTTTAATTAAAGTATTGAGGTCCTCATTTTCTACAGTATGAATTAACAGGTCGATACTTAAAGTCGATAAAATACCCAGCGCCATTTTTGGTCCTACGCCGTTTACTTTAAGTAAGGTCCGAAAAATGGTTTTTTCTTGCGCATCTAAAAAGCCATAAAGTAATTGTGCATCTTCACGCACGGTTAAATGCGTCCACAGTGTTACTGTTTGTCCTTTTTGTAGTTGGCAAAAAGTAGAGAGAGGGGTATCGACTTCATAGCCGACTCCATTCACATTCAGTAAAACTGTCGGTGCTTCCAAAGCAAATACTTCACCAATAAGACATCCAATCATTTTGAATTTTTCACTTGTTTATCGTTGCCTGCATAGTAGTGAGCATTTGTCATAAAGGCAAAATGCTCCAGTGTAATTTTTTAAATATCTTGAAGATTTTTAGATTAAACCCGCTTTATTCCCTTGTAGCTCTTGCGACAGATTATAGGCTTGATGGTCTGAGAATTTTGAAATAATGTCCAGAACTTGCATAATATTCTCATAATGATCACTTTGAAAATTGACGCCAGCACGTTGCAACATCGACATTAACCGTTGTTCCTTAAAGCTTAGGGATTTATGGGGTGTTGTTAATGGAATAAACGCATCTAAGATATTTTGCAAACTTTGATGTGCAATAATTTCAAGTCCTGCTTTTTGTGGATGCTCAAAAATTTTATCTCGGGCTAAATTTTTGGCACGCTCAATACCGCGTTCAATATCTTGAGAACAATACTGCAGTAAACTGCCTTTGAGTTGACCGGTTAAAATTTCAAAGTGATGTTTGGCAAATGCCGTGGTGACTTCATCTACCAGACGTTTCATGACGCGACCACGTAAGGCGGCAATTTTTTGCTGCCAAGTGGTACTGGGCATAGAAAGCTCTGAGGGTTTGCCATAATCTGCAATTAAGTCTAGGAAAATGGGTTCAACTTCTTCATAAGACAGCATATTTAAAATAATGCCATCTTCAAGATCAATTAAGGCATAGCAAATATCATCTGCTGCTTCCAAAAGATAAGTCAGTGGATGACGACAATAGTGATATTCACCCAGTTGAATTAAACCCAATTGTTCCGCAATCTGTTGCAATATGTCCTTTTCAGATTGATAACAACCAAATTTGGCGCGTTGGCTGGCAGGACGATCACCTTGCGACGCAATGGTTTTAGATAACCATGGATACTTTAAGTAAGCCCCTAAGGTTGCATAAGTTAAACGCATACCGCCGTCATTGGGATGATAATCAATCTTAGTCAGTAAGCGTAAACCTTGTGCATTACCTTCAAACTGGCGCACATCGGCTTGTTCTTTGTCGCTTAGTTTTTCTAAGAAGTTTCCATGTGAAGCATCATCAAACCATTCGCGGATGGCATATTCACCCGCATGACCAAAAGGTGGATTACCAATATCATGTGCAAGGCAAGCCGCCTGAATAATCGCACCCACATCGGCAGGAGAAATCCAAACCGGCAATTGATCTTTAATTTTTTCAGCAGCAAGCATGCCTAAGGAGCGACCAATACAGGATACTTCTAAAGAATGGGTCAAACGTGTGTGAATGCCGTCATGTTGGGTCAGGGGATGAACTTGAGTTTTACGATTTAGTTGTCGAAAACTTTGTGAAAAAATAATGCGATCATAGTCTTTATGGAAGGGGCTACGTGCCTGTTCTGTACTTTGTTTTTTGCTACCAATACGAACTGTTGAAAGCAGTTCTAACCAACGCATTTGTTCCATGTATCATGATTCAGTGATGACCTAGATTCATCATGCCAAAAAAAAGTCTTACAGACCAGTATGGGGCGACATGAATTGTCGGTAAAATTTATTTGAGTGAAAGCTGTGATTTTGAATCAGAATTTCAGTATGAAAAAAACAGATCTTGAGATCTGTTTTTTTAATGATACGACGATTTAAACTAAGTCTTCACCATTGGCTTTGGCTTCTTGCGTATCTCGATACACTGCCAAACATAAGGTAATGAGAATACCTGTAGCCACCATGGGCCAAAATAAAACATAGAGGGTGAGAAATTGCGTATTCATAATATAAAACTCCTTATTTGTTTTTGTTGGATAATTGATGGAACTCAATCACCATTTGATTGATTTGTTTGAAATCAAAACGATCTTCTCGATTGAACAAGGTGATGAGCGTACATACCAAAGCGCTCGTACCATAAGCAGTGAGAGAGCTCAATAACGTGGTGTAATCGCGTAAAAATCCGATTGTCCAAGGCAATAATGCGAGAGTGGCAAAAATACCGACCCATAAACCCACTTTCTTGCCAAAAAAGCCAAAGCTCATCAAGCCAAGCACCACGCCAGCACCTAAAGTTGCAACCAACTCAAAGCTATAAGCCGTTAGACCTTGAATTGGAATCCATTCAAAACGCACAATCAGGAAGCTGATAAATGCAACAAGTACTGCCCAATTAAAGGCACGTGCATTTACTTTGTTCCAATACAGACTGGCAATAACGGGGAAAACAATCGCTCCCCATAAGGCACCCACAAAAATTAACATCGATAAAATATCGAATTTTAAGGTTGCAATGAGAATACCGAGTAGCGTCGCGACTATCATGGTCATACGCCCGATGAACAGCATTTTCTTAGGATCAGGACGGTTTTTAGCAATTTGTTTGCCATAAATATCGGTCATGACCAAAGCAGCAAGGGCAGACAAATCAGAATCTGCTGTAGATGACAATGCACCAATCACCATAATAAACAGGAGAACCACCATAAACGGCGGAAGGTATGTTGCAGCCATTTGCGGAATCAGATTGTTTAAATTGCCATCAATCGGTTGTACGCCTGCGAATAGCGCCAACAAACCGAGCATGCCTAATCCAATCACAATCGCGGCGTAGCCAATCGTTGCAGTAATAAAACTGGGTTTTATTAAATCTTCACGAACGGCAAATAAACGCTGTGCAATGGTTTGGTTGCCAATCGCATAGGCAAGCACTGCAACAAAAAAAGGCGCACCTTGTTCTAAAAAAGCAGCTTTAGAAAAGAAATTGAGTTGGTCGGCAGTTAAATTGTGCATGCCGGTTTGGAATAAAGTTGGCCCACCCAAAGTGTAAAAAATAACAGGAATAATGATCACTGCGGCTACAATCATCGCTACCAATTGACCAAAGTCGGTAAATACTGAGGAACGAAAACCTGACCAAAGCGTATAGGATAAAACGCCAATACCTGTAATGAGAACACCATGAATAAAGCTGAGTGGTGAAAGAATTTCAACCAGTGCACCCGCAGCAGTAAAGTTCACCATCAAACTAATAATGCTACCAACAATATTTGAACCTGCCAAAATAAGCTGGCTTTGCGTGCCGTGACGGGCGTGCATAATTTCGGCTAGGGTATGGGCGTTGGGTGCAAGTTCTCGAAACCGCTTACCAAAGGGATAAATAAATAAAATCATCAGCGCACCCCAAAAACCATAGTGCAATGCGCCTGAAACGCCATATTTATAACCCGAAGAAGCCGCTGCATAAAATGAGGCAGCCCAAATCCAAGTGGCCGTCATACTTGCGGCTGACATACCAAATCCTATGGAACCATTGGATACCATATAACCATCGACATTTTCATTTTTTCGTTTAATCCGTAACGAAAGTAAAAAAGTTATGCCAT
The DNA here is from genome assembly GCF_900095025.1 of Acinetobacter albensis. Lineage (GTDB taxonomy): Bacteria > Pseudomonadota > Gammaproteobacteria > Pseudomonadales > Moraxellaceae > Acinetobacter > Acinetobacter albensis. The sequence continues at coordinate 121,478 of NZ_FMBK01000007.1, read as the reverse complement.
AAAAAAGCACCATCAATAGTACAGTGGTTGTACTAGAGAATTGAAACATAATGACTCCTTAAGCGCGTCACAGTCTGGTCAAAATAACCGAAGAACTGAGTGACAGATTAAGGCTCTAATGAAGAAAGAGCAGAAATATTGAGATAAACACAAGAGTGTAAGTGTATGAATATATTATTGATATATTCTTATTTACAATATAGAAGAACATCCACGAATAGTTGTTGTGAGAAGAACAACTGCATACGTGCGGAAGGCGAGTGTAACATAAGTTCATCAAATTTACTGATGAACGCTATCATTGTAAAATTTTTTTACTTATATAGCGGTTTAGGGCCTTTTGTTCATATTAATAATCAGAGGCCAAAGTCTAAATATTTTAATGAAATACAGTTGCTTATTTTTTATTTCAAGTTTTAAAAGAAGCATTCATTGTATAAGCAATTAAAATGTAACAATTTTTAAATTATTATTCATTTTTTCTCCTCGATTCGTCGTTATATCAGATGAATAACTTGCTTAATTAAGTTAAAGCATAGAATTTTAAAGATTTAAGAGCATTTGAAAATAACATAATTCAGGATTAACTCAGGAGAGATGTATTTTTTAACCAACAATAAAGCGAAGCTGTGGGGGGAATATCCGATATACATGACACATTCATGAATTTCTATCTAGCTGATTTGGTCAATACGAAGTAGAATATGCGCTCTCTCTAAGTCACATTGGCGGCATGGTTCAAAAGACCTGCCCGTGGAGCCAAAATCAGCATGTTTATCGTGGCCGGTGCGCAAGCACACTCTTCTTTTAAGAAAACTCAACTCTTAAACCGCCTCGCGTCATTGAGTTCTGTTCAATCAATTGAAAGTCAATGGATTTATCTGTTTGATCAAGCGCTCAACGAGCAGCAGCATCATTCTGCATTACAACTATTAAATGACGGTGCTTCTTTTGAAATTCGCCAAGTCGAAAGTGACGAAATTCAAGTGCTGGTTACGCCACGTTTGGGAACAATTTCTCCGTGGTCATCAAAAGCAACCGATATTTTTGCCAATTGTAATACACCAATTCACCGCTTAGAACGTGGTGTTTTGTTTACTTTAAAAGGTATTTCTGAAATATCGGATGAAGTGAAATTATTGTTACATGACCGTATGACGGAAAGTGTGTTCAATCAAATTGAGGATGCCTCTGCACTATTTTCTGAAACTGAGCCAAAACCCTTAAATAGCATTGATATTTTAGGTCAAGGTAAAGATGCTTTAGTTAAAGCCAATTCTGAGTTTGGTTTTGCTTTGTCTGATGAAGAAGTTGATTACTTAACAGCTGCCTTTACCAAAATGGGTCGTAACCCGCACGACATCGAACTCATGATGTTTGCACAAGCGAACTCAGAGCATTGTCGTCATAAAATCTTCGGTTCAGAGTGGACCATCGATGGTGAAAAACAACCTTTATCATTGTTCCAAATGATTAAGAACACCTATAAAGAATCGCCTACAGATGTTTTGTCGGCATATAAAGACAATGCTTCTGTGATCGTCGGTTATGACACACAACGTTTTTATCCAAAACCAGATGAAAACGGTCATTACGTTTATAAATATAAGAGCCAAGCTGCTCACATTTTAATGAAAGTAGAAACCCATAACCATCCTACAGCGATTGCGCCATTTGCAGGTGCAGCGACGGGTTCGGGTGGTGAAATTCGTGATGAAGGTGCGACAGGTCGTGGCGGTAAACCTAAAGCAGGTTTAACCGCATTTACCACGTCTAACCTGAATATTCCGGGCTTCGAACAACCATGGGAAGAGAATTACGGCAAACCATCTCGTATGGCATCTCCGCTACAAATTATGATTGAAGGCCCACTGGGTGGTGCTGCATTCAATAATGAATTTGGTCGTCCTGCTTTAAATGGTTACTTCCGTACCTTTGAACAAAATGTAAATGGTGACGTTAAAGGTTTCCATAAGCCGATTATGATTGCTGGTGGTTACGGTAACATTCGTCCTGACCATGTAGAAAAAGATGCAATCCAACCGGGTGACTTGCTCATCGTGTTGGGTGGCCCTGCCATGCTGATCGGTTTAGGCGGTGGTGCAGCATCTTCTGTAGACAGTGGTAAATTGGGTGAAAACCTAGATTTCGCTTCAGTACAACGTGAAAACCCAGAAATGGAACGCCGTTGCCAAGAAGTGATTGATACCTGCTGGCGCTTTGAAGATGCCAACCCAATCGTTTCTGTACATGACGTGGGTGCAGGCGGTGTTTCCAATGCCATGCCTGAGCTTGTGAATGATCACGAACTCGGTGCAGTGTTAAATCTTCGTAAGATCCCTTCATTAGAGCCGGGTATGTCTCCAATGGAAATCTGGTCAAACGAAGCGCAAGAACGTTATGTATTGGCAATTCGTCCAAGTTCTTTAGCATTATTTGAATCGATTTGTGCACGTGAACGTTGTCCGTTTGCTGTGTTGGGTGAAGCAACTGAAGCGCGTCACTTAACTGTTGAAGATCCATTGTTTGATAACAAAGCTGTGGATATGCCAATGCAAGTCATGCTGGGGGGTACACCACGCATGAGCCGTTCTTTTGAATCAATTGAACGTCAAGGCGATGACTTTGATGCATCAAAAGTTGATTTGAAAGACGCGATTTACCGTGTTCTTAAAAATCCAACAGTTGCGTCTAAATCGTTCCTGATTACCATTGGTGACCGTTCAATTACGGGTATGGTTGCACGTGACCAAATGGTCGGTCGCTGGCAAGTGCCCGTAGCGGATGCTGCGGTAACCACCACCAGTTTAGTGGGCTTCACTGGTGAAGCAATGGCGATGGGTGAACGTCCTCCTGTTGCATTGTTAAATCCTGCTGCATCTGCACGTTTGGCTGTGGCTGAAGCAATCTCCAATATTATGTGTGCCAACATCGAACAGATCAGCGATATTAAATTGTCTGCGAACTGGATGGCCGCTGCTGGTCAAACAGGTGAAGATCAAGCCTTGTTTGAAGGTGTTAAAGCCATTGGTATGGAAATGTGTCCTGCACTTGGAATTGCAATTCCAGTCGGTAAAGACTCATTGTCTATGCGTACCACGTGGAATGATGAAGGTGTTGATAAGTCAGTCACTTCACCAATGACCGGTGTAATTACCGCATTTGCACCCGTAGGTGATGTGCGTAAAACATTGACACCTGAATTGAAAAATGAAGATTCAGTATTGGTACGTATCGACTTATCTAAAGGTCAGTTCCGTTTGGGTGGTTCGATCCTTGCACAAGTGTATAAAGCAATTGGTTCAATCACTCCTGACGTTGATAGTTTCGATGAGTTCAAAGCATTCTTTGCATTGATTCAAGATTGGAACAACCGTGGTTTAATCAAGGCTTACCATGACATCGGTGATGGTGGCTTGCTTGCGACTGTTGCAGAAATGATGTTTGCATCACGTTTGGGTGTAGCACTACAAGATCAATCTACAGACAGTTTATTTGCTGAAGAAATTGGTGCAGTGCTTCAAATCAGTGTATCTGATTGGGAATCACTTCAAGCAGAAGTTGCCGCATCGATACTGAAAGATGCAATTGCTGTAATGGGTACAGTCAATACAACGGATACTTTAACAATCAATGGTTTGAACTTAGACCGTGCTGATTTACAACAGGCATGGACTGAAGTATCGCATCAGATCCAACGTTTACGTGACAATGTTGAAACAGCAGATCAAGAATATAGCTTGATTGCCAACAAAGAGCACAAAGGTATCATCGCATTACCAACATTTGATTTAAACGAACCTGTTGAAGCGCCGTATATCAATTCACGCCGTCCAAGTATGGCAATTTTACGTGAACAAGGTGTCAATGGTCATGTAGAAATGGCAGCGGCATTCGATAAAGTCGGTTTCAATACTATTGATGTTCACATGAGTGACCTGATTGCGGGTCGTATAGATTTGAATGATTTTGAAGGTCTGGTGACTTGTGGCGGTTTCTCTTACGGTGACGTATTGGGTGCAGGTGGCGGTTGGGCTAAATCAGTTTTGTTTAACCCGAAACTTCGTGACCAATTTGAGAAATTCTTTAATCGTGATGAAACCTTCTCTTTAGGTATTTGTAATGGTTGTCAAATGTTGTCGCAATTGGCTCCCCTTATTCCTGGTGCAGATGCTTGGCCACGTTTCCACCGTAACACTTCCGAAGTTTTTGAAGCACGTGCTGTTAACGTTCGCGTTGAAAAGTCTCACTCGATTTTGTTAGATGGCATGGAAGGTTCAATTTTACCTATCGCTGTTGCGCATGGTGAAGGTCGTGTGGTTGCAACAAGTCAGCATCTTGCTGCTTTAAATGCCAACAACCAAGTGACTTTGCGTTATGTGGATAGTTTAGGTAATGCAACCCAACAATATCCATTGAATCCAAATGGTTCACCAGAAGCCATTACAGGGGTGACCTCAATGGATGGCCGTGCAACGATTATGATGCCACACCCTGAGCGTAATTTCCGTGCAGTTCAGCATTCTTGGAAACCTGAAGAATGGACGGAAGATGGCGCATGGTTACGTATGTTCCGCAATGCACGTAAGTTCATTGGTTAATCTATTTTAAGATGTTCAAAACCACCTTCGGGTGGTTTTTTATGGGTTAAAATTTATTGAGTAGAGCTAAGCGTATTGTTAAGTTTGAAGGGCAAAGAGTGAAGGAATATTTTAACTTCGAAATGTCAAAATACATTTTGGGTGGGAAAGAAAGGTAGTATTTCTTTATTTTGTCATCATTTTAAAGGTAAGCAACATCAATATTTAGGTCTTCCACTATTGAATTGAATAGGATAAATAAACCATAAATTTGATGTGATTAGAGTAAAAAACGGCTTAAGAAAGCCGTTTTTATTACTAAAATTTTTATGGTGCTAATGGTTCTTGCTGTTCAGGATTAGGCAAAGGAGCCGATTCTTGCTCTTGATTATAAGGATTTTCCAGTTCTAACGTTTGATTAAGTTCAGAGTCAAAAATGTCCGTTAGCATACTATCGTAACGTTTTGCATTATAAATCATCAGGCTAGCAGCTTCTTGTTGAGTCAAAAAACCAATACTTAACGCATCACTAATACGTTCATCAAAAGTTAAGCCTTTAAATTGTCCTTTAGATTCAGCTTTTTTAAACTTATCCCAAAGTGGTTCTAATTTAATTAATAGATTAAACGTAGATTCCATACGACCCGTGACATCATCTTCTTGGGTCGTATAGAACACATGTTTTTTGAGCTCATCACGGAAAGCATTATCCTGCATAATGATTTCACCTGCCTGTTGTTTTAAAGCATCACTTGATTTTTTGATTGGACGTCCAAGTGGGAAGCAAATAAATTTGACCAAACCTGCTGCAATTCCGACTGGAAAATTAGCAAATAATCCATAAAAAGCTTCTTGTGCATTGAATAGGGCTTTTTCTAAAGCCAGTTTTGCATGAATTTGTTCAGCTTCCGTCTGTTTACCATGTTCATAATATTTCAAAATAGCAGTACTGATAAACAAATTGGCATGGATATCGGCTAAACGGCCTGAAAGCATTTCTTTACGTTTGATATCGCCGGCCAATAAACCCAAACACATATCTGCAGTTAAGGCAAAGTCAGCGCTTAAACGATTGATAATTTTATAATAAGGGCGAGTAAAATCATTTGCGCTTTGCGGCGTATCTGATGCACCACCGATATACCCATAAGCAAAAGCACGTGCGGTACGATTAAATGTATAGCCTAAATGCTTAAACAGCATGTCATTAAAATGATATAAAGCAGTGTTTTTATCTTCGGCTTGTAAAAGTTGTAATTCCTCAAATAAATAAGGATGACAACGCATAGAACCTTGACCGAAAATCATCAGAGAGCGACTCAGAATATTTGCACCTTCCACTGTAATAGAGACGGGAATGGCCTGATACATTAAAGCAATAAAGTTACGCGGCCCCATTTGTACGGCACGACCACCGACCACATCCATACCATGATTGACTACACGGCGCATGGTTTCGGTCGCATAATATTTTGCCATGGCCGTCATTACCGCAGGTTTACCACCTTGATTTAGCCCACAAGTGACCAAATATCGGAAAGCTTCTAACATATAGGTATCACTGGCAATATCACTGGTGGCTTCTTGCACACCTTCAAACTTGCCTATAGAAATTTTGAATTGCTGACGAATTTTGGCAAATGCACCCACATTTAAATAGGTCATCTCACTGGCCGCAGTAGACAACGCAGGCAGGGAAATACCACGTCCGACGGCCAAGCATTCCATCAACATGCGCCAGCCTTTTCCAATATTTTGGGAACCACCAATAATCCAATCCAATGGTATAAAGACATCTTGACCATCCACAGTACCATTCATAAAAGGTGAACCAGGATTGTGTCGTGCGCCAATTTTTACTCCTTCATGACTTGCAGGAATCAGTGCACAAGTAATGCCATGTTCAGTTTTATTTTTATCGCCCAAGAGTCCTTCAGGATCGTAAAGTTTAAATGCTAGGCCAATGACGGTTGCAATCGGAGCAAGGGTAATCCAGCGTTTAGAAAAGTTCATACGTAAACCAAGAACCTGCTGACCCTCAAATTCACCATAACAGACCACGCCAGTATCTGGAATCGCACCTGCATCTGAACCAGCTTCTGGACTGGTTAAACCAAAGCATGGGATTTCTTCACCTTTGGCCAAACCTGGCAGATAGCGATTTTTTTGTTCTTCCGTTCCATAATGCAGTAATAATTCACCTGGGCCTAGAGAATTAGGCACCATACAGCTGACTGCTGTTGTTAATGAACGAGACGCAATTTTGCTCATAATACGACTCTGTGCAAATGAACTAAATGCACGCCCGCCATATTCTTTGGGAATAATCAGTCCTAAGAATCCATTTTCACGAATATAAGTCCAAGCTTCAGGTGGTAAATCTTTAAGCTGGTGATGAATATCCCAATCGTTGAGCATTTGACATAAATGTTCAACTTCATGGTCTAAAAAGGATTGTTCTTCGGTTGAAAGGGTTGGATAGGGATAAGCATTAAATTTAGACCAGTCGGGTGCACCCATAAAGAGCTCTTTTTCCCACCAACTTGTTCCCGCATCTAGGGCTTCACGTTCAGTTATACTCATACTTGGCATTGCATTCGCCAAAGTTTTGTAAGCAGGCTTGGTAATGAATATCATCCTGAGGGAGTCAATCATCACTACAACACTCAGCAAAATAAGTGGAATACCCAAAACAAGTGACCAAGGACTAATAAAAGCAGTCACGATTGCCACAATAATCGTGCTTATTGCCCCAGCATTACGACTTAAGCCGAAAAAGAATATGGCCCATAGTGTAAAAAATTGAATAAGCACACTGATAATAAATAGCATTCATTTCTCCAGTTGCTACACCAAATTAAAGTGAATGTGATTAACAATAAGCAGATTTAACTTACTTATAGAATCATTCATCTGTCTAGCTTGGGTGTAATAAATTTTGTTTTAATGATCGAGAGAAATTTTAAGAAACTTCAAACTCGCCGTTATTAATGAAATATTATTTTTTAAAAATAGAGACTTTTTAAAGAGATGTAAAAGCTTGAATTGTCAGAAAAATGTCAAGAAAAGTAATGTCATCTTGTATTTATGAGTATACCTTGAGATATAGATTCACAATAATTATGAAAAATAGCATAGAGTTTATGGATATTTCTTTTCTTTTTAAATTGGGTTATTACATGCTCAAACTCATTTATTATGTGCCTGAAACCCATCTTGAATCGACCAAAAGCGCTATTTTTAATGCAGGTGGTGGTGGGATTGGAAATTATGAACATTGTGCTTGGCAGGTATTAGGAACTGGACAATTTAAACCAGTAAAAGCAGCACATCCATTTATGGGGCAACTTGATGTTTTAGAAAAAGTATCGGAATGGCGAGTGGAAATCATAGTCGCAGAAGATAAAGCAAGAGACGTGGTGAGAGCATTAAAGCAAACTCATCCTTATGAAGAACCTGCTTTTGAATTTATTCAAACAGTCGATATAAATGATTGATGCTATATGGCTGGTGAAAGGGGTACTCAAATATTACCCCTTAGACAGAGTTTCAAAGATGAATATTCTGTCTATACATAGGATTGAGTGACATAGAGTCTTAAAGTAACATCTAGATCTAGGTAGGTTTAAACTACTTGATGGATGTGGATAAAATTATGCTTATTTAAAATTAAACTTTTTGAATAAATAAGTCACGGTCAAAACGATACTGTGGAAAGAATACTCCATCTGCTGCACGTTCACCTGCACCAATGACCATCACCGGAAACTGTTGATCGTTTAATCCTAAGATTTTAGCGACCAAGGGCTCATCAAAACCTTCCATCATACAGCTATCAAAGCCATAGGCACGCAATGCTAATACTAGATTTTCACAGGCGAGCGCAGTGGTTTTACTCGCCCAAAGTTTGGCATCTGCTGGATTAAATGCAGTGACAGGAAGTTGTTTGTCGAGTTGACGTGCTACTTTAAATGCTACTTTTTTGAAATGACCCAGTGCATTGAAGTAACCTGTTTTGTAGTTATAAGGAATAAAACGGTAATATTGTTTCACTGCTTTAGGTGCTTCAGGAAAAGGAAATTGACTGACATTTTGCTTGGCCATTTCATCAATGCGGTCTATACGTGCGACACAAACAATTAATTCGGAAGCTGTTTTCGCAGCCAATTGACTTAAACATGCTTTAACCAACTGCTTTTTATTCGTTGGATTTTGCACTATATAGAAGGTCCACGGTTGCAAGTTTGATGAATTGGGTGCAAGCAAAGCAAGATCTAAACAATCATCAAGTACATCGACTGGAATCGCTTTATTGGTAAATTTACGAACTGAACGACGACTTTGAATCACTTTTTTAAAATTTTCTACATCAATATCATGTGGTGCAGGTTCAAAGTATCGCTTTTTTTCGACTTCTGTTGAATGGCTCATTTTTTTCTCAGATGAAAATATAGACGTTTTGGTAAAATTTAGAATGATATAACCACTCAACAAGATGATTGTTGAGTGGTTTTTATTGAACAGTGAAGATCATTAATTAAATTGTGAAAAATCGGGTTTACGTTTTTGCATAAATGCAGCAACAGCTTCCATCATTTCAGGGGAGCCAACACGTTGCATAAAGATTTCCGCTTCGTGATCAATCCATGCCACGATCTCATTCACATTATGCTTCATCAGTGCTTTTGACTGTTTAAGTGAAGCTAAAGGCAAGGCAGACATTATTTCAGCTTGTTTTTGCGCTTTAGCATAAGCATCATCCTCAATGCTATTGATTAAATTGATACTCAAGGCTGTTTCACTATTGAATTTCTGTGCCGTCAATAAAAGTTCAGCTGCCTTATGGTAACCCGCTTGCTCAACCAAAAGTTTACTCGAAGCACCTTCTGGGGATAGGCCTAAGCTGACAAAAGGAATTTGGAAGAGGGCCGTAGAGTCACTGTATACAAGGTCAGCATGCAACAGAATAGTGACACCAATTCCGATCGCAACACCACGAACTGCACAAATCAGTGGCTTGGAAAATTTTGCTGCAGCTTTTAATAAAATAAATGGAGGGCCTTCACTTGCAGGTGCTTGTCCTTTCATGGCTGCTGATTTCATGAAATCCTGCATATCATTACCAGCAGTAAAATCCGTATCCGTACCACGGAAGATCAATACACGAACGTCTTTATCTTGATCGGCTTCATCAAATGCTTGGGCAATCCATAAATAAAGTTCGCCATACAGTGCATTTTTTGCTTTTGGTCGATTAATGGCTAAGGTCAGTACGCCATTTTCTAAATTCGCATCCAAATGTTCATGTGGTTGTTGAATACAGCTCAGTGTCATCGTACTATCCTTGCTCTAAAACTTAATTTGATTTTATGCTGTTTATTATGTCGCATATTTATTTAGGTGACACAACTCATGAGTCATAAAAAATTGATCTGTTATGAATTATTTATTTGATTATCTGGTTTTTATTGGTCGTTTTCAGCCTTTTCATTTGGCCCATATGCAAACGATTAAAATTGCTTTAAAACAATGCCAAACGATTATTTTGGCTTTAGGTTCTGCGCAGAATGAACGCAACATTAAAAATCCATTCACTGTCTTTGAACGTCAAAAAATGATTTTATCCAATTTTTCGGAATCAGATCAAAAGCGGATTAAATTTGTTCATGTTGTAGATATGTATAACGATGAAAAATGGCAAAAACTGGTTACATCGTTGGTAGCAGAAGTCGTGGAGCCCGACAACCGAGTGGGTTTGATTGGGCATTTTAAAGATGATTCTTCATATTATCTTCAACTTTTCCCTGAATGGACTTTGGTTGAATTGGACAGTTTAAAAGGTTCAATCTCAGCAACTCCGCTACGTGAAGCCTATTATCGTGGCGAAATTATTGAATCAGCTCTACCTTTAGGAACCAGTGAATTTTTACAAAATTTTCAAAAAACGTGTATTTATCAACAATTGCAAAACAAATATCTGACTCAAGATAAAACTAATTTAGATAAATCTTAAGTAATCTTGCTTTTTAAGGAAACGAATGAAATTACTTAGGAGTTAAGTGAAATGAAGATTAAAAAAATAATGAAAAGTGCATTGATTATGGGTGCAGTAGGTTTAGCGGGCTTGACTCAGGTCAATGCACAAAACTGGACTTTAACCCCTCAGAGTAATGTGGGTTTTGAAATTAAATCGGTCGGTTTATCTGTGGTCAAAGGTAAATTTAATCAAGTTCAATCTAAAATGAATTTTGATTCTAACGCTCTACAAAAGGCTTCTACCAACTTTGTGCTCGATGTGAATAGCCTAAGTTTTAGTAAACCATCGCTTAAAAAAATGATTATGGGCGAAGATCTTTTTAATGCAGCTCAATATAAAACAGTCAGTTTTAAAAGCACCAATTTTACGTCCTTAGGTCAGGGAAAATATAATATTGCAGGCAATTTAACCTTGCGCGGTGTGACCAAACCTGTAGTTTTTAATACTACGTTAAAGCCAAATGCAAGTAATCCAAAAATATTGGATGTACAGTCTTCTACTATCATTAATCGTACTGATTTTGGTATGAAAAAAGCCATAGGTGGCGCAGGTGAAAAAGTGAATATTCAATTATCAGGTCAATGGCAAGCCATTTAAAATTTAGAAACTCAAAAAGCCATCTTTAAGATGGCTTTTTTATTCGCTTTTGCTGGTTGTGTCAAAACTGAAGTTAAAGTCTTTAGCTGCGGCAATTGATATTTTTATGCATACCAATACCTTATATTGTCATCTATAAAGCTAAGACAAAATTTAAAAATCAACTGTCCTGAAGAGCTTTTAATTCTTCTAAAACAATTTGAGCATGACCTGCCGCTTTGACTTTTCGATATTCTTTTACCAACGTCCCCTTATGAAAAATAAAGGTTGAACGTTCAATGCCCATCACTTTTTTCCCATACATGTTTTTTTCTTTAATGACATCAAAATGATGGCACAACGTTTCTTCTTTATCACTAATCAAATCAATACGAAGTGTTTGCTTCTCCGTAAAGTTTTGATGTGCTTTAACTGAATCGCGAGAAATTCCAAAAATTGTGGTATTTAAAGCATCGAATTGATCTTTTAAAGCTGAAAAATCGACAGCTTGTGTTGTGCAACCTGGCGTTGAATCTTTTGGATAAAAATAGACAATCAACCATTCTGATGAAACAGCGGATAAATTAACTTCACCCGTTGTGGTTGGAAAAATTTGGTTTGGAAGAGTGATACTGGTCATCAATAATTCCTTAAGTGTTTGAATCTTGTTCTAATTCGAGAGTTAAAAAAGCATAATCACCATGATACAGAATTTCACCAGAACGTACAGGAATTGGATGTTTAAAGATCGGGCCATCTAAAACAGTCGTATGAAATTCTCCACCTTCACCACATGGGTCTATCCCTCTATTCTGCAATTCCTGAATATAATCGAAAGTCAAAAATTGGCCTAAGTCTTTAACCGTCATACCTAAACTTAAATTTACAGTCACAATTTTAGTTTTAAAACCGAGCTGAATAAACTCTTTAATGACCTCAAGATGAGGGCGTTCCCAAAGAGGCATGCACAGTTTAAGACCTGCTTGTTGTGTGACTTTGTCATGCCAACATCCATGTTCAGGCATATCTAAATCGCCTGTCACCAACACTTCTACCTCTTGCTGTTTTACCTGATGTAATAATTCAAGAAACTTGGTTTCATAATTTTGCCAAGACGAACGTGTACATAGTACAGGAAGACTTAATGCCTGAGCTTGTGCATAAATAATGTCCATTGGCATAGCATGTGAGCGTGAACGTTGGCCTTGTTCTTCAAGCATCACGATTAAACCCAGACATTGCCCCATTTTTTTTGCGTGGTATAGCGCCAATGTACTGTCTTTGCCACCGCTATAGGACACAATAAATTTGCGTTGAGTCGCATTCGTTTTCCAGAGTTGCTGCATAGTATCTCTACATATAAAAAAGCCTGCATATCGCAGGCTTTTATTGAATTTGACTGAGCTTATTTTTTGGCTTGAGCTGCTTTCATTGCATCTTCAGTTAAAGTTTTTAATTTACCTGTTAACTGAGGGCCAAAACATGCTTGTAAATCTTTATTCTGTTTTTGTACAAAAGCTAAAGTTGCAGGACTTTTCTTCTGATTCACAGAACTTTGGATTTCCCATTTTTGCGAGTTAGTCAATTTACCATCTGCTTCAACTGCACAAGTACAATATTTGCTGACTTCAGCAGCAGATAGTTTTTTACTTTTTCCAGTTTCATCTTTACAAACATTGATCAAAGCTGATTTTACATTGGTACTTTTATAAGCTTCTTGCAGCTTATTAGATTCTGCTGCATGTGTAGCAGTAGTCATTAACGCTACAGCAGAAAATAAAGTAGAAAGAATAATGTTTGATTTTAAATTTTTCATATATGGGAACCTGTTATGACGGTATATAACGTGTTGGATCTTCGACACTTGCATCAGCAAAACCTTGTTTGCGTAAACGGCAACTATCGCATTTGCCACAAGCACGTCCTTGGTCGTCTGCTTGGTAGCAAGACACCGTTTGACTGTAGTCTACGCCATGTTCTATACCTAAGCGAATGATATTTGCTTTGGATAAATGTAACAGAGGTGTTTCAAATTTAAGAGGTTTTCCTTCTACACCGACTTTAGTTGCCAGCCTTGCCATACGTTCAAAGGCATCAATAAATTCAGGACGACAGTCTGGATATCCTGAATAATCAACGGCATTGATACCAATCACAATCGCTTCTGCACCAAAAACTTCAGCCGCAGCCAGAGCGTAAGAGAGAAAAATGGTGTTACGTGCTGGAACATAAGTTACAGGAATACCTTCTTGTTCCTGTTCCGGTATATCAATACTTAAGTCTGTTAAAGCAGAACCGCCTAAATTCCCCAAGTCAATCTTGATCACTCGATGTTCTACACCTGCACCTTGTGTTAAGGCGCGTGCTGCATCCAGTTCAGTGGTCGAACGTTGACCATACATGAAACTTACAGCAATACATTCATACCGTGCTTGTGCCCAAGCCAAACACGTCGTTGAGTCTAAACCGCCAGATAATAAAACGATTGCACGAGCGCGCATATTAAAATCTCCAAATATCTTTATTCAATCATCACAATAAAATTAACGACCAGTTTCGTCATTCCATAGCAATTTATGTAATTGCAACTGAAAGCGAACAGGGAGATGGTCGTCTAAAATCCATTGTGCTAAATCACGAGCAAGTTGGGGTAAACCAACATGACCTTTCTCAACTGCAAAAGCAGGGGAAAACCAAACAGTACTGACTTTATTGTTTAATTGGTATTGTTTAACTTGCTGTTTTGACCATTCATAATCTTCGCGATTACAAATCACAAATTTGATTTGGTCATGTTGAGTTAAATAATCCAAATTACTGAGTAAATTTCTATGTTCTTCCCCAGAAGTTGGCGTTTTTAAATCAAGCACTTTAGAAACACGCGGATCAACTTTAGAGACATCTAAAGCACCACTGGTTTCAAGAGACACTTCGCAGCCCAAATCGGCAAGGCGTGTCATTAAAGGAAGAGCATTTGGCTGAGCAAGTGGTTCACCACCAGTTACACAAATATAAGGGGTTTTAAAATCGAGCGTGGTTTGAATAATCTGCTCTAAAGATTGACGTTCACCACCTTCAAACGAATAAGTCGTATCACAATAACTACAACGTAAAGGACAGCCAGTTAAACGAATAAAAACCGTTGGCAGACCCGCTGCATTCGCTTCACCTTGTAATGAATAGAAAATCTCCGTAATGCGTAAACCCGCAGACGGATCGGAAACAGGGATAGCGGAAGATCGAAGTGTATTCATAACAACAAATTACCACACCAAAACAAATAACTGGGTACAAAAACAAAAATCTCTACGGTCATGTCTGATCGTAGAGACGCAAGATGGCTAAAATTCCGCAAGAGCGTTAAGACATCTTAGTCTTCGCGTAATAAATCGTTCAAACTTGTTTTAGAACGTGTTTGTGCATCGACTTTTTTCACGATAATTGCAGCATATAAGCTATAAGTGCCGCATTTAGACGGTAGGCTACCCGCTACAACTACAGAGCCCGCAGGTACACGGCCATAATGTACTTCACCTGTTGCACGGTCATAAATTTTAGTTGATTGACCAATAAATACGCCCATTGAAATAACAGAACCTTCTTCAACGATAACACCTTCAACAATTTCTGAACGTGCACCAATGAAACAGTTATCTTCAATAATCGTTGGATTGGCTTGTAATGGCTCAAGCACACCACCAATACCTACACCACCAGACAAATGTACATTTTTACCAATTTGAGCACATGAACCGACAGTTGCCCATGTATCTACCATGGTGCCTTCGTCAACATATGCACCAATGTTTACATAAGATGGCATCAATACTACATTTTTAGCTTGGAAAGAACCTTTACGAGCAACAGCAGGTGGTACTACACGTACACCAGAAGCTCTGAATTGTGCTTCAGTCCAGTTTTTGAATTTCGTATCTACTTTGTCATAGAAACGAAGATCGCCAGATTCAATCGGTTTGTTATCATTTAATTTAAAAGACAACAAAACAGCTTTTTTAAGCCATTGATGAACAATCCATTCACCATCAATTTTTTCAGCTACACGGAGTGTGCCGTTATCTAGACCTGCAATTGCTTCTTCTACAGCACTGCGAATTTCAGCAGAACAATCGGCTGCGGTAAAATTTGCACGGTCATCAAAAGCTTGTTCAATGATTGTTGAAAGCTGAGACATGATCTTCCATTTCCAAAAAAAATTTTCAAGATTTTACACTATATTGAGCTAACAATTGATGAAAAAGTGGCTTTGGATCGGAATTAGTTATTAAGGATTAAAATTTAAGCTTTAAAAGAGGGTTTTTGAAGATTTACTAACCAAAAAAGATTTAGGAATCAATGTGGAAAATGAAAATGTATCAAAAAATAACAAAAACTAAGCAAATTTAGAATAAAACATTATGTATTTATAAATTATAGTTCATGCAAGAAATAAGTATGAATGTCAAAAAAGAAACGCGTTATTTATTTGAGGAGATACACAATGAAAACTTTAAGTACAATTTTAGCAGCATCATTGTTTGCAGCTTTTTCTGCTACAGCAATGGCAGATGATTCTGTAGTACAAGATGGTTATGTATTTGAGCAAAATCAGCTACTTCCAACAGGTGTTCGTGCTGAAATAGGTACGACAGGTTATGGTGGTGCTTTACTTTGGACGGCAAACCCATATGTAGGTTTAGCACTGGGTTATAATGGTGGTGATATTTCTTGGTCTGATGATGTATCTGTAAACGGTACAAAATATGACTTAGATATGGACAATAAACTTGCTTACTTAAATGCTGAGATTCGTCCTTGGGGCGCAAGCAATAATATGTGGGCTCAAGGTCTATATATGGCTGCGGGTGTAGGTTATCTAGATAATCAATATGATCTACAAAAACGTATTGGTGCAGGTGAAACTTTAAGCATTGATGGTAATAACTATCAATTAGCAGCAGGCGCTAATGAAGGTTCTGTACGTGGTCAAATGTCATATGAAAATGATATTGCACCATATGTAGGTTTTGGTTTTGCACCAAAAATTAATAAGAACTGGGGTGTGTTTGGTGAAGTCGGTGCTTATTACACTGGTAACCCAGACGTTAACTTAACACAAAGTAATCTAGTTCCAGTAAATGGTAATACTGTATCAGCTCAAGATGCCGTTAATAAAGAAGCTAATGAAATAGCAAATGATGACAAATACGAGTGGATGCCTGTGGGTAAAGTGGGTGTAAGCTTCCATTGGTAAGTTAATATTCTTTAAAAAAACGAGCTTCGGCTCGTTTTTTTATTTTTGAATTTTTAGATATGATTTTTCTATAATGATTGATTTATAAAAATGATCCCAAACAAAAATGAAACTTAAAAAATAAATAACGTAGTTTCATTGATTCAAAAGTAAAGATGATCATCGATTTATCAAACAAAAACTGATCAATAAAAAAGGGGATTGAATTATCCCCTTGATGTCTTTTTCAGGTTTTAGTCATCTGGATAAGCGACTTTTTTTAGTGCCTTTATATCGGCTTCTGGCGAACAAAGTGAAATAAACTCATAACCATAACCACGGAGTAAATGACCTTTACGAACTGCAATCCAAGTGGTATTCATACCGAAAATATCAGTGGGAATTTGTTTTAAGCGATAATCGCGCTCGGCATCGTAAGCCACTTTATTGACAATACCGACTCCCATGTTTAATTCAACATAGGTTTTGATCACATCAGCATCCAAAGCAGACATAACAATATCGACATCAATACCCGCATCCTCAAAAGCCTTATCAATTTTGGAGCGGCCTGTGAAACCACCATGATAGGTGATAATTGGATATTGAGATAAATCTTCTAACAGAATTTGAGATTTATTGGCGAGCGGATGATTTTGTGGCGTAATGATACTGTGTTGCCATTCATAAAAAGGGACACTCGCCAAGTTATCTTCTGTGGTTAATGATTCGGTTGCAATTCCGATATCTGCTTCACCTTGCAATAACATCTCAGTAATTTCAACAGGACTTGCTTGTTGCAAAATTAAATGTACTTTTGGAAATTCTTTTTTAAATTGGTTCACGATAGGCGGTAATACATAACGTGCCTGAGTATGGGTCGTGGCAATCGTGAGTGTTCCTTCATCGACGCGATTAAAGTCATCTGCCAAGCGTTTAATATTATCAGCATCGACCAACATACGCTCAACAATTCCGAGTAAGGATTGACCAGGTTCGGTTAAACCGAGTAAGCGTTTACCTTTACGGATAAACAATTGTACGCCCAACTCATCTTCTAAATCTTTGATGTGTTTACTTACCCCTGATTGTGAGGTGTAAAGTGCAGCCGAAGCTTCAGTTAAATTGAAGTTTTGTCTAACGGTTTCTCGAATAATTCTTAATTGCTGGAAATTCATAATTCTGTATACCTAAAAAGGGGATGAGGCTTTTGTGCCTCATCTAAAGCTGTTTTAAGCAACGTCATTGGCAAATAAATGCAATGCTGTCGGGCTTAACCACACTGTTTGATTTGGTTTTAATTGATGCAGAGTGGACTCATCGGAATGTAATGAGATTTCAATTAAGTTGCCTTGACGATCTTGTAATTCTGCAATCACTTTACCTGCAATCCATATTTCTCGTAAGAAAGTGGCCTGAATCGCATTTTCTTGCGGAGTAGCATGAATACGCAATTCGTTGGGGCGAGCAAAAGCAATAATTTCACCTTGAGGCGCATCGGTTGCTTGAGGCAATAAAATACGGTCTTCACCAATTTGAATAATACCTTGTTGATGCTGACCTTCAAAACGATTGGCTTGACCCAAGAAGTCAAATACAAACGGAGTAGAAGGGTGTTCATACACTTCACGTGGTGAACCGATTTGCTCAACATTGCCTTTATTCATGACGATAATTTGATCTGCAACTTCTAGGGCTTCTTCTTGGTCGTGCGTAACAAAAATTGAAGTAATATGCAATTCATCATGCAGGGTACGTAACCAACGACGAAGCTCTTTACGCACTTTGGCATCTAAAGCACCAAACGGTTCATCAAGCAATAATACTCGAGGCTCGACGGCCAATGCGCGTGCTAAAGCAATACGTTGACGCTGACCACCTGAGAGTTGTGCAGGAAAGCGATCTGCCAAAAATCCCAATTGAACCAAATCTAATAATCGAGTTACACGTTTTTTTATTTCAGCCTCTGAGGGCCGAGTTTTACGTGGACGAACTCTTAAACCAAAAGCAATATTGTCAAATACAGTCATATGACGAAACAAAGCATAGTGCTGAAATACGAAACCCACTTGACGTTCGCGGACATGAACATCAGTTGCATCTTCGCCTTCAAGAATAACTTGGCCACCATCTGCCGACTCCAAACCCGCAATAATACGAAGTAAAGTGGTTTTACCACAGCCAGATGGACCCAATAGTGCAACTAATTGACCTTCTGGAAAATCGAGTGAAATATTGTTCAATGCATGGAATGCACCAAAGTGCTTTTCAATATTTTTAACTTGAATACTCATGATGTCATTCCTTAAGAAACTGTTGAATCTTCATTATGTTTGTTTTGGTTTTCTTGGCGAATCTCAACCCATGCTTTTAAAATCAGAGTGACAATCGCCAAAAGAGCCAACAGTGATGACACTGCAAATGCGGCACTAAAGGTATATTCGTTATACAGAATTTCTACATGCAAAGGTAACGTGTTGGTTTCCCCCCGAATATGACCTGATACGACAGATACTGCTCCAAACTCACCCATGGCACGAGCATTACACAAAATCACACCGTAAATTAAACCCCATTTAATATTCGGTAAAGTGACTTTCCAAAAGGTTTGCCAGCCGGATGCACCCAGTACAATGGCAGCTTCTTCTTCTTCAGTGCCTTGTGCTTCCATCAGCGGAATCAGTTCACGAGCAACAAAAGGTACAGTAATAAAAATGGTTGCAAGTACAATTGCAGGTACGGCATATAAAATCTTGATGTCGTTGTCCATTAACCAACCGCCAAACCAACCTTGAGTACCAAACATCAGCACCAACATTAAACCTGCAATGACTGGAGAAACTGAAAAAGGCATATCAATAATGGTGGTGAGAATAGACTTGCCACGGAAATTGAATTTTGCAACGGACCACGCTGCTGCTACACCAAATACCACGTTTAATGGCACCGCAATGACTGCCGTCAACAAGGTCAATTTAACTGCCGATAAGGTATCTGGATGAATGAGGGCTTGATAGTAAACGCCGACACCTTGCTTAAAGGCTTCAACAAAAACTAAAATTAAAGGCAGAATCAGACAGCTTAAGAAAAATATTAAAGCAATGATAATGAGAAGATTACGTACCCAAGTCGGTTCCCGCGTCGCATCTCGAGATTGCAGCTTTTTGGCTAAAGCATTGCTATTTGTAATTAAACTCATTTTGCAGTTCTCCCTGTGCGGCGGCTTGCCCATCCTTGTAGCAAGTTAATCAGGAATAAAATGACGAAAGAAAGTACCAACATCACTACAGCAATGGTGGTTGCACCCGCATAATCGTACTCTTCTAAACGAGAAATAATCATGAGCGGTGCAATTTCAGTTTCAAAAGGCTGATTACCTGCAATAAAGATGACAGAACCGTATTCACCCACACCGCGGGCAAAGGCTAAGGCAAAACCAGTCAGCAGCGCAGGAAACAAGATAGGTAAAATAATTTTCGTCACAATTTGCAAACGGTTAGCACCAAGTGCTGACGCTGCTTCTTCAAGTTCTGTTTCCAAATCACTTAATACCGGTTGTACAGTACGGACGACAAAGGGTAACCCGATGAAAATTAGCGCAAGCGTAATGCCAATCGGGGTATAGGCCACTTTAATACCCATCGGTTCCAAATATTGACCAATCCAGCCTGTCGGTGCGTACAAAGATGTCAGGGCAATACCTGCAACTGCTGTAGGTAGAGCAAAAGGTAAATCAACCAAGGCATCAATAATTCGTTTACCAGGGAAGGTATAACGCACCAGACACCACGCCAATAATAAACCGAACACCACATTTACTAACGCAGCAAATAGGGCTGTACTAAAACTGAGCTGTAAGGATTTTAAAATACGTTCTGAACTTAAAATTTCCCATAAACCATCCCAGCCAATGCCAAGTGATTTAATAAACACTGCGGACAGTGGGATAAGTACAATTAATGACAAATACGCTAGGGTAAAGCCTAGAGAAAGACCAAATCCTGGCAGCACTCGGGATCGCTGCGACATGCTGACTCCTCAAAAGAGAAAATGCTGACCAATATGGCCAGCAGAAATAAAGTTTAATTTGACACAAGCATAATTTGCGACTTTTAAATTGCAAATCTAAAAAAGTAATGGCTTTCATCAATAAAATTGATAGGTTGCGGTTTATTGTCTGAAATTAAATAATCATAAATTTCAGGAAAAGCACCGAATCCAGAAGCCACATTAATATGACCGACCTGACCCAAATTAATCGCTTTAAGTTTCCACGTATCCGCTAAGCGTGTTGCATCTGAAAAACTTAACCATGGATCATTTTCACTGATTAATAACGTTGTCGGTACGCGAATGGTCAATTGATGAAAATAGTTTTGATAATCTTGCTGGCTATGCCGAGCAAAACCGGCTTCGCCAAAACGTGCAGGGTTGGCAGGCGCAACCAGAATCAAATTTTTTATCTTTCGATTTAACTCAGGATATTCGTTTAATGCTGCAACGACAGTTAGGCATCCAAAACTGTGAGCCACAATTTGAATATTGTCTTGAATAGATTGAACGGTATCAACCAATTGCTTTATCCAAGTCTCTAATATCGGATTATTCCAATCTTGCTGCTGTACTCGTGAGCAAGACATGAGTTGTCGTTGTAACCAAGATTGCCAGTGGGCAGGTTCGCTGCCGCCAACACCCGGCACAATTACAGTATGAATCATGTCTTTACTCCCTCAAATATCTTGAGCAATTCAATCTTTATTTTGAATTATTCGTTTTCACGATCTGATCAAAAACACCACCATTTTCAAAATGCTGTTTTTGAACTTTGGTCCAACCGCCAAACTCTTTATCAATCGTTACTAGTTTTAACGGTTTAAAGGTAGTGCTGTATTTTTTTAATACTGCAGCATTACGTGGACGATAATAATTTTTCGCTGCAATATCTTGTCCAAGCGGTGAATAGAGGAAATTTAAATAGGCTTTGGCCACATTTTCATTACCATCTTTTTTTACATTTTTTTCAACAATAGCCACAGGTGGCTCTGCCAAAATAGACAAAGATGGCGTAATGATTTCAAACTTACCTGGTTGCTCACGGACTGCTAAATAGGCTTCATTTTCCCATGCCAGTAATACATCACCAATTCCACGCTCAGCAAATGTGGTGGTTGAACCTCGTGCGCCTGAGTCAAGAACTTTGGTTTGCTTGTAAATTTGACGAACAAATTCTTGAGCTTTGGCATCATTGCCACCTGCTTGGTGTTTAGCCCATGCCCATGCTGCCAAGTAATTCCAACGTGCGCCACCGGAAGTTTTTGGATTTGGTGTAATGATTTCTACTCCCGGTTTAACTAAATCACCCCAATCCTTAATTTTTTTAGGATTATCTTTACGAACCAAGAAGACGATAGTCGAAGTATATGGTGTTGAATTTTGCGGGAATTTTTTTTGCCAATCTTTGGGTAATAAGTTGGTTTTTTCTGCAATTGCATCTATGTCAGCAGCCAAAGCTAAAGTGACTACATCTGCATCTAAACCATCAATGACTGCTCGTGCTTGTTTGCCCGAACCACCATGTGATTGTTTGAAATTAAGATCTTGCCCAGTGGTTTTTTTCCAGTAAGCGCCAAATTGTTGATTAAAATTTTCGTAAAGCTCTCGGGTTGGATCATAAGAAACATTTAAGAAATCTTTGGCTGCTACATTCAGTGATGAAACAGAAATAAGTGCAGCAACCACCCCTAATTTAAATTTTGAAAAATGCATGTCTTTTTCCTCAGCAATATTTTTAAATGTTTTAAAACATGAGCTGAGAATAACCATATCTTCTATGCATAAAAAATAATAAAAAATGAATTTTATATGAATAAAAAAGATATTAAATTGCTGAAGCAGTTCTTAAACTAAGCCATCAATTTCAGGATATCTGGTTATGTCATGTTTAAAGAATGCACAGGAAATTACTGGGATATCATTATTAGATCGTGCTTTTCATTATGGCGATGGCTGTTTTAGCACAGCACGAGTGAGAGACGGAGCAATTGAACTTGAAGCGCTACATATGGCTCGATTAAGTTTGACCTGTGAGCGTTTAAAACTAAAGGTCGATTTAAGCTTAATCCAACAAAGTTTGAGTGTTCTAGAACAACAATGTGTACAGCTTAACGGTACTTTAAAAATCATCATTAGCCGTGGTGATGGACAACGTGGATATCATTTGCCAGATCATGTAGCAGACGTGTGGGTATTTTTTTATCCACATGCTGTGCAGGATTTTGAAATACAAAAAACTAAGTCGGGTGTATTACAACAAGCATTAGGGCTTACGATGCCAAGTTTGGTCGGTTTAAAAAGTCTAAACCGTTTGGAACAAGTTTTACTTAAACATGAGGCAGATCAAAAAGACTGGGAAGAGGCCTTAGT
This sequence comes from Acinetobacter albensis, assembly GCF_900095025.1. Taxonomy (GTDB): domain Bacteria; phylum Pseudomonadota; class Gammaproteobacteria; order Pseudomonadales; family Moraxellaceae; genus Acinetobacter; species Acinetobacter albensis. Next base: position 98,632 of record NZ_FMBK01000007.1, on the reverse strand, counting down.
CACAGATGTTCAAGGTTCGGTCGTTGAAGGTGTGAGTAGTAATTGTTTCATTCGCCTAAAGAATACATGGATTACCCCAGAACTTCGTTATAATGGTGTGCATGGTGTAATGCGTGCTGAAATTTTATCGCGTATGCAGAAGTTTGGTATTGCATGTCAACAACGTTTCATTGATATGGAAGAAATTTCAAAATTTGAAAGCGTATTTTTTTGTAATGCTTTAACTGCCATGAAAATAGCGACTGAACTTAATCAGCGACCTTTGAATGTTCAGGCTTGTACTGAACTTTTTAATATCCTTCAATTGAATCAGATTCATTAATATGCCCACCACAAAGCAAAAATCAAAAAAGAAAGTGACAAAAATATTCCCCTCAAAAGGTCTTGGTCTTTTAATGCTGGGTTTTATTGGTCTAGCTTTTGTTATTTTATGGTCGAGTTTATTTAAGGCTTATCCTGTTAAGGGCCAAAAGCAAATGTTAGCCATAGGCACAGGAGATACTTATTCTGGTTTTATTGATCGTTTAGGACAAGAAGATAAAGTCAGTTTTCCTATTATTCTCAAGCTTTATCAAAAATTTATTATTCATGACACTTTAAAGGCTGGAGTTTACGAAGTGCAAAAAGGCATGAGTATTCGTCAAGTTATGGAGATGTTATCCAATTCTGAAAATGCACAAATGAATCGGATTTTAGTGATTGAAGGTACCACATTTAAGCAACTGCTTGAGCAACTCAAAAAAGATGATTTAGTTACTAAAGACGTGCTCAATCTGCCAAAAGAGCAAATGCTTAAAGCACTCAATATTCCATTTGAGCATCCCGAAGGATTGTTTGCACCTGATACTTATTTTTTTGCAAAAGGTGAAACGGATAAGAAAATTTTGACGGATTTATATCAACGTCAAATGAAATCATTGGATAAAGCGTGGGAAAAACGGGCAACTGACTTACCTTATAAAAATAAATATGAAGCTTTGATTATGGCTTCAATTATTGAGAAAGAAACCAGTCTAGATCGTGAGTTAGAACAAGTTTCAGGTGTATTCGTTCGACGTTTAAAACTGGGGATGCGTCTACAAACTGATCCTACTGTAATTTATGGTATGGGGGAAAATTATACAGGCAATATTACCCGCGCAGATTTGCGCACGCCTACAGCTTATAATACCTATACCAATAATGGCTTACCGCCAACGCCAATTGCTTTGCCAAGCCAGAAAGCAATTGAGGCTGCCATGCATCCTGACAATGCAAAAAATATTTATTTTGTTGCAACAGGCAATGGAGGACATACCTTTACTGCAAGTTTAGATGAGCATAATCGTGCCGTGCAAGATTACTTGGCAGTATTGAAAGCGAAAAAGGATTAAGGAATGTTTATTAGTTTTGAAGGCACAGAAGGTGTTGGTAAAACCACGCTGATTGGTAAAATTTATCATTATTTACAACAACAAGGCCAAGACGTTGTACTGACACGTGAACCTGGCGGAACGCCTATGGCAGAGCATATCCGTTCACTTTTATTGTCTGTTAATCCTGACGAAATGATGTCCAATGACACCGAACTGTTGTTGATGTATGCGGCACGTGCACAACATTTACAGCAAGTCATTAAGCCTGCATTAGAGGCAGGTAAAACAGTACTCTGTGATCGTTTTGTTGATGCAAGTTTTGCTTATCAATGTGCAGGACGTGGTTTAAGCGCAAAAAAATTGAATTTATTGAATCAAAACTTTGTGTCTTACTTGCCCCATATTACTTTTTGGCTCGATGCACCGACCGAAATAGGCATGTCACGTGCGCGCGAACGCGGTGACTTAGATCGTTTTGAACAAGAAAAAGCCATTTTTTTTGAGAAAGTACGCGCAGGTTATCAATCACTTTTTGAAAGAGAGAGTAACCGAATTAAGCGTTTGGATGCGACACAAACACCTGAACACGTTTTTGAGCAAGCTTTAAGCTACTTAAAATGATTTTGTGTTTTATTCTATTTTTATATTAAGTGCAATGAATATTAAAAATATCAGTGTTTAATGTACATTATTTTCTTATATTTAAAATAATCATGGATGAGTAAATGAAAACTACCAAGGCAGAGATTATTGCTTTTCTACAGGCCGAATTTCCGCAAAGTCTTGAAAAGTGTGAAATAGAAAATTTAACCGAAAAAGGCGCATCTATTATTTATTATGTAGGTGCTGAAGATTTACGACCAGGTGGAACAGTATCAGGTCCCACCATGATGACTGCTGCCGATTATGCACTGTATATTGCCATCTTGAGCGAGATAGGCATAGTTGCTTTGGCTGTTACCACTAATTTGTCGATTAATTTTTTAAAGAAGCCAGCAGCAGAGCAAAATATTCGTGCAGTTTGTCAATTAATGAAAGTGGGTAAAGCATTAATTGTTGGCGATGTGTGGCTATATTCTATTGGTTCGGACCAAGCTATAGCACATGTTGTCGGCACGTACTCTATTCCTGCTAAAACGTAAAAATATAATTTTAATTTAAAAAACCGAACATTATGTTCGGTTTTTTAAATCTATGCTGAGGTTTAGAAGTACACAAAATAAAAGATTAAGCATTAACCAAAGGTGTTTCTACTTCAAAATGAGGCGGCACCAATACAGTTTTACGCAATTCTTCGGAGAGTTCTGGGTAATCCAAAGTAAAATGCAAACCGCGTGATTCTTTACGTTCCATCGCACAGCGTACAATCATTTCCGACACCAAAACAAGATTACGCAGTTCAATCAAGTTTTTACTGACTTGATAATCATGATAGTACTCGTTAATTTCTCGTTTCAGCATTTCGATACGATGGAGCGCCCGTTCCAAGCGTTTAGTCGTTCTTACAATTCCCACGTAATTCCACATGGTCTGACGTAACTCATCCCAGTTTTGTAAAATGACTACATCTTCATCGGGATTCATTACTTGTGAATCATCCCATGCTGGTGCATCAACAATAACGTAATTTCTATCAAATTGGCTTTCAATATGTTTGGCAGCACTCATACCGTAAACAAAACATTCTAAAAGTGAGTTGCTTGCCATTCGGTTAGCACCATGTAGCCCAGTGTAGGATGTCTCACCAATTGCATATAGTCCAGCCAGATCGGTTTGACTATGTTCATCTACCATCACTCCACCACAGGTATAATGTGCAGCGGGGACCACAGGAATCATTTCTTTGGTAATATCAATGCCCAGTTCTAGCAAACGTTGGTAGAGCGTAGGAAAGTGTTCTTTCACAAAATCAGCAGGCTTGTGAGTAATATCTAGCCAAACATGACGTATTCCTAAACGTTTAATTTCATAGTCAATAGCCCGTGCCACAATATCACGTGGCGCAAGTTCTGCACGTTCATCAAAACGAAGCATAAAGCGCTCACCATCAGGCAGGCGTAAATAAGCACCTTCACCACGCATAGCTTCAGTAATTAAAAATGAACGGGCTTGGGGGTGGTAAAGACAGGTCGGATGGAACTGATTAAATTCCATATTGGCCACACGGCAACCCGCCCGATATGCCATGGCAATTCCATCACCCGTCGCAATGTCAGGGTTAGAGGTATATAAATAGGCTTTCATCGCCCCGCCACAAGCCAAAGCAGTAGAGGGTGCTAAAAAGGTGTGTACTGTTTCAGTCTTTTCATCTAAAGCATATAAACCCAAATTGCGGTTCGGTGTCGTCGCTAATCCTAGTTTTTGCGAAGTAATTAAATCAATTGCAATATAATTTTCAAAAATTGTAAGATTTGATTTTTCTTGAGCACGTTGAACTAAAGTGGTTGAGATGGCGCGGCCTGTCGCATCTGCTGCATGTATAATACGGCGTTGTGAGTGACCGCCTTCACGAGTTAAATGAAGTTGTTCTTGTTCATCTAGCGTGAATTGCACTCCATGTTCTAACAAGAAATCAACTGAAGGTTTTCCACCTTCCACCGTTTGTCTGACTGCCTCTATTTCACACAAATGTGCACCCGCAATCATGGTGTCATCAATATGCTGTTCTATCGAATCAGTTTCATCGAGAACAGCTGCTACACCACCTTGTGCATAAAACGTACTTGCATCTGTTAAAGTCGATTTTGCCAAAACTGCGATGTTGAAGTGATCAGGTAGTGATAACGCTAGGCTTAAACCTGCACCGCCACTTCCCACAATGATCACGTCAAAATGATGCGTTGTGTTTAAATTAGACATGTCCATCAGCTAATTTCAAAAAAGTTTGGTAATGACACCGCTTTTTTGATCAAAAAACAAGAGCTAATATGCTTATACATGATCAGAAAAAGCAATAAGGTCAGAAGATTTAAGAAATTTTATTTATATTCTAGCGTAAACATCATCAACATTTTATTACCCAAAATAAACAAAATTTATGCTAAAAACGGGTTACCTACACATATCTATAATGAAATGGAATGAATGCTGATATGAAAAATAGCTATTTAACCAAAGGGGTAGTCGCTACTGTATTTACATTGGCGAGTATACAAACTTATGCAGCATCTCCCGTTGATTTTTCGAATTTGGTTGCACAAGTCAGTCCTGCGGTAGTGAGTGTCAATGTTGTAAAAAAAATGACACAAGAAGAATTATTACAGCAGCAAGTTCCAGAAATTTTACGCCGTTTCTTTGGTAATCAAGTGATTATTCCTCAGCAACAAGCACCACAAGAAAAAACGGGCTACGGTAGTGCTTTTTTTATTAGTAAAGATGGTTATTTGCTGACCAATCACCATGTGGTTGAAGATGCTTCTAAAGTGACTATTATGTTGAACGATCGCCGTGAAATTGATGCCACAGTGGTGGGTAGTGATGAACGTACAGATGTCGCCTTACTCAAAGTGAATGGTTCAAATTTTCCAGAGTTAAAAACTGGAAATGTTGATCAGCTAAGAGTGGGAGAGCCGGTGCTTGCTATCGGCTCGCCGTTTGGATTTGATTACTCTGCATCAGCGGGTATTGTCAGTGCAAAAATGCGGAATATGATGGGGGAAACCTCCGTGCCTTTTATTCAAACCGATGTTGCTTTAAATCCAGGTAATTCAGGCGGCCCTTTATTTAACCAGCGTGGTGAAGTGGTGGGGGTGAACTCGCGGATTTTTAGTGGAACAGGCGGTTATATGGGCTTGTCATTTTCTATTCCGATTGATGTTGCCATGGATGTTGCTGATCAGTTGAAAAAGAATGGTAAAGTCACCCGTTCTTATTTGGGAGTCATGCTTCAAGATATTGACCGTAACTTGGCAGAGTCTTATCGTTTGGACAAACCAGAAGGCGCTTTGGTGACTGAGGTTGCACCTAATTCACCAGCTGCGAAAGCGGGGCTTCAAACAGGTGATGTTATTTTAAAATATAACGGTTCTGCTATTTCAAGAACATCTGATTTACTGAATTACCTCAATCGAACTTCGCCAAATCAGGTGATACAACTTCAAATACTACGTGATGATAAAACCCGTAATATTTCAGCGACCTTAACTCTTGCACCAGATGATACTCCTGCGAAAGTGGAACAAAACGCGAAAAATAATGGACCAGTATTAGGCGTGAGTATTCGTAACTTAACGGCCGCTGAGCAATCGCAGCTAGAGGTTAAGGGCGGCATATTCATTCAAGAAGTAAAACGAGAAGGGATTGCTGCACAAGCACGAATTACTGCGGGCGATGTAATTACTCAGGTGAATAATAAAGTCATTTTAAATAGTGTTGATTTTGTGAAAGCGGCTTCTGAATTGAAAAAAGGAACGGTAGCACGAGTGTCTATTATTCGTCAGGGACAACGCGTAATTGTAGGTATGCGTATTGAGTAAAAATTAATCTTGAATAAAAAACCACTCTAAAAATGAGTGGTTTTTTTATGATTGACCGAAATATAGGTGAGAGGATGATTTTACTCTCGTATTAAATTCCTTAAACTGCGGATGATTGAGTCATTTTTAGAAATAAGAGATAAATAAACAATGAGTACAGTTTTTGATTTAGAAATCACTGTTCAACCCTGTCATATAGACAGTTTGGGTCATGTCAATAATGTCATTTACATGCAGTGGATGCAGGATGTCGCAACAGCACATATTGAAACCCTAGGTTTAGGACTAAAAGAATATCTTGAGTTAAAACATGCTATGGTGGCTGTTGAACATCATGTGCATTATCGTAAAGCAGCATTTGAAGGCGAAAAAATTATTTTACGTACATGGTTAAATGATTTGAATGCGCTTTATTCTTTCCGCCAATACGTTTTTTATCGTTCTGAGAATCAGGCTATTTTATTTACAGGTAATACGAAATGGGCCTGTGTCGAAATTGCAACAGGTCGTCCAAAACGAATGTCACCTACATTTAGTCAAGCCTATCAGCCTCTTACAGAACAGTTAAATCCTTTAGATTTTTCGAATTTATATACAATGGTTGTTGAACAATAAATGGTCTAATCGGAGCTTGTTCATTTTAATCAAGCAATTTAAAAGCAAAGTTTTGTAGAAGAATCGGACTATTTTTAAAAGCTCACTGTATTTTTGACCATGTACTGCTTATACTGTGCAACATCTTTGGAATATCCTTTTTTGCACGTCATAAACACTGTTTATATTCAGGTAAGTGATTGTGTATTTTGATTTAGAGTAGTTTATGGCAGTTGCTAAAAAGTCAGTCAATATCAATAATATACGGAATTTTTCGATTATTGCGCATATTGACCACGGTAAGTCGACACTTGCAGATCGATTTATTCAAACCTGTGGTGGTCTTCAAGCCCGAGAAATGCAAGCTCAAGTGCTCGACTCTATGGATATTGAGCGTGAGCGTGGTATTACTATTAAAGCGGCTTCGGTCACGCTATATTATACCCATCCAAATGGTGAAGAATATCAATTAAATTTTATTGATACGCCTGGGCACGTCGACTTTTCTTATGAAGTATCACGTTCATTGGCTGCCTGTGAAGGTGCTTTGTTGGTCGTTGATGCAGCACAAGGGGTCGAAGCACAGTCCGTTGCAAACTGCTATACCGCTCTTGAGCAGGGTTTAGAAGTTCTTCCAGTATTAAATAAAATTGATTTACCTCAAGCTGAGCCTGAACGTGTCATTCAAGAAATTGAAGATATTATTGGGATTGAAGCAACTGAAGCGCCGACCTGTTCAGCAAAAACTGGCTTGGGTGTTGAAGGGGTTTTAGAAACGCTGGTTAATGTGATTCCGCCACCTGTAGGCGATCGTAATGCGCCTTTACAAGCCTTAATTGTTGATTCATGGTTTGATAATTATCTAGGTGTTGTTTCTCTGGTTCGTGTTAAAGAAGGTCGTATCCGTAAGGGCGACAAAATGTTGGTGAAATCAACAGGTCAAACACACATTGTTACGTCAGTGGGTATTTTTAATCCGAAACACTTTGAAACAGGTGAGTTAGAAGCAGGCGAAGTTGGATTTGTGATTGCAGGAATTAAAGACATTTTTGGTGCACCCGTTGGTGATACCATCACATTGTCTAGCACGCCTGATGTTGCTGTTTTGCCCGGTTTTAAAAAGGTCAAACCGCAGGTGTATGCAGGGTTATTTCCCATTGATGCCAGTGATTTTGAGCCGTTTCGTGAAGCTTTGCATAAACTACAAATCAATGATTCCGCGTTATTCTTTGAACCTGAAAGTTCTGATGCACTTGGTTTTGGGTTCCGCTGTGGCTTCTTAGGCATGCTACACATGGAAATTGTACAAGAACGCTTAGAGCGTGAGTATGATTTAGACCTGATCAGCTCCGCACCAACGGTTATTTATGAATCATTGATGAAAAATGGTGAAATACGTTATATCGACAGTCCATCAAAAATGCCTGATGGTTCTACTGTTGAAGATTTACGTGAGCCCATTGCTGAATGTCATATTCTTGTTCCGCAAGAATATTTGGGTAATGTCATGACCCTGTGTGTAGAGCGTCGTGGTGTTCAAAAAGAGATGAAATTCTTAGGTAAACAAGTGTCGTTGACTTTTGAAATTCCGATGGCAGAAGTCGTCATGGACTTTTTTGACCGTTTAAAATCTTGCTCACGTGGTTTTGCTTCACTCGATTATAATTTTGTCCGTTTTGAAAGCTCATCTTTAGTCAAAGTCGATGTACTGATTAACGGTGATAAAGTAGATGCTTTGGCGATGATTTGTCATCGTAATGACGCACGTCATCGTGGTATTGCGCTTGTGGAAAAAATGAAAGAATTAATTCCACGTCAAATGTTTGATGTTGCCATTCAAGCTGCCATTGGCGCACAAATTATTGCGCGTTCTACTGTAAAAGCAATGCGTAAAAACGTATTGGCTAAATGTTATGGTGGTGACGTTTCACGTAAGAAAAAACTGTTATCTAAGCAAAAAGAAGGTAAGAAACGCATGAAACAAGTGGGAAGTGTTGAAATTCCACAAGAAGCGTTCCTTGCTGTATTAAAAGTAGAAAGATAATAAAGTTGAGGATATAAACCCATGGATTTTGATTTTAATTTAATCCTTGTACCCGCCACACTCATTTTCTTTTTGGTGTGGTTATTGGATAAGTTTGTGTTTAAACAAAGACAGACTCGTGGCAAGGGCAATGAAAACTTCATTATTACATGGGCTTATGACTTTTGGCCTGTATTGGCTGTGGTATTGATTCTACGTTCGTTTTTATATGAACCCTTTAATATTCCATCTGATTCAATGGTGCCGACACTAGAAACTGGTGATTTTATTTTGGTGAATAAATACCAATATGGTGTACGTCTACCTGTTGTAAATAAAAAAATAATAGATGTTGGTGAACCAGAGCGTGGTGATGTAATTGTATTCCGTTATCCACCGCAACCGACCATTAGTTATATTAAACGTGTGGTCGGCTTGCCAGGTGATCATATTGTTTATGATCATGGTCAATTGACGATCAATGGCAATAAAGTTGCTAAAGTTCCCGTTGAGTTTAGTCGTGAAAAAGATATTTTAGATACGCCAACATCAATTTACCATCAAGAAACATTGGGTAAACATACCTTCAAAATGCGTGAGTTAGAGGGTGTAAATGTGGCACGCCAAGCCCCATTTATCAATTATGTTGAAAATGGTAAATATTCGGTTGAAAATGGTTTATATTGGGAAGTTAAAGTACCCCAAGGTCATTACTTCGCGATGGGGGATAATCGTGATCAGAGTGCTGACAGTCGTTTTTGGGGCTTTGTACCAGAAGAGAATTTAACAGGACGTGCATTCTTTATTTGGATGCACAAAGAACCGGGATTTAAATTACCATCATTTGCTCGTAATGGTAAAATTGATTAAGCATCATTGGAAAATAAAAAATGCATAAAAATGAAAAAGGTGCATCATATATTGGAATATTAATTGCAATTGTCGGTTTTGCTTTTTTAGCAAAAATTGCAATTGCAGTATGGGGTCCATATTGGGATGATAGAGTGATTAATGGACAGATTGAAGAATTGATGAAAAGTAGTCCAGCTAACGTTGATCCTGCGAAATTTGCAAGTCAGATGAGTCAGCGTTTAGACATGAACAATGTGCGTGATATTAAGTTTGATGAAATTGCGCAAGTGACGAATATTGATGGTCTGCAAGTGAAAAAAGATTATGAGATAAGAAAACCATTCTTACTCAATATAGATTTAGTGTTAAATTTCGAGAAAAGTTTTGATCAAAGGTCAGTCCAAACTAAGTGATATGCGCTTAGTCAGCCGTATCGGTTATCAGTTCAAGCAGCCTGAATTATTAAAGCTTGCATTGACACATCGATCGGTAAGTCACAAATCTAATTATGAACGTTTGGAGTTTTTAGGCGATTCATTATTAGGGATGATCATTGCCCATTATTTGTATGAAACCTACCCACATGAAAATGAAGGGCGTTTAACACGTATGCGTGCCACATTGGTTCGCCAAGAAGCATTAGGCAAAATTGCAAACGATCTAAAACTGAGCCCTTGTTTAATTTTAAGCACGGGCGAGTTAAAGTCGGGAGGACATCATCGAGAGTCTATTCTTGCTGATACTGTAGAAGCCATTATTGGTGCTATTTATGTGGATTGCAGTGACTTAAATATCTTGCAAGATATTGTACTGAAATGGTACACCCCATATTTAGACCATATTGAACCTACAGACCAACTTAAAGATCCTAAATCACGTCTGCAAGAATATTTACAAGCACGTAAAAAACCTCTCCCTATTTACGATGTCGTGGATATTCAAGGTGATGCTCCGAATCAGCATTTCAAAGTGGAATGTATTATCGAAGGATTGCCAGTGGTCTATGGTGAAGGTTCTAGTCGCCGCTTTGCTGAACAAGCAGTTGCAGCGGATATTTTAAAACAATTGGAGTAGTCGTTTAAATGACCACACATTCTGATCACACTGATGCTGATCACGAGCCGCAAAATAACGGTAATGAATTAATTAATGATTTTTTTAGTTCACAAGGAACCACGATTCCTTCCGATTTTAAAAGTGGATTTGTTGCGATTGTAGGTCGTCCAAATGTGGGCAAATCTACCTTGATGAACCATATTTTAGGACAAAAGCTTTCGATTACTTCTCGTAAGCCACAAACAACTCGTCATAAAATTGTGGGGATTGATACACGTGAAAAATCTCAGGCTGTATTTGTTGATACACCAGGGATGCATAAAAAAGAAGTTCGTGCCATCAATAAAATGATGAACCGTGCTGCAAGTTCGGCATTGCGTGATGTGAACTTGGTATTGTTTGTGCTTGATGCAGATAAGTGGACACAAAATGATGAACTTGTTTTGGAAAAACTGAAGAATGCTGAAATGCCAGTGATTCTTGTTATCAATAAAATTGATACCCTTGAAAATAAAAACCATGCTTTACCATTAATTCAAGAACGTTCTAAATTAATGAATTTTGCAGAAGTTGTTCCTGTTTCTGCACTTCGTGGTGCAAATCTTGAACATTTACGTGACACGATTGAGCAATATTTACCATTTCAACCACCCCTTTATGCTTTAGATCAAATTACGGATCGTTCAGAACGTTTCTTGGCTTCAGAAGTGATTCGTGAAAAAATTATGCGTCAACTCGGTGAAGAGCTGCCTTATGATTTAACGGTGCAAATTGAATCATTTAAGACTGAAGAGGCGACAGTGAATGAAAAAACAGGTCGTCCAAAACCCGCGTGTACTTATATTGATGCCACTATTTTCGTCGATCGCCAAGGCCAAAAAGCCATTGTGATTGGTGAAAAAGGGGCCAAACTGAAAAAAATTGGTATGGATGCCCGTGCTGATATGGAAAAAATGTTCGAACAAAAGATCATGCTGACCCTGTGGGTGAAAGTTAAAGGTGGATGGTCTGATGATGAACGTGCTTTAAAAAGCTTAGGGTATAGTGATATCTAAGCATTTTAATTTAAGTCACTCTTTTATAGGAATGGTAATGATGAAAGTATTAGCTATTGTGGCATGTGTTCTATTCTTGCAAGGCTGTATTCATAAACTTGTTACTGTTCCTGTAAAAGTGGCTTATAAAACCACCAAAGGTGTCGTAAAAGGAACTGCAGCTGTCGTAGGTGCAGTGATTCCCGATGGGGATGATGAAGATGAAGCAGAATCTAAAAAAAATAAAGATTAGACACCGAATTTCATGCGAAATGAAGTATTGCATGGTTATTTAATCCATCATCGTAAATACCGTGAACGTAGCCATATTGTGCATTTATTTACACAAGAGCATGGTCGTGTCGATGGTATTTTAAGACAAACGCCACCACCGCAATATCAGCCGATATGTTTGCAGGCGTCTGGTAAATCGGAACTTAAAAATTTTACCAAGGTAGAAATTGTCAATCAGCCTGTTTTTTTCTTTGGAGATGCTTTTTTTTCTGGTTTCTATCTCAATGAAATTATTCTTCGCTTATGCCCCATTGAAGTCGAAATGCCAGAAACTTTTGTGCAATATCATCATACTTTGCAACAGTTACAGCAATTGACTCAACAAACAAATTCGAATGTTTTTTTAAGACAGATTTTACGTCAGTTTGAACATGCACTTTTGGAAGAATTGGGTTATGCCCTTGATTTTACCCAAGACGCACAGCAACAACAGATTTTAGAAAAACAAAATTATTTATTCCAACTGAATGATGGATTTATTGCGACAGCACAACAATCACGCTCAACCTTATCAGGACAGAATATTCTCTCCATGCGTGAGTATGAAAAGGGTAGGGATTTTAATCCTGAACAGTTACAATTATTGGCACAACTTTACCGACAAATGATCACTTCATTGTTGGGAGACCGACCGCTTAAAAGCCGTCAATTGTGGATTCAAAATACTCAATCTCAATCATAATTGGTAGGACATTCTTATGGCTGCATTGCTTGGTGTAAATATTGACCATGTAGCGACATTGCGACAAGCGCGTGGAACGACTTATCCAGATCCTGTCAATGCTGCATTGATGTGTGAACAAGCGGGTGCTGAAGGGATTACTTTGCATTTACGTGAAGACCGTCGTCATATTCAAGATGATGATGTACGACGTATGCGTCCTTTACTGAAAACGCATATGAATTTAGAAATGGCAGTTACACCTGAAATGGTCGAATTTGCCAAAGAAATAAAACCGCAACATGTATGTTTAGTGCCAGAAAAACGTCAGGAAGTGACGACTGAAGGTGGACTTGATGTTTTAGGTCATTTCGAAGAGGTCAAAGCAGCGACACAAGCCTTAACAGCCATTGGTTGTGATGTGTCTTTGTTTATTGATGCCGATATTGCACAAATCGATGCTGCACTTGCTTGCGGTGCACCCACGATTGAATTGCATACTGGCGCTTACGCTGATGCAGAAACCACCGAAGCGCAACAATATGAATTAGAGCGTATTGTAAAAGGTGCTGAATATGCCGCAGCCAAAGGCTTAGTGGTCAATGCAGGGCATGGTCTAAACCTTGAAAATGTCACACCAATTGCTCAAATTCCACAAATCCATGAGCTTAATATTGGTCATTCGATTATTGCTGATGCTGTATTTGTCGGCTTAGCCCAAGCGGTTCAACAAATGAAAGCTGTTATTAAAGCAGCAAGATAAGTTTTAGAATTATGTCCTCAATAAATTATAACGATTTCATGAAACCCGTTTTGGGTTTTTTGGGATGTGAAACACCGAAAGCTTGGTTAGATGAAGCTATGAATAACCTCGAGTTACTCATGCAAGATCATGCCAATTGTGAAAAAAAAGCCGCAGGTACAGCCATGAACCTGATGTTTCGCTACACTTTTTTTACCGATTTACAGGTTAAATTGGCACAATTGGTGCGCGAAGAAATGCTGCATTATGAACAAGTGCTTGAATTAATGACCAAGCGTGGGCAGGAATGGCAATCGATTAGTGCTGGTCGTTATGCGGGGGGCATGCGTAAAGAGGTACGAACGTATGAGCCTGAAGCTTTAATCGACATTATGATTATTGGTGCGTTTGTGGAAGCGCGTTCCTGTGAACGATTCTATGCACTTGCGCCGCTTGTAGATGAAGACTTGGGTAAATATTATCGTTATCTTCTGAAATCTGAATCGCGCCATTTTGAGGATTATTTAGCCTTAGCATTAGATGTTGCTCAAACGTCAAAGTTAAAAAACCCTAAAGAAGATATTCAGCAGCGTATTGCCCACTTTCGTGAAGTTGAAAAAAATCTGATTTTAAGCCCAGATCATCTATTTCGCTTTCATAGTGGCGTGCCAAGTCAAGCGGCTTAATCTATTGTTCTTTGAAAAATCCTCTATTTGTATAGGGGATTTTTTATGACTCTTAATTTTTAAATATAAAAAACAAAAATGCCAACCTAAATGGATTAAATTGGCATCGCTAGATCAGTTTGGTTTTTTAATTTGCTGTAAATTAAGCTTCGATAGTTTGCACGGCAATTTTTTTCGCAGGATCGGCTTTGCGACGTACTGCTGGAACAGGCTCGCCATAATATTGACGATCAGCAAAGTAGCTTGAACGAACCATTGGTGCAGCCCAGATATTTTTGAAACCAAGCTTCTGACCATGCGCTGTATAGCGTTCAAACTCTTCAGGGGTTACAAAACGATCCAGTGGTGCATGTTGTTTAGACGGTTGTAAATACTGACCAATCGTAATGTAGTCCACGTCATGTGCACGTAGATCGTCTAGGAGCGCTAATACTTCTTCTTCAGTTTCACCTAAACCAACCATCAAACCACATTTTGTCGGAACATCAGGACAGTATTCTTTAAACATTTTAAGTAAGTCTAATGAATGCTGATAATCAGAACCTGGACGCATCGCTTTATATAAACGCGGTACGGTTTCAATATTATGATTAAACACATCAGGTGGACATTCTGTCATGATACGTAAAGCCACATCCATACGACCACGGAAATCTGGAACCAAAATTTCAAGCAAAGTTTTTGGACTTAAATCACGTGCTTCTTTAATACAATCGACAAAGTGCTGAGCCCCACCATCTCGAAGATCATCACGGTCAACCGAGGTAATCACAGCATATTTCAAACCCAGATTTGAAATGGTTTCCGCCATGTGACGTGGTTCATCTGGATCTAACGCATTCGGGCGACCATGTGCAACATCACAGAACGGACAACGACGTGTACAAATATCACCCATGATCATAAAGGTTGCCGTACCACCACCAAAACATTCAGGTAAGTTCGGACATGCAGCTTCTTCACAAACGGTATGTAATTTTTGAGCACGTAAAGTTGTTTTGATGCGTTGAACTTCTTCAGGAGCTGCCATTTTCACCCGAATCCAATCAGGCTTCCGTGGGGTTTCAACCGTAGGTATCACTTTTACAGGTATACGAGCGACCTTTTCTGCGCCACGAAGTTTGACACCCTGTTCAGGTTTACGGTTTTCAGACATATTCAACTTTCCACTGTTTTAGACGGGGGAGATGCTAAAAGAAGCTTTTTTATTATAACGAACTTGAGTCTAAATAGGGCGAAAAGGGTATTCATTTAATAAATGTAGTCATCAGATAATATAGGACAGGTAAATACAGCAAATTGCGATTATTTGCGTCATAATATGCAGAAGATAAACAGAATATTGAAAAGAGGAGCGTTGAATGCCACGTAAAAAAGAGGTCGTTAACGGAACTTTCGTTAAATATGACGCGGTCGTTCTCGGTTCAGGCCCTGCAGGTGAAGGCGCGGCAATGAAGCTGGCGAAAGCAGGTAAGCGTGTTGCAATAGTGGATATGCGTGAGCAGTTAGGTGGTAACTGTGCACATGTAGGAACAATTCCAAGTAAAGCATTGCGTCAGACCGTATCTAGCATTATTCGTTATCAACGTGACCCGATGTTTCAGAAAGTGGGAGATTGGAAACAATTCACCATGAAACAAGTGCTACGTAATGCACATAAAGTCATTCAACAACAAGTGGATACGCATTCACGTTTTTATGATCGAAATAAGATTGATATTTATCATGGACGTGCTTATATCCAAGATAAAAATACAGCGTTAATTTTTACTGATGATGGCATCAAAGAAAGTATTATCTTCAAACAATTAGTGATTGCAACAGGTAGTCGTCCATATCGTCCAACGATATTGGATTTCAATCATCCATGTGTTTTTGATTCGGATAAAATTTTGGATTTGGATTTTCCGATTCAAAAAATCATTATTTATGGTGCTGGGGTGATTGGCTGTGAATATGCTTCCATCTTTATTGGATTAGGTCATAAAGTCGATCTCATTAATACTCAGCATAAATTGCTCAGTTATTTGGACGATGAAATTTCAGATGCTTTGTCTTATCACTTACGTGAACAAGGTGTCTTGATTCGCCACAATGAACAAATTGATCATTTGGAAACCTTTGATGATCATGTCGTGATGCATTTGCTGAGTGGCAAGAAAATTAAAGCAGATGCTATTTTATGGTGTAATGGACGTTCAGGTAATACTGATGGCTTAGGTTTGGAAAATGTTGGCATTACCCCGAATAGTCGTGGTCAAATTACTGTTAACGATCAGTATCAAACTGAAGTCGAAAATATTTATGCTGCTGGAGATGTAATTGGTTGGCCATCTTTAGCTTCTGCTGCCTATGACCAAGGTCGTTGTGCAGGCGCGAATATGAGCGGTGAAGAAAATGTTGCACCTGTTACTGATATTCCAACGGGAATTTATACCATTCCAGAAATTTCATCGATTGGTAAAAATGAACAACAATTGACTGAGGAAAAAATTCCTTATGAAGTTGGACAAGCTTCTTTCCGTCATCTTGCCCGTGCGCAAATTACGGGTGATACCGTCGGTGAGCTGAAAATTTTATTCCATCGTGATACTTTGGAAGTTCTAGGTGTGCATTGCTTTGGTAATAATGCAGCGGAAATTATTCATATTGGTCAAGCTGTCATGAATAGTCCAAACAATACTATTAAGTACTTTGTTGAAACTACGTTTAACTATCCAACCATGGCCGAAGCGTATCGTGTCGCGACTTTGAACGGTATGAATCGTTTGTTCTAATTTTAATTTAAGTCTTGTGTTGAGTACCCGTAAGTTTGAATGCTTGCGGGTTTTTTGTTGTTCGCGCATTGGAAATCGATACATCATTAATTTAGTCATGAAATCAGCCAAATCAATCCTGTATAAATATAATTTGGATGTAATATGATTGAAATTCTGAAGATTTCTTTCGTTGATTATTTTTCTTTATAAATTTAAAAAGCTTACCCATCTTTGATGGGAGAAAATCATTTTTTGTCAGAAAATTGAAATACAGTAAATGAGAAAAATGAAAAATATTGGAATTGATCGTGAATATTTTATGATTAGAATAGTAAAAATTTTGGAGATTTTTTAAAGGAAGCGATACATTGATCGATCAAATGTTGAAAGAGTAATGTCTCGCTTGATCCTGTTTTAGAACGGTCTTCCACCAGCCAGACTAATACGTTTAAGTAAACGTCTTTGATCACTTGGAAATGGGCGACGTGAGTGTAGAGTGGCTTGATTATCCCAAAAAACGATATCACCTTGTTCCCATTGATGTTCATAGCGGAATTCTGGTTTTAAAATATGTTCACGTAATTTTTCAATGAGTTCACTACCAATCTGATCATCTTCATTTACAAGCTCTACTTCGCTATGCGTATTCAGCCACAATGCTTTACGACCACTTTCAGGATGTGTTCTCACCAGTGGATGTGGATAAGCATGCCCAATAATAGGCTGATCTTTAAAGCGATATTTCGGGGAAGTACCATAACCACCATCCTTGGGAGTACCTTTGTTGTTTTGGAAGCGTACGAATGGATTATAGGTAATGAGCTGTAACTGATTAATGTACTGTCTGGTGTTATCGTCTAAAGCTTCATAGGCTTTAATGGTATTAAACCAAGCAGTCTGTCCACCATTTTGTGGTAATTCTATGGCATATAACAATGAACCAAAAGAAGGAAGTGGTGTCCATTGGTGATCTGCATGTGGGGTAAGTTCACCATGACCTGTATAGTCGCCTTTACCTACCGCATTGGATACGGGAACAACATCAGGCGGTGTGCCGGAATCTTCTTGTGTGGCCAATACGGGATTATCTGCACTTGGACGGAAAATTGAGCCAAAATAACTGGCAAAAGCCAAATATTGCAGGTCGTCTAAACTTTGGTTTTTAAAGACCAGAATTAAATGTTCAGCCAATGCCTGCTTTAAGCGATAAATTGTTTCTCCAGACTGTGCTTTTTTTGCATCTAATCCAAAAACTGCAGCACCTAAGGCTTCATCTTTTAAAGGAACAATCGTAATTTCAGTCGGGTTTTGAAATTGTTCAGCTTGATGCCAACGTGGTGCGTCATGAATGGCTTGTGAAAGTTGGGTTAAGCTGGTCATGGTAATTTCTCTAGTTTGTTTAATATCAAATCAATCTAGAAAAAAATACCGCTTAATAGAAATCACAAGAATTGCTAAACTTATGAAAAGGCAGAAAAAAGTTAATAAATGTTTGATTTATTAACTTTTATTTAATCTTGGAAATTAAAGTCAAATCACTGCTGGAAAATGTCAAAGAATTGACAATTAATGTGCACAGAAGGCTTGATTGAAGTATTCAAACAGTTGCGGTGTTTGTAACCACAGTAGAATTGCTAAACTGAATAATCCAATCATCATCACAACCAGTATAATTTTTAAACCCAATTGAGTGTTAATCATGAATGACAGCCTTCTCATTGACGAAGAAATGTACCAGTACACCGACCACACTTAATACTATTGAAACGATCCATACTAAATTGTAGTTGCCCGTCATGTCATGGTTGACACCACCGAGCCATCCACCAAAAAATGAACCGACTTGATGAGTAAAAAATATAATGCCACTGAGCATGGATAGGTACTTAACTCCAAACATGTTGGCCACAATACCATTGGTTAATGGCACAGTAGAGAGCCACAATAAACCCATAATGATGCCAAATGTATAAATTGTCCATGTGCTTAATGGAAGAGCTAAAAAGCCTATAATGACTATTCCACGTAAACCATATAAACCCATCAGAAGTTTGGGTTTGGAATATTTACCGCCTAACCAACCTGCAGTATATGTTCCGACAATATTGAATAATCCCACTAAAGCGAGAAAAATAGTTCCTGTCGTTGCATTAAATCCATGATCAATCAGATAACCGGGTAAATGGATACCAATAAACACCACTTGAAATCCACAGACTAAAAAGCCTAAGCCTAAAAACCAAAAGGGCTGATGATTTTTTGCAATGACTAAGATTTGTTTAAAACCTAAGGATGATTTTGTCACCTGACCGATAATATTTGGTGCAACATACATTGGGGCTTTAAGCATCCATGCCAATGGCACAATGAGAGCCACTAAAATTGCACTCACGACCAAGGCCGCTGACCAACCAAAATTTTGTAAGAGTAGAAGGGTAGAAGGCAGCATAATGAATTGCCCAAAGGACCCTGCTGCGCTGGCAATTCCCATGGCAAGACTACGTTTTTCAGGATGCGCTGCCCGTCCTACCGCAGATAATAAAATTGGAAAAGAGGTGGCAGATAAAGCCAAGCCTAAAATTAAACCGACACTTAAATTTAACAGTAACCCTGTAGAGCTAACGGCCATAAGCAACAAGCCGATGCAATAGAGTGCACCACCTACTGCGACCACTATTTTGCTACCATATTTATCTGCGAAAGCACCCGTAATGGGTTGAACAGCTCCCCAGACTAGATTTTGCATAGCAATCGCGAGGCTGAAAACATTATGCCCCCAGCCGAATTCACTACTCATAGGGACAAGATAAAGACCAAAAGCATGCCGAATACCTAAAGACAAGCCCAAAATCAGCGCACTTCCAATTAACATATAAATCAGAGGTTTAGAAAAACGTGTATCCGACATATTTTTAGCCATAAACTGATTTTAATATCAGGATATTATTCCTTTTTGAAGGGTGATGCGATGAAATAAAATTTAAACAAAAGATAAAATTAAGTTATAGAACAGAGAATTAAAATAAAAAAGACGACATAAAGTCGTCTTCTTTAGCATTTTGATTTAGAAGCGCATCCCTACACCTGCATAAGCCAGAACAGGATTAATCTCAATATCGGCTGTTGAGCGAATCAATTCACCCAGTTTTGCATCACTGACTGTGATAGTGGTTTCATTTTTTAAATGTGCGTAGGACAAAGAGCCTACAGCAAACCATTTGTCATTAAAGTCGTAAGTAAAACCTACAGTGGCAATAGGTGCAATAGCATCAGTTGCTTCTAAATCGACTTGGGGGTTGGCTTTGCTTGGCGTACGTTCTAAAGCCGCGCCTGCATTACCTTCTTTAATATTCGCAATCATATGACCTGCTGCAATTAAATCTTGTTCTGTACGTGGATTAATTTCAAGTTCATTAAAATAAGCATACATCACACCCAAGCCAACATAAGGCCGGAATTTATTTACACCTGTTTTGCCAAAATGATATTGGAACTCAAAAGCTGGCGTCCAAGCACGAGCTGATGCCGCAGGCCCATAGGCTTCTAAATCGGTAATTAAAAGATCGTTTTTAAGGTCAATATTCAGAAATTTTAAATCAAGATCACCAATTTGCGGGGTAGCAATCGCGGAAAAAGGTGCATAAATTTTTCCTTTACCTTGTAAATCTACTTTCGGTGGAATTCCACCCTTAATTTCGAATGAAACATGATCGGTGAAAAAGTAATTGGATATAATCCCCAATGTGGTCACGTCATCGGCTTCAAGCCCAGTTCCTTGTGCTTCCCAACTTTCTAAACCACTAATTTTTGAATTGCCGCTGAGTTCTGCGGGTAAGTCGCCACCCGTGAAAAAACCTACAAATTCTAAGGCTGCGGCAAGTCCTGCCTGCTTAACATCTGGATTGAGGTTATTTAATACGGTATCAACTTTAATATCACCGTTTTTAGCAACTTCACCATTTTTAACGGCAGTACTAATTTCAAATGGCTGAGCTTTACCTTGAGGCATGACATGTAATGCACCTACCGATACAGAAAAGCGTTTAAAACCATCACCATCTTTTAAACTAAAATAAGGTGATTCGGCATAGCTTATTGCAGGTAAGGCTGCAAGTGATGAAATAAGACAAAGTAACGATTTTTTCATTTGGGGACTCCATGTCCATTTACGTTTATACATTTTTTTTCTTTGACAATGCGGATTGTATAGTTGTATTTAAAACAAAATGTACTAAAAATTATAAAACTAGTTGTCTTCATGTAAAAAAATAGGCTAATTTGTTTTAATTAAGTAGGTGTGTTTTATTTTATAAAATTATTTAATTTCAGTAATTTATGTTTTTTTGTTTGGATTTTGATTAATTTTTATACGATATTATGATTCTTTTTTTAACATATTTTTATCGTGTACTTGTTATTAAACGGGAAGTGGTTTTTTAAATTTGCAATGGCGAAATAAATATTTTAAATCGTTCAATATTTTTTTGAAGAATCTAATCTCGCACTTAAACTCATTTTTTCGTACAATACCCTCTATAAATTATTGAGTGAATCATATGAGCACCCAAAATACTCCCAAGAAGAAAGCATTAGTCAATTTGCCATTTCCGATACAAAAAGAAACTGAGCAGAACCTTGATGAAATCTTGGATGACGTTCGTCCACGTCCACAGCGTTATGCTGATCGTACATGGATGCCACCTCGTGGTACTCGGCGTTCATTTGGTAAGCGTTAAGCGTCAAATAAAAAAACCATGGATATTCATGGTTTTTTTATGTTTAATCATCGCTTAGCTGATTAAGATTCAGTGAGTGTTGTTGTGTGTTTTGTATACTTTAAATAGTAATTTTTCTTTTCACGATACATCACTGTATCTGCACGTTTCAGCATATCTTCCATCGTTTCTCCACTTTGTAGAGTGGCATAACCAATCGATAAAAGAATGGGTTGATTTGCATAAAACTGATTATCAACTGATAAAAGTTCTTCTAGGCTTTGTACGCAATTCTGTAATGCTGCCTCATCTGCTCCTGGCAAAAGAATCACAAATTCATCACCTCCAATACGACAAGCAGAATAAAGCGTCTGTTGAACCAGTTGATTGAGTACATTACCTATCCGCTGCAATAAATTATCGCCTGCATCATGGCCCAAACTATCATTTACTTCCTTTAAGCTATTCATATCCATAAAAATACAAGAAACAGGAGAAAGCCTATTACGTTGTAAACGATTGATTTCACCATTGTAAAAAGAACGGTTGTAGAGTTTGGTTAAAACATCATGTTTACCTAAATATTCAAGATACTTCTCTGCTTTTTTACGTGCGGTAATGTCGGTCAGGGCAACTTGAACCATGCCCCAATTGTCTAGGTAATCTGGAAATACACTAAATTGTAAAACCACATGACGAATACTGCCATCGAGTGCGTAATTAACTGCTTCACGCTGATGATGAATATTGCCATTCCAAAGTTCAATTAATTGCTCTCGAAAAGTTTGAAACATTTCTTGCGCAAATACTTTATGAATATTTTTAAGTAAAGTTTGTTTATTGGGTGCGCCAAATAAATTTAGCGTAGCCTGATTGACATCAAGGATCAGAATATCTTTAATGCAATCATTCACAAAATCATTATGCACATCTAAAAATGTACTGAAATCTTCAATACCTAAGACGCGAAGTTCATCTAATTTAATTTTAATTCGACTAAAATCTTCTACCCACAGAGAAGTCGGTGAGTAAATAAAACGTGCTTCGGCCAAATGACGGCTTTTTTCTTCAAGACGACACGCTTCGGTATAAGCCGTAATATCTTCCGTGGTAATTAGAACCAAGGATAAATCATGCTCATGTTGTGGCAGGACTACACCCTTAAGCTGGATATCTATACGCTGACCGGTTAGGGTATAGTTGACAGCAGGATGTGAAAATTGAGTTTCACCATTCCATAAACTGACCAATTCTTTAATATGCGTTCCAGACATATCTTCTTTGAAAACCAAATGGAGGTTTTCATTCAATGCCTCAAAGTTTTCAGCTTGATACAGTTCCAGTGTTTTTGAATTGACACGTAATAATTTAATTTTTCTGGCACATGCTAAAATTCGAGACTCATCTTCTCGTAAAAATGCTGATAAATCTTGAATTCCTTGTTCACGCCAAAGATCAAATTGTTTTTTTACTTCACTATAATCTTCAAGCCACATGGCCACGGGAGAGAGTTCAAAAAAAGGCGAATCCAACATTTCCATTCACGAGCTCATCATATTTTTATTAATCTAATCTTGTAGTATAAATTGATAAAAATATTTTTGAAATAATATGCTTTTTAAATTATGGCTCACGATGAAGAGATTTATTGCTTATTTTGAGCTAGAAATAAAAAAAGCCAATTTATATTGGCTTTTTTGAAAGGTTAAAATAGATTTTAACGGATCTGTTTGCGTGCTTTGTTTTCAGGCTTAGGTGGTGGAATTTCCCGTTCGCCTTGCCAAACATCCATAAAATCCTTTTCATTAATATTATAGAGTTCAAGCAAAGCTAAAATCACACCACCAAATAGCATTGAGCCTTCAGCATTATTTTGCCAGTCAAAAATTTTACCATTCAATACATGTAAAATATCGGAAATTTCAAAAATACGATCTCGTCCATTACTGTCTGTCGGGTAGATTTGAGTATGTAAAATAATTCGCGCAGCACTTTTTTCACTTTCTGATAAATCTAATTGCGTAATGATCTCTTCATCACGTGTCGAGAAAATGACTTCATCGTTGAAGACCGTTCTTAGAAAATGACGGGTCAATTTGGGTAATGCTTTTTCGACAAAAGGACGAAATGAATGGGGTAAAATCACATTTTGTGAAATACCTTTAAACATGGGAGCAATTTCTTCAGTGGTATAACCTGCAATACCACAGCCAACTGAAGTCACGAAGTAGGTCATTTTCTGATGGTTTTTGGTATATATTTTAAAGTCATCAATATAATGCTGAATTTGAGACAAAGGCATTTGCTGTAAATGTTCATTCATTGTCGGAATAGCATAACTTTGCCCAGACCAGCCACGGCCCACACCTTGCATAGCACCAAAATATTGTAACGCAGTCGATGCTGCCCCCCCTCCATGTTGTCCAGCCAGATTGCTACCAAAAACAAAGACCGTGTCTTCAGGTAAGCTTTTGATAATATTTTCATCGTGATAGAGATATGACATGTGAGCACTACATCGTGATGGCATTTCATTCATGTTGCAATCGAAATAGTCTAGGGTCAAGTGAAAGATCAGCTTTTTTGAAATTGAAATCAATCATCTAGAATTAGAAATGCATGATCTTGTATTTATAGATATCAAATCGTATTTAAGAATTCAGTATGCATAACTGGATAGGGAAGTCGTAGTGCTTCATCACTAAAAATATAGTTTAAATACATAAATATAGAACTGTTCATATTGTATGTTGGCGTTTAGCCCTCATACTATGAAGGTTATGTCGTTGAAGATGATGGATACTATGCAGGATACTCCGCAACCTTTTGAATTGGTCACCAGCTATCAACCCGCAGGTGATCAGCCACAAGCCATCGAAAAATTAGTCAGTGGCATAAAAAAAGGTTATCACGACCAGTTATTGTTAGGGGTAACAGGTTCGGGTAAAACCTATACCATGGCCAATGTGATTTCACAGCTACAACGTCCAACCATTGTGATGGCGCATAATAAAACCTTGGCGGCACAGTTGTATGGCGAATTTAAATCCTTTTTTCCCAACAATGCGGTTGAATATTTCGTCAGTTATTATGACTATTATCAACCCGAAGCGTATGTTCCATCTTCAGATACCTTTATTGAAAAAGATTCAGCTATCAATGATCACATTGACCAGATGCGTCTTTCTGCAACACGTTCATTATTAGAACGCCGTGATGCCATTATTGTAGCCTCTGTTTCTGCAATTTACGGTTTAGGTGATCCGAATGCTTATATGAGTATGCTGTTGCATATTGTCCAAGGTGACCGAATTAGTCGTGATGACTTGATTCGTCGTTTGGTTGAAATGCAATATAGTCGCAATGAACTCGAGTTTTTACGCGGTACGTATCGTATACGCGGTGAAATTATGGATATTTTTCCTGCCGAATCTGATCAAAATGCCATTCGTATTGAACTGTTTGATGAGGAAGTGGACTCTATTCGTTGGTTTGATCCTTTAACGGGCAAAATGGTACGTAAAGTTCCGCGAGTGACGATTTACCCCAAAAGTCATTTCGTTACACCAAAAGATAACTTGCAGCGTGCCATAGGCACTATTCGTGAGGAGCTCAAAGATCGTTTGGCTTTTTTTAAACAACATGACAAATTATTAGAAGCACAACGAATTGAACAACGCACCCGTTACGATTTAGAAATGATGCAACAGTTGGGTTATACCAACGGAATTGAAAACTACTCAAGACATTTATCCGGTCGTCCATCGGGTGAAGCGCCACCGACATTATTTGATTATATTCCTGATGATGCTCTACTGATTATTGATGAGTCACATGTGACTGTTCCGCAAATTGGTGCAATGTACAAAGGTGACCGTTCACGTAAAGAAAACTTAGTGAATTATGGGTTTCGTTTGCCTAGTGCGCTAGATAACCGTCCAATGCAGTTTGAAGAATGGGAACGTATTGTACCGACCACGATTTATGTCAGTGCAACACCTGCCAAATATGAATTGGAAAAATCGGAACAAATAGCCGAGCAGGTGGTTCGTCCTACAGGTTTGATTGATCCTGAAATTGAAGTTCGTCCAGTCTTAACCCAAGTCGATGATGTACTTTCGGAAATTAATCTGCGTAAAGATTTAGATGAGCGTGT
This sequence comes from Acinetobacter albensis, assembly GCF_900095025.1. Lineage (GTDB taxonomy): Bacteria > Pseudomonadota > Gammaproteobacteria > Pseudomonadales > Moraxellaceae > Acinetobacter > Acinetobacter albensis. The sequence goes on along the minus strand of NZ_FMBK01000007.1, from coordinate 73,230 downwards.
TTTAGTGACCACTTTGACGAAACGTATGGCAGAAGATTTAACCTCTTATTTAAAAGAATATGGGGTGAAAGTCGCTTATTTGCACTCAGACATTGATACGGTTGAGCGTGTCAAAATTATTCATGAATTACGTTCTGGTGTGCATGATGTGCTCGTGGGTATTAATTTATTACGAGAAGGTCTGGATATGCCAGAAGTATCTTTGGTGGCTATTCTTGATGCCGATAAAGAAGGATTTTTGCGTTCGGAGCGTTCACTCATTCAAACAATAGGTCGAGCTGCACGTAATGTGAAAGGAAAAGCGATTTTATATGCTGACCGAATTACAGATTCTATGCGAAAAGCAATTGATGAAACCGACCGTCGTCGTAATAAGCAAATCGAGTTTAATACATTACATGGCATTATACCGCGCAGTACGAAACGTCAAAATAATAAAGATATTGATACTGGTGAAGTACTAACGGACGATCAAATTGATGAAAATATTTCAAGTCAGGCGCGCGCGTTAAGTGCGGATGAACGACATATTTTGGCCGATCCGAAATTACTGGCTAAACACATGTCAAAACTGGAAAAGGAGATGTTAAAAGCATCGAAAGAATTACAGTTTGAACAGGCTGCCAGATTACGTGATGAGATTGTTCGCTTAAAAGCCCAAATGTTGAGTTAGAGTATGATTTTATTGTGAAATTATTACATAACGCTACAGTATCAGACTGTTGGAATGGTTATTTTTAATCATATATTTGTTTTTAAAATTTATAAGATGGATTGAAAAGGATAGGTTTATGGCAAAGAATAATCTTCCAAAAGCGGGCTTTACTTTGGCTAAAATTGCCTTAGGTGGCGCAGTGTTAGTCGGTTTGGGTGCGGTGACGGTAGCGTATGCACAAACCAAGCCATTACAGACGGTAGAAAAGGTGGAGTTAGATAAATACTTAGGCGTTTGGTATGAAGTCGCGCGTAAACCTATGTATTTTCAAAACCAATGTGATCGTGATGTGTCAGCAACTTATACACTGAATGAAAATGGCAATGTCAAAGTAGATAATCGTTGCTACAGTAAAAGTGGCCAGTTGAAACAATCAGTTGGTGAAGCTTTTGTACAAAATTCGCCATTTAATACTAAATTGAAAGTCAGCTTTTTACCTGAAGCCGTTCGATGGTTACCAGTCGGTCGGGGGGATTACTGGGTTTTAAAACTGGATGAAAACTACCAAACTGTATTGGTAGGTGAACCACGACGTAAATATATGTGGGTATTGTCTCGCTCAGCACACCCAGATGAATCAGTAGTAAAAGAATATTTGGATTATGCAAAGTCACTTGGATATGATTTGAGCGATATTATTCATACTCAACAAACCCAGAAATAGAACTTAAATGGCAATAGAAAAAACCATGCTTCGGCATGGTTTTTTTATTCAATGATCAAATTAAAAATATGAAAATTCAAGTTTTATGAGTGGGACATCTCTATAATGCAAATCAAATAAATTCAGAGGTGTGAAGATGTACAAAGGCGTAATATTGTCTATATTGGCATCAATCACTTTTGGGGTTTTATACTTTTATACTCAATTTTTAAAACCTTTTGACAGCGAGCAAACATTTGCTTGGCGTATGTTAGCCACCTTACCATTCCTCAGTTTATTTATGTGGTGGCTAGGCGACTTAAAGTATATCAACGAAATTTTTAAGCGTATTGTTCATCAGCCCACAATTTTAATCTGGTTAGTTGTCAGTTCTTTTTTATGCACGACACAGCTTTGGTTGTTCTTGTGGGGACCCATCAATGGTCGTGGATTGCAAGTTTCATTGGGTTACTTCTTATTGCCCTTAGTCATGGTTTTAATGGGATGTGTATTTTACAAAGAAAAATTATCAAAATGGCAAGTTGCTGCCGTTGTATGTGCCAGTGTTGGCGTTGGTCATGAATTATGGCGAATCGGCAGTATGGCTTGGGAAACATTATATGTTGCGATTGCTTATCCTATTTATTTCTTTCTAAGGCGTGCATTTAAAACCGATCATTTGGGGGGCTTTTGGTGGGACTTATTTTTAGTCATGCCGGTCGCTATTTATTTGGCGACGATGCACAACCACTCTTTTGTTTTGATTGAACAATTTCCCCATTTAATCTGGGCAATTATTGGCTTAGGTTTTTTAAGTGCATTTGGATTGGGCAGTTATATGTTGGCCAGTCGTTATCTGCCTTTCATCATTTTTGGGTTACTGAGTTATTTAGAGCCTGTGTTACTTGCTTTGGCATCGATTGCATTAGGTGAAAACGTTGGAGCTGCAGAATGGTTAACTTATATCCCAATTTGGCTTGCCGTTTTATTGTTGGTGATTGAAGGCTGTCTACATATAGCTAAGCAAAAACACAAACAAAAAACACTGTTACAAAATCTTGAACAATATTCAAATCGTTTAAAGAAATAAAAAGCACATTGCTTTATATTTTTCTGTCTTTTTGAGTTTTAGCCAGCATTGTCTGTTTTATCCTAAGAAATCCTTTAAATTTATTGCAGAGATGAAATTTACAAAAGTATTGAGCACTATTTTGTTCATTTATAGTGAATATAACGCAAAATATACTGGACTTAATCAGCTTTTGATTCAAAACTACCGATAATTCCTTTACAATTATGGCGTTTTAGAATTTATGCCTAGCCTAGATATATATTAATTAGAGGACGTATCTGTGAGCAAAGACACTATCATCGCCTTACATGCAGAGCACCAAGGTCGTTGGAAAAACCGTGAAGAAATCGCGGAACACATGATTGCCTTAATTGGTCAGTTGTATCGTGAAAAAAATATCGTGACTTCTGTATTTGGTCGTTCTTTGGTTAACCGCTCAGTTATCCAAATTTTAAAAGCCCATCGCCGTACACGTGTAGTCGATGTTGAGCTTTCAGTTGTTCATACTTTCCCTATTTTAGAAGCTTTGGCGAAAGTTGAAAATATCGGCTCTGCTGAAATTGATCTAGGTAAACTTGCAGTTGAATTTAAAGAAAAAGGCGGCAACATTGATGCTTTTGTTGCAAGTGCTGTTCAATCTTTAGAAGGCAATCCTGCAACAGTAGAGCCGAAAGATGTTGTACTTTACGGTTTTGGGCGTATTGGCCGTATCCTTGCGCGTTTAATTATTGGTCAGTCTGGTTTGGGCCGGGGCTTAAACCTTAAAGCGATTGTTGTTCGTAAATCATCAGATGGTGATTTAGAAAAACGTGCATCTTTGCTTCGTCGTGACTCAATTCATGGGCCATTTGCAGGTACTATTTCTGTAGATGAAGCCAATGAAGCGATTATTGCGAATGGTAATTATATCAAAGTGATTTACGCATCTAGCCCAGCTGAAGTGGATTACACTGCATTTGGAATCAATAATGCTTTGGTAATTGATAATACGGGTAAATGGCGTGATGCAGAAGGTCTTGCACAACACTTGAAATGCCCAGGCGTTGCTCGTGTCGTATTGACTGCGCCAAGTAAAGGTGAAATGAAAAATGTCGTGTATGGTGTAAACCACACTGATATTTTAGACGAAGATAAAATTATCTCTGCTGCAAGTTGCACAACAAATGCAATTACACCTGTATTAAAAGTGTTAGATGACAAATACAAAGTGATTAATGGTCACGTTGAAACAGTTCACTCTTTCACCAATGATCAAAACTTAATTGACAACTACCACAGTGCGGATCGTCGTGGTCGTGCTGCGACTTTGAACATGGTCATTACTGAAACAGGTGCAGCTAAAGCAGTCGCTAAAGCACTTCCTGCACTTAAAGGTAAGTTGACGGGTAATTCAGTACGTGTTCCGACGCCAAATGTGTCATTGGCAATTCTGAATTTAACCCTTGAGAAAGAAGTTGATCGTGAAGAAGTGAACGAATACATTCGTCAAATTTCAATCAACTCAAACCTACAAGGTCAAATTGGTTATACCAACTCGACTGAAGTGGTGTCGTCAGACTTTATTGGTTCGCGTACTGCGGGTGTATTTGATGCGCAAGCCACTATTACATCAGGTACACGTTTAACAGCTTATGTTTGGTATGACAACGAAGTCGGTTATAGCTGCCAAGTGCTACGTATTGCTGAACAAATGTGTGGCGTAAGCTATCCAAAAGTTCCTGCTGAAACAAATGCATAATTTGTAGATGTAGTAAAAAGGGCCTCAAATGAGGCTCTTTTTTTGTTTTCTTAATTAATAAGAGTAAAGTACTGTATTTACCAATTTATAGAGTCGAATGATTTAAATAAAATTTTTTATATACAAAAAATTGCATACTTTTTGATATTTTTAGTAATAATCATCCTAAGAAAAAAAAGATCAAGGAAGAGCAGTTGCAAGTAAAACACATGCTAAGTGGATTAGCATTTATTGTGTTTGCTTCACTCTGTGGTGTAGTTATCGCCATTTGGGTGTTTAAGCATTTTAATATTTACATTCCACTAGAAAACCAAGCTGTAAATATCGATTTACAAGAACCCTTACAGGCGAAAGTTCAAATTCATGATGCTTTAAATGTTGATGTGACTGGACGAGTTAATGCAGAAATTCCAATTCATGAAAATCTGAATATTCCTCTCACGCAAACATTAACACCTCATGTGTATTTTGATAATCAAGTTCCAATTAAAACGACGATCCCTATTCAAGAAATATTAAAGGTAGATCAAAATTTACCTATCAATACCCAAGTTAAAGTTCGCATATTAGGTAAGGATATTACACTTCCTTTAAAAGGAACTATTCCCATCAAGTTAGATGTTCCTATTCATATGAATGTACCTTTAGAACAAAATGTACATTTGAAGTTTGATGCTCCAGTAAAAGCAGTACTTAAGGAAAATTTGAATATACCGTTACATACAACCTTAAAAACAAATATTCCCATTCAAGGTCATTTAAATGTACCTATTAAAACGGCTTTAAAAGCTTCAGTCGATGTACAAAATACTTTGCCTATAAAAATTGAGCAGGGTGAATTAAAAATTCCCTTACATAATTTGCGTTTAAGCCGCCAGACTATTTTAGAGCAAAAGAAAAATTAGGAAGAAAGATCATGTGGATATTTCGTTCTTTCAAAAGTTTATTGTTAAGCTTTAGCGCAGTAGTTTTGTTGGTTTCCATTCTTTTTTGGTTATATTTGAATATTATAGCTTCAATGCAACTTTCAGCTGATCGGGCACGAATAGAATTACCCGATTCATTACCTACTAAAATTCATGTCGGAAATTATTTAGAAACTCAATCAGTGGGAATTTTAGATACCCAAATTCACTTAAATCATCAGTTATTATTACCATTAACAGGCAGATATTTAGCAAATTTGCAGTTTGAAGTTGAAACGCCTATTTCAGTATCTGTGAATTATCAAACAATAGTCAAAATAGACCAGACCTTGCCGCTTCGTGCAACGACAGATCTGGTATATCAAAATAAATTTTTACCCCAATTCCCACTAAGTTTGGATATCCCTATTCAGCTTGAGGTTCCTTTTCAGCTCAAAAAAACCTATGCTGTTCCTGTAAAAATTTCTTTTAATGGCCCTGTTTTTTTTGAATTTAATGAAGCAGTGGATTTACATGTATTACACCAGTTTGCACCTCAGCTCAAAATTAATGATCCTATGACCATGCGTAAAATTGCAACTTTTAATGCCACCATGTATAACCAAGAACGAAATACGACGGCAAATTTAGACATGAGCATGAATGTACCAATCCAGAGTATTCGTCCTTAGTTTATTTTCCTAAACCTCTTCTCCTTAAAGTGTAATCAAATAGTTTAGGAGAGAATGATGGCCTTAGTGAGATTTCATTAATATCGCTTTAACTTGATCTTGAATGGTTGTCGTTTTATGACCGAGCAATTTTTCTAAATCTTGACTGGTACTAAATAAAGCACCTTTTTCAGCTTGCACGTCAGCATCCACTATAACGTCGGCTAGACCTGCCGGAAGACCTGCTTCTAATAAAGCTTGTGTATATTCATTGGCAGTTAGATTTTGATAAATAACCGATTTTCCAGACGCATCTGTAATTTTCTGTGCTAAATCCGCTAAAGTGAAACTTTGAGAACCTGCAAGTTCATACGTTTTATCATCATGATTCTCAGATGTTAAAACTTTAGCTGCTGCTTGGGCATAATCTTGACGAGCTGCAGAACTAATTTCCCCTAAACCTGCAGCACCATAGAGTTTGCCATTTTCGACTGTATGAGTAAGTGCAGCTAAGTAATTTTCGCTATACCAGTTATTACGTAAAATTGTATATTTAAGTCCACTCGATTTGATCAGGTCTTCAGTTTCACGATGTTCTTGAGCCAAACCTAAAGGTGAAATATCAGCATGTAGTAAACTGGTATAAGCAATATAAGGAACACCTGCTTGCTGTGCTGCTTCAATGATAGCCTTGTGTTGTGGGGTACGACGTCCGATTTCATTGGCTGAAATCAGTAAGAGCTTATCAATACCCAATAAAGCTGATGTTAATGTTTCAGGATGATCATAATCAAAATGACGCAATTCAATCCCTTGGGCTTTTAAATTTTTGGCTTTAGAGGCATTGCGGACTAACGCAATGATATTTTCAGCAGGAGTCACTTTTAAAAGAGCGTGTATCACCAATTCACCGAGTTGACCTGTCGCGCCAGTAATTGCTATTTTCATGTTCAAAACCTCTAGATTGTTTGTTTTATATACTTGATGTTTTGATCATATTGCATTAACTTACTTAATGTAAGTACGTACCTAAAGGTAAGTTAAAGAATATGGAGAAAATGAATGAGTCACTACGAAAAGAGTATTTTGCTTGGACAGGTTTTGTCGAATGAATGTCCTTCACGTCAAATATTAGAACACTTAACCACAAAATGGTCGGTATTGGTGTTACGTTGCTTGAGCGAAGGTATACACCGTTTTAGCGAATTAAAGCAACGTATAGAGGGGATAAGCGAAAAAATGCTGGCACAAACTTTAAAACTGCTTGAAAAAGATGGTTTTTTAATTCGAACGGTTTATCCAGTTGTACCGCCTAAAGTGGAATATCAGTTGACTATTTTAGGCGCTCAAGCCGCTGAAAAATTAACGGGATTGATTGGTTGGATTGAACGTAATTTGCCCGAAATTTTAGAAAATAAAAAAACCACGGACAAAGATTAATTTTCCTATTTTCAAATAAATTTAAATTTTTATTGAGTAACGAAAAAATCATTCTAGCGGATTAAAAGCTGCGTTTTAAAAATGATATGGATGGATAAAAACAAAACGAGGATTCACTTTCCAAATAACCTATTATCGAGCGTCGAGTCAGTCGTATAGCGCTAAACAACATCAAATTGGCTTTAGCCAAGCAAAAATCATGTAATGCTGAATAATACTATTCGAGAAATTTTGTAAAATATGGCAGAATATGCGGTTTTAAAGTATTTAGAGGATTGGCAGTATGCGCTTTGTTGATGAAGCAGTCATTACCGTAGAGGCTGGCGACGGTGGCAATGGCGTAGCCAGTTTTCGCCGTGAAAAATTCGTACCCTTTGGTGGCCCAGATGGTGGTGACGGTGGCCGTGGAGGCTGTATCTATGTTCAGGCAGATGATGACACTGGCACACTTGTAGATTATCGTTATACCCGTAAATTCCGTGCAGAACGCGGTAAAAACGGTCGCGGTGCAAACTGTTCTGGTCGTGGTGGTGAATCTGTTGTACTGAAAGTTCCAGTAGGAACAACCATTGTTGATGTAGAGTCAGGCGACATTATTGGTGATTTGGTTGCAGATGGCCAACAAGTCATGGTGGCATTAGGTGGTGATGGTGGCTTAGGCAATACCCATTTTAAATCATCGACCAACCGCTCACCGCGTAAGTGTACACACGGTATTAAAGGTGAATTTCGTGAAGTTCGCTTAGAGCTTAAAGTATTGGCCGATGTTGGTTTGCTGGGTATGCCAAATGCAGGTAAATCGACCTTTATTCGTGCTGTATCGGCAGCAAAACCTAAAGTTGCTGATTATCCTTTTACCACCATGATTCCAAATTTAGGTGTGGTAGATGCAGATAGTCATCGTTCATTTGTGATGGCGGATATTCCAGGGCTAATTGAAGGTGCATCAGAAGGCGCAGGTCTCGGGATTCGTTTCCTCAAACACTTGGCACGTACCCGAATTTTATTACACATTGTTGATGTTCAACCGATTGATGGTTCAGATCCTGCGTACAATGCCAAAGCCATTTTACAAGAATTGAAAAACTTCTCTCCAACATTAACCAAGTTACCAGTTGTTTTGGTCTTGAATAAAGTTGATCAGCTAGATAATGATACACAGGATGAATGGTGTAATCATTTGCTTGAAGAAATGCAATGGGAAGGTCCAGTATTCCAAACTTCTGGTTTAATGTCGGAAGGCACTAAAGAAGTTGTTTATTACTTAATGGATGAAATTGAACAACAACGAGAACGTGAACAGGAAGATCCTGAGTACGCAGCAGAAGTCAAAGCATTCCGTGAACAGCTTGAAGCTGAAACACGTGAGCAAACTATTGCTGCGAAAGAAGCCTACCGTGAAATGCGCCGTCAACAACGTCTAGCAGGTCTATTGGCCGACGATGATGAAGATGAGGACGACGAGGGTGATGATGGCGAAATGGAAGTATTTTACGTACGTTAAGCGCTTAGGATAGCGTATTGAGGACAAGATGATAGAAGTGGTAGATGGGCAACGTCAGCTCAAGGCTTGTAAACGAATCGTTGTTAAAATCGGATCATCTTTACTTACAGCAAATGGGCAAGGTTTAGATTTGGATGCAATTTCGCATTGGGCGGAACAAATTGCAGATCTACACAATGCAGGACACGAGATTATTCTAGTGTCGTCGGGTGCTGTGGCTGAAGGCATGGTTCGGATGAAACTGGAGAGCCGACCCACTGATTTACCGAGTCTTCAAGCGTGTGCTGCTATTGGTCAAATGGGTCTTATTCAGACTTGGTCGAGTGTATTGGAAAAGCATGCAATTCAAACTGCCCAAGTTTTACTGACCCATGATGACTTAGCCGATCGCCGTCGTTATTTAAACTCTTGCGATGCATTGCAAAATTTGATCGATTGGAAAGTGATTCCGGTCATCAATGAAAATGACACTGTTTCTACAGATGAAATTCGCTTTGGTGACAATGACACTTTAGCCGCGATGGTTGCAGGTCAGGTACATGCGGATTTGTTGATTATTTTGACTGATCAACAAGGCATGTTTGATTCTGATCCCCGTTCAAATCCAAATGCGAAGCTGTTCCATACAGTTCGTGCTTTGGATGAAAGCCTGTTTGATATGGCAGGTGGGGGTGGGAAGTTTGGTCGTGGTGGCATGTTAACCAAAGTGCGTGCTGCACGGTTGGCTGCAAAATCGGGTTGTCCAACTTTAATTGCTAGCGGTGAAAGTGACCAAGTATTGGCTCGTTTAATGTCGGGTGAGTTACTTGGAACATTATTTATTACTGATAATGACCGTATAACTGCGCATCAACAGTGGCTTGCTGCACATTTACAAACTGCAGGTCGTCTGATTTTAGATGATGGCGCAGTTAAAGCGATTAAAGAAAATCATCGTAGTTTATTGCCTGTAGGGGTTAAAGCTGTCGAAGGTCATTTTGAACGGGGCGATGTAGTGGAATGTGTTGATGCGAATGGTGGGCGAATTGCAGTTGGTCGTGTCAATTTTAGTTCGCGTTCAGCTGAAATTGTGAAGGGTTTATCTTCAGATAAAGTGCATCAGGTTTTAGGTGAAGCGCGTTCTTTAGAAATGATCCATCGCAACCACATGGCGATTTACTAATGTACTAAAACTGTTCGTATAAAAAAACCCACTCTAGAGTGGTTTTTTTTATACATATTAGAATTATTTTACATAGCCTTTTTTGATAAAGGGTTTAAATACAGCATGATGGATTTTAAGTACAAATTCTATAATCGTTATTTTGAATCGATTCCATAAAGCTAAACCAAAGAAATTCAATATAAAAGCAAGGGAAAAAGCACCCAACATATCTAAAGGAAAATGTACACCTAAATAAACACGTGACCAAGCCACTAGCCAAGCCAATAAAATTAATATGATCCCAAGACTACGTTTTTCTGAGAAAAAGTATGAAAAGGCAATCGTACTAAAAATCAGCATGTGGTCGCTGGGAAAAGAACCATTGGGCGAGTGGTAAATTAAGGTACGTCCTACTTCCATCACAAAAGGGCGTGGGTGATAAAAGCTGTGAGAAATAATTTGACTAATTAAAAGTGCCACAGTCGTGAAAATAAATGCTTTAACAATCTGTTTTTTAATGGCAAAATTTCCTCTAAGCCAATAAAAACCAAAAAAAAGTAGCATAATATAAAATAAATCATTGGCGATGAAAATTGCAAAGCGAATGGTCATCTCATGGGCATGATTTGAGGCATTAAACCATTCAAAAAGGTGCAGATTTAATTCAGTGAAGTCCATAAAAGTGGAGATAAAAATAAAAATAACGCGCTAATTTATCAGAACTTTCGCATTTCTACATAGAAAAAGACCACAGTTTTGTGGTCTTTTTGATGAAGCATCGTGGGTCTAAATGGCTTATTTAAACTGAATGGTACCATTTGCATTGACAGTGATTTTAGATTCTCCCGCAGCAACATTCTGAGCATCGGCAGCTTCAGCGCCTGAAAACTTAGCCATACTGGCACGCATCATCATAGGTTGTGGATAATTGTTACTGGTATTGAGGTTTAAATTGACCAAGTTGTAACCTGACTTACTCCAAGCTTGACTGAGCATTTGTGCGCGTTGTTGAAAGTTTTTTGATGCTTCAATCATCAATTCATTTTCAACTTTTTTGCGCTGTGCATCCGATACGGTAAAGTTAATTGATTCAGTTTGAAAGTTTTGTTGTAGTTCACTCACCAGTTGGCTTGCAGCTTTAAAATCTGTACTTTCTATTTGCACTTCTGCACGACCACGCCATTCTTTCAGCTTACGATTTTCATTGTCATACACTGGATAAGTTGTTTGCGAACCTGTTTCAACTTTAACCTGCGGATATTTTTTTGCCAGCATCATGGCTTGATTCATGAGTTGGGTAATTTGAGAAGCAAGTTCAGCAGGTTGTTTGTTACTTTTTTCAATGTACAAAATTGCGTGCATTTCATCATTAGATACTTGACGTGCAGCTTCAGCTTGAACATTGACGATATTATAATTTAAAGCTTCATTTTGTTGAGCAAAAGCAGAAGTACTTAATGCACAAGCTAAAACTAGGGTAGGAGTTGTTAAATAACGCATTTTTTTAACCTATTTTTTGTAAGTAATATGGGATGCAATATAAGTTTATCTTAAAGTGTGTTTATGGTGAATTTCAGTAGACTTTGTGGTGGGATTGTAAAAATAAATTAAAATCGATAAAGATTTATGAATGATAAAATGTTAAATAAATGAATATCTTAGGTTGAATTATAAATATATTTTTATTTTATTCTATCATTTGCTTAATAAAAGCATAAAAAAATAAGGTTTTCTTTCTCCTGTCACAATGTAAGATGATAATTCAACCTACAGATTATCCTAAAATTTTTTCGATGAAATTAGGATATAAAAATATCGAAAGTTGTTTATTTTCCATCAAAATTCGGTATCATCCGCCCTCTAGTCATGGCAAACAAAATTAAGTCTGACTAGAACCTATAAAGCACCGAGTCAACAGACCAAAAGTCACCCGACTTATTTCTTTCAACCCATATCAGAGATGGTAATTCGATATGAGCGTTTCTTCTGTAAATCCTGCCCCTAATTCTACTAACGAATACTATTTGACTCGCCAAAGTCAGATGGAATCTAATGTTCGTAGCTATCCACGTAAATTACCGTTGGCAATAGCAAAAGCTTTAGGCTGTTGGGTTACTGATGTTGAAGGTACAGAGTACCTCGATTGTTTGGCTGGTGCAGGAACTTTGGCTTTGGGCCATAATCATCCTGCAGTGATTCAAAGTATTCAAGATACACTTGCAAGTGGTCTCCCATTGCATACTTTGGATTTAACAACGCCTTTAAAAGATGCTTTTACTGAAGCTTTACTTGAGCAGTTACCGGGTGGTAAGGCTGAGTATTGTTTACAGTTCTGTGGTCCATCTGGTGCAGATGGTACAGAAGCAGCCATTAAATTAGCCAAGACCTATACAGGTCGTAATACAGTGATCAGCTTCTCTGGCGGTTATCACGGTATGACGCATGGTGCTTTAGCCATGACTGGTAATTTATCTGCTAAAAACTCAGTGAATGGTCTCATGCCAGGCGTACAGTTCATGCCTTATCCACATGAATATCGTTGCCCACTGGGTTTAGGCGGCGAAGCGGGAGTAGATGCCTTAACGTATTACTTCGAAAATTTTATTGAAGATGTAGAAAGTGGTGTAACTAAGCCTGCAGCCGTGATTCTTGAAGCGATTCAAGGAGAAGGTGGTGTCGTGACTGCACCGACCAAATGGTTGAAAAAAATTCGTGAAGTGACTGAAAAACACAACATCGTGCTGATTCTTGACGAAGTTCAAGCCGGTTTTGCGCGTTCAGGCAAAATGTTTGCTTTTGAGCATGCTGGGATTGAGCCTGATGTCGTGGTTATGTCTAAAGCAGTAGGTGGTAGTTTACCGCTTGCAGTACTGGGTATTAAGCGTAAGTTTGATGCATGGCAGCCAGCAGGTCACACGGGTACATTCCGTGGTAACCAATTGGCGATGGGTACAGGGCTTGCAACGATTAACACGATTAAAGAGCAAAACTTGGCACAAAATGCCCAAGAACGTGGTGATTTCCTACAAGCTGAGTTTAAAAAGTTAGCAGTAGAATTTCCATGTATTGGTAACGTACGTGGTCGTGGTTTAATGCTAGGTGTTGAAATTGTAGATGAACGTCAAAAGGCAGACCACATGGGTTCATTACCTGGTGATGGTCAGTTGGCTGCTGCAATTCAAGCTGCTTGCTTTGACAACAAACTATTGTTGGAAAAGGGTGGTCGTAACGGTACAGTGATTCGTTTACTTTGTCCGTTGATCATTACCCATGAGGAGTGTATTGAAGCGGTTGCTCGTTTCAAGAAAGCACTTGCTGAAGCACTTGTAGCAACTCGAGGCGCATAATGGTTGATTTTGCAGAACATCGTAAAGCTTTATTCTGTAATGATGCACAATCTATTGCTGACTATCAGTCAGCAATGGGTGAAGCGGTTAATGCCGTTTCTGCATGGTTACAAAATGACAAAATGTACACTGGCGGTAGCATTAAAGAGTTGCGTAGTGCAATTGCATTCAATCCTTCGAAAGATGGAATGGGGGTGCAAAAATCACTTGATCGTATGGTGGAGCTTTTCTTAAATAAAAGCTTAAAAGTACATCATCCGCATTCTCTTGCGCATTTGCATTGTCCAACGATGGTGACGAGCCAAATTGCGGAAGTACTGATTAACGCAACCAATCAATCCATGGACTCTTGGGATCAAAGTCCTGCGGGTTCTTTGATGGAAGTACAGCTGATTGACTGGCTACGCCAAAAAGTTGGCTATGGTGCTGGTCAAGCCGGTGTGTTTACTTCTGGTGGTACGCAGTCAAACTTGATGGGTGTATTGCTCGCACGTGATGCATGTATTGCTAAAAACTGGAAAGACGAAAACGGTCAGCCGTGGTCTGTTCAGCGTGATGGTATTCCTGCGGATGCCATGCGCAATGTCAAAGTCATTTGTTCTGAAAATGCACACTTTTCTGTGCAAAAGAATATGGCGATGATGGGCATGGGTTTCCAGTCGGTTGTGACTGTTCCTGTGAACAAAAATGCACAAATGGATATGGATGCTTTGGATAAAACCATGGCTGATCTTCAGGCAGCAGGTAAAATCGTAGCATGCGTAGTTGCGACTGCGGGTACAACTGATGCTGGCGCAATTGATCCATTGAAAAAAGTACGTGAAATCACTAATAAATATGGCGCGTGGATGCATATTGATGCGGCATGGGGTGGTGCACTTATTCTTTCAAATGACTATCGTGACATGTTAGATGGTATTGAGTTGTCTGACTCGATTACACTTGATTTTCATAAGCATTATTTCCAAACCATTTCGTGCGGTGCATTCTTACTTAAAGATGAAGCCAATTATCGTTTTATGCATTATGAGGCTGAGTATTTAAACTCTGCGTATGATGAAGAACATGGTGTGCCGAATCTGGTGTCTAAGTCATTACAGACGACACGCCGTTTTGATGCATTAAAATTATGGATGACCGTTGAAGCATTAGGTGAGGAACTTTATGGTTCAATGATTGACCATGGTGTGAAATTGACGCGTGAAGTGGCTGACTACATCAATACAACTGATGGTTTAGAAATGTTGGTTGATCCACAATTTGCCTCAGTATTGTTCCGTGTGATTCCTGAAGGGTATCCAACAGAGTTACTGGATACATTGAATCAAAACGTAGCAGATGAATTGTTTGCACGTGGCGAAGCGAATATTGGTGTAACAAAAGTGGGTCAAAATCAATCATTGAAAATGACCACTTTAAGTCCAGTTGCAACTTTAGACAACGTAAAATCTTTGCTGAAACTTGTGTTAGCAGAAGCAGATCGTATTAAAGATGCAATTGCTGATGGTAGCTATGTGACAGCGCTTGATTAATGTCATGGTTGTATAAAAAAGAGGTCTATTCAGACCTCTTTTTTTTATCTATAAATATTTAAAACTTTCACTATCATGCATAAATACATACTTTATAAGTGTTTGACCCGCATGTTATAGGGTTTTAAAGTGGTCTGATCATCATGGATGAAGACTAGAAATATGGAATCTATTTCAAATGAAAAATCATTAATTAAACAAGTAATAGATCAACGAATATCGCGTTATCAATGGATGGTGATATTGCTCTGTTTTGCAATTGCCTTATTTGATGGCTTTGATACTCAAGCAGTGGCGTTTACTGCGCCTGCTTTATTAGAACATTTTAATTTACAAGCAGGTGCTTTGGCACCTATTCTAACTGCTGGCATCGTGGGTATGACGATTGGCGCCATGCTGTTAGGTTTGTTGGGAGATAAATTAGGGCGTAGAAAAACCTTACTTTTTTGTACAGCTATATTTTCTATTGCCACCCTATGTACTGCCTTTGTGACCAATATTGAGCAAATATTTATCTTACGCTTGATTGCAGGTTTAGGTATGGGCGGTGCAACTCCAGTTTTACTTGCTTTGGCTGCTGAATATTCGCCGCAACGTTACAAAGGTACAGTGACCACTTGCGTATTGTTGGCTTTACCTGCGGGTGCGATGTGTGGTGGATTGTTAGCAGCAAAAATTTTACCTATTTTAGGTTGGCAAGGGATTTATTTAATTGGTGGAGTTCTACCCCTTATTTTGCTGTTTATATTGTATTTTTTATTACCAGAATCATTAGAGTATTTGGCGCAGAATTCTAAAGCGTCATCCCATGCGACTATTCAAAGAATTTTAAATAAAATTTCACCTCAACCTGTTGATTTTATTCCAATAGATCAACCAAAAATTCCAGCCAATCAAGTTGAAAAAGCTAAATTGGCTGTTTTGTTTCAAAATGGGCTTGCACGTACAACGCTTGGGGTATGGGGAACTTACTTTTTTAACTGGATTGCTTGGTTCATGTTGTTGTCGTGGTTGCCAACAATTCTGAAACAAGCAGGTCTTGCAGCAGATCAAGCGCCCTATGCCTCAGTGACTGTAAATGCTGCATTTATTGTATTTGCTTTGCCACTGGCATACTGGTTGCCTAAATTGAATACGGCTAAAATTTTAACTTTTATGCTGATTACTGGCTTGGCTATCGTTTTAGGTTTGGGTTTGCTGATTGAAACGCAACAGTGGGCTTATATCTTTATTTTGATTGCTTTGGCAGGATTTGGAATTGGTGGACAGCAACTTGCCTTGAATTATTTGGTAGTTGCTGCATATCCGACCACAGTCCGTGCGACTGCAACAGGTTGGGCAATTGGTATGGGGCGGATGGGTGCTATTATTGGTTCGGCTATCGGTGGCTTAATTCTGAATAGTTATGGGGTTACGGGATACTTTTTTGCCTTGGGCGGGCCATTAATCTTGGCTTTATTCTGTGTAAGTCTAATTAAGTATCAACAGTCAAAACCAAATCAAGACCTGAACATTGTTCAAACTGCTGATTGAAAAATAGAATACGCTTTCCAATTGGTATCGTTAAAAAAGAGGCTAAATTTAGCCTCTTTTTTTAATTCAACAAATTTAAAGGGTATGGATAAATGCTTCCAAATGGAATTTATAGGGATTTAAAGATTAAAATTTAGAATAAAAATGGCAGTTATTACACCAATAAAAATGCTTGTTTCAATAAATTTAAATGAATAGTTACATTTTCCAAAAACTAATTATAAAAATTTAAGCTTTTAAAAAATCTATAAGCGTCTCATTCACATCATTTATTTAGTCAATAAAAAGCCTTTAATCAATTATCATTAAAACGTCATCTAGCTGTAACTTGATTGTCATATTATAAAATCAAAATGCTGTTATCGAAAAAGTACAAAACTTTATAAAAAAGTTACGGACTTTCAAATTGCATCTAAATTAAGAGAGAACAGAATGCGCTTAAATTACATCGCACTTGCTTTAGCAGTTTCAGGGGCAGTTGCAGCGACAACCGCAAATGCAGCTCGTGACACGATCCAGATTGCTGGTTCTTCAACAGTTTTACCATACGCAAGTATTGTCGCTGAAGAATTTGGTAATAATTTTCCTCAGTTTAAAACACCTGTGGTTGGCTCTGGTGGTACTTCTGGTGGTTTAAAGCAATTCTGTCAAGGTGTAGGTGATAACACAATCGATATCGCCAATGCATCTCGTAAAATTAAAGATACTGAATTAGCAGCTTGTAAAAAAGCCGGTGTAAGCCAAGTATTAGAAATTAAAATAGGCTATGACGGCATCGTATTTGCGTCTAATTCAACTAAAGCTGCATATAAACTACGTCCTCAACATGTATTTGCAGCATTGGCAGCTGAGCTTCCTTCAAACGGTAAAATGGTTGCAAATCCATATACGCGTTGGAACCAGATTGATAAATCTCTTCCAAATGAAGCAATTACTTTGGTTATTCCTGCATCAAACCACGGTACACGTGAAGTGTTCCAAGAGAAAATGGTCGATGCTGGTTGTGAAGCATATGCAGCAATTAAAGCTTTAGATAAAGATGCACAAAAGAAAGCATGTTCTACTTTCCGTAAAGACGGTAAAGTAATTGAAATTGCGGGTGATTACACAGAAACATTGGCACGTTTAAAAACATCGCCAAATGCGGTGGGTGTATTTGGTTTAGGTTTCTATGATCAAAATCGTGACAAATTGCGTGTAGCAACTGTAAATAATGTAGCGCCATCTGAGAAAACAATTTTGAATGGTTCTTATCCTGTATCACGTCCATTGTTCTTTTACGTGAAAGGTGAGCATCTTAAATCAATCAAAGGCTTAAAAGAATTTACTGAATTCTTTAACAGCAAAAAAGTGTCTGGTAAAGGCTCTAAGTTGGAAAAAGCAGGCCTGATTTCAATGTCAGATAAAGAACGTGCACAAGTTCTTGCAAACTTCAAAGCTGGTAAAGCCGTTAAGTAATTCAAAGTTAAAAAGCGAATGGCAGAAGTATCTGCCATTGGCTTTTTGCGCTAAGTCAAGTTTTTTCAAATAATCAAAATTGAGAAAACAGTGGAGAATACATGAATCTGCTACTCATAGGTGTTTTACTGGCATTGATTGCCGTAGCCTATCAAATCGGGTTATCGAAAAGCCGTAATCTAGCAGGTAAGGGAAATAATTCTGCGAAATTACACTCTCGTCCAGGATATTACGGTGCATTGGTTGCTCTATGGTGTGGTATCCCTGCTTTTTTAGTTTTATTGGTTTGGAATATTGTCGAGCCGAATATTCTACGACATGTCGTTTTAAGTAATATTCCTGCAAATATCGCAGCAACGCTCGATCAAGCAGGTATTGAAGTATTAATTGATCGCGTTCAAGCCATTGCTTCAGGTTTTGGTGTTAGCGATCAAGCGGCTGTATATGAAGTTGCAGCTGCACGAGAACTCGCAAAAATAGAAACGATCAGCTCTTTTGCAAAATTAGCTGTTGTCATTTGCGCTGCACTGGTGGGATTGGTTTGGGCAAAAAAACATGTTGCTCAGCAGTATCGTGCACGTAATCAAGTTGAAAAAACAATCAATATTGCTTTGGCTTTATGTTCAGGTGTCGCAATTTTAACCACGATTGGTATTGTGATGTCGATGTTCAGCGAAGCAATGCGCTTCTTTGACTTTGTCAGTCCACTCGATTTCTTTTTTGGTACAGAATGGAATCCCGGATTTAGTACCTCAGGAAGTGCTGAAGGAAGTTATGGCTTACTCCCACTTTTATGGGGTACCTTAATGGTGAGTGGTATTGCTTTATTGGTTGCAGTACCTGTCGGTCTGATGATTGCAATTTATTTAGCTGAATATGCACCACCAAGTTTTCGTGCTTGGGCAAAACCAACCATTGAAGTTTTAGCGGGTATTCCAACCATCGTGTACGGCGTATTTGCGCTGATGATTATTGGCCCATTCTTTAAAATGTTGGGTGCCACAATTGGTCTGGAAATTAATGCGACCAGTGCTTTAACCGCAGGATTTGTCATGGGGATCATGATTATTCCATTTGTATCTTCACTTTCAGATGACATTATTACTCAAGTACCCCGTGCTTTACGTGACGGTTCTTTGGGATTGGGTGCCACGAAGTCTGAAACGATTCGTCAAGTGGTGATACCCGCAGCATTACCCGGCATTATTGGGGCGTTCTTACTGGCAGCTTCCCGTGCTATTGGCGAAACCATGATTGTGGTACTTGCAGCAGGGAATAGCCCGCTATTACATGCAAATCCGCTTGAAGCCATTTCAACGGTGACCATTACGATTGTCAATCAGCTCACAGGTGATACAGACTTTGCAAGCCCTCAAGCATTGGTGGCATTTGCATTGGGTTTAACCTTATTTGTGATTACTTTAGGTTTGAACATTGTTGCACTGTTTATTGTGCGTAAATATCGCGAGCAATACGAATGAGTACTTCTAATACATCTTCTCTGGATCAAGTACAAGATCCTCGCGTTGCAGCTGAATTACGCGAAAAACGTAAACAGAAAATTTCAAGTTCTTTGGCCAAGCGCCATCGTAAAGAAAAAATGTTCCGTTTTTTTGGATTCTCTGCTGTCATTACTGGTTTGTTCTTCGTCGTTTTGTTATTTGGCAGTATCCTGATCAAAGGCTTACCTGCATTTTGGCAAAGCAGTATGAACGTGCCTGTTTATTTTGACCCGACGATTATTAACGTAGGACCAAAACCGACGCAAAGCCAAGGGGAATCTCCTGCACAATTCCAAGAGCGTTATATTGCTTGGCAATCTGAAATGGGCATGGTTGACTGGGATGCTCTTATTGTAAATGGTCTGATTGCGAAAGATCCGAGCATTGCATCAAAAAGTGATGAGATTGGAAGTTTATATACCAGTTCTGAAAGTTATCGTCTGCGTGATATGGTATTTGCAGATCCTGCATTAATAGGCCAGAAAAAAGATTTAAATATTTTGGCTGATGCAAATGTAGATGTTTGGTTGGCAGGAAACATTGATCGTTCATTACCAGATGAACAGCAACAACTTAGCCCTGAAATTCGTCAGATCGCTGATGATTTAAAGGCAAAAGGTGTGATTGAAAATACCTTTAACACCAACATTTTTACCAACCCAGATTCACGTAGTTCACCTGCAACTTCTGGTTTGGCTGGTGCATTCATGGGCTCATTGTTCATGATGTTAATTGTGATTTTTATCTCAATTCCAATTGGCGTGGCATCTGCAATTTACTTAGAAGAATTTGCACCGAAAAACTTTATTACCGATGTAATTGAAGTCAATATTAATAACTTGGCTGCTGTACCATCCATTGTTTTTGGTCTACTCGGTGCTGCTATTTTTATTGGCTGGATGCATTTACCGATTTCAGCACCAATGGTAGGTGGCTTGGTTTTAAGTCTCATGACACTCCCAACTGTAATTATTACCACACGTGCTTCGCTTAAAGCAGTACCGCCTTCGATTCGTCAAGCAGCATTAGGTTTGGGTGCATCTCGTGTACAAACAGTTTTTCATCATGTTTTACCTCTTGCGATTCCAGGTATTTTAACAGGTGCAATTATTGGGGTTGCCCAAGCACTTGGTGAAACCGCGCCATTGTTACTGATTGGTATGAGTGCATTTGTTGCAAGTGTACCTGCTACTCCGTTTGATCAATCAACGGCATTACCTGTACAAATTTTCTTATGGCAAGGTAATGAATTGCGTAACTTCTTTGAAGGGCGTACTGCAGCTGCGATTATTGTATTACTGGCATTGATGGTGAGCTTGAATGGTCTTGCTATTTGGTTACGTAAGAAATTTGAAGTTCGTTGGTAGGAGAGGCAATATATGAATACTGAATCAGCTATGTCAAAAACAAATTCCTTAAAACAGGATAAATCCGTGAATCCAGAACAGAAACAATTTACCGCTCCTGAAGTAGATAAAGCACGACCAAGTACTTCATTTATTTCTCAATTTGATACTCAGACGTCAACTAAAAAAGAAAGTGAAACGTCAAATGTAAAATTGAGTACCTCAGATGTACATGTTTATTATGGTGAAGCAGAGGCAATCAAAGGTATTGATTTAAATATCTATGAAAATGAAGTCATTGCATTCATTGGTCCATCCGGTTGTGGTAAATCCACATTCTTGCGTACTTTAAACCGTATGAACGACACCATTGATTCATGTCGTGTAACGGGTAAAGTGATGTTAGATAATCAAGATTTATATGATGCTAACTTAGATGTGGTATTGCTTCGTGCGCAAGTTGGTATGGTTTTTCAAAAGCCAAATCCTTTCCCAAAATCTATTTTTGATAATGTGGCCTATGGGCCTAAACTTCATGGTTTGGCACGTGATAAATATGACCTTGAAGAAATTGTTGAAAACAGCCTACACAAAGCTGGACTTTGGAACGAGGTCAAAGACCGTTTAAACCAACCGGGTACTGGTTTGTCCGGTGGTCAGCAACAACGTTTATGTATTGCACGTACCATTGCGGTGAGTCCAGAAGTGATTCTAATGGATGAACCCTGCTCAGCACTCGACCCAATTGCAACAGCAAAAATTGAAGAACTGATTTCAGAACTTTCAACTCAATATACGATTGCTATTGTGACTCACTCGATGCAACAAGCAGCACGCGTATCGGATCGTACAGCATACTTTCATTTAGGTGATTTAATTGAGGTGAACTCGACTGAAAAAGTATTTACTCAACCCGATCATCAATTAACTGAAGCCTACATTACAGGCCGTTTTGGTTAAGTTTAAATGTTGATTATAAAAATAAAAAAATAAGGCCGGCTGAAGGATTATTTATTTCGCTTGCTCAGCAATAAAAATAGACTTTTGTATTGTGCAGAAGTCTTTTTTTATGCGGTTCCTGTATTTAGCGGGGAATCATTTTTAAGTTGATCGCAATATTTCAAGATATTATTTTCAAAATAATGATCATGAGCAGTCAATATATTGCAATCAGAAAGCTAGAGGATTTATAAAATTCATATTGAATTTTTGAGCATTAGGCCTCATGTTAAAGATCACAGTAAATACAATTAGAGAAATTATTTTCTATGTTATTCCATACGCCTAAATTACCTGCCGAAATTCGTATTAGTCATTTAAATGCGCGTGTAAATGAACAACGTAAAAAAATTGCGCAAACTACTGCGGGCAAATTTGAACTATTACAATTGGCTCAGCAACTGTCTAAGGAAACAAGATTACGTAAAAAGAATAATCAAAAAGTTTATGTACTCGATTTCAAAGGAGATACAGCGGCATCTGCGGTTGAAAATTTGAGAGAAGAAATTACGCTTATTTTAGCGACAGCAAAAGCAGGGCGTGACCGTGTTGTTGTTCGTTTGGAAAGCCCAGGCGGTATGGTACATAGCTATGGTTTAGCTGCTGCACAATTGGTACGTTTGCGAGATGCTGGTTTTAACTTGACGATTTGTGTCGATAAAGTAGCAGCCAGTGGTGGATATATGATGGCCTGTATTGCCAATGAAATTGTTTCTGCCCCTTTTGCAGTGCTGGGTTCAATTGGTGTAGTGGCGCAAATACCAAACTTTAACCGTTTATTGAAAGAAAAAAATATTGATTTTGAATTATATACTGCGGGTCAATACAAACGTACAGTGACCATGTTTGGTGAAAATACTGAAGAAGGTAAAGCCAAATTTGAACAAGAATTGCAACAAACACACGAGCTATTTAAGCATTTTGTTGAAAAATATCGTCCACAACTCAACGTTGAACTCGTAGCAACAGGTGAGCACTGGTATGGTAAAGATGCACTTGAATTAAGTTTAGTTGATCAATTGCAAACTTCAGATGAATACTTACTGAGTTTATTGACGCAGCATGATGTCTATATGATTGATACCCGTCGTAAACCTACTTTCGGTGAAAAATTAGGCTTACAAGCTGCACAAATGGCGGATGGTTTGATTCCTGCGGTAATGAATAAAGTGATGGAAACTTTGACTCAAGCCAATTCAAATTTGATTCAAATAAGAGATCCAAAACTTTAAGCAAATAGTCTGATTCAGAATTAAGGCACACTTCGGTGTGCTTTTTTATTACTTTATTAAATGCTTATGCTAATATTATTTCATCATTATTCAATTGTTTAGCAATAAGATGGCAACGTTTCTGATAGTTTTGGGGATCATGTGCAGTGTTGGATTGCCCACCTACGCCATTTTATATATTGTTCCTCAGGTTAAACCAAATGATTGGAAAGCGGGTGCCCCATTTCTCTTGATGCTTCCTGGATTTTTAATTTTTGGTTATGGAGCATATTTAAATAATAATAAAACCATTACTGTGTCTACAGCCTGCGGTATTGTGAAATATTATAAAAACTATTCTACTGGAGGACGGCATAGCCAGAAGACTTTTGAGCGAATTACAGTTCACTTGGATCATTCTCAATATTTCCGCCATTTTCGGTTTGATGAAAGTTTGGCGCGTCAAAATAAAGATGAGTATGTTTGCTTTGAATTATATGATCGTCAGAAAAATACGCATTTATCTGAATCGAAAATTTTAAAATGGATAGATTGAGCGTAAATAAAATGATTCTAAAAAGACTTTATTAAATTGGTGCTGATGGCTTTGGTGCTTTTATTAAAAAAATCAGACCCGAAAGCATTGCGCCAAGAGTCGCCAGTAGCATATCCATGTGCGCATCCCAAATATCTCCTTGCTGTCCATTATAGTTTTCTGCCTCCTCTGGTGATAAACCCATCGCAATGCTCCATTCGATCCATTCATAAATGAGGCTGGTCGCCATGACAAATTGAATGACCAAAAGAAAAAGTGTGAAGGGTTTTAATGTAGGTAACCAAACTTGAAATAGACGATAGAAGATGGGGTAAAGTAATAAACCTGAAGCAAGATGGACCAGACGATCGTACATATTCCGTGACCAACCCAACGTTTGATTTAAATCAAAATTGAATAATTTTATGAGCCAGTCATTATAAGGTACATAAGAATAAAGATAGTGCGCACCGACAATATGAATCAGTAAAAATAGAAGATAAAAAAGAAAGCTAGAATAATTCAGTCCTATCTTTTTTAAACAAATGAATAGCGCGATCAGCATTAATACTGTACCAATCTGATGCAATAGATAAGACGATAATTCGAGGGGCTGAATACTTGCAATGATAGTTGCAAATAAAACGAAGCCAAGTGCAAACCAATGTTTTAAGCTGAATTGATATTCAATCATCTTATTATTTTCAACTCTAAAGTATTGCAATGATAATGAAAAAGCGAAGCCGAAGCTTCGCTTTTTGGTATTAAAATTTAATTAGATTTTAGCAATCAAATCTTTAATTTGTTTGGCTTGATCCGCAGCATTACCCGTGTAAGTTGCAGGAGTCATTGTCGCGAGACGTGCACGATCTGCAGCAGGCACTACTTCAAGCTCATGACCATTTACGAAATCTACCATCATGTCACGTGTCATGGCTTGACCGCGAGTAAGGGCTTTTAATTTTTCGTATGGTTTTTCTACGTTGTAACGACGCATAACGGTTTGAATCGGTTCAGCCAAGACTTCTTGAGCATGGTCCAAATCTTCATCAATACGTGCAGCGTTAAGCTCTAATTTACCAATCCCTTTTAAGCAGGCATCAAATGCAATTAAGCTTTGTGCAAAACCAACACCCATGTTACGAAGCACGGTCGAGTCAGTTAAGTCACGCTGCCAGCGAGAAATAGGCAGTTTTTCACCCAAGTGAGCCAATACTGCATTGGCTAAACCTAAGTTACCTTCAGAGTTTTCAAAATCAATCGGGTTGACTTTATGTGGCATCGTTGAAGAACCAACTTCACCTTCTTTCAAACGTTGTTTGAAGAAACCTAAAGAGATATAACCCCAAACGTCACGGTTAAAGTCGATCAAAATGGTGTTGAAGCGACGTAACGCATCAAAAAGTTCCGCCATGTAATCATGTGGTTCAATTTGCGTGGTGTACGGATTAAATGCTAAACCTAAAGATTCAACAAATGCTTGTGAATGTGCAGGCCAGTTAATATCTGGATATGCTGAATAATGCGCATTGTAGTTACCTACAGCGCCATTGATTTTACCGAGTAACTCAACATTGTTAAATTGCTTGATCTGGCGAGCAAGGCGGTAAGCCACGTTCGCCATTTCTTTACCCAAAGTGGTTGGGCTTGCTGTTTGACCATGTGTACGAGACAACATTGCTTGTTCTGCATGTGTTTCAGCCAAAGTCGCAATGGCATCGATAATGCTTTGCATAGAAGCAACAAGAACGTCACGACCATTTTTTAACATAAGGGCATGAGACAAGTTATTGATGTCTTCAGAAGTACATGCAAAGTGAATAAATTCACCTGCATCTTTTAATTCATCAATATGTGCAATTTTTTCTTTTAGGAAGTATTCAACCGCTTTTACGTCGTGGTTAGTGGTACGTTCAATCTCTTTAATACGGTTTGCATCATCTTCAGAAAAATCTGTAACGATTACATCTAAAGCAGCATTGGTTGCTGCTGAAAAAGCAGGAACTTCAGTAATTTCTGGACGGTTTGCAAGCGCTTGTAACCAACGCACCTCAACAGTCACACGAGCATGGATTAAACCAAACTCAGAGAGGAAAGGACGAAGCGCATCACATTTGCTTGCGTAGCGTCCATCTAATGGAGAAAGTGCGGTTAAAGCGTTCATAGCGATTCCTTAAACTTTGGAATTAAACGTAAAACAAAGCCCGAATAGCATCAGTTAAACCACCTGATACTGTAAACGAGCGAGATCTTGAATATCTTGAAGTAGCTTACGCTTACTGAAAATCATGCCCCATGAACTGCCACCCAACTGACGCCATAAGTGTGCCATTTGCAGGCCAGTAAATAAGGAAGCACGAATACGATTGGTGTGAGAAGCATCTTTAAATGCTTGTGCATTGCCTTTGACCATAATGCGTGGATTAATTTGTCCAGCAGTTTCAATGTAAGTTTGAGCAAGATTAGCAATAATACTGGGATGTAGATAATTATTGTCAAAAAAAGACAATTGTTTCAGAATTTTCTGTTGTGACTGTTCAATTATTTCAACGAATTTTGGATTGCTATAAACTTTTTTTTCTAATTGCAGCAGCGCCATTGCATAACTCATCGGTAATTTTGTATTAGAGAGTTTCGGTAAGCGCGATTTAGGAGAAGTATTGAAAGGCTGGGTAATACTGTTTTCTAAAGTTTTTAAACCGAGAGAAATATCGGCCAATTGATTAAAAAAATGCAGAGTTTGGCAAGATTCATTTGCAGTGGGGCGAATATTGAGGCTGGCTTTAATCAGTTGCTGTAAATAAAAACCACCACTTTCGCCCATACTTTGTTGCCCCGACATGGCCGTCATATGGGTCAACTGTGTTGACTGAAACACAGCTGCCAACGCCAAAGCTCGATTTTGGCGTATATTCAAAGTTTGAGGCTGTTGAAAGGGTAACTCAGCCATGCCTATCACTTCCTTTTAAATAAAATCAGGTTTTGGTGCATTGGTATGATGAATCACACCACCACCTAAACAAACTTCATCAGCATAAAATACAACGCTTTGACCTGGCGTGACCGCACGTTGGGGTTCATCAAATTCAACGCGAATTGCATTGGGTGCCAGCGCATCTTTATAAATGACACAAGGTTGATCGGGTTGGCGATAACGCGTTTTGGCTGTACAACGAAAACCTGTTTCAGGAATCTCTTGCTCACCTGCCACCCAGTCAATCGTCTTACTCCAAAGTATAGTACTTTGCATCAACGGATGTTCATGACCCTGACCAATGACCAAACGATTGTTTTCAATATCTTTGTATAGAACAAACCATGCACCTTCAGATTCGCCTTTAAGTCCACCTAAACCAATGCCGCCACGTTGACCGAGCGTATAGTACATTAAGCCGTGATGTTCACCAACCTCTTTACCTGTATCGAGGAAAATTTTTCCCGCTTGAGCAGGGAGATATTGTTTGAGGAAATCGTTAAAACGGCGTTCGCCAATAAAGCAAATACCAGTTGAATCTTTTTTCTTGGCTGTTGCTAGACCCAGTTCTTCTGCAATACGACGTACTTCAGGCTTTTCAATTTCACCAACAGGAAACAACGTTTTGTTAATTTCACGTCCATGTACAGCATGCAAAAAATAAGTTTGGTCTTTATTGCTGTCCACACCACGAAGTAAAGGTGAATATTCATCACCACGCGAGTTCGTCATGGTTTTACCGCGACGGCAATAATGGCCAGTGGCAATAAAATCTGCACCGAGGTTTATGGCATGGTCTAAAAATGCGCGGAATTTAATTTCTTTATTGCATAAAATATCAGGATTTGGGGTGCGACCCGCAGCATATTCTGCCAAGAAATGTTCAAATACCCGATCCCAATATTCCATGGCAAAGTTGGCGGTATGCAGTTTGATGCCAATTTTGTCACAGACCGCTTGTGCATCGGCTAAATCTTCCATGGCAGTACAATATTCCGTGCCATCATCTTCTTCCCAATTTTTCATGAAAAGCCCTTCAACTTGATATCCTTGTTGAAGAAGAAGTGCTGCAGAAACAGAAGAATCTACACCACCAGACATACCGACGATGACACGTTGTTGCATAGGATTAAGCATCCAAGTTTGAAATTAAAGGAGAGTTTTGGTGCTCATAAACGAGCGATAAAGGATATTTTTGATCAGATAAAGCATCTTTTACAGCTTTCATGACCAAGGGGCTACGTGCACGTGCAGACTCAATAAGTTCATCTAAAGTCATCCAAACGGCACCAATAATATCAATATCCAGCTTAGCATCTAAATGATGCTTCAACTCATGTGCTAAGAAGCAAAAACGATAGTAGGTACGATCGGGGAACATGGGAGGGGTATAGGTATATATACCGAGCAAGGAGTCAATTTCGACTTCATAGCCTGTTTCTTCCATGGTCTCACGAATAGCGGCTTGAATCAGCGTTTCACCACATTCAACATGACCCGCAGGCTGATTGAATACACTATGCGTAACACCTTCAGTATGTTCTTCAACAAACAGGAATTTCCCATTTTTTTCGACAACAGTTGCGACAGTAACGTGAGCAGTCCAAGCGGTCATTGAAAGCACCAAGGAATAAAAAGAGTATTCTACAAAATTTAGGCCGTGGTGGCTATGGTGAATGCTTTTTTAAAGTACCACCCAATGCATTTTAAAATTTGAGTAGAACTCCCAAAATAGTATTTTGAGTGAAATGAGAAGCGAATAAAAAATATGTTGATAAAGAAGAAAAATATCACTTAGATGGACGTTTTAGAACTTTCTAAATAATTCACTGCAACTTTCACATAGTTCTGTGCTGAATAAGGTAAAAATTCCAGTTCTTTTTTAGTCAGTGGACGAACTTGCTGGACTGGGCTTCCCACATATAAATAACCGCTTTTTAAGACTTTACGAGGTGGCACCAAACTACCTGCACCGATCATGACATCATCTTCAATAATCACATCATCTAAAACAATCGTATTAATGCCAATTAAGACTCGATTACCCACAGTACAACCGTGCAAAGTCACATGATGACCGATGGTGACATCTTCGCCAATAATCAGCGGTGAACCATTCGGTTTGGCTGCATTTTTATGACTCACATGTAACATAGAATGATCTTGCACATTTGAGTTTTTACCAATTTTGATATAATTGACATCACCACGAATCACGGCAAAAGGCCAAACCGAAACATTTTCACCGAGAACAACGTCGCCAATGACTACAGACATTTCATCAATATAACAATGATCATTTATGTGTGGGCTTTGATTTAAATAAGGGCGAATATTCTTTTTCATAAAATTTCTAGAATGTTGTGAAACTAAACTGAGTATAAAAGCAAAAGCACCTATATTTACTATAGATGCTTTTGCTTAAGACTAGAGAATGACTTTAAACTTAAAATAAATTGCTAAAAAATTGTTTAATATGATCTAACATTTTTGAAAAGAAACCCGCTTCTTCAACAGCTTGAAGCGCAACAAGAGGTTTTTCAGAAATCACTTTACCATCAAGACTCGCTACATATTTACCAATGACTTGGCCTTTTTTAAGTGGAGCAGTGAGTTTAGGTTGTACCACCAATTGCGTTTTAATCGCATTGGCTTGACCCTTAGGCATAGTGACATTGAAATTTTCAGCTAAACCAATTTGAACTTCTTTGTCTTTACCATACCAAATTTTAGCTTTTGCCAAAACTTGATTGGCAGACTGAACTTTTACAGTTTCAAAGTTTGAAAAACCCCAAGCCAAAATTTCACGTGTTTGTGAAGCACGATCATTCATACTGTTGGTACCAAAAATCACTGAAATTAAGCGCATTGGACCACGTTTAGCAGAAGTGGTGAGACAATAACCTGCTTCGTTGGTGTGACCTGTTTTTAAACCATCTACACTTGGGTCGGTATAAAGCAGGGCATTACGGTTACCCTGTTTAATGCCGTTAAAAGTAAATTCTTTTTCAGAATAAATTGGATAATATTTTGAACTGTCATGGATGATATGTTGCGCAAGAACGGCCATATCTTTTGCAGTTGAATAATGCCCTTCAGCTGGCATACCTGTTGAATTGATAAAGTTAGTATTTTTCATCCCAATACGTTTTGCTTCTACATTCATCATGTGAGCAAAGGTACCTTCATTACCGGCAATATGTTCTGCCATGGCTTTAGACGCGTCATTACCTGATTGAATAATAATTCCACGCAGCATTTCTAAAGCTGTTGCAGTTCCATTCAATGGCACATACATACATGATTCCGTACTACTACCACGGCACCATGCAGACTCGTTCATACGAACTTTCTCATCTTCTGTGAGATCACCACTTAATAACTTTTGTTCGATCAGATAACTGGTCATCATCTTGGTCATTGAGGCAGGGGCTAATTTTTCATTTTCATTTTTCGATGCGAGAATTTGCCCTGTCTCATAATCCATCAGAACATAAGATTTATTATTGAGTTCTGGTGGTGCAGATAATAAAGTTGCTGCGTAAGTAAAACTTGGTAATAGTAATAATGCAGCAAAGGCGCTTTTGTGGGTCATTCTACGTGGTTCCAATATCTTGATATAAGCACAAAGAGCCTAGCATTTTAGGATAAAGCTAGACCGACTTCTACCGTGAAATCGGCTTATTTAAAAAGTATTGTAACCGTTTTGTACTAAGGGTTATATGTCACTAACTCTTGGCAAATAGCTGTGTTTTTTGTGTCGCCTGCTTTTTTTGCATCATTTCGTGCTTCAGTTAAGATAGATTTAAATTTTCTTTCTTTACTGAGTTTTGATAAAGCAGAAACCGCATTTTTTTCATTGGGTAAATATTCTTGGGCCAATTTGGCATAACCTTGCTCAAATTGAGTTTCATCTTTCACTAATTTCGGGCAAACTTCAGATAATACATAAATAGCTGCAAGTTCTTGCTGGGTAATTTCTTGTGTCGGTGTTACTTCTATATTTTCATCTTTTTGAGCTGCATGTGTAACAGACGCTGCCATGATACTCATGGTAACAAGACCCAAAGAAAACGATTTTAATCGAGATAATTTCATTTAAACCAACCTAACTAAAGTATTTAAAAAATGGAACAATGAAAACAAGCTTACTGAAATTTTTCGTAATTGTAAGTGCTTAAATGTATTGAAGCTGTTGAAATTGTTATAAAATGATAAAAGTAAAATATTCAAATTAAAAAGAGTATAAAAATATCCATTTTTATACTCTTTTTTATAAGCCTAAATAAGCAAAAAATTATTCACTCATATTTTGAGAATATGCTTCGTAGTTGATAACATCATTACACACTGATTTTTGTTCATCTTGAGTGGTTTCTTTTGCTGCTTGGCGTGCTTCATTTAAAAAAGACTGATATTCACTATCTTTTTGAATTTTATCAAAAGTCATTGATTTATTTGAATGGCTTTCTAAATGGGATTCAATGATTTTTTGAATATTCTGATCAAATTTTGCATTTTTACCATTCAGTGTTGGGCAGACTTCAATCAAAACCTGCGTTGAAGCAAGATCTTCTTTAATCATGGCGTCAGCTTCGGCAATGGATAAACTATCATCAGCTAAAACTGCTTGTGATAGAAATACTGCCAAACCTAAACCCATTAGGCTACGAAATGAGATCATTTTAATCATGATTAAATCACATATATTGAATGGATATTGAAAACTAAATATATATAATTCTTTAGATAATTCAATCAAATATTCTGACCCGCCATTCTTTAACTCGATGAGATTTTTAAGTGAATATATTAATTGCCAATGATGATGGGGTATTTGCTCCTGGTATTCAGGCCCTTGCTTTGGCTTTGGCACCATTAGGGCGAGTCGTCGTGGTTGCGCCTGAAAGTGAGCGCAGCGGTTTTTCTAGCGCTCTCACTTTAGATCGACCATTGCGACCTATAAAAATCGCATCCGATGTATGGGCTGTGAATGGAACGCCAGCCGATTGTGTTTATTTGTCCATGAATGGTCTTTTCGATTTTGAATTTGACTTGGTGGTCAGTGGTATTAATAGCGGCGCAAATTTAGGCGATGATGTTTTGTATTCAGGAACCGTGGGAGCAGCATTTGAAGGACGGCTGATGAAACAACCTGCAATTGCAGTATCGCTCGCTGGGCCAAATGTTCGTGCTTATGATGATCCAAAAGATTATCAACTTGCTGCACAGTGGGTACATGATTTTATTGTTGCGGGTTTACCGACTTTACCACCACGCCATATTTTTAATATCAATATCCCAGATGTACCCAAATTTCAAGGGGCAAAAATAACGTATCAAGGACGCCGTAGCCAATCTAAGCCGATTACTAGCCATGTTGATCCGCGTGGTCGTCAAGTCTATTGGATTGGATTATCGGGAGAGGCCGTAGCAGATCCGCAAAAAGGCTTCACTGAAATAGAATCAGATTTTTTTGCGGTTGCGAATGGTTATGTCAGTATTACGCCTATTCAAATGGATGCTACAAATTATGACATTTTAACCAGTTTGCACAGTCAGTTTTCCAAATAATCTAGAGTAGTGTTATAACTTTGTGAAAATACAGAACAGAAAGAATTTTTCATATACTTTTTTGTTAATCTTAGCGCAAATCAATAGATACATTTATATATTAAGAGAGGATGAATAATGCACTTGGTGTCACAATATCGCTTATTTTCTATGCCCACAGCCTTGTTGAAAACCATTGTGTTATCTACAGCTGTTATCTCGACCGTTGTTTTAAGTGGTTGCGCATCAAAACCACAAATCAATAATACCACCCGTTATGCGACTGCACCCGACTATTATACAGTGCGTTCTGGTGACACCTTAAGTGCAATCGCGGCACGTTATGGTTTAGGTTATGTCAGTGTTGCGGAAATGAATGATATCGCATCACCCTATCGAATTTATGTGGGTCAATCTTTACGACTAAAAGATACTGGGTCACGCCGTAGTACGACTCAAGCAGTGACACAAGCAGCACCAATTCAACGTCAAACGGTTCAAGTACCAACGACTTTGCCTAAAACCACTGCACCAGTAAGTAGTATTCCTGTTGCACCCGTTGTAACGTCTAAAGTGTCTACCTTGCGTTGGGTGAAGCCGAGTAATGGTGCCGTCCTTCAAAACTTTAATTTGGCTTCGAATGTCAAAGGAATTCGTTATGGCGGAAATGTCGGTGATGCAATTTTTGCTGCTGCAGATGGCCAAGTGGTATATGCCGCAGACGGATTAAAAGAATATGGTAATTTGATCCTGATTAAACATATCGATGGCTACATTACGGCCTATGCACACAACAGTAAAATGAATGTGAACAGTGGGCAAAATGTGACAGCAGGTCAAAAAATTGCCGAAATGGGCTCAAGTGGCGCTAGCCGTACCATGTTAGAGTTTCAAGTACGTTTAGATGGTAAACCCATTGATCCGACCAAGGTCTTACCAATTAGTTAAATTATGCTAATGCATTTCAAAAATTTCACCGTATAATACAATGAGTTGATTTTATCAAAAGATAAATGATCGCATAAAAATAGGGGGGAGTTTATGTTAGATCAACTTCGGGCAATGGGTGTGTTTGCTTGTGTTGTAGAAAAAAACTCGTTTAGTGGTGCAGCACGTGATTTAGGTATCACCACCAGTGCTGTCAGTCAGCAAATTCGTTCTTTAGAACAAGATATGGAAGTTGTACTTTTACATCGTTCAACAAGAAAATTGAGTTTAACTGAAGCTGGACAAGCTTTTTTCCACAGCTGTCAAGAAATGCTGGCTGCTGCAGAGCGCGGTAAAATCAGGATTAATGAATTAAGAGATGACTTGGTTGGTGATTTACGGATTGCCACGACACCAGAGTTGGGTGCAAATCATGTGATTCCTGCATTGTCACACTGGATGTCAGCTCATCGTGGATTATCTGTTCATTTAGAAGCCGATAACCAATATATTGATCTAATCGATGGTCGCATTGATATTGCATTACGTATGACCTCAAAGATTGAAGACACTCATTTGCATGCTGTTCCTCTAGCCAGAGCCGAACAAATTTTGGTGGCTTCGCCAAGTTATTTGAATCATACAGCACCGATTTCGCATCCAGAGGATTTAAGACATCATGATTTGATTCCCATCAATGTCATGAAAAATTCTCAGAATTTTACATTTCAGCATGCGGTAAGCAGTGAAATAATTAGTTTAGATATGAATTCTCGTTTGTCTTCAAATAATGTATTGGTCACCAAAGCTTTATGTCAACAAGGGCATGGCATTGCACGGATATTATATTTGGATGTACAAAAAGATTTGGTCAGTGGTCATTTGGTCGAAGTTTTACCAGAGTGGAAACTGCCACATTTTACTTTATATGCCATTATTTCAAAGCGAGAGCAGCAAACGATGAAAATCCATCGCTGTATAGAGACACTCAAGCAGTATTTTAGTCAATTACCTGGGGGTAGGATTTATCAAGATGCTTCATAAAAGGGATTAACTTGGAATTATGCAATTCCAAATATTTTGGGAAAATTATTTATACTATTTATATGAATAAATTATTTTTAGATAAAAGATTTATAATTTTAATACGACTTTGAAATATATTATTTTTAAATACATGTTAATCATGCTAGTGAATACAGAATAGTAATCCGTTTATTTTAAAAGTATCTCAGCACCCATATTCTAAATCAAATAATGCCAGTCAAGTTTTATACCGACTGGCATTATTTTTTACTTGTAATCGGCCGAAATTAGGCTAAAAAAGTCTTAATCATTTTGACCAGACGTTCAATTAACAAGTCTGCCTGTTCTTTGTTGATATTCAAAGTAGGTAAGAGACGAATCACAGAACCAGCAGTCACGTTAATAATCAGGTGATATTCATCACGTGCTGTATTGACCAGTTCTGCACATCCTTTTGGTAATTCAATACCAATCATTAATCCAAAACCACGAACCGTGATTTCTTGATCACTCAGTTGTTGTCTAAGTTGTTCGACAATATATGCACCCATTTTTGCTGCATTTTCAACCAAATTGTCTTTTTGAATCAGATCAATGACTGTATAAACCACGCGTGAACCCAATGCTGTGCCGCTATAAGTTGAACCATGATTTCCAGCAGTCAGTACACCGACACCGCGTCCTTGAGTCATGACCGCACCAATTGGAAAACCATTACCTAAACCTTTGGCTGTGGTTAAAACGTCAGGCACAATATTGGTGTGCTGGTAAGCAAAATATTGACCAGTACGGCCATTACCCGTTTGAACTTCATCTAACATCATTAGCCAGTTATGTTGATTGCAGATTTGACGAATTTCTTCCAAATAGCTAAAACCTTGAGGTGCAGTATTCACACCGCCTTCGCCTTGAATGGGTTCCACAAAAATAGCCACAATGTCAGGATGGTTAATTGCTGCTTCTTGAATGGCCTCAATATCACCAAAAGGAACACGAATAAAACCTTCAACTAAAGGTCCAAAACCTTCTTGAACTTTTTTGTTCCCTGTTGCCGACAGAGTTGCCATGGTACGGCCATGAAAAGAATGATCTGCGACAATAATTTTTGGATGACTGATCCCTTGCATTGAACCAAATTTACGCGCAATTTTAATCGCACCTTCGTTCGATTCTGCACCACTGTTCGAGAAGAAAATTTCTTCCATCCCTGAAACTTCAGCCAATTTTTGTGCTGCTGCCGTTTGCCAAGGTACTTCATATAAGTTACTGGTATGAATAAGCGTGGCAGCTTGATCTGCAATTGCTTGTGCAATAACCGGATGAGCATGACCTAAACCACATACGGCAATACCTGTAAGTGCATCAAAATATTCAGTGCCATCTTCTGTATAAAGATAAGAACCTCGTCCACGCACAAAACTGATCGACTGACGACCAAATACAGGCATCAAATGTGAAGGTTGATCAGGTTGCACGGGCGCAAGGGTAATGTTATTCATGACTAACTCTTATCTGTTAGGTGGAGGGGAGTAAAAGTTTATATAAGCAAAATCTGCTACAGAATAAAAGCCTAAATGTAAATAAAATTGGAAATATTGCTTTAGTCATACTGTTTTGCTAAGTTTTGGGTATAATGCGAGGCAAATGAGTTGAGGATTTATCAATGACTGAACAAGTACGCGATACTGAAGCGTTAATTCGTGACCAAATTGCAAAACATGCTGTCCTTCTTTATATGAAAGGTACACCGCAATTCCCACAATGTGGTTTCTCTGCACGTGCGGTTGAAGCACTCAGTCAAATTGGTCGTCCATTTGCTTATGTTAATATTTTGGAAAACCAAGATATTCGCACAATTTTGCCGAAAATCGCAAATTGGCCAACTTTTCCACAATTGTGGATTAATGGTGAATTAATCGGTGGTAGCGATATTATCTTAGAGATGTTCCAAAAAGGTGAATTAAAATCTTTGGTAGAACAATATAGCGCTGCTCCTGAAGCTTAATTCAGCAGTAACG
The DNA here is from genome assembly GCF_900095025.1 of Acinetobacter albensis. Taxonomy (GTDB): domain Bacteria; phylum Pseudomonadota; class Gammaproteobacteria; order Pseudomonadales; family Moraxellaceae; genus Acinetobacter; species Acinetobacter albensis. The sequence goes on along the minus strand of NZ_FMBK01000007.1, from coordinate 37,437 downwards.
AATAAAAAAAGCGCCTAAAGGCGCTTTTTTTATTCAAATTGTCAAGGAAGCAAATTATTTTGCTTCAATTGCATGAACAGTCGTATTCCCAGAATCTACTGTGTCAACAGCTTTCAGCTGCTTTTCAGCTTCTTCCTTTTTCTTTTTTTTGGATTTTTTCTTTTTCTTTTTTTTCTTTGACTCTTCTTCAAAATTTATGCCATCTTCAATCGCTTGCCAGTATTCAAGCTGTTCCAAAACAGCAGCATAGATTGAATTTTTACTGTAACGACCTTTTTTATTTAATATTCCAACAGGCCGTGCCATTAAAATTTCTAAAGCTTGATCAATAGTTTGAATGGCATGAATATGGAATTGACCTTGTTCAACGGCTTCAATCACATCTTGACGTAACATTAAGTGCTGCATGTTTTGTCGTGGAATAATGACGCCTTGCTTGCCGGTTAAGCCTTGAAGTTTACAGGCATCAAAGAAACCTTCAATTTTTGCGTTTACACCACCAATGGGTTGGACTTGACCTAACTGATTCATAGAACCAGTAATTGCCCATGATTGGTCAATCGGTAATTGACTAATCGCGGACAATAATGCAGACAGTTCAGCCACGGTTGCACTATCCCCATCCACTTGACCATAGCTTTGCTCAAAGGCGAGAGCAGCAGAAAAGTGTAATGTTTGTTCACGACCAAAATGGGCTTTTAAGAAACTCGACATCAATAACACCCCTTTAGCATGTAATGATCCTCCGAGTTCGACGCTGCGTTCAATGTCCAGAATATCACCACCACCTTGATAGACCGAGGCGGTTAAGCGTGAAGGTAAGCCAAATTCTACATCCGCATAATGAATCACTGAAAGCGCATTAATTTGCCCAAGACGATGACCTTTGGTCTCAATCAGTTGTGTACCACGTGATAAATCTTCCCAATATAATTCGCGTAAATAACCTAAGCGATACTGGCGATGATGTAGCGCAGTATTGATGTGCTTATCTGTGACAATTTTATCATCTGCTTTGGCCGCATGATGATGGGCTTCACGAATTAAATCCCCCAAGGTGAGGGCATGTAATGACAATGAACTTTGATCTTCAGCTTGACGACTTGAATCAGTCAGTAAAGCGGCTAAGGCAGAACGATCGAAGGGTAGAAGTTTATCTGATTGCACATAGTCGGCAATCAGTTGCATATATGCCTGCTCATTGGTGTCATTACGTTGTAATGTATCGGTAAAATCTGCACGAATTTTAAAGACACTGCCTAACTCTGGTTCTACTTCTAGAATTTCGTAATAAACTTCTGGTTCAGCCAATAAAACGACTTTTAGATTTAATGGAATTGCTTCTGGTTCAATTGAAATACTGCCTGTCAAGGTGAGCATATGTTCTAGTGAAGAGAGTTTTAACTGACCAGATTTTAGAGCTCTTTTTAATCCCTGCCATGCATAAGGCTGCTCAAGTAATTGTTCGGCTTCAAGTATTAAAAATCCTCCATTGGCTTTATGCAAGGTTCCTGGACGAATAAGAGTGAAGTCTGTGGTAATGGTACCATTCTGCGTTAATTGTTCGACATGACCCAATAAATTGTAATGGGTCGGAAAATCTTCAAAAATAACGGGTGCACCCGAATTTGGCTTATAAGATACAATAATATTGGCTTGATAACGTGCAGGCACGCGACTAAATAAACCTGGGGTAAAATCGTCTTCTTCTTGCTCAAGCACAATTTCGACATTGGCAATAATATCTTCAGCATAATATTTTAAATAATCTGCTAAGCCTTTAACTTCACTAAATTTATTTAAAATTTGCTCAATGCGTGGCATGACGACTTGTTTGGCAATGTCACGATTTAGGAGTTGAACTTTATCACGTGCATCATCTTCTAAATCGCCTAAATGTAAACCTAAACGTTCTAATTTTTTATCCATGTGGCGCATGTGGGTCGAAAGTTCAGCGCGTTCTTTATTATTTAACGCATTGATTTCTTCAGTCGTCATTTCTTCAAGTGAATCTTCAATATAATGCACAGGTACAAAACAATGTTCTTCATGTCGAGTAATGAGTTTTAAACCCAAGGATTGACCTTCTTTGGTCAGGTCAATCAGCGCTTGCTGTTGTTCATCACCAATTTGTTGGCGAATCAATTCAATCCGATTGTGATAAATTTCTGCAGTAAAGCGGCGTTCTAATTGTTTAAGAATGGTTTGCCATGCCTGATGCAACATACTTTGAAATTTTGCAGCTTGACCAGAAGGAAGTTCAAGTGCAAGCGGTTGACGAGGTAATTTAAAATTATTGACATAGACCCAATCGTTCGGTGTCGGCATAGTCTTCGCATGTTGTTGCAATAAGCGTTTCACCATGGTGCGCTTACCTAAACCCGCAGTTCCTACGGCAAAAATATTATAACCTGAGTAAGGCAGCGCAATACCGGCCTCTACAGAAGCACGTGCACGATCTTGGCCTAGAAAATTATTTAAAGGTTTTAAACGACGAGTTGAAGGCGGTATTTTATCGTAATTTGGAATATGAGTGAGTTGTTCAGACTTCAACTTGGTTTTTTCTAAAGTACTTTGTATTTCTGGTTGATCAAATGAGGAATTTAAGCTGTTTTGGCTAAGTTTTTCATTGCTGTTGATAATATTGGCAGATAAAGAAGCATTCATTTGCTCGAGTCTTTGGGTCACTGTAAAATCCAAAACGAAATAGTGCGATAGAGATTTAAAGGTATACAGGTTTGTTTGAAAAATTCAAGCCAACAGCATGCTTTAATCGATAAAATAAAATAATGATTTCGTAAATTGTGTTGAAACCGAGCGCATTACGCGTTTGAATAGCGACATTGAGTTTTGCAGAACATAATAATCAATGACAACACAATCTACTGGATGGAAATCGGCCTTTACGGCATTCCTTGACCGCCGTGCACTGATCATGCTTTTTTTGGGATTTTCAGCCGGTATTCCAATCTTACTGATTTTTTCGAGTTTATCACTATGGCTTGGAGAGGCAGGAATTGATAAAAGTGCAGTAACCTTCTTTAGCTGGGCTGCATTGGGTTATTCCTTTAAGTTTGTTTGGGCACCTCTGGTCGATGAATTACCTGTTCCATTTTTGACAAAAAAATTAGGTCGCCGCCGTGCATGGTTGTTGATTGCACAAGTGTTGATTATTTGTGCCATTTCAATTATGGCATTTTCTAATCCAGCTTTGGGACAAGCTTATTTATACCAAATGGCAGTTGGTGCAGTATTGTTGGGTTTTTCTGCTGCAACTCAAGACATTGTGATTGATGCTTACCGAATCGAATTGGCTGAGACACAAATGCAGACTGTACTTGCTGCAACCTATAATGCGGGTTATCGCATAGGGATGATTATTGCAGGTGCAGGAGCTTTATTTTTAGCGGCATCATTGGGTACTGCAAAAGGCAATTATATTTACAGTGCTTGGAAAATCACGTATTTAGCCATGGCAGCAGTAATGTTGATTGGTATTTTGACGACTTTGGCTATTCGTGAACCGCAAGTTAATCGAGTTTATAAAAATTATAAACGCACCGATTATTATCGTTTGGTCGCTGTATTCTTTGTTGCAGTGATGGGCTTTGTCATCAGCTATATTTTGTCAGGCACAATCACTGAATCTGCTAAATCTCAATTTGAAATTTCGGACTCCTTATTATTGTTCTGTTTTGAGGCTCTACGTTTTATTGGTTCTGCTGTTATCGCTGTTTTGGTCGGTACATTATTGGTGAAAATGGGTGCCGTGAACAAGCAGATGGCATTTGAAACTTGGATACATCCAATCGCAGATTTCTTTAAACGTTATGGTGTTAAACTCGCACTAGTCTTATTGTTATTGATTGGTTTCTACCGTATTTCTGACATTATTGCGGGTGTGATTTCAAATGTATTTTATCAAGACCTAAATTTTACGAAAGAGCAAATTGCTGAAGCTGTTAAAATTTATGGTGTGATTTTTAGCTTGGTGGGCGGTTTCTTGGGAGGCTTGCTTGCCCAGCGCATGAATATTATGAAACTCATGTTCGTCGGAGCAATTTTAGCCAGCTCAACCAATCTTATTTTCATTGGGTTGGTCAAATCTGGTCAGCAGTTAAGTGATATCGAAGTCCTTGTAGGCACACAGCGTTATCAAGTTCAGTCCGATGAGGTGGGATATTGGAAAATTAAAGTACCCAGTCAAATTTTGGCACAAGCCAATGAAGTTAAAGTCACAGCTAAATACCAAGATGATTCTCTAAATGCTGTAGTTGCGACCTTGCCTTATCTCAGCAGTACTCAAAAACCAAATAACATGCAGCTTTTGCCTGTCACAAGTGATAATACGGTCAGTCTTCAAGAACAAAATAAAAGCCTTGTGGTACGAGGGCAATACTTTGGGCACGCTTTAAATGATGCACAAAAAATTATCATACAGTTAGATGGTCAGAAGTTTGACGCAAATTTAGATAAAACGGGCATATTTAGTGCAGCTATTCCTGCGCAAAATTTGGTTCATTCTGCTTCAAGAAATTTGGTTGCTGAGGTGCTTGAGCATAATCAAGTCATTTCGACTTCATCACATGGTTATGTGGTCAGTAATCAGGTAGCTTCTACCCAAAATTTAGATATCGATATTCAGCCATTGCCTGCCATCAGTGCTCAGTCTGGCGAGGATGTTGAAATTACTGGTAAGGTGATTAAACCCTATAGTGCTTTATGGCTATATTTTGCCATTATCGTCGATAATTTGGCATCTGGGTTGGCTGGAGCAGCTTTTATTGCATTCTTATCAAGTTTAACCAGTGTTTCATTTACAGCAGTGCAATATGCTATTTTTAGCTCATTGATGACACTGACACCTAAGATTTTAGGCGGTTATTCAGGTACTATCGTTAGCAATATTGGTTATCCTCAATTTTTCCTCATGACGACTTTAATTGGTCTCCCTATTTTGATTTTAGTGGTTTGGGTGGCAAAATTATTGAAGGATCACCAGAATGCTTTAATTGTAAATAAGGACCCATAAAATGCGCATGCTTCATACTATGTTACGTGTAGGTAATTTGGAACAATCTTTAAAATTTTATACTGAAGTGCTCGGTATGACACTACTTCGTAAGCGTGATTATGAAGAAGGTCGTTTCACTTTGGCTTTTGTGGGTTACGGTGAAGAATCAGATACAACAGTATTAGAATTGACGCATAACTGGGATACGCAAAGTTATACGTTAGGGAATGCCTACGGACACATTGCAATTGGTGTAGCGGATGCCTATAAAGCATGTGAAGAAATTAAGGCACGTGGTGGCAATGTAGTACGTGAAGCTGGACCCATGAAAGGTGGTGTCACTGTCATTGCTTTTGTCGAAGATCCAGATGGCTATAAAATTGAATTGATTCAGCAAGATGCAGATGCACGTAATAATTAATAAGTGTGGTATAGATAAACTAAATATTCAACATTGAATTGAAAAACTAGCTTTATTTATTTGGCCCCGTAAGATGAACTTTACCATGAGGTAAATTCAATTATTGGGCTTTTTTATACCTCTTAAATGAGCATTCAAAGATTACAGGATGTTGTAATGTTAAAATTGTTGGCATTAGATCGCTTTACCATTTTACTGATTGTTATGGTACTTTTGGCAAGTTTTTTACCCGTATCAGGGGTTGCTGCGACTGTTTTTAGTGTAATTACTTCAGCTGCGATCGCTATTTTATTTTTTTTACATGGGGCAAAACTTTCCAGAGAAGCAGTGGTTCAAGGCATCACGCATTGGAAATTTCACGTAGTTGTTTTTACGTTTACATTTGCCTTGTTTCCTGTCTTGGGCTTAATCGCCAAACCTATTTTATTGCCGCTTTTAGGAAAAGAACTCTATTGGGGCTTTCTGTTTATGTGCTTTTTGCCGTCAACAGTTCAATCTTCTATCGCATTTACTTCGGTTGCAAAAGGTAACGTAGCCAGTGCTGTATGTAGTGCGTCTTTTTCAAATATTATTGGCATGTTTATCACCCCGATATTGGTCAGTTTTTTTATTTTAGGGCAGTCAAAACATGGTTTTGACCCAACAGCCTCTATTCTTCAAATTACTTTACTTTTACTGGTACCATTTATTTTAGGTCAAATACTCAGACCCTATGTTTATCCATATATGTTGAAATTGCCCAACCTAGTAAAAGCCTTTGATCAAGGCACTATTCTGATGGTGGTCTATGGTGCATTTAGTAGTGCAGTGGTAGCGGGATTGTGGAACGTATTAAGTGGGAAAACACTCTTGATATTGACGCTCGCATGTTCGATATTTTTGACCATTATTATGTTATTGGCTTTCTATATTCCAAAATGGTTAGGCTTTAACAAAGCAGATCAAGTGGCAATATTTTTTTGTAGTTCTAAAAAAACTTTAGCGAGCGGTGTACCAATGGCGCAGATATTATTTATTGGTCAACCTTTAGGGATGATTGTTTTACCGATTATGATTTTTCATCAAATTCAGCTGATGGTCTGTGGCGTGATTGCGAATCATTGGTCAAAACAGTCTGAAACTGAACTTGAATAATAATTCGCTATCTAGATATTTTTGCAGTATAATTGTGCCCACTTGTTGTGCTTAGCTCTGACGGTATCCGTCTCGGTGGGCCAAAAGAATGGTCTGTTGTGGTGTTGGTCTTATTTTTCTTCGGATAAATTTTCCTCATCAATTTGATGAGAGTGATCAATAGCGATGACAGCATAAGCCTTTCTTAACTTAGGAGTAATCGACCATGCGCGCCGATATCCACCCAAAATATGAAACACTAGTTGCTACTTGTTCATGTGGTAACGTAATCGAAACTCGTTCAGCGATTGGTAAAGAAACTCTTTACCTAGACGTATGTTCAGCTTGCCACCCATTCTATACTGGTAAACAAAAGAATGTGGACACTGGCGGTCGTATCGACAAGTTCAAACAACGTTTTTCTGGTATGTCACGTTCTATCAAACGTTAATATCCAGTATAAAAAAACGGGCTCTAAGCCCGTTTTTTTTTTTGCTTTATATTTTCCGTTCTATCGCTCTTTATGTATAACTAACTTTAAAATGCTTTGATTGTAAAAAATGCACAAGACCCTATTGGTCTTGTACATCAATCAAATGGTCTAATTTTTTCTGGAAATATTCACCCTGAATAAAACGAGCATCGACATTCCATGCATTTGCAAAAAGTGTCATATCATTTAATTCACGCAACATAATTTCTACTGTTTTTACTTTATGGAAGATTTGAATTTTTTCTTGCAATTCCTGAGTTGACTGTTCTGTATTCAACATTTGGGTCAGGTCGGGATGTAGAGTTAAGCTATTCACATCAAGTTGACGTAAAATCGATTCACTGTAAATGCTATGCCCAAAGTCACGAAGTGCTACTTCTGCACCAAACTGACGTAATTGTGCAATATACTTATGTGCATCCGAAAGATTCTGACTCAAGTCTTCTTCAGAAAATTGTAAGATTAAGGGGTGGCTCAATTTACTGCGGATAATCGTAATCAACTTAGAAATAAATTCTGGAAAAGTACGATCATGTAAAAGTACATCTTTGTTTAAATTAACGATCAGTTTTGCTTCTGGATATTGGGTGATGAAATTATGTAATTGTTTACAGGATTCAACCAAAATCCAGCGGTCTAATTTAATGGATAATTCTTGATCTTCTAAAAGTTCAGGAATATCCGTTAAATCTTTCCAAGTATTTTCAAAAATAAAACCACTTGTCACTTCATAAGTATATAAATTGGTATCATGTTTATCATAAAGTTGCTGATATTTAAGGTGAATTTCACCACGTTCTAAACTCTGCTGTAACGCCCGAATCAGTGAAAATTCCGCAGAGATTGGTGCGGCTTTGATTTCAGCTGGTTGAAGATCAAAGCTTGGAATCGGTAAATCATTTTTTAATTCAAACTCAGGCGTAGGCTGATTTTGAGGTAAAGCAGTGTTATAAGCAGTAGCAATTACTTGTTCAAAATGAGCATCATCGTGTATTTCACTGTCTAAAACGATATAACCTAATCTTAAATTAAGCGGGAAAGTCGCCTGTTTGATGGTTAAGAGTTGTGGTTTAGCGAGTGAATTTAAAGCAATTAATTTAGATTCTAGTTTGGCTAGAGATTCTGCTTGGAATAAACCGAGGAAAATACCAGTTTCGACTTTAAACAAAGGCACATGAGTTTGTTCTTTTAGAAACTCTTTTAAATTAATAAAATAGTTTTTTGCTGTGTTCCAGTCATTTTCAAAAATAATCTCTGGACAAGAGGCAATTGAAAATAAGACTAATGCACTCACATCAGCAGGTTGCTGAGCAATAGCTCGGTTAATTAACTGGTAAGTATTGGGTTTATAGCTGCTTTTATCATGATTGTCTGAGGCATTGTTATTTGATGCCATCGTTTCAAGGTCAATGGTAATTTGTAAAGCATCTTCATCTGTCGAAGGTAAAAATTCGATTTTCAAGGGGTTGGGTAGAGAGACCTGTGTATTTAATGTCGTCATTTCAAAACGACCTTGATTAATCTTCTTAAAACGCAACTTAAAATCATTTAAATCTTGTGGTTGTAACAGGTCAAGTAAAGGCAGACCAATCACGTCCTCTGCATTTTTAATTGCAAAAAGTTCAAGATATTCTGAGTTTGCCTGAACATGAATTCCTTCTTGAATCAATGCAATTGCTTTATTACTTTCATGAACCAATGATTGAGCTTGGCTTTGTGCAGATTCTAATTCATGCATTAAATGTTGTTGCTTTAAAAGCAAACGACTAAACGAAAGGGCACGAATTAAACCCATATAGAAACGATCTGCATATTCAAGATCTAAAATGTCATAAATACCTTTACGAATATAACTTGCATATTGTGCCGGTAGATAATCATCAGGTTTTAATAAAATAATAGGGAGGTTGGGTTGCTTAGACAATTGAATTAAACTTAAAGCTTGCTCATATTTTAAATCATAGGCTCGACCAAAAATAACAATGTCCCAATTTTGATTTAATTGTTTTTCAAAATTTTGTAAATCATCCAGTAATGTTGCTTGTACCAGATGTTCATTGGCGCTTAAAAAATCACGAATCTGATTAAAACGAATCTGGTTATCATCAATAATGAGTAAACGGGTTTCTGAACGTTTCAACTTTTTAGATAATAGTGGATTTCTCACTTCAAGGCTTCCCATAGATCATAATTCTTACTTTCATTTATTTGCTTATGAATAAAATCATTGACTAAGTGTTCTTGTTGATCATTTAGTAATTCAAATTCAAAATGAATAAAACTTTGCGTAATTAGTTTTGCTTTAATCAGATAAATTTTTATATCTTCTTTGCCTAAGCGTAAATGAATTGTCTGTTTTTCTCTGAATATATGTGAACCCGATACAATCAAGCTAATGGTGATTTTTTCTTGTAGGGACGTTTTAACAAGCAGCGCGGGTTGGTAATTATTGCTATGACGATCAGTTTTGACCATGACTGAACAAGGGAATAGGTCTTGAGCAAGAACTTCGAGTCCAAGTTCTAAGCTTTTCTCTGTAGATTGTTTAATCCAGCGAACTACACCACCACGCCAAGGGCTATTGGTACTTTCCTGAATTAAAATAAATTCACCTGTTTTTAAATGTGCTGGGGTCGTGCCTGTCCATTTAATGCGGTAACCGTTTAAACTAATATCCAGTACTTCGACAGAATACGTTTGTTTTGCTTCACGATCCAATAATTTTGCACTATTCACTTCTAACGGTACACTGGAATTCATTGAATTAATAAATGTACTTTCAGTTTGAAATTGATAATTATTGTCTAAGTCTAAAGTTTCATGAAAGTTTTTCCCTTGCGACAAATAGAAGTGAGCAACGGCCAAACTAAAGCAGATATATAATTGCGCTGAATATTCATAACGTTCATGTAAACGTTCAGTACTGGTGGTGAGTAGGTTGTGAATATGAAAATATAAGGATGGCGTGAGAAATAGTTTTTCATTTTTAGATAAATAGCCTGTCTTTTTCGTTTGAATTTCTGACAGGTGATCTAATAAATTTTGAGTTGAAATATAAATAGTCGGTTTGTATAAACTGGCTTGATCCGTATTAAAAACGGGTGGATGATCTTTATTGATATCGACAATATAACGTGAAAGTGTGGTTTCTTTGGCCAAAACATGAACCAATTTTGCCCAATCCAAACTGCATAAATACAAACCTTGCATTTCTGATGGACGAATTTGATGGGTGTTAAAAATATCCAATAAAATAAGTTGTGAATAAGCTTGAGTAATGGTTTGTAAAGCGTGTTGTGTCTCTAATATCTGATTAATATTGGTATTTGAAAAATTATTTTTAATCGCACATTCAAGCAGTTGATGAGCCGCCAACCACTGACCAAATAAAGGTGTGCTATAAAGCAGGTGTTGCTGATAAACCAGTAATGAAAGTTGTTGCAAGGCATAGTAGCTTGAAACCATACGCGCTGTTTGTAAGCTTTTCTTTTGGTTAAATGCAAAGATAGAAAATTTATGTAAACTTAATTGTGTGTTACATCTTTTTGAAATATCAACATAAATTTTAGCAAAATGGCTGCGTAATAGCATTGCCAATTCAATAATTTGATCATTACGATCGGTCGTAATCAAACTTTGATTAAAAAAATGTTTTTCCAAACTGCCTAAAACATTATCCAAAGTTGGATGTAAAATTTGAATTAAATCAAAACGAAGCATTTCTGGGCATTTTAGTTCTGATATTTCTAATAAAGCATTAAACAGCTCTTTCGAAGAACTTCCCAACTGAAGAATGGATAGACTGGCTACCCATTCTTGTAAACCCTTCGTGCTTGTTGGGCAGAAGCTTAATTTTTCTAACTTTAGCTCTGATGGAGCTTGAAAAATATCTGAAGTACTCATAAGCATCGTTATTATTTAACTCAAAAAGTTGAAACTCCAAAAAGCGGTGTCTTATTTTTTTCGCCCGCAATTTCCCTAACAAGTTTAGGAACCAAGTAGCCTGGTAGGTTCTCTAAAACATCCTTATATATTAAGTTAATTTCTTCAGAACTTAAGTCAAAATGATGTGCACCTTTCACTTTATCTAAAACATGTAGATAGTAGGGCATAATGCCTGCATCAAATAAACGATAACTTAAATCTGCTAAAATTTGCGCTGAATTATTAATATCTTTTAATAAAACTGCTTGATTTAGCACAGTAATTTTCTGTTCGACTAACTCAGAAATTTTTGCACAGGTAAAATCATCAAGCTCATTTGCATGGTTCGAGTGTACCACTACAATAATTCGTAGCCTACTGTTTTTTAACAGGGAAACGAGCTCTTTATCGACACGGTTGGGGATTACGATCGGAACCCGTGAATGAATTCTCAAAAATTTAAGTTGTGGGAGGAGCTCTAAGCGCTCAATCCAAAGTTTTAATTTCCGATTGGATAAAGTCAGCGGGTCACCGCCACTAAAAATTACTTCATTGATATCGGGCTGGCTTTCAATATAGTTTTTAATATTCAGCCAATCTTCATTTTTAGGTAAATTTTCCTGATAAGGGAAATGCCGACGAAAACAATAACGACAATGTACAGCACATGCGCCTGTTAAAGTCAGTAGAAACCGTGATTTATATTTATGCAAAACACCCAGTTGTTGATTGGCTTGTTCTTCACCTAGCGGATCAGTGACAAAATTAGGATGTTCTTCAAGTTCTAAATGGTGAGGCAATACTTGTAATAAAAGTGGATCAAGTGGATCACCAGGGGTCATTTTTTGCACAAACGCACGCGGTACACGTAATTTAAACTGTGCAGAAGCAAGAATTGCCCCTGATAATAACTGTTCGGGTGAAAGCTGAAGTAACTGAAGTAACTCTAAAGGATCTGTAATTAGATCACTAAGTTGTGATTGCCAGTTTTGCTCTTGATACAAATAGTTTATCATGCCGCATGGAAAAAATGATGCTAGTCTATCATTAATAGATTTAAGTTAGTAAGTTTGGAGTCAGCCTTTCATGGCCAATTATTCTACAAATGATTTTAAAGCAGGCCTTAAGGTAATGCTTGATGGTAACCCATGTTCAATCATGGAAAACGAATATGTAAAACCTGGTAAGGGTCAAGCATTCAACCGCGTAAAATTACGTAATCTTAAAACTGGTAAAGTTTTAGAGAAAACATTCAAATCCAATGAATCACTAGAAGGTGCAGACATTGTTGAAGTTGAAATGGAATATCTTTATAACGATGGCGAACTGTGGAACTTTATGGACCCAGTAAGCTTTGAGCAAATTGCTGCAGATAAAACAGCAATGGGCGATGCCGCTAAGTGGTTGAAAGATGATTCCAATGAAAAATGTACCATCATGCTGTTCAATGGTGTGCCATTGTCGGTTAACCCACCCAATTTTGTGGTATTAAAAATTGTGGAAACTGATCCGGGTGTTCGTGGTGATACTTCTGGTGGTGGCGGTAAACCTGCGAAACTTGAAACAGGTGCTGTGGTACGTGTTCCATTATTCGTACAACAAGAAGAAAGTGTACGTGTCGATACCCGTACAGGTGATTATTTAGAGCGTGCATAATAGTTTAAAAATAGACTATTATCGAAAGGGATGATTTAAATCATCCCTTTTTTTATGCCAAAGTCTTAGATGAAAAATAAAAGATGAGGAGTACAGTTGCAAAGGAACAAACAGCAATACGTCGAACAATAAAAATGACCGCTGATTTATGCAAAATAGATGAGGATTGATATGGAAACGATTCAACCGAAGTTATCCATAACTTCAAAAATAGTGTGGCTTTTGGTCGCAATTTTAGGTGCTGTGTCTTTTGGTACACTTGCACTGAGTCGAGGAGAGCATGTAAATGCAGTTTGGTTAGTATTAGCCGCCATCTGTGTCTACAGCATTGCTTATCGCTTTTATAGTTTATTTATTGCCAATAAAGTTTTTGAACTCAATGCCCGACGTTTAACGCCAGCGCATCGTTTAGCTGATGGTTTAGATTATGTACCGACCAACAAATATGTCTTATTCGGACATCACTTTGCGGCAATTGCGGGGGCGGGTCCTTTAGTTGGACCTATTCTGGCTGCCCAGATGGGATATTTACCAGGGACTATTTGGTTGTTGGTTGGGGTTGTGCTTGCGGGTGCTGTACAAGACTTTCTCGTTCTATTTATTTCAACGCGTCGTGATGGTCGTTCATTGGGTGAAATGGCAAAGCAAGAATTGGGTTCTTTTGCCGGAATCATTGTGATGTTGGGTGCGTTAGGGGTGATGATTATCATCCTTGCTGTACTTGCCTTGGTGGTGGTAAAAGCATTAACCAATAGTCCATGGGGTGTGTTTAGTATTGCAGCCACCATTCCGATTGCACTCTTTATGGGTGTATATATGCGTTATATCCGTCCAGGTAAAATTGCAGAAGTTTCAATCATTGGTTTTGTGCTGATGATGGCAGGCATTATCTATGGTGGAAATGTCGCAGCTGATCCTTATTGGGGACCATTATTTACCCTTTCAGGTACGCAATTGACGTGGTGTTTAATTGTTTATGGTTTTGTTGCCTCTGTACTGCCTGTTTGGTTGTTGCTTGCACCACGAGATTACCTTTCAACTTTCTTGAAAATAGGTGTGATTGCAGGTTTAGCGATTGGTATTATGGTGGTATTACCTGAACTGAAAATGCCTGCGGTAACACATTTTATTGATGGTACGGGGCCTGTTTTTGCGGGTTCAATGTTCCCATTCTTATTTATTACGATTGCGTGCGGTGCAATTTCAGGTTTTCATGCATTGGTGGCATCTGGAACCACACCTAAACTGGTCGATAATGAAGTCAATATCCGTATGATCGGTTATGGCGGCATGTTGATGGAATCATTTGTTGCAGTTATGGCAATGATTTGTGCCACGATTCTTGAGCCAGGTGTATATTTTGCAATTAATGCACCTGCTGCAATATTGGGTACAACAGTTGAAAGCGCGGCAGAAGCGGTACGAACTTTAGGTTTTGTGGTGACACCAGAAGCCTTAACCTTATTGGCTCAAGAAGTGGGCGAAAGTACAATTTTATCGCGTACAGGTGGAGCACCAACATTTGCAATTGGTATGGCGCATATCATTACGGAAATTTTTAATAACCGTTCAATGATGGCCTTTTGGTATCACTTTGCAATTCTATTCGAAGCTTTATTTATCTTGACTGCCGTTGATGCGGGTACGCGTGCATGTCGTTTTATGGTTCAAGATACTGTAGGGATCGTGATTCCTTCAATCAAAAATTCACATAATTTCTTTGGTAATTTGCTCGGTACTGCGGTCGCTGTAGCCGGTTGGGGCTTTTTTGTTTACCAAGGCGTGATTGATCCACTTGGTGGAATTAATAGTTTATGGCCGTTGTTTGGTATTGGTAACCAAATTTTAGCTGCGATGGCACTGATTTTAGGTACTGTGATTTTGTTTAAAATGAAGAAACAAAAATATGTTTGGGTCACGATTGTACCTACCATTTTCTTGTTTATTACCTCAATGACAGCAGGTTGGCAAAAAATCTTCCATGAGAACCCAAAAATTGGTTTCTTGGCGCAAGCCAACCGTTTTTCGGATGCCATTGCACGCAATGAAATTTTAAAACCAGCCAAAGACATTGCTGAAATGCAAACAATTGTTTTCTCTAACCAGATTAATGCGATGTTATGTGGTTTCTTTATGATTGTGGCATTCGTGATGTTATTTGCTGCCATTGGTGTTATTCGCCGTGCTTTAGCAGATCCTAATCCTAGTGTGAATGAGTCTGAGGCGATTTATACCGATGAGCCTAGCGCAGGAGAGGTTAAATGAGTCTAAAAGAACAGATTCGCAAAAAACTGGCTATGGGTAAAATTATTAAATTTACTGTACTCGCGCAGCCGAAAAAGTTTTTATTACTCAATGGTATAAAAACGATTCAATTAATTTGGCAACGTTTACAGCAAAGTTTTCGCTTGATGGTCGGTGTACCTGATTATCAGACATATTTGCAACATATGGCGCGCCATCATGCTGATTTAGCCCCAATGGATGAAAAAACATTTTACCGTTATTGCGTGGATGCGCGTTATCCAAGTGCTAGTGGTGGAATGAAAAAATGTCCTTGTTAAATTAAAATATTCATTTTTAGAAGTCTTTTGATTTCTTTGGAAAATGAGGAAAACGGTGTATGTTAATCATGCACCATTTTTTTTGGGGGATAAAATGTGATTTGGGGTATGAATAAGGTTCAAAAACAAGAGCTCACACATGAACAGCAACAATTGGATATAAAAGTTGAATCTTATGCGACAAAAATTCAAGCATTTTCAACGCAAATCAACAGTATTATTTTAGATAAAGAACATCAAACTAAACTGGCTTTAAGTTGTCTGTTCGCAGGCGGCCATGTGTTATTTGAAGATTTACCCGGATTGGGTAAAACCACACTTTCAAGTGCTTTATCTCGCATTGCAGGGCTTCATTTTCAGCGCATACAGTTTACCAATGACATGCTGGCTAGCGATGTGATTGGGGTCAATATGTTTAACCAGAAAGAACATCAATTTGAGTTTAAGCAAGGTCCAATTTTTACTCAAATCTTATTGGCGGATGAGATTAACCGTTGTAGTCCAAAAACACAGAGTGCTTTGCTTGAAGCGATGGAAGAAGGATTTGTAACAGTAGATGGGATTCGTTATGAATTACCACACCCTTTTTGGGTCATTGCCACCCAAAATCCACTGTTTCAAAGTGGAACTTATGCTTTGCCAGAGTCTCAGCTTGATCGCTTTTTAATGCGATTAACTTTAGGTTATCCATCACGTTCCGCAGAAAAACTACTCTTACAACAAGAATCCCGTTATGCATTAATTTCTACTTTAGCCCATATTTTTAATGAAAATGAAATTCTGGAAATACAAAAACTCGTCACCCAAATTCATTTGGCAGATACGATCTCTGAGTATTTATTAGATTTGGCTGCCGAGACTCGCAAAGGAATGCATGGTTTGTCTACACGAGGATTATTGGCATTGAAAAAATCCGCACAAGCACATGCTTTTATTGAACAGCGTAGCTTCGTCACACCTGATGATATTCAAGCGGTTTTCGTTGCCGTAGTGGCACATCGGATTGGACTTGGAGAAGTAGAAACTTTGCAACTGATGCAAAAAATCAATATTCATTAAGAGGTGGCGCAATTTGAGCAAGCCTTGGCAAAAATGGTTAGCAAAGCGTTTTCAATTTGAGAAAACCAAACAGCTTTCGCAAAAAGATATCCTAATTTTTATTTATCAGCAGGGATATTTATATGGAGTCTTGATCCTGATTACCTTTATTGCGGGAGTAAATTATGCCAATAATTTGATTTTGGGTTTTTGCTTTTTGATCAGTGCTATTTTATGTATTAGTTTTTATTTAACCTTTAAGCAATTGCATGGTTTAACGGTGGAAGTATCGGTCGCTGAAGTGGGTCAAGTCGCTAAGCCGATCGAATTACAATTTCATTTTCAACAAAATCAGAAACAATCTCGTTATTTATGGATTAAAACAGATCAGCATTTGGAAAAAGTTTTTATTTCGGACTTGAAACAAACTTTTTCGCTGACTTTTTTGCCTGAACAACGAGGTAAATTTAATTACCCTAGAATCCAAATATATTCAGTATATCCTTTTGGTTTAGTTCGTGCGTGGAGTTATTTTTATTTTAAGCAATATTCTTGGATTGCGCCGCAGTCAGTATCTTTGCCTTTAGAAAATAAGCAGCATCAGCACAGTTTTGAGCCAGATCTAGATGAATTTCGCGAATTACGTAGTTTCCAATTAGGAGATTCTGTACACGCTGTTTCATGGAAACAAGCGGCACGCGGACAGGGCTTATATATTAAAGTGTTTGAGCAACATCAGGATGAGCCGAATATTGAAATTCAATATAATCACATGCCAAGTATTCAACATGAAGAAAAACTCAGTCTAATGATGGGCTTAATTGAACAATGTGAACAAAGTCAATGTGCATATGCTGTATTTTTACCTCAATCTAAATTAATGACAGCGCAAGGTGAAAAGCAATTGTTAAAAGCCAAAAAACTTTTGGCGCAGGCTTAAATCATGATTCATTATGCTGTGAAAGTTTCGATTTTAATGACCTTAAGCTTAGTATTGTTGGCGCAGTTGCTGTTTAATCCGGCACTCCTTAGCTTAATTTTTGCTATAAGCATTTATCATTTATTTCGGAATTTAAAGCACGAGTCAAAAACGCTTCCCAGAATATGGATATTTATACTTACCAGTTTAGCTTTGGTCAGCATTTATTTTAGCTATCAAAGTTTTATTGGTGTTGAAGCAGGCGTTGCAGTGTTAGCAACATTTTTGTTTGCTAAAGCTTTGGAAACCAAGACTAAACGAGATGTCATTATTTTGTTTAATTTTACGCTGTTTGTCAGTGCAAGCTCTTTTTTGCATAGCCAATCTATCTGGATGGCAATGATCATTTTATTGTGTTTGTTCAGTTGTTTCATTGGATTATATCGTTTACAAATCAGCGAATTTTTAGCCTCTAAAAAGCAACTCATTGGATTAAAAACGGATGCAAAATATGTAGGTAAATTTCTCCTTTTGGCGCTGCCTTTTTTTATTTTACTGTTTATTTTTTTCCCACGGTTACCACCACTTTGGCATATTCCAATTCCTGAGCAAAAAGGGATAACAGGCATGAGCGATACCATGTCGCCGGGTGATATTGCTGAACTCTCACAATCCAGTAGTTTGGCTTTTCGAATCTTGGGGAATATGCAGCAACTGCCGCCACGTGATCAATTGTATTGGCGAGCCATGGTTTTAGATCAATACGATGGTAAAACATGGACCAGTAGTTTCATTAATCAGCAACCTTATTCGGAAAATGAATTTTCTGGTACATCCAAAACGAATTTTGAGTATCAATATTTGGCAGCGGATGAGCGGGTAAAGTGGATTATGGGATTGGAAAAATCTATTCCAATCGAACCAAATTTTCAACTGAAACAAGATTGGAGCATTACACCGAGGCGTCAAGTTGTGCGTAATCAGCCGATTAAATTGCAGTGGGTGGGGGAAGTGCAACTTACCAAGATATCCAACACTCCATCAAATCTAGTAGAAAGAATAAATATTCAAACTCCGAGTGAACTAGATAAACAATCGCGTCAATTTTCGCTAAAAATGTATGCACAAAGTCAACAACAACCTGAGCGTTATATACAACATATTTTAGAATGGTATAGAGAAAACAATTTTGTTTACACATTAACACCAGGATTATTAAATCAAAATCGTGTAGATGAATTTTTATTTCAATCGCGGCAAGGTTTTTGTGAACATTATGCTTCTAGTTTTGCCTTATTGATGCGGTATGTTGGGATTCCTGCACGTGTAGTGGTGGGCTATCAAGGCGGGCAACTTGCACCAGATCGTGCAAGTTGGGAAGTTCGGCAATTGGATGCACATGCATGGACTGAAGTCCAAATTAAAGGTCAATGGCAGCGAATTGATCCGACTGCGATGATTGCCCCAGAACGTATTGATGGGGGTATGCAAGATTATCTCGAAAATGACCAAAGTATTTTTGGGCGAAGTAAGCAAAATTGGAAATATCGTCAGTTTTCATTATTAAAAGATGTCCGTATTTGGAGCGATTATGTGACTTATCAATGGCAAAGTAAGGTCGTTGGTTATGATGCGGAAAAACAGCAGTCGTGGTTATCTAAATTAGGCTTGAAAACAGTTTATGCGGCAGTTCTGGCATTATTCACGAGCATCATTGTGTTGTTGCTATTTTACTTTGCTTGGATTTATTATCGCGATAGGCAAAGCGGTAACTCATTTGAGCGCGCAATTCAGTCTTTTTCTCAACGACAGCCCGTAAATTTGCGTAAGCAAACTGCTGAAACTTTTTATACTTGGATGTATCGTTTAGCAGATTCGGTTGAAGATGCTGAACAATCTGTATTTTTTGAAACAGCAAAATATTATCAACAACAATTTTCACGTGTTAAAAATGAGCAAGATATAAAGCAATTTAAAAGAATGCTTAAATCTTGTGCATCCATGTTGAAAAATAGCAGAAAGCACTTGTCTTAGAAAATAAAAATGAATATGATTCACATCACTTAGGTGTATAGCTCAGTTGGTTAGAGCGCTACGTTGACATCGTAGAGGTCAGCAGTTCGAGTCTGCTTATACCTACCAAGATTATGAATTAGTATAAAGTCGTATTACTTCTTATTAAATAAAATCCTCAAAATTCAAAGTTTTGAGGATTTTTTATTGCGCTGTATAACTATATATCACGCTATATACTACTGGGATTTCTGTATCATTAATTGTATCATTGAAAAAAATCGAACTGGTGATACAAAAAAAGATGAAAAGAAGTGAAATAAAAAAGAAACCTCTCTCTGATACAACTTTAGCCAATTTAGAACCTGAAAATGTTGATTACAGAATCAAGGATAGTGGTAATTTATATTTTTTTGTGAAAAAGGACGGAAATAAATATTGGCAATATCGCTGTAAGGACGAACTGGGTAAAGATGGATATAAGGGATTAGGTAGTTATCGTAATGTTAGTGGGCAATATGCTAGAAAAAAAGCTAATGAATTGGCATTGAAAGAAGCAAATGGAGATATAGTAAGATTTAGTAAGCATCATAAAAAACATATTGATAGTAAAACAAACCTAACATTTGAAGTAATTATTATTGATTGGCTTGAGACCAAAAAAACTGTTTGGGGCGAAGAAACGTTTTCAAAAGCTAAAAGTTCAATACAAAGACATGTGATAAAGGAATTTGGTCATAGAGATTGTATAACAATCAAAAAGAAAGAATGGTTTGACTTCTTTCAGAGTCTAAGAACAGTTAATAAAATTAATAATCAAGTAGATAAATTAATTTCATACTGTACAAATGCTTATGATTTAGCAATTGTGAAAGGACTAATTGAAGATAATCCATTAATGAGGATTTCTAAATATATAACTAGCTATACTCAAGGAAATATGAGTCATGTTAAGTTGCATGAGTTACCTGAGCTTATTAATAAAGTAAGAAATTATCCTAGTAGAACAATGGTGATTGCTATTGAGTTAGCAATTTTATTTTTCCCAAGACCTAGTGAGTTACGTTGTGCTAAATGGGAACAATTCGATTTTAAGGAAAAATTATGGAATAGACCTGCTGAGATAATGAAAGGACGATTAGCACATACAATCCCTTTATCTAAGCAAGCTATTATGCTTTTGAAAGAGTTAGAGACGTATAGAACGGAATCACCATTTTTATTTCCTAGTAGAAGAACTTATTTAGAACCTGTATCTGATGGAACTTTTAATACCGTATTAAAGCGATGTGGTTACACACGCAGACAAACAGTACATGGCTTTAGGCATATAGCTAGTACTGCTCTTAACAATCAATTTAGCGATAAAGAACAAGTAATAGAGGTATGTTTAGCCCATAAGAAAAAAGGTGTAAAGGCTGTTTATGATAAAAGTGATCATTTAGAAGAAAGAAAAATAGTCATGCAATGGTGGGCAGATTGTATTGATGGGATAGCAAAGTGTAATTCATAAGTAAATTACTTACGTTTTAAGGAAACGCTTTCTAGATACTAATGATTATTTTTTGTGTTGATTTGAAAGAGCAATAATTAATTCTCGAACCAGTTTTTTATTGGATGGAGAGAGGTTTATAAGTGCTTCAAAGACTTCTTTATCCTTGTAGCCTAATTCTTGTCTCCATTTGCTATCACGCTGTTCAATAGCCTTTAGGATATTTTTATCGAAGGCTAATTCCTCTGGTGGAATTTCTAGCCATTTTGCAAGTGTAAGCAGTTTATCACCAGAAGGGATTGCTTCTCCGATGAGCCATTTACGAACACCATGTAATGTCATGGGTTTGCCTGAGTAATTCAAATTGAATTCTCTTTCTAAAACTGAAGGCTTAGCTTCATAACCTTTTGCTTTCATAGCTAAAGCTAGGCGTTGTGCAAATAAGTTTTTTTCATTTTCATCTCTCATTACCTCAAAATAGTTAGCTTAACTAAAAGTTACGTAATATTTGATTTTAATTACGTTAATAATTAAACTTTAGTTACGTTGATTACTTAACTATATAAAATTGAAACGTATATAGAAATTTATTTGGTAATCAAAAAATTTAATTAGATAATTTTTAAGATGGACTAGAGATGATTAGAAAAGAATTTGTTTGGGGGGTTGTACTATCAACGTTATTTTTCACATCAGCGTGTAGTGACTTAACAAGTAGTGAAACTAAAGATGAAGAGTTGGTAACAACATTGGCAGATGAAGGGGCTACAGCATTAGCTGATGAGCACTCAGAGGAATATGAAGATAAAGGAAAGGCTAATCCAGTAAAGCAGTTATTGGAAGGGGAGCCTATTGAAGTAACATTTAATGTTAATGAGTTTAATTCGAAAGTTTATGGAAAAATAGCTTATAACATTGTAATTCAAGCTAAGGCAGATGAAGTTGTGGTAAATGATGTGATTATAAATCGTGGTAATAATTGCAGTATCGGGGAGTATGATCATAATAATAAATTACCAGCTAATTTAAATTTTGGACGCTTAATTGAACTTTCAATTAGTTGTGATGCAAACTATGTTAGAGAGGTAGAAGTAAAAACAAATTACGGAAATTATGAATTTGGTGGGGTAGCACGTTAAATTAAAATAATTAAGAGGACCTATTTTTATTGAGTGTAAAAGTAGGTCTTATGTTATAATAGATAATATTATTTTTGTTGACTTTTTATGCATTTTATTATATACTAATTCAGAGTAGTTCATGTTAAGACCACATTTGTATAGAAATAAAATAATAATTAACTATACATTTACTTAAAGAATAATAAATTATATTTAAATTAAAGAAAACTACTATTCAATTTTTTTAATTTAAAAATTAAGTAAAAACTATTCAGTTATTTAATCTTGCAGAAATACTTTATATTATTTATTTTTTTAATTAATTAATCTCATTAATTAAAAAAATTAAATAGAATTTTTTTGTGGATTATTTTTGCATAAAAACAATAAAAATAAGGAGAAGTTATGGAATTTATTAGAAAAGAAATAGAAATTGATTGGATAAGTTTTAGTATTGAGGTAAACCATGATCCAGAAAAAATATCAGATGGATCAATTATATTTTCAAATGTATACATAAATAAATTTGATGATTTAAAAAAAATTAATGAAGGTAATTTGATTATAAAGAGTAAACCAAAAAGTATTTTTTCAGATTTTGGGAAACTTATTGAGCTAAATTCAATAGGTGGAAAAATAGTCAATATAAAAGCAAATATATTTAAGTGGCTTAATGGGCAGAATATAACAGGAGAATCTAATCTAATTTATCTTGTTGTAAAATTTGTTGAAGACTTAAAGAATAAAGGCTTAATAGATCCGACTGAAGAGCAGTTATCTAATATAAAAAATGGTAAATTTAGAGTTTATAGAGTTGATGTTAAACAAGATTTAATTTTCACTAATAAAAACAGTGCTTTAAGGTATTTAGATCATATAAAAAAACTTGGGTTTTACCCATATAAGGCAAGAAAAACCTATAAAAATGGTTGTTATTTTGGTTTTGATAGTAGAACACGTTGGAACCTAAAATACTATCATAAAGGTACTGCATTGCGTGAAAAAAATCAAATAACTAGAGTTAATAGTGAATTGCTTGCATTGTCTGAGTTGATGATAAGATCTGAAATAAGAATTCTTAATGATCAATTAAAGGATTGGAATTTGATGAATGGTTATCAATGGTCAGACTTAAATGAAATTAATAAGTTTTTTACAGAGAAATTTACCAATTTAAAATTACCAAAGATGAAAGAGCGTAATGAATTACTAGATATAGAAGACTCTGCGGATAGAAAATTTTATTTACTTGCAAAAAATAGTTGTATTAGTGATTTGTATTCTAGAACCACAATTTATAAAAAACGTCTTAAATTTATAGAATATTATGGTATTGATATTGATAAAATTACTAATTAGCGTATTAAAAATAAATATAATTCAAATAATAAAAGGAGAAAAAATGAAAAAATTAAAAGAAAAAACAAGTATAAATGGTAATAATTTTTTTATACCAAAATTTCGTCTTACTATTAATGAGGTCTGTACTATGTTAGCTGTAGGTAGAGATAAATTAAATAGGTTAGAAAAAGAAGATCCTAGCTTCCCAAAATCAATCAAAGATGGTAAAAGTAGACAATCAGCGGTCTACTATGACTATCAAGAAATTTTTGTATGGTATGAAAACTGGAAAGAGTGTTCTCGCGCCGTGCAGATGAGTTGATATAAAACGGCGTAATAACGCCGTTTTTTTTGTATTAAATTTATTATTATTCAGTCTTAGATATTTTTTAAAAATTCTAATTTGAATAGAATATATATTTTAGAAGTTCTTTTGATAATTTACTCATTTTTATAGTTAAATCAATAGACGCTTTTTTATTTGGTTCGATATGATTGTGGTATTCAAGATCATCATTTTTATCAAATGCAACTGAATGTAGTCTAGTTTCAGTTTTTTCGACTATTTTCATTCCTAAGTATATGTTTCATCTTGTATTATTGTAATTTAAATATGCTTCATACATTTCTTTTAAACATATTTTTAAGCTTTCATCTCTAGTATATTCAACTATTAAAAAACTGTTCTCACCTATACTAGACATATAATTTTCAATAGTCTCAAATAAATATTTTGATTTTTCTGTTTCTTTCATTTCATTTTTATTAAATAATCTATCTAAAAGGACTTCTCTGTGATCATCATATATTTCTTCATGTATTTTAGATGCTTTATTTATGGTGAAAAATACTTCTTCTGAAAGTTTTGATAATACTTCACTTCCTTTCTGTTTTCTCCAATAGTTAAATGTATATAGTAGAGCTATTGAAGGAAATAGCGTTGCAGACCATATCATTAGATTCGTTGCTGTACTCTTGTCATCTACATATAATTGAATAATCGCATAAAATGCAATGCATAGAGTTAAAAGTGACAGATAGATGATAATAAGAGTTATATTCAGATTATAAGCCTTATTTAAATTTCCCTCATATTTATTTAGCATCTTTTAAAACTCTGTATACGGTAGCTACGCCATAACCTACAGCTTTCGCTATTTCTTCTTTTGTTAAACCTTTTGAATCTAACTCTTTTATTCTAGAGTGTTTAATCGTATCCGCTTTCTTTCCACTAGGCTTATATCCACTTCTCTCTAAACCTTGTTTAATTCGTTCTCTACGCTTATCGTTATCTAATCGTGCCATAGTAGCTAATAGGTCTATTAGCATATTGTTTATTAAGTTTAGAATAGAACCCGTAATTGTATCATCTGAGCTAATAAGCATATGAGTAGTTGGTAAGTCCGCAACGACTAATTTCAATCCTTTTTCTTTTATTCGACCTTTTAGTATTTCGAATTCATCTTGTTTGAGCCTTGATAATCGGTCAACACTCTCAACTAACAATGTATCTCCATTTTCTGCTTCTCCAAGTAACTTATTTAATATAGGTCTATTTAACTTAGTCCCAGATTCATTTTCTATATATTCAACAGTAACGCCGTGTATGCTAGTAGAGAATTTCTTTAAATCATCTAATGCTCTTTCTGCGTCTTGATCTTTAGTGCTTGCTCGTACATAAATTCGTATTGTCATTATACTTTATCTATACATTGTTAAGTCTAATGATAATAACAACTTTTAATTAATTTCGTAAGTCTAATAAGAAGGTTTTTTGAGTACTAAAAAGTTAATTTAGAGGTATAGTATTTCAATAAATTTACAAACATAGATTTGGATTCTCATAATGTCACAAAAAATTGATATTGAAAAAGAATTAGCTGAATTGTTGAGTGAGTCTTTATCCGCTCCATTTTTATTTATAGGTTCTGGTTTCTCTAGACGATACCTTAATCTACCTGACTGGAAAGGGTTGTTAAGTCAATTTTCTACTTCAATGCCTTTTGACAGTTATTTGGGTACGGCAGACAATGACTTACCTAAAGCAGCATTAGCATTAGCACATGATTTTTCAAATGAATGGTGGAAATTAAATAAAGAACGTACTGATATCTATCAATCAGCTAATTGGATACCTGCTGTAGAAACACCCTTAAAATATGAAATTGCACAGTACTTAAATCAAGTGGATATAAAAAGTAAAATACAAGATAATGAAGAATTAAAGGAATTACTTAATGAAAAGGTAGTAATTGATGGAATCATAACGACTAATTGGGATAAATTGCTTGAAACTCTTTTCCCAAAGTTAAAAATATATACTGGTCAATCTGATTTATTCTTTAAGCATCCTCAAGCTATAGGTGAAATATTTAAAATACATGGATGTATTTCTAAATTCTCTAGTTTAATCCTAAGTAAAAATGATTATGAAAACTTTAACAAAAAAAATGCCTATCTTGCTGCAAAATTGCTATCAATATTTTTAGAAAACCCAGTAATTTTCATTGGCTATTCAATTACGGATAAAAATATAACAGACTTACTCGAATTAATTGCAGATATGATGGAATCATCTGAACAGTTAGAGCGTCTGGGTAAAAACCTCATATTCTTGACTCGTCCATCTAATGATAAAGAAGCGATTGAATCTGTTTTGATGACAGTTGGAGAACGCAAATTATACTTTACCCATATCCGAACAAATGATTTCTCAAAAGTCTATAAGGCTCTCCAACATTCGGAACGAAAAATACCAGTACATTTATTACGTATATTTAAGGAACAAATTTACAATATTGTAAAAACTACGGAAGAGGCTGATAGACGCATTGCAGTTAAAGATTTTGATGAAGCTACAGCTGATAACTCTGAAATAGAGTTTGTAGTTGGTGTGGGTGTAGCTCAGAATGAGTCAAATGGTAGCAGAGGATTAAATGGTATTGGTAGTATAGATATCTGTAAAGATATTGTATTTGATGATCTACCATTTAATGACATTGATGTATTGAAAGAATCATTACCTCAACTTTCAAAGCAAAATAGAACCTATCTTCCTGTACAAAAATATCTTAAAGCAGATCCGTCATTTTTATCTGAGTTAGAGATATATCCTGCGCTGAAAAATTTATGCTTGAATGATTTAAAATATTATCAAGATAAAATAAATTCTTATGTAATAAGAAAATTTGATCCAAGTTGGACATTAGAAGATATAAAAAGTAGAGATGATTCAGATTGTACTATTAACAAGAAATTAGATTTTATGGCTTTGTGGTTGATTAATAATCAAGAAGTAAATAATTGTACACTATTGAAAACAGAATTCTTACAGCCTGAATTCGATAATTTAAAAGAATCAGCTGACTCTTCGACTTTCAGGCGTTTGATTTGTATTCTAGATCAAATTGAAAATAATGAGTTACATGGTTAAAAATTAATAAAAGCTTTTTTTTGTTTCGAGGTGGAGAGTATTTAATTATCCACCTCTATTTTTTTGTTATTTAATACTAGATAGCTTTGAATTTCATTCTTTAATTCATGAAGCATTTTTGTATAGTGTAAAGTTGGTAAGTCCATTATTTCAAGGTCGTTTGTGTTATTATTGATTAGATCTCTATTAAAATATTTTTTTTCTGAAAAGGTTAAGGATTTACCTATTAAATCACACGAAATTTTATACATGGTGCAATGTTCATGTGTTGTTAAGGTAATGTCATTATCTTTAAAGCCATGATCAATTAAGAGAATTAAAACTGCTATTAAATGTTTTGTATAAGTAGGTTGGAACTCCCAAATATTATCTTGAGAAATAGAGGTTTTATTAATTAAGGCATTAAGTATTTTATTAAATGGTCTATGTGATTTTATATTGGGTGTTAAGCCAAATACCATTGAGAGATATATGATTTGATAGCCAGCTGTTACGTCTCTTATATGTTTTTCACCATATAACTTAGACTTCCCATAGATAAGTTTAGAGTTTTTTGATGCTAGACTTGATAGGTAAATTATTTTTATTCCTAATTTATTTGCTGATTTAGCTAAATTATAACATCCTAACGTATTTGTTCTATAAGCTTCTTTAGGGTTTTTTTCACATGTTAAAATATTTGAAAGTGCAGCTGTATGAATAATAATGTCAGGTATAGTACTGCTAATTACATCATCAGACTCTTTTTCACACCTAACATCTAATTTTATAAATCCATTTTCTGTTTTTTCTTTTCTTGAAGTTCTGATTAGGCTGATATAATCGAGTTTAGCTAACTCAAGAGATATTAGCGAACCTAGATAACCATCGGCACCAGTTATAAGTATCTTAATTTTATTTTTCATTTTTATAATCTAGATAATCCCTCATAGATGCCAATTTTTTTATTCAATGATTTTTTTAATACTTCTTCAATATGGATTAATTTATTTAAATCCTCATTGGACCATTTCTTAATTTCATACCAAGATTTACCTATACGCTCAATCAATAATCTAAATTTGTCAATTTTAATTGACTCAAAATTCTTATTTTTATCTAAATATTTTATCAGGGGGGTAATGTCGTCTTTTTTAAAATATTGTTCAATTATTTCAATGATTTCTTTGTAAAATGAATCAGAATTGTAGAACTGTTTAAGAATATCTTGATTAGAGGAGTGGAATAGTTGAATTAATTCATTCTTTTTTAAACTGAATATTGATTTTAACTCAGAGTCTGAGTAATTAAGTCTATTATTTGTAATGTAGTCTTGAGCGGCTCTAATTGTATAGTAGAGTTTTATTGTATCTTCTTCCATCAGTATAGGGCTTGTGTAATCTCTAATATTAACAGCTTTAGCCCTTATACATGATTTTTCTGATACCTCATTGATTATATTAAAGCGGTAGTCTAATCCCTTTTCAATTGTTGCTAAAACAGCAATATCACTAAAAGTACTTTTCATTATCGACTTATGGCAATGTGTATCAATATTAATCTTCACATCAGGCATTTCACTTTGCCAAGCTCCAGAAACCCTACCATCGTAGATAACTAACATATCTGAGCCAATTGTTCCATCACTGTTAATTTGTAAGGGAGCGTGTCCTTTTTCATTAATATTGTGGTCTTTTTCCCAAATGTTTATGCTTTCTTTGATATTATTTAGGTTACTTAAGTCTGGTGCAAGATTAGATAGTAAGAGTTTTGCAAAAGTAATATCAAATATGAATCCATTCGAGGTTGTAGCTGTAATATGTGACTCTGTTTTTTTGTCAAATGAATGTAGTACAGAATCTTTATTTCTTAATTTCCCATTTAAAGTTTTAATCAACTGATCAATTAATAGTTCATTGCCTTCAATGCTATGTATTTGAAAGAAAAAATTACTGTTGTTTCCAATTTTTTCTTCAAAAAAGTCAATAATATTAATTATATATTCAAATTTATTTGAATTTATTTTTTCTAAATGTTGAAAGTCTAGACTCAATCTTAGGCAGATTTTTCGATTGGGGAATTGAGCCGTTCCTTTAAGATAAGATTGATACATTCTATCTAGAAGCGAGAAGGCATAATTACGATTCTTAGCCCAAAAGCCACTAGTCACAAACCATGTGAGATTAGCTGAAGTTTTTTCAGCCAGTCTGTACATTAGATTCGGATATAGGAAAGGTTCCCCACCCCCAGAAATTAATAAATAATTTGTATTTGAGTCTTTTACAAGAGTAATTAATTTGTCAATTCTTTCTTCGGTAAAAGTATTAAAGCTATTTTCAGGCTCAAGCATATTTGCAGCAAACATACAATGAGAGCATCCAACAGGGCATCGTGAGGTTATTAAAGCACAAATGAACCCAGAACCATTTAACGTAAAATTGGGCTTAACGCTCACTGTCTCTAAAATTCTTTTTCTGAGAATAAGTGGGGTATCAAATGGGTTCGACATATTTAGAGGCTAAAATTTACTTTCATGAAATAAAATTGCTTCTAAAGATACTATATTATCATTTTGTTTACTATATCATTTTAATCTAAATTCTTCAAAAACAGTTGCTTGAATAAAATTAAATAAGCACCTTAATAAGCACTTTTTTAAATTTATTAAATTAAAAAACTATAATAAACAATATTATATGTTATTTATTTGGTTCCAACCCTCGGAATAAAAGCTATTGTAATAGATATTTATTTGTATCACTGTATGTATCACAAAATCATTTGTTTTATAAAAATCATTTAAAAACAATTATTTAATGTTTTGTTCGGTAGTGCTTATACCTACCAGAATTCGTTGATTAATCAACATAATAAAACCCACTCAATGAAGTGGGTTTTTTGTTAGAGCTATTTTCTTGGGAATTAAATAGTTTTATAAGGTGGATAAAATTTAATTTAAGTTAACAAGAATGGAAAATAAAAAAAGGAACCAAATAAATCGGTTCCTTTTTTAAATAAAATCATTCAGATTTTAAGTAAGAAGTTTAGCCTTAAGCACACTGCTTTGGTTGCACCATATTATTCACTGCTAAAACATCTGATAAAATTTGATCAGAAAGTAAGTTTTCTGCTTTAATTAAAGCTAAAACGCTTTGACCCGATTCATTCGCCAGTTTTGCAATACGTGTTGTTGTTTCATAGCCCAAGTAGGGATTAAGTGCAGTAATGATACCGATTGAATTTTCAACCAATTGCTTACAATGAGCAGTATTGGCGCGAATATTTTCAATACATTTAAGTTGGAACATTTGCATTGCTTTACCTAACAATTCAATAGATTCAAAAAGTTTGAAAGCGATTAAAGGCTCCATAGCGTTTAACTGTAATTGACCGGCTTCTGCTGCTAAAGTAATGGCCAAATCATTGGCAATAACTTGATAACACACCAAGTTCATTGCTTCAGGAATTACTGGATTAACCTTACCCGGCATAATTGAACTGCCTGGTTGACGCGCTTCTAAATGAATTTCATTTAAACCTGTTCGAGGACCGCTCGATAATAAACGTAAATCGTTTGCAATTTTTGAGAGTTTAGTAGCTGTACGCTTTAATAAACTAGATAATAAAACGAAATCGCCCATATCTGAAGTCGCTTCAATTAAATCTGGTGCGCTACTAATATTTCGTTGCGTAATTTCTGATAATGAGGCAATTGCATATTCACGATATTGAGCTTCTGTATTAATCCCTGTTCCAATTGCAGTCCCGCCCAAATTCACCACACTTAAAGCATCTGGCATAATTTGATTCAATTTATTCAAGTCATTTTGTAGTGTGTTTGCAAAAGCACCAAATTCTTGACCTAAAGTCATTGGTACAGCATCTTGTAATTGAGTACGACCCATTTTTAAAATATCAGAAAACTCATCTGACTTAAATTTAAAACTTTGAATAAGTTGTTCAAATGGAGTATTTAATTGTGCTATTGCAGCAATTAAACCGACTTTGATCGCTGTTGGATAAACATCATTTGTAGACTGAGACATATTAACATCGTTATTTGGATGTAAATATTGATATTCACCTTTAGCATGTTCTAAATATTCTAAACCAATATTTGCAATGACTTCATTTATATTCATATTGGTTGAAGTACCTGCACCACCTTGAATCATATCAATTGGAAATTGATCGTGATGTAAATCATTTAAAAGCTGTTGACACGCAAATTGAATCGCATTGTTTTTATTTTCTTCTAATTTATTTAGTTTAAAGTTGGCATGTGCACAGGCAGATTTAACCATAGCAAGTGCTTTAATGAAAATAGGGAAATGGTTTAATTTACTTTGACTTAAATTAAAATTTTCTAAAGCTCTTAACGTTTGTACGCCATAATAACAATGAGAAGGGATTTCTTTATAACCCAGTAAATCTTTTTCAGTGCGCGTACTAATCATAATATTCATTTTAATCGACTCTAATTAACCATTAATTTATATTAGAGCGTTGATTGTTTTTTTTCTAATGTAAAAAGATATTACTGCATGCATTTTTTGCATAATAGATTATAATCTGTAAATGTATCAATAAAGGATAAGTCATGACATTGGAAATTCGATGGATTGAGGACTTACTTGCGTTAGAGCAAGAAAAATCTATTTCCCAAGCGGCAGAAATGCGCCACGTCACACAGTCTGCCTTTACCCGTAGAATACAGAATATTGAAACGGCATTGGGTTTTCAAATTCTGAAAAGGTATAGTAAAAATATCGATTTCACTGATGCTGGACAAGTATTATTAGCATCTGCAAAAAACATACAAAGCCAATTATTGACCACCATAAAATATTTAGAAAAAAATATTAAGAACAATGAATTAACAATTAAATTTGCAGTTTCTCATTCATTGACCACACAGTTTTTCCCACAATTTATTCATCCATTATCTACAGATATTGAAGATTTAAAATTAGAAATTATTGCATCAAATGCAAAACAGGGCATGCGTTTACTTAAAGATGGTTCATGTGATTTTTTAATTTGTTACTGTGACCAAAAAACGTTACAACAATTCGATCTTGATTTTTTTGTTTATCACAAAATTGTTGAAATGGAAGTATTGCCTGTCACCCTAGTCAATGAGGAGGAGCAAAAATATTCTTTAGATCAACCTTTTCCCTTATTGGCGTATAGTAAACAAGCCTATTTAAGAAAATGTGTAGATGAAGTAATTGAAAATAAATTAGATTATCGAATTTTATATGAAACAGATAATGCAGGTGATTTAAAAGAATTGGTTTTACAAGGTCTAGGTATTGCTTGGTTACCTAAATTGTTAGTCGAAAAAGAGATTAAAGAAAATAAATTGAAGGTATTGGATACGCAGAAATATAATTTTTTCCAAGATGTCTATATTATTCGACGTGAAATGATCGTTTCAAAAAGGATTAATTATATTTGGAATACCTTGGTTCATGAACAAGGAAAATAAAATTTTATTGATCTAATATTTATATTTTAAGAGAGCATGTTTTTTGCTCTTTTTTTATTTAAAAGGTCAGTAATTATAGTTTAAATTTTATATTTATTTTGCATGATTTTTGTTATTTGAATAGACTTATTTATATTGGATTTAAGTTATTTAGAGTGATTGATATTATTATAATAATTTTTTTAATTATAATGCTTAATGCAAGAAAAAATGACCATTTAAAAAGATGATGAGCTTAAAATATTCATCACTCTTTAAATGGTCATATTCTATGATTATTATTTGAAGAGAATTTATAAACAGAGATTAAGACAATTAACTATTATCTGCTAAGCGATTGACGGGAACAAGCGCTTCTACAGCTTCTTCTTCAGGGACACCATGCTTATCGCCTTCTGTTCGTGCAATAACTGCGGTGGCGATACTGTTGCCAATCACATTGGTTGCAGTACGACCCATATCTAAGAATTGATCAATCGCAAGAATGAGTAAAATACCGGCTTCTGGCAACTTGAACATCGCAAGTGTAGAGGCAATCACCACAATTGAGGCACGTGAAACACCTGCAATGCCTTTACTGGTAATCATCAGTGTAAATAGAATTAATGCTTGTTGTCCGAAACTTAAATCAATGTTGTAGGCTTGTGCAATGAATAATACGGCAAACGCCATGTACATCATTGAACCATCTAGATTGAAAGAATAGCCTAATGGCAAGACAAAACTGGTGATACGTTTAGGTACGCCAAACTTGTTCAAGGCATCCATGGTTTTAGGATAAGCGGATTCGCTGCTCGCTGTAGCAAAAGCCAGCATGGTTGGTTCACGAACGAAGCGCATTAAGCGGAAAATATCTTTTTTCAGGAAAATATAACCAAAACCAATCAAAATAGTCCAAAGAATGAATAAGCCAATATAAAATTCACCAATGAAAATACTGTAATCGATAATTAACTGAGGCCCTTGAACCGTAATAGCTGAAGCAATTGCAGCAAAAACGGCAATCGGTGCCAAAGCCATCACATAATCGGTGATACGGAACATGACGCGGCAAAGTTCATCAATGATTTTACCAATCACAGTTGCTTCACTTTGATGCTGCACATACGCAAGTGCTGAACCGAAGAAAATAGCAAAAATTAAGATCTGTAAAATTTCATTATTTGCCATCGCTTCTGCAAAACTACGCGGGAAAATATGCGTGATAAATGTTTGCAGACTTAAACTGGTGGCACTTACGCCTATATCTACAGCCTCTTTTGGAATAATTAAGTTCATTCCAGCACCCGGCTGAAATAAATTGGCCAATCCCATGCCCAATAAGAGTGAAATCAGGGAGGCACCAATAAACCAACTCATTGCTTTTAAGGTAATAGAACCTAAAGAAGTCGATTTACCCATCGAAATGATGCCCGAGACAATCGTGGCAAAAACCAAAGGTGCGATAATCATTTTAATTAATCTTAAGAATACATCGGTAATAATCTTAAAATAAGAGGCAATATTCGTAGCTTGTAAGGGAGTTAAAGCATAGTGGCATACCCAACCAATTAAAATTCCCGATACCATCGCAATCAAAATATACTTCAGCAGTTTTTTTTGATTCATAAAAACAGTTCCTTCTATTATCTTGTTTTCATCAACTTAGTTTCTTTAATACAAAGACGTTGATGACATTCCGTGTTGAGTGCATGATGCAAACTTTCATCCAGAAAGTGTGTACAAAAGCATCGATCTAACGATGAACTGCGCCAGTGTCACTTTTTTTAAGAAAAAACGACAATGCAAAAATTAAATTTTTCATGCAAAAAATGCATAAAATAATTCTTTAGTCTTACTTGATAGTTTTTTTAAACAGTCTTTGAAGGGAGTATATGAATGCAGAAAAATAAAAAATTTGAAAATATGAGTGATTTTTTTTATTTAAGTATTTTTAAATTACCTGATGAAATTTTAAAAATAAAAAGATTATTGAGGCGCTTTTATTTTATTTGAGTAAGGTGTTAATGTTTTGGTTCTAATTGGCATGGAAATGATTGATAAAATAGTAAAGCTATAAAAAATGAGGTCTCAAGTTTTGACTGGTTAAGAATCAAATCAAACATATTTTTTTAAATATAAATATGCATTAAAATTGCAAAACACTACATGATATTGTGTATGAAAGTCTTACTATAAAAATGATTTTATTGAGTTTCTAATATGATGTCACAGATGAATGTTTTGGTGCCTTTGGCTGAAATGGAGATCGACCAAGCTGAACTTCTCACAATTCAACGTCATGATTTATTGCCGTTGCTGAATGATCAATCGCGCTTAAACCATTATGCGGATGCCATCATTCAAGCTCAAGCCGTGTTACTAAATGGAGTAGATCCTCATCTAACACAGCAATTGAGTGCCACCATTGAACAGATTATTCAATCACTAGCAGATTCAAAAAAATATTTAAAAAAGCGTAAATTTAATGCGTTACAAAAATGGATGGGAATCGATTTAGAATATGGCTCTGGGCAAGTTGAGTATTACAATCATCTGGATCAACTCTTAAAACGTGCCAATCATTTAAGCCAAAAATTACAGATTGAAATTCAGAAGTCGCAATCGCGTTTTCAGCAACTGCTTGGACATCGTGAAAACATGGCAAAACATATTTTTGCAGCTCAGGCATTTTTGCAAGAATACCCAAATTTCGTTAAAAATCAGCATCCATTAGATCATTTTTTAGAGAGATTATCTAAAAAAATTAATACCTTACAAACTTTGCAGAGCAGTAATGATATTGCAATTACACAAATGCAGTTATCTCAACAACTATCATTTACATTGTTAGATCGTTTTAAAGAAGCTGAACAAGTATTGATCCCTGCTTGGCAATATCATGTTAAACAAAGCAGTCAAAGTGATTCGACAAATGAATTGCAAAAGTTAGATAA
Organism: Acinetobacter albensis; assembly: GCF_900095025.1. Lineage (GTDB taxonomy): Bacteria > Pseudomonadota > Gammaproteobacteria > Pseudomonadales > Moraxellaceae > Acinetobacter > Acinetobacter albensis. Next base: position 2,489 of record NZ_FMBK01000007.1, on the reverse strand, counting down.
TAGTCGAGAAAAACTCATTCTCACTTTAAAAAAATCGCTACAGAAACCAACACATTAATTATTTTTTAGGTGAATCATGACCGATTTTGAACAGAAAGATTTAGCCAAACACACTCCACATGATGGCGTGCAACAAAAATATCAGCAATTGAATTTACAAGAAATTGGTTTGCAAGATTCAGATTTTAATGAAGTGATGAATGCGCATAAAGAATTGGCAGTAATGAATCATAATGCTGTGGCTGAATATGGTAAAAATATTGCTACGAAAACCTCAACCTATACCGATGAACTGTTAGATCTGGTGCAAAATAAAGATTTGGATACGACAGGACAAAAGCTCAATCAAGTGGTTCAAGTTGCTCAACAATTAAATACCCAAAGCATTTTGAATAAAAAGAAAAGTTCGGGATTTTTTGGTGGTCTAATCAATAAAATGAAAGGTGCCAAGCAAAATTTCGATCAACATTTCAGTAGCACCAAAGAGCAAATTGATGTCTTAGTGAAAGAAATTGAAACGTCGCAAACAGGTTTAAAAGCACGGGTAGATACCTTAGATAAAATGTTTCATGGTGTTCAGGACGAATATAAACAGCTCGGGATTTATATTGCAGCTGGAAAATTAAAGGAACAAGAAATTCAACATGATATCTCAAATTTATCTGGGCAGCCTCAAGATCAAGCAACGGTACAAAAAGTTTATGATCTGAATCATTTGGCCAATAATTTAGAAAAAAGAGTCAGTGATTTGCAAGTATTACAACAATCTGCCATGCAAACTTTACCCATGATTCGAATTATTCAATCTAATAATTTGATGTTGGTCGATAAGTTCTATGCAATTAAAAATATTACTTTACCTGCTTGGAAAAATCAGATTAGTTTGGCGATTTCACTTAATGAACAAAAAAATAGTGTGCAACTGGCCAATAGTATTGATGATGCAACCAATGAGTTATTAAAACGGAATGCGGATTTGTTACATCAAAACTCTGTTGATACTGCCAAAGCCAACCAGCGCTCAGTGATTGATATTGAAACCCTTGAACATGTGCAAAATACCCTCATTAAAACAGTGAACGACGTCATTCAAGTGCAGAAAGAAGGCATGCAAAAACGTGCGGAAGCAACCACTCGTTTACGTGCTTTACAAGAAAACTTAAATCATTTGGTTTTAGAATCAAGCACAAGTGGAGTAAATAAATCTTAGAATTAGTTTAAGCCATTTACGTGTACTTTTAGGAGAAACCGTTTGTCTCGCTTAGATGAATATGCCATCAATCCGCAACAGATTGAAGAGGGGATGGTGGCGCTGAAAAAGCGTCAACGTAATTTGATATTACTCTGTATCAGCAGTAGCACCATTTTTGTGGCTGCAGTGGTCGCATTATTTTTACAGCATGATTTTGTGTATAGTTTTTTTGGCGTCACCACTGAGCTTAAACAATTGCATATGCCTTTTGCCGTAGATACGAATCTGGCAGAATTAGGTCAACATTCCGATTATTTTACCAATTTGTTGTCTTGGTTTGGTTGGCTGGTTTTAAAGCTGTTTGTTTCCTTTATTGGCGCTTTTTTTGTTATTCATTTTTTGAAAAAAATACAGTTTTTTTATCTTCGCTTTCAGTCTTTTATTTTAAAACTTGTTGGATGGTTAATCGCATTTATTGTACTTTGGTCAGGTTTAACCTATTTACAATATGATTTAAAAAGTGATGAAAGTGATGCGTATAGTCAAGTAATTCAATATGATAAAAACATTCAGCAAAGTGAATTAGCGCAGCATTTGCAACAATCAAATTTAGATCAACCTGTAAAAGCATATTTGCTGGCGCAAGCTGCTTTGTTGCATCGACCGGTAGACAAAAATGCGGCCATTCCGCAAGTTTTGGCATTGGTTAAAGCAGAGAAAACTGATCCTCAGTTTATTGAGTATGGTTTTAAACCTGAACAGTTATGGACCATGCAGTATCAAGTCTATGGTAAAGCATTAACGCCATTGGCGATGAGTGTATCAAAACAAGTTCATCAGGCAGAACAGATCAGTTCTTGGGTCAATATATTCATTCTTGCGATTGCTGTGTTATCTGCAATTTTAAGTTCGGTCTTATTTATGCTCTCGCAACATTTAAAGAGTCGTATTTTAAGAGTGGCACAGCGAATAACCTTATAGATTTAGAATTTAAAATGTCATCTAAACAAGATGTTGCCGTTCTACAGGAGAGTAAAACAAATCTCGGATCGATGAGGGGAGCATGCATGCTGCCTCATAAATCCCATTTTTACTTAAGTTCTCGTTTGAATAATCAGATATTTCAATTAAAAAAATCTGTAAAGAAACATTCTGATCTTAAAAGATTGACTGACGTCTTAATCTATTTATACGATCACAATAATAAAAACAAACTGTTTTATCTATTCCTTGAATTGCCTTATGATCACTGCATTGCATATAAATTTACTCCCTTGGAGACTTAAGCCATGTTAGA
>NZ_FMBK01000010.1 GCF_900095025.1 Acinetobacter albensis | reverse complement strand
TTACCCATGTGAGAGTAAGTCATCGCCAGCTCATTATTCTAAACCCCCCTCAGTCAAAAGACTGAGGGGGGTTTTTCTATACATAATTTAAAAAGTAGAAAGTAAACTCTTAATGATTTCAGAAATTAGAGTAAGCCGTAGCTTCAATTTGTTCTTTCCTTAATTTAGGTTGAAACAGGGTTATACTAAATAGGCATATGGAGCTTTTATGTCTGATTCCACTGTTATTTCCACTCATATTCAGTATGGTACACGTCCTTTTTTTGCCATTTTACTGTCATTATTTTTAGCGGGCTTTTCTTCTTTTTCATCGTTGTATTGTGTGCAGCCCATGATGCCCATTTTTGCACAGTTTTTTGCTGTTTCCCCTACGCATAGTAGTTTTCCTTTATCTGCTTCCACAATTGCTTTAGCAGTAGGACTACTGTTTAGTGGACTCATTTCAGATCGTTTTGGTCGTAAGGTGATTATGGTTTGGGCCTTACTTTTAACGGCTCTTTTACTGATCCTGAGTTCATTATTTCCAATTTGGGAAATTTTTATTGGCACACGTGTGTTGATCGGATTTGCAGTTAGCGGAGTAGCTGCGGTTGCAATGACTTATATTGGTGAGGAAATTGCCCAACAGGATATAGGTCTCGCGATGGGGCTATATATTTCAGGAACTGCAATTGGTGGAATGGGTGGCCGTTTGATTGCAGGTGTATTGATCGATTTTATGGCATGGCAAAAAGTTATTTTATTGATTGGTATATTAAATTTCATCAGCGCAGTAATTTTTTATCTTATTTTACCTCAATCTAAACATTTTAAAGCTTATCCGATTGCATTTTCACGCTTTAAAAAGTCGTTTATCAAAAATTTCAGTGACTCTAAGCTTCGTTTATTGTTTGCCCAAGGTTTTATTTTAATGGGCTGCTTTGTAACGATATTTAATTATATGAGTTATCACCTCTTAGAAAAGCCTTTCCAATTATCACAAATATGGATTGGATTAATTTCTGTTGCATATTTAGCAGGAATTTATAGTTCACCTCGTGCAGCAAAATGGGGTGAAAAATTTGGTCGACATCGAGTTTTGCCTGTAATGTTAATCTTTATGCTAACCGGTTTATGGTTGATGCGAACAACATCTATCGGTTTAGTTTTATTGGGTTTAGGCATTTTTACTTTTGCATTTTTTGCAGCACATTCGACTTGTAGTAGTTGGGTCGCTGTACAAGCATTGCAATATCGCGCAGTGGGTTCATCTTTATATTTATTTAGCTATTATATGGGTTCAAGTTTCTTAGGCAGTAGTAGTGGTTTGGTTTGGGAATATTTTGGTTGGAATGGTTTGACGGCATTCATTAGTGTCATTCTGTTTTTGGGTTTATTTTTCGCTGTGAACCTATCTCGTCAAGCCATGATCTCAATAGATAAAAATTAAAATTTAAGCGTCTGTTTGTGTTTATTTTTTAATCAAGAACCTGAATCAAATTCATGCTAAAATGATCGGCTTTCATCTTTGATCTCTCCCGATCGCCATCTGCCAATCGAGATAATAAATCATGTCTACCGCTTATACCGCTCAGACAGCGCCCACTGCATTGTTTGATTATGACAAATATTGGGCATCGTGTTTTGAACCCGCTCCATTTTTGCCAATGTCACGCGAAGAAATGGATGTGCTGGGTTGGGATGCATGTGACTTTATCTTGGTCTGTGGGGATGCTTATATTGATCATCCTTCATTTTGTTCTGGCATTATTGGTCGTACATTAGAAGCACAAGGTTTCCGCGTTGGTATTATTGCGCAGCCAGATTGGACCAATCCAGAGGCTTTTCGAGTACTGGGAAAACCAACGATTGCATGGGGTGTAACCGCAGGTAATATGGATTCGATGATTAACCGTTATACGGCAGATCGTAAAATTCGTTCGGATGATGCTTATTCACCTGATAATCAACCGAATAAACGCCCAGACCGTGCTGCTACCGTATATTGTCAGCGTTGCCGTGAAGCCTTTCCTGATGTGCCGGTTTTACTCGGTGGAATTGAAGCGTCATTGCGTCGTATTGCACATTATGATTATTGGTCAGACAAAGTCCGTCGCTCAGTTTTAATGGATTCAAAAGCCGATTTACTCATGTATGGTAATGGCGAACGTTCGATTGTGGAAGTCATGCATCGTCTTGCGAAAGGTCAAAAAATTCACGAAATTACCGATGTTCGTGGAACTGCTTTTATTGTGAATAAACATAATCGTGCATCGAAAGCTCAATTTGTTGAAATCGCATCGAATGATGTTGATAGCATAGGTCGTGTAGATCCGATCATTAATCCTTACGTCATGACAGAGGATTTAGATGGGTGTGAAATTGAACAAGATAAAGGCAATTCACTGACTAAATACCAAAATTTCCAAAAAGAATTTGTCGCTAATCCGATTTTGCGTGAAGGCGACAACTTAGATCAAGACACCCAAATTGTTCAGTTACAGCCTGCTTCGAAAGCGATTAAACATAAATTACCGCCCCGTGAGTTGGCCGTAATTCGTTTACCTGCCTTTGAAGAAGTGTCAGCAGATCCAGTATTATATGCGCATGCCAACCGTATTTTGCATTTGGAAACTAATCCAGGCAATGCGCGGGCCATGGTACAAAAGCATGGCGAACGTGATGTTTGGTTAAATGCGCCACCTATTCCGTTGACGACGGAAGAAATGGACTATGTGTTCGATTTGCCGTATGCGCGTCTGCCGCATCCATCTTATGGTGAAGCACGTTTCCCTGCATTTGACATGATTAAGTTCTCTGTGAACATTATGCGTGGTTGTTTTGGCGGCTGTACTTTCTGTTCTATTACAGAACATGAAGGACGCATTATCCAGAACCGTTCTGAAGAATCAATTTTGCGTGAAGTTGAAAAAATCCGTGATACAGCACCGGGCTTTACGGGCATTATTTCAGACTTGGGTGGGCCAACGGCAAACATGTATCGTTTGCAGTGTAAAGATCCAGAAATTGAGAAGAATTGTCGTAAACCGTCTTGTGTATATCCAGGGGTATGTCAGAACTTACATACTGATCATGCACCGTTAACTCAGTTATATCGTAAAGCACGTGAACTCAAAGGCATTAAAAAAATCTTAATTGGTTCAGGTTTGCGTTATGACCTTGCGGTACTAAACCCTGAATATGTCAAAGAACTGGTACAGCATCACGTCGGTGGTTATTTAAAAATTGCGCCTGAACATACCGAAAAAGGGCCATTATCCAAGATGATGAAACCGGGTATTGGTGCTTATGACCGTTTTAAACAGATGTTTGATCGTTTTAGTAAAGAAGCAGGTAAAGAACAATATCTTATCCCTTACTTTATCGCAGCACATCCGGGTACAACCGAATATGACATGATGAATCTGGCGATTTGGTTGAAGAAGAATGGTTTCCGTGCGGATCAAGTACAGACCTTCTATCCATCACCTATGGCCACGGCAACCACCATGTATCACACTGGTAAAAACCCACTGGCAAAAGTGGCACGTTATACCGAAAATGTCGATATTGTGAAAGGTGATAAACGTCGTCGTATTCACAAAGCATTCTTGCGTTACCATGATTCAAATAACTGGCCATTACTCCGTGAAGCATTGAAGGAAATGGGTCGTGCAGATTTAATTGGTAACTCGAAACAGCATTTGATTCCGACTTATCAACCTGTGGGAACTGAAGGGCAGTATCAATCGGCACGTAAGAAGAACTCGACGGTTGCCGGTGATTCACAAAAACGCAGTACGGATCATGCGACTGGAAGTAATCAGACAACGAATCAATCGCGTCCATCCAATACCAAAAAACGTCCTGAACGAGGACAAATTTTGACTCAGCATACTGGATTGCCTCCGCGTGAAACAAGTGATCAGCAAAAACCATTCGGAAAAGCGAAACCGAAAGGCAAAGCTAAATCTAAGATAAAAGCTTAATATTCTGATTAAAAAAGAACGCATCAGCGTTCTTTTTTATGACAAAAAGATGAATAGTGCATTTTATCGGAATTGTAGGACAATAGCCTAAAGTTCTATTGCAAGCATACACAGGCTTGAGCTAAAGTATTTATAGTGTCAATGAAAGGATTTGATTTGCACATTAGGGATGAATATTAGAATAAGTGCAATTTTTTGTCAGTTTTTATGATGTTTTCGTCATAATTAAATGCAGTTTGTTTACTTGAAATATTTAATAAAAAGACTCGGTATATACTCATGATCGATAATAGAAAAAATCGGTGTGATACCGAAAAGATTATAAAAAATTTAAAGGATTAAGAAAATGATCATTTATATTCTCATTGGAATTTTAGTGCTTTGTTATGTACTGTACATGGCTTGGAAAAGTTTAAACAGCCGTACTCAGAAAAAGGACAGCGTATTAAAACAAAGAGCTGTTTTTAATATTAATCAACAAATCACTTTTATGCGTTTAAAAGAAATATTGCCTGAGAGCACTATTCTTGCACATGTATCTTTTGATGCTTTGTTGACCACAAAATATACACGTACTCGTCATAAATATCGCAATATGGCGGCAGACTTTGTGATTCTTGATGATGCCCATCAAATAAAAACCATTATTGCGTTAGATGATCCGATGGCATTAAAGCGTCCACAAGATGCTCAATATCAAGATGCCCTTTTAGAAATGGCAGGATATCAAGTGATTCGCTATTCAAGCGTGCCTGAGTTTTATCAGTTGAAACAAGATTTTCTGCTTGAGAAATTTCCTCATCATATATTAGATGCACATTTAGAGGACGATCGTAAAAAATATAGTTTTTATCCAGACTTAAAGCGTAAAAAAGTACGTCTTTTTAGTTAATATAAAAAAGCATGAATTAAGGTTCATGCTTTTTTTATCATTTATTTCAAATTGTTGAACGAACAGCAGTTACCGTCATTTCAACCAGAACTTCTGGTGTATAGAGTTTGGCTTCAACACACGTACGTGCGGGCGGATGACCATCTGCAACCCAAGCATCCCATACTTGATTCATTGCCGCATAGTCTTGTTCAATATCTTTTAAAAAAATTAAAACCGATAAAATATGGCTTTTATCTGTACCTGCTTCAAATAATAAACGATCAATATTGGCCAAAGTTTCTTGTGTTTGGGCTTTAATATCGAGTGAGGTATCATTGGCCAATTGACCGGCTAAATGCACCAGATTTCCTGAAATAGCCACTTCGCAATAACGTTTTTCGACATGTAGACGTTGAATAGTCATAAAGATTCAATCCTATATTTTGCGCATTTTGCAGTAATATTCATTCAATTGGAATGTAGGAAAAGAAAAATATAAGATCTAAGCAACATGAGCAAGGATAAATGAGGGTTTAGCTGTTGATTATTTTTGAAAGTAACTAAGGGTATAGAGATGCAGAAGCAGAAAATTTCCATGCTGGACGACAACGTTGCCCTGTAATGTTCGGATTTGATCGTCACGTTAATCACAGGACAAGGATGCTAAAAGTGAAGGTGATTTTTAGCATCTCAGCGATGACATGGATAAATGCATCGCGCCGATAGAGTACCGTAAAAAAAGGGTGGATGGGTAAAAAATTGCTCACATTTTGTTATTTTACTTAAAAAACATAAATTATGGCCATAAAGAAAGTTGTGGCTGATCATTTTGTTCGGAAAGATGATAGACCCCAATCCCAATCAAACGGAATTGAAAATGTTTTGGGATTTGCATTTCAAGCAGTAATTGTTGAAGAACATGCTCTAAATCCTGTTGCGTTTGAAGTGGTTGTTTGAAGCTCTTACTGTGTTGTAAGGTTTGAAAATTTTTAAGTTTTAATTTGGCAGAAACGCCACGCGCACAGAGTTGTTTTTTATTCAAACTATTCCAGACTTGGTGAATTAATTGAGGCCAATATTTACGACATTCATCTAAACTTAAATCAGTATCAAAGGTGGTTTCTTTAGAGATTTGTTGCCGTTCTCGGCTCACCTGTACAGGTCGATCATCAATGCCTTGTGCATACATGAAAAGTTGATGGCCGTATTTTCCAAAATGTTGAATTAAAACGGTTTCTTCAATACGTTGTAAATCTCCTAAACTATGCAGATTGAGTACTTTAAGTTTTTCTTGTGTTACTTTCCCTACACCAGGAATTTTTTTTAAAGGTAAATCTTGGATAAAGCTTTGAACTTGATGCGGTTTAATTACACAAAGTCCATCGGGTTTATGCCAGTCTGAAGCAATTTTAGCAAGAAATTTATTCGGGGCAACGCCAGCAGAGGCAGTCAATCCTGTAACGTTGAAAATATCTTCACGTATTTGAATCGCGACTTCAGTGGCACTCGGAATATTTTTTAAATTTTCGGTGACATCTAAGTAGGCCTCATCTAGGGACAAAGGCTCAATGCAAGCCGTATAATTTTGAAAAATTTGATGAAGCTGCTGAGAAACTTGTCGATATTTTTCAAAATTGGGTTCAATAATAATCAATTGTGGACAGAGTATTTTGGCTTGGGTCATCGACATGGCAGAGCGTAAACCAAACTTGCGGGCGGGATAAGACGCCGCTGCAATGACTGCTCGTACATGATGCGACGAGATAACCACAGGTAAGTTTTTTAACTCGGGGCGATCTTTGAGCTCTACAGATGCAAAAAAAGCATCCATATCAATATGAATAATTTTTCTCATACAAGCGGTTTTAGTCTTTGCGCTGTTCCAAGCTTGAGTATCTCATTTTCACTCTATTATTTGTACAATAGAAGCTCGCTATTAAAACGCATCTTGAACATCTTTAAGTATTTTAAATAGGGAAAATAAGCGTGTTATTTTGACGGCAGATTTTGAAAATATTTTGAACGATCAATGCCATTTTGTTCTAGAAAATGCGCCCACTCATATTGACTGCCATAAAAAACATTGAGATCAACTTCTTTAGAAATTCCTTTAATTTTGCCTTGATTGGTATGTTGCCAAAATAGCCATGCAGGATTATTTTTCAAATCGGGTTTACTTTGATATTCACGTACCCAAAGCGGCGTTTTTGTAAACTGACCTGCTAAAATAATATTATAAAAGGATTTAGAAATATAAAAAATCGGCTGTTTGCCATAGTGTTGATAAAGTTGGTCGTGCATCACTTGAATTTCTTTAAGTAGCTGTTCTTTGGTATACGTATTGATACAGTTGCTGTCATATTCCAGATCAATAACGGGGGGTAAAGCATCTGCTTTATTGGGGACAGTTTCAATAAAATTTTGTGCTTGAATCCTACCATCACGGCACAAACGGTAAAAATGATATGCACCGACTAGAAAACCCTGTTCACGTGCTTGTATCCAGTTATCTTGGAATTTTCGATCTTTAAAATCGCCACCTTCTGTGGCTTTTAAATAAATGAATTGGAAGGTTTTGGGTGATATTTTTCTCCATTCAATCTCACCCTGATGATGTGAAACATCAAAACCTTTAATGGGATATTCTTGTGCCGATGCAGGATTGTGATGTAAAAAAAATGTATAGACGAAAAGAGCCAAACACGCGATGCCTAAACCCGCGCAAGAAGCATAAATTTTTTTATAGCTGTTTTTAGCTGTTCGTTGTTTTGGCATAATTTTTTTGACGCTGGCTTAGTCTAAAGGTCATCGCACAGTCAACAATTTTACATAAACTGGCGTGTATGACGTCATTATATGGGGGTGTGTCGAGGAATACGCCAAAAAATGCAAGCGGTAATCAAATTAATACAGCCCAAACAAATGAGAGTGCTGTGGAACGCTGCTGTTATTTGTGCTGTTCCATAATATACAGTGAAAAGATTCACCAAAGTACCCGCTAATGCCACACCGATACTCATTGATAACATCATAATCATGGATAAAAAACTGTTACCACTGCTGGCTTGTGATTGGGCTAAGTCCTTTAAGGTCAGCGTATTCATGGAAACAAATTGTAGTGAGTTTAAAATACCAAAAATAAAAAAATGTAAGGCTCTTAGCCAGAGTGGTGTGTCCGCAGTGGTCAGCGCAAGGCTGGCAATGCATGTTCCAACCAACAGGGTATTGACCAATAATACTTGTCTGTAACCAAAGCGTTGGATCAAAGGTCGAATGATCGGTTTTGAAACCAAGGATCCCAAAACAGTAGGGATCATCATTAATCCTGTAACCAGTGGACTAAAACCGAAAGCGACTTGCAGCATTAAGGGTAATAAAAAGGGGAGTGCATTTCCACCCAAACGTGCAAAAAAATTGCCGATGATACCAATCGCATAGATCTTATTTTCAAATAATGTACTGCGAAATAGTGCATTTTGATGGGTATGTGCATGATAGGCATAGATTCCCGTTGCCACCAGCCCAATTAAAATTAAACCGACACTAAAGCCTAGAGAATTTTGCGCACTGGAAAAGTTTTCAATACCTAAGGAGATACCGACCATCGCCACCACCAAAAGCATAAATCCACTGAAATCAAATTTTTTGACTTGTGCTTCCGTGATATTCGGCATGGCTTTAAACGTGACAAAAATACCCAACAGACCCATTGGAAGATTGATTAGAAAAATCCAGTGCCAAGTCGCAGCTTCCACCAACCAGCCGCCTAAAGTTGGACCGATGAGCGGACCAATCAATCCTGCTAGACTCATCAGGCTCATGGCAGATAAAAACTGAACTCTTGGAATCACTTTCAGCATGGCCAATCGGCCGACGGGAAGCAATAAAGCCCCGCCTATACCTTGAATGACACGGAAAAATAGCAGTTGCTCTAAACTTTGAGACAATGCACAGCCCAACGAGGCCAGTGTAAAAATCACAATAGATGAAAAATAAGTATTACGGATACCAAAGCGATCTGCGAACCAGCCACTTAAAGGAATACAAGCGGCCACAGAAAGAACATAAGCCACCACCACACTATGCATATGCAAAGGATTTTCGTTCAGGCTTTTGGCCATGATCGGCAAGGCTGTATTGACAATCGTGGTGTCTAGCGCCTGCATAAAAAAGCCAATCGAAACTAAAAAGACTAAAAGTCGATATTCAGGTTGTACGGCTTGATGTGAAGGACTGACATTCATAAAAGTACAAAAGAGTATTTTTAAATAGTGTAAAGCAATCTGGAATAAATGTTGTAAGAAAAAGTTCAATTTTGGATGGTCAATAAAATGCAATAAAACTGACATTAAATCGTCATTGAGATGACATGCTTTCTTTATAAATTGGTCAAAATTTAAAAACCAAGACAATAGGATAACAATGAAAACTCAAATTTCTGTGCTGATGATGGCATTACTTTCTGTGGGGATGGTCGCGTGCAATGACGACAGTGATAAAACAGCAGCCACTACACCACCTGTTGTTGAAGAAACCACACCCAACAGTATTGAACTGAGTTCAATTGGACGGTATGAAACGGGTTTTTTTGCTGAAGGTGCAGCTGAGATTCCTGCTTATGATGCAGCAACAAAACGTGGTTTTATTGTCAATGCCAAAAAAGGTGCAGTGGATGTACTGGATTTATCTAAACCAGAAAATCCCGTACATATTGGTGAAATTACCAGTCGCACCCTATTTGCAGGTTCTGAGATTAACAGTGTCGCTGTCAAAAATGGCATCGTTGCGGTTGCAGTTCAAGCAGCGAAAAAAACCGATAATGGTTGGGTGATTTTGTATAAAACCAACGATTTAACGAAACCATTGACTACACCAATTCAAATAGGTGCGTTGCCTGACAATGTCGTCTTCAGCCCAGATGGTAAAACCATTTTGGTGGCCAATGAAGGCGAACCAAATGATGACTATAGTATTGATCCAGAAGGGACAGTCAGCATCATTGATCTTGGTGATGTGAATAAACCCGTATTAAAAACAGCCGATTTCAATGCCTTTAATGGTAAAGAAGCCGAATTACGCGCCAAAGGTATCCGCATTTATGGGCCAAAAGACAATACCCAAGCTTATGCTGCAAATAATTTGACCAGTGCAGCCAAAGACTTGGAACCTGAATACATCACCGTTTCTGCCGATAATAAAACCGCATGGGTGACCTTGCAGGAAAATAACGCATTGGCAAAAATTGATCTTGCGACGGCTAAAGTGCTCGACCTGCTGCCATTCGGCTACAAAAATTATGGCACAGCGGGTAACGGCATTGATGCTAGTGATGATCCTAAAGGCATTGATATTAAAACTCAACCAAGCGTCTATGGCATGTATTTACCGGATTCCATTGGTAGCTATCAAGTGGCTGGAAAAACCTATCTTGTGACGGCCAATGAAGGTGATTCACGTGCATGGGGTGAAGATGACGATGCTTATTGGGCGGGCAATCGTAGCAAAGGTTTTGTCGAGGAATTCCGCGTCAAACATTTGGTACATAAAGATGGTTTTGATCGCCGTGCGAACGATGACTTACCGCCGCAATTACGTGATTTAGCTGCTGGCGCATTGCTCGATCCAGTGAATTTTGCATGGTGTGGTGCAGAAAAAGGCAAAGTCGGGAACTGCCGCAATGATGATGTTTTAGGACGTTTAAACATCTCTTGGACGATGGGTTATGAAACTGATGCGATAACTGGTGCACCCGTTATGTACAACGCAAATGGTGATAAAGACCCAGCGGGGAATCGCTTGCTGTATAAGAATCTTTATTCTTATGGTGCACGTTCATTCTCAATTTGGGATGAAAACGGCGTATTAGTGTGGGATTCGGGCGATGCCTTTGAAAAATATCTCGCCAGTGATCTTGCCAAGTTTGGTAAAAACCGCAACATCAATGCCAAAGATTTCTTTAACACAGGTCATGATGAAGGTGATGCCTTTGACTCACGTTCAGATGCCAAAGGCCCAGAGCCTGAAGGTATTGCGATTGGTCAAATTGGTAAAAAATTCTTTGTCTTTATTGGTTTAGAACGTACAGGTGGGGTGATGGTTTATGACATCACTGATCCGAAAAAACCTATTTTTCAAGATTATTTAAATACGCGCGAAGACTTTGTGAAAGACCCTGAAACAGAATTTAAAGCCGGTCGTGGTTCAGCTTTGGGTGATCTAGGGCCAGAAGGTTTGGTCTTTGTGGCAGCAAAAGATGTGCCGAATGGTAAGCCTTTATTAATTGTTGGTAATGAAGTGAGTGGTAGCACTGCAATTTTTGAAGTCAAGCTAAAATAAAATAATGATTTAAATCCGTAATCTTAAAGCCTCCTGCATTTCAGACATTTCATCTGATCGACTGGGGGCTTTTTTTATGGCTTTCAGAATATCCTGTCACGGTTATGTCATAATCTCCTTCACACTTTTCAGTTGTACTGAATTGGATTTTTCATTGGTGAAATAGGTTTTGTTGTTATGACAATCGAAATTTTGATGATTGTAGGCTTTTGTTTGGCCGCGTATTCAATTGTCGGAAATGATGTACCACAGACTTTAGGTACTTTTATTTCATCAAATGCACACCGCCCTTGGTGGATGTTGTGGCTGTATACCAGTAGTATTTTAACTCTTGTTTTACTCTATGGTTGGTGGGCTTCAGGTATCGGTGATGCTTCATATGGACGTTTAGAAACCATTCCTTTCCCTGCAACGGGTATCACTTGGTTATATATTGTTCCACCCGTTTTACTGATTCTTTTAACCAAATATGGCATTCCTGTCAGTACTACATTTTTGGTTCTGACCATTTTCTCGCCCAGTAGTTTGGGAGCAATGCTCACCAAGTCAATGATGGGCTATGCGGTTGCTTTTGTGGTCGCAATCATTGTTTACCGCTTTGTGATTAAAGGCATTTCAGTTTATTTCAGTAAAACGCGTGACCATAAACCCGCTCATATTTGGGTGGGGCTGCAATGGGTATCTACCGCCTTTTTGTGGAGTCAGTGGCTGATTCAAGACTTAGCCAATATTTTTGTTTATGTTCCACGTCAAGTGCCATTTTCATTTTTGGTGTTTGCCATATTGGTTTTTGTCATTTTGTTGGGCATGATTTTTTATCAACGCGGTGGCGCTATTCAAAAAATTATTGACACGAAAACGGGTGTTGCTGATATTCGTTCTGCCACAATTATTGATTTTATTTATGCCATTATTTTATTAATTTTTAAAGAGTGGAGCAATATTCCGATGAGTACCACTTGGGTATTCTTAGGTTTACTGGCGGGTCGTGAATTTGCGATGTCGATGCACTTGGCTGAAGTGAATAAATATCGAACCTCACGAAATGTCAGTAAAGATGCCATGAAACTGATGTTTGGTTTAATCATGAGTATTGTGTTGGCAACGACTTTGCCTTGGTTTTATCAGTTTATTTCAAATTTATAGATAAAACACGGCAAGAAAAAGCCAGTATTCAGCCAATCAAATTTTATAAAAATAACGTGGCAATACTGGCTTGAGAGTCTAAAAGGTAGATGATTGTTTAAATAACAAAATGTTTAGGTGCATTCAGATTTTTAATGGCATTGATGATCTGATCGGCATGATTGCAAATAATCAGTTTCGCACGATGTTGGGGCGGTAAAAAACCTTCTTCAACGGCATGATCAAGCTGAGTAATTAAGGCATTATAAAAACCATTGACGTTGTAAAGCATCATTGGTTTTTGATGCTGATTTAACTGTGCCCAGGTCGCAACTTCTAGAATTTCTTCAAACGTCCCTAAACCACCTGGCAATGCCACAAAAGCACTGGCACGTTCAGCCATAATGGCTTTGCGTTCATGCATGGTTTTGACAATATGCAATTCAGTCAGCTGATTGTGGGCAATTTCATAATCCAGCATAAACTCAGGAATGACCCCTACGGTTTCGCCATTTTGCTGTCTGAATGCATCTGCGACTTGACCCATTAAACCAATACTGGCACCACCATAGACCAGACCAAAGCCGAGTTCGGCCAGTGCTTGCGCCAGTGCGATCGCTTTTTCTTGATAAATGGGTTTATTGCCTAAACGTGAACCGCAATACAGTGCAATTAAAGGTTGGGTAGTTTGAGCAGAAGGATTTTTATGTTTTGGAGTCATTTTTACTACACTGTTCATCATTATATTTTTACCATAACACTTTATTTTTTCATGCTCTAGTTTAGGTAGAAAATATGACAGTACATATTGCTGAATAGGAGGGCTTTGCAAAGATTTGTTGAAAATTAGTGAGAGTAAAGCGCTGTAGATTGAAAAAAGAAGGAATTTTTAATTCAGCTTGTTATACTGAAAATCTGTTTTCCAACAAATGAATCAACATGGGCAGTGGTTGTCATCGCACCGAACATTTTCATTCGTACATAAAAATTACACAGCAGAATGTTCAGTGCATATTTATCGATTATAAAATTAATTTTCTAAACTCAAGCTTGAATTTCATGCGGGAGAATCTCCAATGATCTTTGAATGGATGTCAGATCCATCTGCATGGATTGGACTGGCCACTTTGGTGGTTTTGGAGATTGTACTCGGCATTGATAATCTGGTTTTTATTGCCATTTTAGCCGAAAAACTACCGCCTCATCAGCGCAATACGGGGCGGATTGTCGGTTTAATTTTAGCACTGCTGATGCGTTTGGTTTTATTGGCCTCAATCGCTTGGGTCGTGACGCTGACTCAACCGCTGTTCCATATTTTTGATCATGCTTTCTCGGGTCGTGATTTAATTCTCTTGTTCGGTGGTGTATTCCTGTTATTTAAAGGCACCATGGAATTACATGAACGTCTAGAGGGAGCACAGCCGCAAAAAGAAGAAAACCCCGTACATGCTGCTTTTTGGATGGTGATTGTTCAAATCGTCGTACTCGATGCTGTATTTTCACTCGATAGCGTTATTACTGCTGTTGGAATGGTGAAAGAGCTGTCAGTGATGATGATTGCGGTGATTATTGCCGTGGGGATTATGCTGTGGGCTTCAAAACCATTGATGGAGTTTGTCAATAAACACCCTACCGTGGTGATTTTATGTCTGGGTTTCCTGATGATGATCGGTTTTTCACTGATTGTTGAAGGTTTTGGTTTCCATATTCCAAAAGGCTATTTATACGCTGCGATTGGTTTTTCAGTGGTGGTTGAATTTATCAATCAGACCATGCGCCGTAATCAGGAAAAAATGGTCACCACCACAGATTTACGTTATCGCACTGCATCAGCCGTGATGCGTATGCTGGGTGGCAAAAGCGACTCACAAAATAATGAACCTGAAAATGTATTGGCTACGCGTGCCTTTGCCGATGAAGTCTTTGATGAAGAAAATGGTGCTTATCATAGTGTGATGGTACAAGGTGTTCTGGGACTTTCTGAACGTCCAGTCAAATCGGTGATGACACCACGTCCAGAACTGGAATGGATTGATTTAGATGAAGACGAAGCCTCTATTAAAGAACAGTTGCTCAGCATGACCCATTCACGGCTAATTGTCGCACGCGGGGAATTAGACAATATTTCAGGTATTGTACTGACCCATAAAGTCATGAATGAATATATTGAAACGGGTGTCCTCAATTTTGAACGTCATTTGCGTGAACCAGTGATTGTGCATGAAAATGCCCAAGTGCTTATGGTGATGGAGCAATTACGTCAAGCACCGTTACAGATGGCAATTGTACTGAATGAATATGGTTCTATCGAAGGCATTGCAACTCCGATTGATGTACTTGAAGCGATCGCAGGTGAGTTTCCTGATGAAGATGAGCTGGAAACAGCTGCAGAAAGTTTAGAGGATGGAACGCTAATGCTCGAAGGTTCAACCGATATTCGTCATGTTTCCTTACTGTTGGGGCAGGACTTGGTTGATGAATCTGAGCAATATTCAACTTTGTCAGGTTATATTTTATTCCATCTTGGGCGTTTGCCTGAAAGTGGGGCAAAATTAACAGCAGATGGTTATATTTTCGAAGTGGTTACTATGGATGGGCATAAAATTGATAAAGTTCATTTGATGCCGTATGTTGCTTCAGAGAGTAATGATTAATTGAGGTAGAAAATTTCTACTTTAAATTACTCAATCCATTAAAATAGCCCAGACAATCGGGCTATTTTTAGATGGAAAATTCATGTTAGAAAGCAATTGTCCCTGCGGACGTGGCCATTATCGTGAATGTTGCCAACCGCTACATCAGGAAAAAATCAAAGCGCAAACTGCAGAGCAATTAATGCGTTCGCGTTATAGTGCATTTGCCCGGCAAGAGATTGAGTATCTCGTAAAAACCACGGCTATTGGGCAGCAATCCGAGTTGGATGTAGCGGCCATGGCGGAGTGGAGTCAATCTAATCAGTGGCTTAAACTCGAAATTGTCCAGAGCAAAGAACAACTAGATAAAAATCATGCACAAGTTGAGTTTAAAGCGCATTATCATGATGGGACAAATATAAATGTTCATAATGAGGTGTCTCATTTTGCGCACTATGCAGATGCATGGTATTTTTTAGATCCCACCCTAGAAATACAGATCACCATGAAGCAACCGTGTATTTGTGGCTCAGGAAAAAAATTTAAACAATGTTGTGCGCAATATTTATAATTTTAGCTTAAATTTGTCTTAGAATACGCGCATCAATTCCCCTCAGTGGAACAAGGGCAATGTTACTACTCGTCATTTATATTATTGCAATTACAGCCGAAGCAATGACAGGCGCATTGTCGGCAGGTCGACGTAGTATGGACTGGTTCGGAGTAACACTGATTGCTTGTGTTACGGCGCTCGGAGGCGGTTCAGTTCGCGATGTATTACTCGGTCACTATCCATTGACTTGGGTCAAACATCCAGAATATTTAGTGCTGACTTGTGCCGCGGCTTTTGTCACTATTCTCATTGCTAAATGGATGCGCCATTTAAGGTCTATCTTCTTGATTTTAGATGCGATGGGATTAATTGGCTTTACCGTCATTGGTTGCCAAATTGCGATGCAAATGGGACACGGTTTTGTTGTTTCAGCGGTAGCGGGTGTACTGACTGGGGTATCAGGCGGGATTTTACGCGACATTTTATGTAACGATGTGCCTTTGGTGTTCCGTCGTGAATTATATGCCAGTATTTCCTTTGTTTCCGTTATTTGCTACTGGGTCTGTCAAGAAATTGGCTTATCTATGGAAGTCACCGTTATTTTTACGCTGATCTTCGGTTTTTCTTTGCGTTGTATTGCGATTTATTTCGGTTTGGAAATGCCAAAATTTATTTATAAAGATGATGATGATCAATCGGCATCTTCTCGAGATGCATCATAATATTGAAATAAAAATGATTATTTTAGATAGATCATATCAATTTTTGATGATATTCAAACAAGTGAATAAAAAGAAAACCTGTTGAGAAAACAGGCCACCGCCTTTCACTCAATGAGAGTTGTTGTTATGGATTTAGTCTCACGCGTACAACGCTTACCCATCGGAAAGTTTCACTATACCTTGCTCTGGGTCATTGGTCTGGGTTGGATGTTCGATGCGATGGATACGGGTTTAATTGCCTTTATTTTGACCAGTATGGCAGAAGAATGGAACATGAGTGCCAGTGAAAAAGGCTGGGTTGTGTCTATTGGTTTTGTGGGTATGGCGATCGGGGCCGTATTTTCAGGTGGGTTGGCCGACCGTATTGGACGACGTACCGTCTTTGCCATGACCTTGGTGATTTATAGTATTGCGACCGCTTTATGTGCTTTTGCGCCAAATTTAACGTGGTTATTGATCTTTCGTTTTATTGTTGGTTTAGGCTTAGGCGGACAACTTCCTGTTGCTGTGACTTTAGTCAGTGAATATATTCCAGCACATGTCCGTGGGCGCTTTATTGTTTTACTGGAAAGTTTTTGGGGTTTGGGCTGGCTGGTGGCTGCACTGGTTTCCTATTTTGTTATTCCAAGTTATGGTTGGCATATTGCTTTTTTAATTGGCGGTTTGCCGGCGCTTTATGTCTTTATGATTTTGAAAAAAGTACCCGAATCGGTACCATATTTAATCAATCGTGGTCGTGTTGAAGAAGCACATGCTTTGGTGCAAAAACTGGAACGTCAATGTGGCGTAGAAGTCATTGACTATATTGAAGTTAAACCCGTTGCAGAAAAACAAAATATTTCTTTTCGTCAGCTTTGGTCAGGTCCATTTGCACGTCGTACTCTGATGCTTTGGCTCATTTGGTTTGGTATTGTTTATTCGTACTATGGCATTTTTACTTGGTTACCCAGTTTACTGGTCAAGCAAGGCTATAGCATAGTACAGTCGTTTGAATATGTTTTGATCATGATTTTGGCGCAATTGCCAGGCTATGTTGCGGCAGCATGGCTGGTTGAAAAGTGGGGACGAAAACCCACTTTGGCAAGTTTTATCGGGATGTGCGCTATCGCTGCCTACTTCTTTGGTCAAGCGAATACGGTAAACATGATTATGTTTTGGGGCTGTCTGCTGTCATTCTTTAATTTAGGCGCATGGGGCGTCCTATACACTTATACGCCTGAACAATATCCGACCAATATTCGGGCTTTTGGCTCAGGTTGGGCTTCCGCCGTTGGACGGATGGGCGGGATTGTCGCACCTATTGTCGTGACTCATCTCATGATCATGGACAATGGTTTTAGTCAGGTCTTTATGATGTTTACTGCTGTATTGTTAGGCGTGGCTTTGGTCATTTTAATTTTAGGTGAAGAAACCAAAGGCAAAACGCTAGAATCCATCGGTTTATAGCATCTTGATACAGAGCAATTGATTTTTGATTCCATTCGATGGCATCAAATGAATAATTTTAGGTCATAAGACATTAATTGTCGCACAGTGTAGTGGACTGCTCTTGTGTCGTTAGCATCTGCGACATAGCATACAGCTATAGATAAAAAACGAATTATTGAGGACTTTAGCCTTTCATGACCAGCATTGTGCATCAAGCAACAGAAAATCGTTCTGTCGCCGAATTTACTGAACAAGCTTATCTTAATTATGCCATGTACGTGATCATGGATCGTGCATTGCCGCATATTAGTGATGGTTTAAAACCTGTACAGCGCCGTATTGTATTCGCTATGAGTGAGCTGGGCTTAAAAAATAGCGGTAAACCAAAAAAATCTGCCCGTACTGTTGGTGATGTATTGGGTAAATACCATCCACATGGTGATTCGGCCTGTTATGAAGCGATGGTGCTGATGGCACAGCCTTTTAGTTATCGCTATCCCTTTATTGAAGGACAGGGTAACTGGGGTTCACCCGATGATCCGAAATCGTTCGCAGCCATGCGTTATACCGAAGCCAAGCTATCACTCTATAGTGAAGTGTTGTTGTCTGAACTGGGACAAGGCACCTGTGATTGGCAGGATAACTTTGATGGGTCAATGAAAGAGCCCGTGAGTTTACCTGCACGTGTACCCAATATTTTGCTCAATGGCACCACAGGGATTGCCGTTGGGATGGCCACTGATATTCCACCGCACAACTTGCGTGAAGTCATTAAAGGCACTATTGCACTCATTCGTAACCCAAACTTAAGCGATGAAAAAGTAGCAGAATATATTCCCGCTCCCGATTTGCCGACTAAGGCAGAAATTATTACTGCTGCTGATGATTTGTTGAAAATTCAAATCACTGGGCGTGGTAGTTACCGTATGCGCGCAGTGTACACGATTGAAAAAAATGAAATCGTGATTACAGATTTACCCTACCAAGTGTCAGGTTCAAAAATTATCACCCAAATAGCAGATCAAATGCAGGCCAAAAAACTGCCTTTGGTGAGTGATGTACGAGATGAGTCTGACCATAAAAATCCAACTCGTTTAGTCATAGTACTGCGTTCTAACCGAATCGATGCAGAATCGGTCATGAGCCATTTGTTTGCTACGACTGATTTAGAGTCGAGCTATCGTGTCAATATGAACATGATTGGTTCGGATGGTCGTCCACAAGTGAAATCCATTCGCCGAATTTTACTGGAATGGATTGAAATTCGTAAAAATACGGTCACGCGTCGACTGCAATATCATTTAAATAAGATTGAAAAACGCCTGCATATTTTGGCTGGATTAATCATCGCATATTTAAATATTGATGAAGTCATTCGGATTATTCGTGAAGAAGATCAGCCTAAACCTGTTTTGATGTCACATTTCAATATTGATGAAATTCAGGCCGAAGCCATCTTGGAACTCAAGTTACGGCACTTGGCTCGTCTTGAAGAAATGGAAATGCGCAGCGAACAAGAAGAATTAGAAGCCAAAGCTGCGATTATTCGTGAACAATTGGCCAATCCAGAATCACTCAAAAATCTGATCATTACCGAACTTAAAGACGATGCGAAAAAATTTGGTGATGATCGACGTTCACCTATTGTGCAACGCGCCGAAGCAACTGCGATTAATGAGCATGATATGTCACCCGCTGACCCTGTCACGGTTGTGCTTTCTGCTGCTGGTTGGATTCGCTCAGCAAAAGGACATGATGTAGATGTAGAAAATCTGAACTTCCGTGCTGGAGATCAATACTTAAGTCACACGCAAGGCAAAACCAATCAACGGGTCTATGTTTTGGATGAGACTGGGCGCAGTTATGCGCTTGCAGTCAATAGTCTACCTTCTGCACGAGGTTTAGGTGAACCTTTAAGTTCCAAACTTGCGCCAGCCAGCGGCATCAGTTTTATTCAAGTGCTGATTGCTGAAGATGAAGATGAAATCATTGCTGTGAGTTCGCAAGGCTATGGTTTTAAATCACAGGCGAAACAACTGGATACCAATGCAAAAGCAGGTAAAAATTTCCTGACTGTCTCAAAGGGTGCTCAGGCTTTGCCACTGCAAACGATAGAGATGCATACGCATTTGGCTATTTTGAGTAGCGTCGGACGTTTGCTACTACTTGATTTGTCAGAATTGCCTATTTTAAATAAGGGTAAAGGAAATAAACTGATACAACTTGAAGCTAAAGAATATATTTTATCGATGAAATTGTGTTCTTTAAATGAAATAATTCAAGTGGTTGCAGGACAGCAACAGTTGAAATTAAAAACCGATGATCTTCAAAAATATGTCGCTAAAAGAGCGACCAAAGGTCATCTATTACCACGAGGCTATCAAAAAGCAAATAAACTGTTCATTCAAAGATAAAACTAGCATCCATTGATCAAAATACGTTATATATGATGGGTATTTGTGTAAATGGATGTCATGTTATGCATAAACAAGTTAAAGAATGACGCATAACATTGAAAAACAGTTAGAACTAAGGATTTACATTGGAGAGAAGGGCATTATGGAAAAGATTTGGTTTGCTGAGTACCAAAAAACAGGAATTCCTGAAACTGTAGAATTGCCAGCAGAAAATACCTCGCTTGTTGACATTTTTGAAAGTAATTTTAAAAAATTTGGTTCCCGTGAAGCCTTTATCTTCATGGATAAAGTGATCACTTTTAACGAATTAGATGCAGCCAGCCGCAAATTTGCGACTTATTTGCAAAGTCTAGGTCTGGCAAAAGGTTCACGCGTTGCAGTCATGATGCCGAATGTCCTTCAATATCCAGTGGTTGCTATTGGTGTACTGCGTGCAGGTCTAATCTTGGTGAATGTCAACCCACTGTATACGTCACGTGAGTTGGAACATCAATTAAATGATTCTGGTGCAGAAGGCTTAGTTATTATTGAAAATTTTGCCAGTGTTTACCAAGCAATTTTAGGCAAAACACCTGTGAAGCATGTTGTGGTGGCTTCCGTCGGAGATATGCTGGGAACGTTAAAAGGCACATTGGTGAATTTTGTTTTACGGTCAGTGCGTAAGCAAATTCCAGCTTGGGATATTCCAGGACATATTAAATTTAATGCGGCCATGTCAAAAGTGAGTGCCAGCAATTATAAACGTCCAAATTTAACTTTAAGTGATACTGCAGTACTTCAATACACGGGTGGTACCACAGGTGTGTCGAAAGGGGCAGAATTGACCCATCGCAATCTGGTTGCAAACTTATTGCAATGTGATGGTATTTTCCAAAGTAAATTTGGTGCACAAGACGGTTCTAAAGATGACCGTATTTTTTGTGCGCTACCGCTTTATCATATTTTCGCATTCATGGTTTGTGCCATGTATGGTATGTATAAAGGGCAGGCAAATGTCTTGATTCCTAATCCGCGTGACTTACCAGCGGTGATGAAAGAGCTACGTAAATATCAACCAACGTTCTTCCCAGCAGTAAACACATTGTTTAATGCTTTGGTCAATAATGAAGAATTTAGACAACTTGACCATAGCAAACTTAAAATGGCAATGGGTGGCGGGATGGCAGTTCTTGCTTCTACGGCTGAAGCATGGAAAAAAATTACAGGATCAAACATTATCGAAGGTTATGGTTTGTCTGAAACCTCACCTGTTGCTACTGCGAATCCACCAGCCGCGACTGAATTTAGTGGTACGATTGGTATTCCATTACCGTTAACTGAAGTTGCAATTTTAGACGATGATGGTAACGAAGTGGCTTTGGGCGAACAAGGAGAAATCTCGATTCGTGGTCCTCAAGTCATGAAAGGCTATTGGAATCGTCCTGATGAAACAGCAAAAGTCATGACAGCAGATAATTTCTTCCGTACGGGAGATATTGGTGTGATGGATTCACGTGGTTATGTGAAAATTGTTGACCGTAAAAAAGACATGATTTTGGTGTCTGGTTTTAATGTTTATCCATCTGAAATCGAAGAAGTCATTTCTACCCATCCAAAAGTGCTGGAAGTCGCGGCAATTGGGGTGCAAGATGAAAAATCAGGTGAAGTACCAAAATTATTTGTTGTGAAAAAAGATCCATCGTTGACCACAGAAGAAATTCTTGCATTTGCTAAAGAAAACTTAACTGGTTATAAACGCCCTCGTTATGTCGAGTTCATTGATGAATTACCAAAATCTAACGTAGGTAAAATTTTACGTAAAGATTTACGTAAAACCAATTAAATCGATATGATCTAAAAAAGCGCCATTCAATGGCGCTTTTTTATTGGTTTTTCATTAACCAACGATCCATATAGGGGCGGCCAATACCAAAAATACCGACAAAAATAAACATCGTACCAAACTGCCGACTAAAGCCAGGTAAATGAAATGCACCATAACTGAGCCAGTTATCAATCAGGCAATAGATTAAAATAATTGCCCACCAAAGATGTAGGTTTTGACGTTTAATCGTGACCATCCATAAAGCGATCACCAAGATAATCAGTGTTCCAATCGGGGATCCAATATTCATATTGGCGCAAATGGTCGCAACTAAAAAGGCCACAATAGGCAATACAATTTTAAGTACGCGGTCAAGTTTACGTTGATGTTGCTGCTGCTTGTCTAATTTATCAAACATTTCTTGTTGATCTGGATTGATCATAATAAAACCTGAGTCCTCATGAATAAAAACATTATAATTTAACAAAAAATATTATTGAAACACCATGCTATGATATCGGGCAGAAAATCTGAATGAGAAAAATGAAATGCAGAGTATAAGCGGAATCGTCTATCTCATCTTAATTGCATGTTTATTGCCTTATGTATTTACGATGATCGCAAAAAAAACAGCAGGTTTTAAAGGCCGAGATAATCAAAATCCGCGCGAATTTTTGGCGAAATGTGATGGCTTAGCAGCACGTGCGAATGCGGTACAACAAAATAGCTTTGAAAGTTTACCTTTATTTATCGCTGCAATTTTAATGGCAGAATATATGGTTGTTCATCAAAGTGTCATTATGACTTTTGGGACTGCCTATATTATATTGCGCATCCTCTATGGTATTTGCTATTTAGCCAATTGGGCCACGTTGCGTTCAATTGTCTGGATCTTATCTTTGTTGTGCCCAATTTGTTTATTATTTTTGGTCATCAAATTAACGTAAAATAACGGGGTAGATTGCAAATATATATTTTGGCCCACCAGATGTATAATCACCACGTTATTTAATTCTCAAAAAAACGCTATAATCGTGGCGGTTTAAATAAGATTTAACTTTTAAAGAGTGATGCTATGAGCTACAGCAATATCCCACCAGGTAAAGATGCACCAAACGACATCTACGTGATTATTGAAATTCCTGCCAATGCCGCGCCGATCAAGTATGAAATTGATAAAGATTCAGACGCGTTATTTGTAGACCGTTTTATGGGTACAGCGATGTTCTACCCTGCAAATTATGGCTATGTGCCAAATACTTTATCTGAAGATGGTGACCCATTAGATGTACTGGTTGTGACGCCACATCCAGTTGAACCAGGCTCAGTCATTCGTTGCCGTCCTGTCGGCAAGTTGAATATGGAAGATGATGGTGGTATCGATGCGAAATTAATCGCAGTTCCACATGAAAAATTATCTCCAATTTATAAAGATATTAAAGAGTATACGGATCTTCCACCTTTACTGATTCAACAAGTAGAGCATTTCTTTGCGCACTACAAAGATTTAGAGCCAGGAAAATGGGTCAAGTTGACTGGTTGGGAAGGTTCTGAAGTGGCTAAACAAGAAGTCTTAAAAGCCATTGAAGCTGCAAAATAATTAAGTTTAAATTTTTATTTTTTTAAAAATTGAGCTGAATAAAAAAACCTGCATCAAAAGGATGCAGGTTTTTTTTAATTTAAAATTTGTGATGAATTAAAATAATTTTACAGGAATATCAAGGAATAAACGCCATTCATTGGTACTGCCAATATAAGCGCTATCATAAGCACTGTTTGCGCGGTAAATGGAGTTACGTACGCGTAAGCTGGCATCTTTAGCAAAACCGCTTTGAACCGTGTATTTTACTTGGTTAAAAATCTCACGTTCTTTACCTTCTTGATTGTTACCAGCAACTTCAATATCCCAGCCATAGACATAAGCCGTGGTCCAATTTAAACCAGGAACACCTATTTTACCGAAGTCTAAGTTGTATTGAACTTGTGCTGATTTTTCATGATTACCCACAAAATCAGACAAATATGAGTTCGGTAAGTAAACGCTTTGGAAACCATCGGCATTTTGACCGTAATCATAGCCTGTGTTACCGGTATTTTGTTGATACGCCAACATCATATTGTGAGGACCGTAATTATAAGAGCCAGAGACTGCCCAAATATTATTGCTACGACCATCAATATTTTCATTTCCAAGAGTTGAAGAGTAAGTAGTCGCGTCTTGATCCCATTCAGTATGATAGCCACTGAAGTCATAGGTTAAAGAGCTACCATTTGCCAAAGAATGTTTATAATTGGCATTGATATAATGACGTTCTAATTTATCTTCGCTGTTTAGACCATAGTAAGAGGCATTTAAAGCATCATTAAATTTGTATTTAGCACCCCAAACCACTGCGCTGTCTAAATTATTGCCATCGCTATTGATTTGTTCTGACATCTGATTTTTCGTAAATTTACCCGCGGTCAATTCTAAACCTTTAATTTCACGACTGGTCGCTAGAAAACCTTCGAAGTATTCTGGCACCATACGACCCGTATTGCTGGCCAGTACAGGTAAATCTAAAACTTGAGTACCGTAGCGAATATCTGTATTTGAAATACGGGCTTTTACATTGGCACCACCACGTTCCCAATGATCGTAAGTATCACCAGCATTATCGGTGCCATTCAATGTTTCACGTGGAATCATATTGTTACTGGCATTCTTATTTGCGCCTAGTTTAAATGAAGCATCGCCAACGACGCCTACACCAAAACCAACTACACCTTGTGTATAACCAGAATCGAGCTTAAAAATGGCAGATTGGGCTGCCGAACTTTGGTCTTTTACACCGACTGTTTTTTTATCACGATTAATATAGCCTGTGCGAAATAGAACAGAACCTTCAGCATCTTCAATAAAGCCTTTAGCTTCACTTTGTTCGTTTGCATAAGCTGAAGAAATTAAAGCAGCTTGAATCAAAATGGCTAAACTAAGTTTTTGTGTTTTTTGCATGGGGGAGAAGCCTTATACAATACAAAATTAAAAAAATTGAAGGAATTGTATACGGATTGTAGAAGAATAAAATCTTTTTTCATTGCTTTTATTTCATTAAATTTATGCATTATTTGAATAATAAAGTATTTAATAAATTGAACGAACATTAAAATTCTAACTTTTCTCAGAAAATTTGATTTAAAACAATTATATATTTTGTTAATAAGTGATTTTTTATGTAATCTATATTTCATATAGACCTATATTTTTAGGGATTTTAGTTGCTTATACTTTGGTCTAATATGTCGTTCTATAAGGTTTTTGGTGGATTTTGATTTAATCTAGAGATTAAAAAATTAGAGTTTTTTGTATTTTTATTGCTTAATAATTTAACATTATATTAAAAAAACAACGTTATTTAGAACAGGGAATTTTAGATTTTTTCATTTTAAGAACACCTGAAATATTGGTTTATAATTGAACAAAAGTTATAAAATATGTTTAAAAACCAGAACTAATTTTTTCTATGTTGCAGATTTTTTATTTATTGAGAGCCACTAAACGCACATCCAATTTTTAATAAAATTACGTTATTTATATTGTTTTAGTTCTCTTCATAAATAAGAAATTTAAATGATGCAGTGTTCTTCATTGTGTTATATGGATTAGCGTGAACTGTTTCATATATTCATAGGTGAAGAAAATTTTGGATCATAAAAACATTCATTGAGCATGTAAGAAAGAGCATGGTTTTAACCTTGCCATAATTGAATATATTCAATTCAATAAAACTGAGTTTTTTGAAAGCGTGCACTTTTTCTAGGCAGAAAAAATATTTTGATTAAAAAATAGTCTCAAAAAGAAGCAGCATAAAAATTGGTGACTATTTTTATGGTCAGGCGCATCAAAACCTATCTTTGATACATTGAGAAAAACAAAGAAGGAATATTTTCTTATCTTTAGTGAATTTAAATAAACCAATGAAAAACAATAATATATGTGTGTGTAGGAGCTTGGTTTTTAATTAATTCTTAGTTTTGGCACAGCATTTGCTATTAGTTCCATGAGTTTATAAAAAATGAATGGGGATGCTCAAATGTTTAAAAAAATATGTCTAATCGCTGCTTTAACAGGTATTTCGGCTACTGTATTTGCTGATGAGACACCAGCATTACCTTATGGTTTGTCGTTCAGTGGAACTGCGGCTTTAACTTCAGATTATCGTTACCGTGGTATGACTCAAACCTTTAACGATCCATCAGTACAAGCAGGTTTTGTATTGTCACATGAGTCAGGTGCGTATGCGGGTGTTTGGGGATCAAATGTTGATTTTGGCGGGACGGCGCATATTGAACTCGACCCTTATATTGGTTATGCAACGACTTTAGATAATTTTGCTCACAAACCATTACTCGATGTCGGTTTATGGTACTACGCTTACCCAAGTGAAAGTGACTTAAACTGGTTGGAACTATACGGTAAATTGACTTTCAATGATGTATTGGTGCCAGGTGCAAGTTTATTAACAGCTGTTAATTATACCAATGATTTCTTGGGCTTAGATACAGATGCTTGGTATCTTAATGCAACGTATGCGGTACCTTTTGGCACCACCGGTTTTGGCGGTGTGGCTGCATTAGGTTATACCCAAGCAGATGAGGATTATTTTGGTGGGGAAGACAGTTATATCGATTGGAAAGCGGGTGTGAGCTATTCATTTGCTTCTGTTGATGGCTTATCTGCTGAATTAGCTGCTGTAGGTACAGATATTGATACCGATGGCATGACTCATGCTGGCAAACGTGGCGTAGACACAGGTGCAGTGTTTACCTTAACCAAAGCCTTCTAAATTTAAGTTTAAAGATTAATAAAAAAACCTCTAAAGTAATTCTTTAGAGGTTTTTTATTATGTCCGTTCAAGGGCATGAATAATTTTGAACCATCATTAAACAACTTAGAAAATTATATCATCTTTAAAGTATGGCTTCGATTCAGCAAAAAAATGGCTAAATTCCGATGAGACATTTGCTTAATCCATTTCTAATGATTGCTTCAAAATTTAATTTTGTTGTGCGCGATAAGACAACGCTTCAGTTAGATGTTGCGTTTGAATTTCGCTGTGTTCAGACAAATCTGCAATACTGCGCGCTACCCGTAACACTCTATGATAAGCACGTGCAGATAAATTTAATCGTTGCTGAGCCATTTCAATGATTTTTTGTGCTTGTGGGTCTAAGACCACATATTGTTCAAGTTGTTTCGGACTTAAAGCATGATTTAAACAATTTTGTCGTTGTATTTGTCTTTGGTAAGCTTGAATCACACGCTCACGCACAGTCTGAGAATTTTCTACAGGAGTGGTGTCTTGTAACTCGGTTGCTTGCAAAGGTGGGACATCCAAATGTAAATCTATACGGTCTAACAATGGCCCAGAAATACGATTTTGATAACGCTTAATAGCATCAGCTGAACATTGACAACGCACATCTTGATTAAATGCATAACCGCAAGGGCATGGATTCATGGCTGCAATCAATTGAAAGTTTGCAGGAAACGTCATTTGTCGAGAAGCACGCGAAATCACGATTTCTTTCGATTCTAAAGGCTGTCTGAGAACTTCTAAAACTTTACGATCAAATTCAGGTAGCTCATCTAAAAATAACACCCCTAAATGCGCCAAAGTAATTTCGCCCGGTTTAGGATGTGAGCCACCACCGACTAAAGCAATTGCAGAAGCAGTATGATGTGGTGCACGAAAAGGGCGCTGTCCAAAAGTGTGCACAGTATTGGCAACTGAATAAATTCGTGCGACTTCTAAGTTCTCTTGCATATTTAAAGGAGGCAATATACTGGCAAGTCGCGAGGCTAAAAGTGTTTTTCCTGTTCCTGGAGGTCCTTTAAATAATAAGGAATGTCCACCTGCTGCAGCAATTTCCAATGCACGTCGAGGTCGAAGTTGACCTTTGACATCGGCCAAATCACACTGATACTGATCGACTGCAATTGGCATCTGAACTTGGTATTGCGGAATAGGCTGTTGCTTAGATAAATGTTCACAAACATCTTTTAAATGCTGTGCCGCGAAAACTTCAAACTGAGGAAGTTGTGAAGCTTCTTGTGCATTTTGTTTAGGTAGAATAAGTTGATGTCCCGATTGCTGACAGGCAATCGCAATACTTAAAATTCCTGTCACTGAACGAAGTTGGCCATCTAAAGCCAGTTCTCCAATAAATTCTAAATTGTCTGTGGCATTTTCTGGAATTTGTCCCGATGCTATTAAAATACCCAATGCAATGGGTAAATCAAGCCGTGAGCCATCTTTGGGTAAGTCTGCGGGCGCTAAGTTGATGGTTAGACGTTTGGTCGGAAACTGAAACCCACTGTTAATAATAGCGGATCGTACACGATCTTTACTTTCACGTACCGCTGCTTCGGCCAGACCAACAATAGTTAAAGAAGGAAGCCCTTGACTGACATGAACTTCAACTTCAATCAATGGTGCATGTAGCCCCAATAGACCCCGCGTAAAAATTTTCGCAAATGACATTTTTATTATTCCATTAAAGTGCGTTATTTTTAATCATTTTATAAAGTTTAATGCACTGAAAACGCGCTTATTTATTGTTGTAGATCTTAATCTCTAAAGCTTCAACCTGTTTAAGCAGTTCATTTAAGCGCAAATTGGCATTGTTGAGTGCAGTACGTTGTCTCTCTATTTCATCTTTGGAGACTAGATCCATTTTGGATACGGCTTCATTGAGTAAAGCACGTAAATTATGTTCGACATCCTTTTTAGGCTGCTCTATTTGTTCCATGATTGCTTGTAATAAAGTTTCGATCATTGTGAAGTTCTATAATGATGGATAAGTGTGCACAGTGTAACATTGGTCATGCTTAGACCATAGCGCTTATCGATCAGATATCAGAAGCCCAGATCTATAAAATCGTTAATTTTATAGTAAAAAAGTTTATTTTTGAAAATCAAACGCCGACTAAAAGAGTAAAATAGGTTATAAAGAAAACGCGTGTTAAATACTTTTATTCCCCCAACCTTAGAAGTTTTGGCACGAATTTTGAACATAAAACCTTACTGGTGAAAGAAGCCGAAGGAAACCAACATGAAGCTTGTAACTGCAATTGTAAAACCCTTTAAATTAGATGACGTGCGTGAAGCACTCTCTGAAATTGGTGTTCAAGGGATCACCGTAACTGAAGTCAAAGGTTTTGGTCGTCAAAAAGGTCATACAGAACTTTATCGTGGCGCTGAATATGTCGTTGATTTCTTACCTAAAGTCAAAATTGAAATTGCAATTAGTGATGAAATGGTTGATTCAGTTATTGAGTCGATTACACGCGTTGCCAGCACAGGCAAAATTGGTGATGGCAAAATTTTTGTGACGAATCTAGAACAAGTCATTCGTATTCGTACGGGTGAAACAGGTGCGGATGCTGTTTAATTTGGCATGAAGTTTGCTGAGTACCTAGTAACTCAAAAAACTAGGTTGGGGGATACCAATGAAAAAAATGCTTATTGCGCTCAGTTTGTCTGGCGCACTTTTAGGTGGTTCGGTTGCATGGGCTGAAGAAACTGTAACCGCAGCCACAACTGCTGAAAATGTGGCAGTCGTTGAAACAACTGATACATCATTAACAACGAATTCTGAATTGGCTGTAGCACCTGCTCCAGCAGCAACACCTGTCGAACAAGAAGTCAAATTAGATACAGGTGATACCGCGTGGATATTAGTTTCTACTGCGTTGGTTCTACTGATGACGATTCCAGGCTTAGCGTTATTTTACGGCGGTATGGTACGTAAGAAAAATGTGTTAGCGACCATGGCGCACAGTTTTGTGGCCGCTGCGATTGTCAGTATAACTTGGGTTGTAATTGGTTATAGCTTGGCTTTTAGTGAGGGCAATGCTTTTGTGGGAGGCTTAGATAAAATAATGCTTTCAGGCATTACCACAGATGCATTAACGGGCACTATTCCTGAAATCTTGTTTGTTATTTTCCAAATGACATTTGCCATTATTACTGTTGCTATTATTACTGGCTCAATTGCAGAACGTATGAAATTTGGCGCTTTTGTTGCCTTTATTACGGTTTGGAGCGTTGTTGTTTACGCACCAATTACCCACTGGGTATGGGGTGGTGGTTGGTTAGGAAATGATGGTGCGCTTGACTTTGCTGGTGGTACCGTGGTGCATATTAACTCTGGTGTCGCTGGTCTAGTTGCGGCCTATATGCTCGGAAAACGTATGGGCTTGGGCCGTGAATCTATGGCACCGCATAATCTGACTTTGACGGTTATTGGTGCGAGTTTGGTTTGGGTCGGTTGGTTTGGCTTTAATGGTGGTTCTGCACTGGGTGCAAATGGTTCTGCAGGTTATGCTTTGGTTGTAACGCAAGTGGCAGCAGCAGCAGCAGCAATCGCATGGTTAATTACAGAGAAAGTGGTACGCGGTAAAGCATCGGTTCTTGGTGGTGCATCTGGCGCAGTTGCAGGCTTAGTGGTCATTACTCCTGCGGCAGGCTTTGTAACCGTCAGTGGTGCACTTGCAATGGGCTTAATTGGCGGAGTGGTATGCTTCTGGGGCATTACTGCACTTAAACGCTTACTCAAAGCTGATGATTCATTAGACGCTTTTGGTCTACATGGCGTGGGTGGTATTGTTGGTGCGCTTTTAACAGCGGTATTTGCCAGTGATTTCATTATGGGGGATAAAGCACCGACCGATATGTTACATCAATTATGGATACAAACAGAAGGTGTGCTTGCGACTATTGCTTACTCAGCAGTGTTGACATTCATTATTCTTAAAGTGATTGATGTGGTGATGGGGTTACGTGTGGCGAGTGATGATGAACGTATGGGCTTGGACTTAAGCCAACACGGTGAACGTGTAGAATAATACAGACATACATTATCAATATATTGTGTGAAACAGCCCGAAAGGGCTGTTTTTTTTCCATATATTGCGTAAGCCTCTACAAAGCACAGAATTTTTGCTACACTTTAAATCCGATTTGATTTGTTCAATTAAAGTGCTATGCATTGCCCATTTTGCAACGCCTCAGATAGTAAAGTGATTGATTCACGATTGGCAGCCGAAGGTTGTCAGATTCGTCGCCGTCGTGAATGTATCAGTTGCGGAGAACGTTTTACCACCTTTGAAACTTATGAAGTTGTGATGCCGCGGGTCATAAAATCTGATGGTAAAAGTGAACCTTTTGATGAAGCGAAAATGCGTCGTTCCTTGATGCATGCGCTACAAAAACGTCCTGTGACACAAGAGCAAATTGAAACTGTACTCAGCGATATTCAATTACAAATTCGTCGTTTGGGGGAACGTGATGTCAAATCACGTACCATTGGGGAAATTGTTATGCAATCCTTGTTTGCCCTTGACCATGTGGCCTATGTGCGTTTTGCTTCGGTTTATCAAGACTTTCAAGATGTAGAAGCATTTCGAGATCAAATTGAACAAATGCAACAACGTGAACATTAAGAGTTTAAAGATGTCTAAGTTCAGCCAAGACTCTATTCAGCATGATCATAGGTGGATGCAACGTGCAATTGAATTGGCACGTCTTGGCTGTTACTCAACCAAGCCCAATCCGAATGTTGGCTGTGTAATTGTTAAAGACGGTCAATCCGTCGGGGAAGGTTTTCATCCTCAAGCTGGACAACCCCATGCAGAAGTCTTTGCTTTGCGTCAGGCAGGTAAGCTTGCACAAGGGGCAACAGCCTATGTGACTTTAGAACCTTGTGCACACTATGGTCGGACACCACCTTGTGCCAAAAGTTTGGTGGAAGCGGGCGTTGCTAAAGTCATCGTGGCATGTTCTGACCCCAATCCATTGGTGGCAGGCAAAGGTGTACAAATTTTAAAAGAGGCTGGCATCCATGTTGAAGTCGGGCTATGTGAAATAGAAGCTCGTCAATTAAATCTTGGATTTTTAAAAGCCATGGCAACCGGCATGCCTTATGTACGTTTAAAAGTAGCGTCTAGTTTAGATGGTCGTACCGCGATGGCATCGGGCGAGTCGAAATGGATCACTTCAGCTTTAGCGCGCCAAGATGTACAACACTGGCGAGCGATTTCCAGTGTTGTGATTACAGGAATTGAAACGGTGCTTGCAGATGATTGTCAGCTGAATGTGCGTCAATTAGACGGCGTAGCTGATCTAAGTACTGTTGTTCAACCGAAACGCTTAGTCCTTGATCGTCAAGGACGTTTGCCGCTTCATGCGACAATATTACAGCAGCCTGAAACGGTGATGGTTATGGGGCCTTTTCGTCAGGAGCTTGCAGATTTAGGCGTGCTACAATTTAGCATCCAGTCTTTAACAGACTTGTTGCATACTCTAGCGACACAGCACCAAATTTATGATGTGATGGTGGAGGCTGGAGCAACATTATCTACTGCTTTTTTACAACAGCATTTGGTTGATGAGATGATCAGTTATGTTGCCCCGACTTTTTTAGGTCAAACAGCACGTGCAATGTTTAATGCAGATTTTACCTGTATGGCAGAGCAACTTCGATTTAAGCTTATAGATGTTACCCAGTTGGGCAATGATGTGCGCTTAAGGTTAATTCCTTTCCAAGAGACAATATGAATTCAGAGTCTTCGGTTTATCATAAGCGTCGTCATTCAGCACGTACCACAGACGAATATCTTTTTAATCAGCTTGTTCCATATTTAGGCAATAAGCGTCGTTTGTTGCATCTTATTTTAGAAGCACTTGAGAGTACAGGAACTTTAAATAGCAAAAATGGTCGTTCGCCCATTTTTGCGGACTTTTTCGCAGGTTCAGGCGTGGTTTCACGTTTGGCCCGTCAAAATGGTTATCGGGTGATTGCCAATGATTGGGAACCCTATAGTCATGCTTTAAACAGTGCTATTTTATCTTGTACAGAAGCACCTGCTTTTAAGGAGTTAGGTGGTTATCAAAAAGCGATTGATTACTTAAACCGCTTGCCTGAAGTGAAAGGCTGGGTGACGCATAACCTCTGCCCACGTAATGATGAAATTTATGATCCTTCTCGTGATCGTTTGTTTTTTAAACGACGCAATGGGATGCGGATTGATGCGATTCGTCAGCAAATTGCCACTTGGCAGGCGCAAGGCGCGATTGACGATGTTGAAATGTCGGCTTTGCTGGCCCCGTTATTGTATTCGGCCAGTTTTGTCAGTAACACGAGTGGTGTATTTAAAAGTTTTCACCATGGTTGGGGGGGGAAAACTCAAACCGCTTTAGAGCGAATTGAATCGTTACTGTGGCTCACACCGAGTCGCTTTTGTCCGATGGGTGAACCGAAAAAACCTGCTGCAGAAATGTGGTGTGTGGATGCACAACATTTGGCCAATCAAATGCGTACTTTTGAGGTGGATGTGGCTTATCTTGATCCACCTTATAATCAGCATGCCTATAGCAGTAATTATCATGTGTTAAACGCTTTGACCCTGTGGGATCAGGTCGATTTACCTACCCCAGACACTAAAGGGTTTAAAAGCGGAATTGATCGTGCATGGCGTAAAGAGCGCCCAAGTCAGTACAATTCTTCTAAGTATGCCAAAGAAGCTTATGAAAAGTTGGTGGCTACCATCAACGCACGTTATATTCTGACCAGTTATTCAACCGATGGTAATATTGAGGCCGCAGATTTATTGCAAGCCAATTTAAAACGTGGGCGGGTCACTTTACTCACTCAAGATGTGCCACGTTATCGGGTGAGTAAGCAGCGTCAATCAGAACGCGCCCGAGTGTTAGAATTTATTGTAATTACTGATACACATGCCAAATCTGGACCACCGCTACGCCAACTTTTAGGTCAGTTATATCATTTTGCCGAATTGGGCGGTGTTGATACCACTGGTGTAAGTACACAACTTGCTTTGTGGTAAAAACCATCAGAGAAATAGAGAAAAAATTATGTTTACAGGTATTATTGAAAGCTTAGGCAAAGTGGAAAGCGTACAAAGCGTAGGTGGTGATGTCCGTTTACGAATTGGAACTGAGTTAGACATGTCGGATGTACATTTAGGGGATTCGATTGCCACCAATGGTATTTGTTTAACCGTGATTGAATGGGGTGAAAACTGGTATGCAGCCGATGTATCGCGTGAAAGTTTAAACCGTACTACGCTTGGCACTTGGAAAGTTGGGCAGCGCGTTAATGTTGAAAAGGCAATGTTACCAACCACACGTTTTGGTGGGCATATTGTCAGTGGACATGTCGATGCTGTGGGCGAAATTACTGTTGTACGTGAAGATGCGCGTTCAATTTATTATGAAGTGACTGCACCTGCTGAAATTGCCAAATATTTGGCCGAAAAGGGCTCCGTGACGGTTGATGGCATTAGTCTGACCATTAATCATTTGCGCGGCAATATCATTAGCCTGAATTTGATTCCACATACTGCAGATCGAACCAATATCGGCACGTGGAAAACGGGTGTAAAAGTCAATTTAGAAGTGGATGTTTTGGCTCGTTATATCGAACGTTTAATGTTGGGTGATCAAGCAGCTGATACACAGCAAACTTCTAAATTAAGTATGGCTTTTCTAGCCGAAAATGGTTTCTTGAAATAAAAATCTATAAAATAAAAAAGCAGTCTTATTGAAAAATCAGGCTGCTTTTTTTGTGTCTTTGTATCATTTTAAGCTATTGTATTCAGAACACAGAAAAGCTGGAAAAGGTAAAAATGCTTGAGTTTTTAATGCATCTTGAACAATGGTTGCCGACCTTATTAGACCAGTATGGTCTGTGGATTTATGCCATATTATTTCTGATTATTTTTGCAGAAACAGGTTCAGTGTTTATGTTTTTCCTGCCAGGAGACAGTTTGCTGATCGCAATTGGTGCACTTTGTTCAACGACAGATGTCATTCATTTACCCTATATGGGTGCGTTACTTTTTAGTGCAGCTGTATTGGGCTATAGCGTTAATTATTATACGGGGAAGGTATTGGGGTTTAAGTTTTTTCACGCGCATTCACGATTTTTAAAACCAGAATATATTAAGAAGACCAATCATTATTTTACCAAACATGGTGGTAAAACTATTTTAGTGGCGCGCTTTATTCCTTTTGTACGTTCTTTTGCACCCTTTGCTGCGGGGGCAGGGCATATGAATATATTAAGTTTTACTGCATATAATATTGCAGGAAGTTTGATTTGGATCTTCTTATTGTTGGGAATAGGTTATGGTGCAGGCAATCTGCTAGAAGTCGCCGTTGATTCATTTTAACTTTTAAATTTAGAACTTATTTAACTCAATTTTTGATTTATTATAAATTTTAAATGATTCTAATCTTTGGTAAGAATGAGGGCGCTAGGGCTTATCCAATAACTTAGTTGGGCAGCTAGTGAGGCTTACTCCCCTTTTTTCGCTTCACGGGAAATATAGAAGCAATTGAGTGAAAGTTGGTAGGGTGAATGCATAATTTTTAAGCAGATATACTGCATTTTCACCTGAGTGCAATGCAGCAATCTGAGTTGAAATTTACTCCAAGATATCCGTTTTTTCGTCCTGAATGAAATCATATTCAACGAGAATTTAGATCATCTCATTCAATAGATTGATTTTAAGACATAAGCATTTTTGAAATCGATATTTTATTTAGATGACAAAAAATAAATTCAATTTCAGTTGTTTAAAACTTATACCAAAGGTTTTGGTTTTTCTGCTGAAAAATCTGAATGCTCTAAAATATATTGAATTTCTTCTTGGCTGGCTTGGTGCAATTTAGCACGAAATACAGTCACTGCTTGTTCAATCAAGGTTTCTGCTTCTAATTCAAGACGTAAACGTACACTTTCGAGTTCTGATAAAATTTGATTATCCTGAATAGAAAGTATGCCCTTGGCAAAATTTAGCGCTGAACCTTCAGGATTTTTATGATACCGCGCTGTATAGGTTTGCGTTTCACGTTCTAGATTTTGACGAATAAAATTTAAAGTCTGTGTTTGCTCAATAAATTGTCGTACTTCATCCTGTTGTAAGCTTTCAGCAAATGCTTTTTGTGCTGCGCGTTTATTTGCTAAAGACTGTTCTAAGGCATGTTGACGACGTAACCGTGCGTCTTCAATCAGTTGAGCTTTGCGTTCTGCATAAGCAGTTTCCATTTTCTCAAACGATTGTTTTTGCGCGAGTTCATCTTTTTCTAACCATTTTTGCGTATTGGTTTCAGGTTTAAGTACGTTACAGACACGATAAAGGT
The DNA here is from genome assembly GCF_900095025.1 of Acinetobacter albensis. Classification (GTDB taxonomy): domain Bacteria; phylum Pseudomonadota; class Gammaproteobacteria; order Pseudomonadales; family Moraxellaceae; genus Acinetobacter; species Acinetobacter albensis. Next base: position 103,090 of record NZ_FMBK01000010.1, on the reverse strand, counting down.
CATCAATAAATGTCTGACGAACAGCATCAGGCACATTTAACCAGCGCTGTTTAAAATCTTGACCGACATTTAATGCCACCATGCATCTCCTTGTTTCAATTGTTCGGCTACAGCTTGAAGGTTCGTGGTTCAATACCGAATTGTCGATATTGCTTAAACTTTTTACGCCCCAGTTGTTTGGCCGTTTCGTTATTTTCAATAATTTCTATAATGTGAACAAATTTATCAATCTGTTCAAGCGCTTGATTGTTAAAATTAAACACAATCCAATCTGCTTGTTCAGGCAGTCGAGAGGAAATACAAACCGTGGCCTGCTCTTGGTCAATGCCGTGTGGAATAAAACTACTGGCATCAAAAGTCCATAACTGTTCATCGAGTTGCTGCTGCAATTCTGGATGGTCGCAATAAAGCCAGATACGTTCTGATTTCTTCAAAATCTTACGGCATAAACGGCAAGTACTTTCCACTTGCCGTTCATTGCTTTTTTCAAATAAATAAAAGCTAACTTTAGCCATTTGCTTGTGCACGATTGGCTAAAAATTGCATCAATAAGGGTACAGGACGACCTGTTGCACCTTTAGCCGCACCTGAGTTCCATGCTGTTCCTGCAATATCCAAATGTGCCCAGCGATACTCACGAGTAAAGCGTTGCAAGAAACAGGCAGCAGTCACCGCACCTGCTTTAGGACCACCAATATTGGCAATATCTGCAAATGGAGAGTCTAACTGTTCTTGATAATCATCGATCACTGGCATACGCCATACGCGGTCAAATGAGCTTTGTCCCGCAGCCTGAATTTCAGCAGCAAGTTCATCATCTGGTGAGAACATACCCGTGAGAACTGAACCTAAAGCCACTACACAAGCACCTGTTAATGTTGCGATATCAATGACTAAAGCTGGCTTATAGCGTTGGATATAGGTCAGGGTATCACAGAGCACCAAACGACCTTCTGCATCGGTGTTTAAAATTTCGACCGTTTGTCCACTCATGGTCGTCACAATGTCACCTGGACGTGTCGCATGACCAGAAGGCATATTTTCAGCGGCTGCAATTGCACCCACAACATGAATGGGCAATTTTGCTTCACAGAGTGCACGCATGGTGCCTAATACAGAGGCAGCTCCACACATATCATATTTCATTTCATCCATACCAAGACCGGGCTTCAGTGAAATACCACCTGTATCAAAAGTTACGCCTTTCCCGACCAGCACAATCGGAGCTTGTTCAGCTTGAACTTTATATTCAAGTGTGATTACACGACCTGGGCGGTCTGATCCTTTGCTTACGGCCAGAAAGGCATGCATGCCTAAATCTGCCATTTGCTGTTCGTTAATCACAGTCACTTTGAGTAGTTCAGGATATTCTACGGCCAAGGCTTGCGCTTGCTCAGCCAAATACTCAGGGAAACAAATATTACCCGGACGATTTCCTAAATCTCTTGCCCAACTTTGACCTGTTTGTACTGCATGAATTAAGTTGAGTTGTTGCGGATTTAAAGCACTATCGGTTGAAATAAGATGAATCGTTTCAAGAATGCAGTGATTTTTCTTCGATTTGTATTCATCAAAAATATAATTGGCTTGCGTTAAAGCCAGAGCAAATAAATAATGTTGTTCAGATGTTAATGCAGAAATATCAATACTGATCTGTTTGAATTTTTTTTGTGACGCTTTGATAATACTTTGTGCAATTTTTGCTAATTTGGCTGGGGAAAGATCGTTTGCTTTATCGATACCCATGAGTACAGTATGATTACACTGAGCAACTTTGCCGATCAGTGTTAGGCTTTCAGTTAAGCTGCTTTTAAATTGTGCAGCCTCTATTATAGTGTTTAAATCATTGATTTTATAAGTAGAAGCAACCTTTTGTAAGTGCTCAGAATCCACTAATATCAACAAATATGGACTAGACGTATTCTCTTGAAATGACGTATTAATTGTAAGTTTCATGTGCTGTCTTCGTGCCTTTGAACGTTTGCAAACCATTAAACCATTGAAACATTTATATGAATAGAGTTTCAATGCACAACAGCAGTATAGGTTTTATATTTTCAACATTCGGGTAAACTAACACTCGTTTTTATTAGCCTCTTTTTTGGAAGAATTAATTTGATTATTCGGCGTTATCTGGTCAAGCAAGTGGTGTCTACATCCTTGGTTGTGATTGCCTTATTGACCTTAATCATGATGGGTGGTCGACTGATCAAATACTTTGGCGTTGCAGCGCAAGGGCGTTTAGATGTCAGTATTTTGTTTAGCATTATTGGCTATCGATTGCCTGAGTTTTTAACGCTTATTCTTCCACTGGGCTTTTTTATTGGCTTAATGTTGGTGTTTGGTCGTTTGTATGTCGACCATGAAATGGCGGTTCTCAATGGAAGCGGGGTGAGTCGACATCAGTTGGGGCGCTTATTGATTCCCATCACCGTGGTTTTTTTGGCTGTACAAGCGGTGTTAATGATCTGGATGTCACCTTGGGGAATCCGTCAATTTGAAGCACTCACCACCAATCAAGCGGTGCGGACGGGTTTTGACTTGGTTCGACCCAAAGAATTTATTTCCTCTGGCCCCTATACGATTTATGCGGGCGATTTGTCGGAAGATCGGCGTAATTTAAAAGATGTCTTTTTTTATCAGCGTGCTGAAAAAGCGGATAAACCCGATGTGATGATTTTGGCCAAAGAAGCTACTCGCGTAGAAGTGGCCAATGAAACTGCCAGTATTGTCGATTTGGTGGAAGGACGTCGTTATGAAATTTTTCCCGGTCAACCTAAATATACACAAGCAGAATTTCAGTCCTATCGTTTACGTTTAGAAAGTGATAGTGAAGCCAAGTTTGAAAGTGCAGAAGTTGAAGCCCTGCCTATCTCCAAGCTATGGAGCAATCGCGATGATGCAGTCGTGGCTAGTGAATTAGGTTGGCGTATTTTTGTTCCATTTTCTCTGATTGTGGCCTTGGCTTTAGCGCTGGCGCTTTCCGAAGTGAGTCCTCGTCAGGGACGTTATTTAAAACTTTTTCCTGCCTTACTTATTTTTGCCAGTTTAATTGTGGCCTTAATGGCGGTAAAAACACGAGTTAGTAAAGATGAAATGGGTATTGCAGCTTATCCATTGGTGTTGGCGGTCTATGGAATAGCAGCAGCTTTGTTTTCGAGAAAACAAAAACTTGCACCTAAAATTAAAAAGCGCATTCAACAGGTGAGGTCATAAAATGTTAGCACGTCGAATAGTCGCCAAACATGTGACCAAAACCACAGCATTAGCCATGTTGGGTGCAACAGCGGTCTTATCGGTGTTACAAGTCCTGTTTACTTACTTGGGTGAATTAGGCGCTTTAAATGAGAATTATAACGCATGGCAAGCCTTACTCTATGTCATGTGGGGAGCACCTCGATATTTATATGAAATTCTACCGATTGCTGCACTGATTGGAGCGGTACTTGGTTTGGGTACCTTGGCATCCAATAGCGAATTGGTCATCATGCGCTCAATCGGGATTAGCTTGTGGCGTATTGTGGGTTGGGTCATTCGTTCTGCTTTAATTTTGGTGATTTTATCTTTTGCACTGAGTGAATGGGTGATTCCATACACCAACGAACAAGCCAAAAGCGTTAAAGATCACCGGAGTGTAAGTGCACTAGGTGAAGTCAAAGGCTATTGGACCCGAGAAGGGCAGCGTTTTATTTATATTGATTATGCCAATGCTCAAGGGCAGCTTAAACACGTTCAAGTGGTCGATTTCGATGAAGGTTATCATTTAAAAGGCGTGCTTAATGCTGCGCAAGGTCAATTTGTAAAAGATGGTGATTGGAATCTAGAACGTGTATCGCAAGTTGATATTTTGCCTCAAGGTAATGCAACTTTGGTCAATGCTGCACAACTTCCGCTTTCACTGGCGTTGCAACCTAAATATGTACACATGGTCACGATTGATCCAGAAGATTTATCACCCAGTCAATTGATCAGTTTTATGAGCTATATGCAAGAATACAGTCAAGTGCCTAAAACCTATAAACTCGCATTTTGGCAAAAAGTGGCTTCGCCATTTGCCTTAATTGCGTTAGTGGTCATTGCCTGTTCATTTATTTTTGGCCCATTGCGCCAACAATCGATGGGCTTTCGTTTGGTGATTGCATTGTTTATTGGTTTAAGTTTTTTCTATTTACAAGATTTTTTGGGTTATGCAAGTTTAGTTTATTCGCCTTCACCGGCGTGGTTTGTGTTTGTACCCATTATTTTAATGATGTTGGTTGGCGGTTATTTACTGCGCCGTGCGCGTTAGAGTTAGAGTTAGAAAGCTTTATATAGAATGCCGAGATTAGTTTGGACTAATCTGTAGATAGAGTCTTCACCGAAAATTCGGTAAGATATCACCCTGAAATTGTAAACAAAGAGTATTGATTATGGCGGATGCAACTGCTGGCAAAATTCCTCACGTATTGGTCATTATGGATGGTGTGGGGCACCGTGAAGCGGTCAAAGACAATGCTTTTTTAGCTGCGAAACGACCGAATTTAACAGCTATGCAAAACAAGCATCCCCATAGTTTAATTTCAGGTTCAGGTGAAGATGTCGGTTTGCCAGATGGTCAGATGGGCAACTCTGAAGTGGGCCATATGAATCTGGGTGCAGGTCGCGTGTTGTATCAAGATTTTACCCGCATTACCAAAGATATTCGTACCGGTGCTTTTTTTGAACATGAAGTTTTGATAGATGCTGTAGAAAAAGCCAAAGCTGCGAATGCTGCGGTACATATTTTGGGTTTATTGTCGCAAGGCGGCGTACATTCACATGAAGACCAAATTGTGGCGATGTGTGAGTTGGCATTGAAACGTGGTGTAAACGTCTATCTACACGCCTTCCTCGATGGTCGTGATACGCCACCGAAAAGTGCTCAACCTTCACTGGAAAAATTGGATGCGATTTTTGCCCAATATCCAGGGCAAGGTCGCATTGTTAGTATGATTGGTCGTTATTTTGCCATGGATCGTGATAACCGTTGGGATCGTGTTGAGCAAGCTTATCGTTTACTGACTGAATCTGAAGCATCACATCATGCAGCTTCAGCAGTTGAAGGCTTAGAACAAGCCTATGCTGCTGGTGAAAGTGATGAATTTGTCAAAGCCACGCGTATTGGTGAGGCGGTTAAAATTCAAGATCAAGACAGTGTCATCTTTATGAATTTTCGTGCTGACCGCGCTCGTGAAATCACCAAAGCTTTTGTCGAAAAAGAGTTTGCAGGTTTTGAGCGTAAAGTCATTCCAGAATTATCTAAATTTGTGATGTTGACTCGTTACCAAGCGACGATTGATGCACCTGTAGCTTATATGCCTGAAGCGTTGAAAAATTCGATTGGTGAATATTTATCAGACTTGGGTAAAACTCAACTGCGAATTGCCGAGACGGAAAAATATGCGCACGTTACGTTTTTCTTTAGTGGTGGTCGTGAAGATGAATATCCAGGTGAAAAGCGTATTCTGATTCCATCCCCGAATATAGCGACTTATGATTTAAAACCAGAAATGAGTGCTTATGAGGTCACCGATGAATTGGTGGCTGCGATTAATTCATGCGAATTTGATTTGCTGGTGGTCAACTTCGCCAATGGTGATATGGTAGGACATACTGGGGTGTTTGATGCAGCAGTAAAAGCAGTAGAAGCAGTCGATACTTGTTTGGGCCGAGTGTATGAAGCAGTGATGGCACAAAAAGGGCATATGTTGGTTACGGCTGATCATGGTAATGTCGAGCAAATGCAGGATTATCAGAGTGGTCAAGTGCATACGCAACATACGACAGAATTGGTGCCATTCATTTATGTGGGGCCGACGTCTGCAACGATTGCTGAAGGGGGTGTTCTTGCTGATGTGGCACCGACTTTATTAAGTCTGATGCATGTTCCTGTACCAGCAGAAATGCAGGGTCGCAATTTGGTGACTTTAACAGCATAATTTTTGTGATAACCATAATGTGATAACCATAAACAGGTAAAAGAATGGTCTTACGACGCTGCAATTTTATTGTCACCCTTACCCTGCTCATGCTGTGTGGAGGCCATTCTGTTTTTGCCGCTGAAAAAAATCAATCTGTTTTAGATTTTGATGATGAGATTAACGATAACTATGCTGAAGTCCCTGTGGAGTCAATTCAGCAATTTGTTCAAATCTACAGTATTGTCAAAGATAATTATGTGGATACAAAAACGGATGATGTATTATTTCAACAAGCGATTAAAGGGTTGGTTAGTGGTTTAGATCGTTACTCACGTTATTTAAGCGCGGAAGACTATAAACAATTGGTGCAATATACCGAAGGTGATCTGGCTTCTGTAGATTTTGGTTTGAACTATGACCAACAGTCACATCAATGGATGATTCAGAGTTTGAACGCTCATGCTGATTCTGCTAAGCAAGGTTTACGTAATGGGAACAGCATTTTTAAAATTGATGGGCAGGAGTTAAAAAAACTCAATCATGACCAAGTGATGAGCTTATTGAACGGTTCGATTGGTTCGACTTTAAGCCTGCAACAGAGTTCAACCAGTCAGCCTATCAGTTTGGTACGTAATAAAAAAATAGAAACCGACATTCAAGCTCATGTTGTGCATAATCAAGTTCTGGTCATTAAAGTAAAAGTTTTTCAGCAAGATACTGCCAATGAAATCAAACGCTTAATTGAGGAATATTCTTCTAATCGCATTAAAACGGTCTTGTTAGATTTGAGGAATAATCCAGGTGGTTTACTCTCAGCTGCAGTTGAAACGGCAGATTTGTTTTTAAATCAAGGTGTTATTGTTTCAACCAAAAGTCGTTCTGAAGGTGATCAGCAGTTTCAGGCCTTACCCAGTTCTGAGTTTCAAAATTTAAAAATAGGCATTTTAATCAATGGTCGTTCGGCATCTGCTGCTGAAGTTTTTACTGCGGCTTTAAAAGAGCATGGACGTGCTTGGGTAGTGGGTGAAAAAAGCTATGGGAAAGGTGTAGTACAAAAGCTCTTTCCTTTGCCAAATGGTGCTGCTTTACAAATGACGGTATCGCACTATTACACGCCAAAAGGCCAAATGATTGAAGGAGTGGGTATTCAGCCCAATCAAGAATATCTTCTACAACATGACACCAAAGATGAAAATTATCTGGAACACGTTGCAGAAATTATTTTAAATCATTAATAAGAATATTATTCGTCTTCTGTATCAAGTCCGAATTTTTTTAAACGATATCGTAACGAGCGAAAGGACATCCCCAGTTTCTTCGCGGCCACGGTTCTGTTCCAGTGCGTTAAGTTCAAGGCATTGAGTAAAATATCTTTTTCAATATTTTCTAAATAAAGCTCTAAACCTTCTTCGGGCAGCTTTTTACCAGAAAGTGTGCTTTCAGTACGAGGTAGAACAATAGATTCTTGTAGATCGACTGGATTCATTCTTGGATAACGTAAAGGTGCACTTTGTAAGTGAGATAAATCAATTTTTTCATCATCACTTAAAGTGATGGCCCGTTCAATGATATTGCGTAACTCTCTGACATTTCCTGGATAGTATTGCTCCAGTAAAAATTTCTTTGCGCGTTCAGCGAGCTGTTTGGCAGGAATTCCCCATTCCTGACTAATTTTTTGAATAAAATGATGCGCGAGTAAAATAATATCATCGCCACGCTCACGTAGAGGAGGAAGGACTAAATCCATCACATGAATACGGAAAAACAAATCATGTCGAAACTTGCCTTGTTGTACCAAAGCTTCTAAATCCTGATGACTGGCGCTAATCACGCGAAAATCAACATCAATTTCATTTTCTGAACCTACTGGACGTATGCGCTTTTCCTGCACCGCACGCAGTAGTTTGACCTGCATGTTCAGCGGCAACTCTGCAATCTCATCTAAAAATAGGCTGCCACCATGTGCCGACTGAATCAGACCTTGTTTGTCTTGTGTTGCACCCGTGAAACTCCCTTTTTTGTGTCCAAAAAGCTCACTTTCCATCAGTTCTGTAGGAATCGCACCACAATTGATGGCAATAAAAGGGCCTTCATTGCGATTGCTGAGGCGATGCACCAGATTGGCAATCACTTCTTTTCCTGTTCCTGATTCACCAGTAATAAAGACAGGTGCTTGAGAACGAGCTATTTTATTTAAAGTAATTCTTAATTGTTGAATAGGAAAAGATTGTCCAATTAACAACCGTTGTTCTAAACTGTCTTGTTTGGTTTGAAGCTGTTCGATGGGTTTGTTAAATGCTTTTTGTAAAAGTTGTTCTAAATGTTTTTGATTAATAGGTTTACTGACAAAATCAAAAGCACCTGCTTTTAATGCAGCAATTGCGATATCCATGTTGCCATAGGCGGTCAGAACTGCAACAGGCAATGAGGGCGTTTTTTGCGTAATCCACTCGACCAGTTGAATGCCATTGCCATCGGGCAAGTTTAAATCTGTTATACATGCATCGTATTCATGTTCGCATAACAGCTTTTTTGCTTGTTCAAGACGATATGCAATATGCGTTTTGATGCCCATCCGTGATAAAGTCATTTGCATCAGTGTACATAAATCTTCTTCATCATCCACGATTAAAACAAGTGGTTGTCGTTCCACAATTATCCCCCAGCAATATTTATTTATAAAGATTCATTTAAATTGGCATTGAGGCATTCTATTTGAAAACATGCCCCTTGTTCTTGTTGTACATAGTCCAGTTTGGCATCATTTGCTTCGCAAAAACTATGTGATAAATACAATCCTAAACCAGTTCCTGTGATTTCGGTACTAAAAAAAGGTTGAAATAAATAGCCCTGATCTTTTGAAGCCACGCCCTGACCAAAATCGCGCACATCAATGCGAATATGACTGCCATGTGTATAAATATTCAGTTCAATATAGGGATATTCGGGGGAGTTATGTCGAATAGCATTGCGAATCAAATTAATTAAAATTTGACGCAGTTGTGCTTCATCAAAAATAATCGAGATTTTGCTTTGGATGGTACAACGAATTTGTGTTGCAACATCGGATAAATCTTCTTGAATAAATTGAGAAATAAATTGATTTAATTGAATTAGAGTCGGAAAAGTTTCTTTATTACGCACCATTGTTAGGGTGTCTTGTATGATTCGATCTATACGTTGCGCTTGTTTCGCAATCATTTGACTTAAAAGCCTTTGCTGCTCAGGATCACTGTCAAGAAAGAGTTCATTGGCCTGAGCGATGGCTGCTAAAGGATTACGAATTTCGTGGGCAATACTGGCGGATAACTGGCCTAATGCGGCTAATTTTAATTGTTGAACTCTTTGATTAAGTTTACGTGCATCTTGAAGTACCAAGAGGGTGAGGATTTGATGAGGAACAATTAATTTTTGTACTTCAATGTGTATCGAAAAAAGGCTGAGTTGCGATTCAAATTGAAATTTTTCACCATTTTTAAGCTGATCAAATTTGAGTAGTTCAAATAAATCAGGTTGTACTTTGATGAGCGGATATTTGTCATAAACATAAATTTGGGCAATTCCCAATAGTGTACAGGCGGCAGGATTACTCAATACGATATTGCAGTTTTCATCCAGCACTAAATAGCCCAATTCAATTTGTTCTAAAATATAGCGATTTAGATTTTGTAGTCGTTTTAATTCTAAAGATTGAGAAAAATTTAAATTTTCTAGAATTTGAAAACGTTTTACGGCGACTTGGCCACTGCCATAAACCATAAAAAATAGAAAAGCCAATAAAGCGCTGTTTCCAATTTTATTGAGGGAGGACAGATCAAATAAACTGCCTAAAAAAAGCTGATAAACCACACTGATGACAGCAATTAAGGTAATGATCAACGCTTTTTGTGCATCGAGCAATACGGAAGCGGCAAAAATAGTAATGACAAAAATAAGGCTTAAATGTAGGTTGGGGCCATCTAAGGCTAAGGTCATTAAACTTAAAGCGACCACATCAACCACGAAAAGCAGTGTCAATTGAAGGGGTATTTTATATTTTAAATTTTTAAGCGAAATCAGTTGGATAAAACTGATGGCTACATACGCCATCAACACATAAGAATAGAGTTGGGGATATTGATAATCTGCATTTAAACTGGGATAGGTCAGCAAAAAAATCAGTAAAAGACATGTCGTGATGATGAGTCTGTATGTCGTATACCAAATGGCTAAATGGTATTGATTTAACTCAAAATTATAATTTTTTTGTATCATGCATGTCTTCTAGCAAGCCCAATTTAAGGCATTATTAAGGTTTAATTAAGCCATAACGAATTGCTAAATGAGTCAGTTTTACATCGCTATCTAAACTCAATTTTTCAAAAATACGATAACGATAGGTATTTACTGTTTTCACACTCACAAACAGTTTATCAGCAATTTCTTGTGCACTAATACAATTTACCACCATCATCGCCACTTGCATTTCTCGCTCAGATAATGCATCAAAAGGGGATTGCTGAGTATCAGAAAGATATGAGCTGGCCAGTTGTTCGGCAATATCTGCACTAAAATATTTACCTCCTTGCATGACTTTATTAATGGCACGGACCATTTCTGTTACGGGTGCACCTTTGGTGATATAGCCTTTAGCACCTGCTTTTAACAATAATGAGGGATAAGGTTCTTCAGCTAAACCACTGACTGCCAAAACTTTAGTTTCGGGCGCCGTTTGTAATAAACGTCGGGTCGTTTCAACACCGCCAATACCAGGCATATTGACATCGAGTAAGACCACATTTGGATGATACTGACGAACCAAGGTAATCGCTTCTTCTCCAGATTCAGCCTGACCCACCACCTGAACACCTGAATGGTCTTCGAGCATACGGCAAATTCCAGTACGGACTAATTCATGGTCATCTACCACTAAAACTGTGATCACCTAATTCTCCTTCAAATAAAAAAAAGCATCTTTTTTGTTACATAAAGCAAAATAAGCTTGCAATGAAATGACAAAATTAGCAATCCTATTCTATCTTTAAATGAAATGTTGAACACAAAGTTGCATGCTTAAAAAATATTCATCTTTGTGTTTAAATGTAAGGCATATTTGAGGTAATACACAAATGTATCTTACCTCCCTGAGTTGAGTAAACCAAAGTGAAAAATTCAAAAAAATCTTTAATGCATGTGCTGGGTGTATCGATCTTGCTAAGTGTGAGTTCAACTAGTTTTGCAGAACTGATCATGGACGCTCCCGGGGGGGCCGGTCAAGCAGCACTAAGTTGGTCATCGGAAGATGCGCAACAGTTGCTTAATGGTGATGTTTCGGCACTCGTAGAAGAGGTTTCGCCACAAGGTTCGACCAAAATTACCACTTCTGTACGCAGTTCTAATGGTGTAGTAACCCAGTCAGCACCTAAAACAGTCCAGATTTTAAGTAATTCAGGTTACAGTAATCAACCTCAGGTCAATGCTCGTGCAGCATTGGTGATGGACTCTCAAACAGGTGAGGTGCTGTATAGTAAAAATTCAAATGCAGCTCTACCGATTGCATCTATTACCAAGTTGATGACGGCTGTGGTGATTGCAGATGCACGTTTAAATATGTCTGAAGAAATCACCTTAAAACAAATTGATTTTGCTGGTGCAGGCGGTAAAAATTCAAGTTCAACGTTGCGTGCTGGCGATTCAATGAACCGTGCAGAAGCTTTATTGTTGGCTTTAATGAAGTCAGAGAATCCCGCAGCGGCTGCTCTCGCTCGTACTTTTCCTGGTGGTCGAAGTGCTTTTATTGCGACTATGAATGCTAAAGCCAAATCTTTAGGCATGAGTTCAGCCCATTATGTTGAGTCTACGGGACTTGATCCGCATAATATTGCGTCTGCACGAGATTTAGGTATTTTAGTAAGTGCGGCTTATCAGTATGGTCTCATTCGTCAATTTTCAACGACACCGAGTTATGATTTTAATTTAGGTTATCGTGTATTGAAATCAAACAATACCAATGCTTTAGTACGTAATGGTGGCTGGAACATTAATATTTCAAAAACAGGATTTATCAATGAAGCAGGGCGTTGTGTGGTGATGCATACCACTTTGAATAATCGTCCTGCCGTTGTAGTCTTACTCGGTGCTTCTTCCTCTCAAGCACGTACCAATGATGCAACGCGTTTAATGGGTTGGGTGACGCAATTATCAAAACGTATCTAATCAAATCATTTCAGTTTATTTATAAAAAAAAAGCCTCACAATTGCGAGGCTTTTTTTGAGTTGGATACAATCGAAATTATTGGTCCATATTAGAAAGAATTGAAGTTTTTACATCATTCATAGTGGCATCAATGGTCAGCATAACTGCATCAGAACACTGTTTAATTGCAGTATCTGGATCCTTCAAACCATTTCCTGTTACGGTACAGACAATAACAGAGCCTTCAGCAATTTTACCTGCTTTAATATCACGGATTGCACCGCCGATAGAAGCAGCAGAAGCAGGTTCAACGAATACACCTTCATACATTGAAAGTAAGCGTTGCGCTTCTAAAATTTCACTGTCTTTTAATTCATCAAACCAACCTTTCGAGTCGCGTACGACTGCTTTGGCATGATTCCAGCTTTGCGGATTGCCGATACGAATCGCAGTTGCGACTGTTTCAGGATGTTCAACAGGAGCACCACGTAAAAAAGGAGCAGCACCATCTGCTTGATAACCCACCATGATAGGTAAGCCTTCAGGTTTAGGACCGGTGAAAGCATCGGTTGCCGCATCATAAATCACTTGTTCAAATTGATCAGCAGGTTGATTGGCTACCGCTTCTGTATAACCCATCCAGTGTGCAGTGATATTACCTGCATTACCGACTGGTAAGCAGTGATAATCAGGCGCACGACCTAAAGCTTCAAAAATTTCATAGGCAATGGTTTTTTGACCCTGCAAACGATACGGATTGATAGAATTTACAATCGTTACAGGAGCTTGATCTGCAACTTCTTTGACCAGACGCATGCCATCATCGAAGTTACCACGAATTTGCATGGTGATTGCACCATACATCATCGCCTGTGCCATTTTACCCATGGCAATTTTACCTTCTGGAATTAAAACAAATGCTTTAATTCCTGCGCGTGCAGCATAAGCAGCAGCAGCAGCAGAAGTATTACCAGTTGAGGCACAGATAATTGCTTTAGAGCCTTCTTCCACGGCTTTGGTCACAGCCATGGTCATGCCACGGTCTTTAAATGAGCCCGTTGGATTTAAGCCTTCGTACTTCACATAAATTTCAACATCTTTACCAATAATACGTGGAATATTCTCAAGCTTAATCAGCGGTGTATTACCTTCACCTAATGAGATAGCACGAGTAGTGGCAGACACGGGTAAACGGTCGCGATAACGGTCAACTAAACCAGTATAACGATTGGCATTCGACATGATGATGTTCCAATATGAGGAATAAGCCCCCCTTTCAAAAAGGGGGATTTAGAGGAGTTTAAAAACGTGATTAATTTTCAAGCGATTCTAAACGAATTCGTACAATTTCGCCATGAATGAAAGGCAATGCTTGAATTTGTTGTAACGCTTTATCCATTTTTGACTCAATCACAGGATCGGTCAGAATCACGATCGGAATCAAATCTTTTAAGCGTGGTTGCTGCATGATGGCATCAATGCTAATTCCAGCACGGCTTAAAATTGTGGTGACATCTGCAAGAACGCCAGTTTGATCTTCAGCATTAATACGGATGTAGTATCCAGTCGTCATTTCTTCGCGTGAAAGAATAGTTAGGTCACTTAAAGCTTCAAAAGCCAATTGTGGAATAGTCCCTGCACCATCTTCGGTATAGATGATGTCACGGACAATATCTACGACATCTGCTACTACAGCCGAAGCAGTTGGACCTGCACCTGCACCTGCACCATAATACAACGTTGGTCCGACGGCATTGGCTTGAACCAATATGGCATTTTTCACACCATTTACATTGGCAATCAGTTGGTCATCAGGAATGAGTGTGGGATGAACACGCAGTTCAATTCCTGTTGCTGCACGACGTGCAATACCTAAATGTTTGATTCGAAAACCTAAGTCTTCTGCATATTTCACATCTTGTGCGGTGATTTTTGCTATTCCCTCGGTAAAGACTTTGTCAAATTGCAAAGGAATACCAAAGGCACATGAAGCCAAAATGGTCAGTTTATGTGCTGCGTCAATACCTTCAACATCAAAGGTTGGATCGGCTTCGGCATAACCGAGTTCTTGTGCTTCTTTCAGAACATCCTCAAAAGCACGACCTTTTTCACGCATTTCACTGAGAATGAAGTTGCCTGTACCATTAATAATACCAGCCAGCCAGTCAATTCTATTTGCCGCTAATCCTTCACGAATCACTTTAATGATTGGGATACCACCAGCAACCGCAGCTTCATAAGTAATTTGTACAGCATTATCTTCTGCAGCTTTAAACAGCTCATTACCGTGTTCTGCAAGTAGAGCCTTATTTGCGGTCACAATATGTTTGCCATGCTTCATGGCTTCCATAATGACTTCATAAGCAGGATGAATCCCACCCATGACTTCAACCACCACATCGACATCAGGCTGACGCACAATTTCAAGAAGATCTGCGCTTAATTGAATGGATTCTGGAAGATCTAAATCTGGACGCGGACGACGTGTTCCGACATGCGTAATTTGAATTTCGCGACCCGTACGACGTTTAATCTCAGCAGCATTTTCTTTTAATAGTTTAAGGGCACCAACACCTACAGTACCAAGACCTAGGATTGCCAGACGAACTGGTTTCACGTCATACTCCAATATCTAATCAATTTTAAGCAATCCTAGATCATAGCTAAAAAAAGCATCAGACTCTAGGAAAGAAATAATTTTATCTTCAACTATAAAAATAAGTAAATTAACGAATAAAAATTAGTTATTTAAACGTTCTACCAATTCTTCAGGAGAAAGGTAACCACCCAAATACACACCTTCTGCATTATAAATGGCAGGTGTACCATTTACACCCATATTTAATCCAAGTTGATACTGCTCTTTTACAGGATTTTTACAGGTCGCAGGTGGTAAAGGTGCACCAGTAATAGCTTGGTCAAAAGCCGCTTGACGGTCTGCGCTACACCAGACACTTTCCATGGCTGGCATGAATTGTTCACCACGCGGCCAAGCAATATAACGGACTTCGATACCCTTAGCGTTAATGTCATTTAGGTGTTCATGAAGTTTATGACAATATGGGCAACTTGCATCCGTAAAGACATAGACTACATGTTTGGTCTTACCTTTTGCTTTATACACCAATAAATCTTCTGTTTTTAAGTTGGCAAGCAACTTTTTATTGGCTTCAGATTGTAAGTTTTCACTGACATTGTGAATCTTGCTGTCGCCTAAGCGCAGCACATCGCCTTGAATAATGTATTGACCATCTGCTGTAGCATATACAGAAGACATGCCTTCAAGATTGACCCAATACAAACTAGGCACTTCAGTGGCTTTAATATCTAAAACTTTGGCATTGATGCTGGCTTTTTTAAAGTGCTGTTGCAAGGTATTCATCAGGCGTTGTTGTGCATTACGTTCAGAAAGATTAGACGCTTCACCTGTTGCAGGTGTACTTGCCGTTAAAGGACTTTGCTTGTCATCATTATTTGAATTTGAACAAGCCGTAATTGCGAGACTGCTGGCTAAGGTGCATGCAATCAAAATTTTTGAGCGGGTAAATAACATAAATAACCCTTTTAAGCGATAAAGAAAACAGGTGGCTTAGCATAGCAAAAAAAAAGCACTGCTCGTTAACACTTCTTGGTCGTAGAACATAGATTAAAAAAACCGCTAAGCGCGAGGATGATGTTGTGCGTGTAATTGTTGCATGCGAACTTGAGCGACATGAGTATAAATTTGGGTCGTAGATAAATCACTATGACCAAGCAACATTTGTACAACCCGTAAGTCTGCGCCATGATTGAGCAAATGTGTGGCAAAAGCATGTCTCAATGTGTGGGGTGAAAGTTCAGCTTGAACACCCGCTTGTAAGGCATATTTTTTAATCGCATACCAAAAATTTTGCCGACTCATGATACCGCCATGCTGAGTTAAAAATACATAATCTGTTGCAGATTTATATAACTGTGGTCGTGCTTGATGTAAATATTGTTCAATCCAATCACAGGCAACTTGACCTAAAGGCACCAAGCGTTCTTTATTGCCTTTACCGACAATACGCAAATAACCTTGCTTTAAATTAATCAATTCAAGCCGTAAATTGAGTAATTCGGTCACTCGTAAACCACAGGCATAAAGTACTTCAAGCATGGCACGATCGCGTAAACCTAAAGCCGTTTCAATGTCGGGTGCATGAATCAAAGCTTCGACTTCTTGTTCAGAAATATCTTTGGGTAACGCGCGTCCAATCTTTGGGGTTTTATGGGTCGCTACGGGATTGTCTGAACGTAATTTTTGTTCACGTAAAAACTTGTAAAAACAACGTAGTGCGGAAAGGGCACGCGCAATCGAACGCGGGCTTTTGCCCTGTTTGGTTAAGGCTAGTAAAACATCTGAAATATCGTCTCCTGACCACAGTGGCATATGATTGGAATGGCATTCACTTGCTTGAATTAAATCAGAGAGATAAGCATTCCGGGTGTGTGGACTCACAGTTTGTGAAATTAGATAATCTCGAAAACCCTGCAAAAAACTTAAATGTTTAGGAATGTTTACGGGTGCTGGTATTCGAGGTTTTTTATTGAGCATATGAGGTCTACATTGAATGAACATCCAAGTTTTCTTGGTATAGATTAATTTAGAACAATTCCTGAATAAAGTCGATGCATCAGTGCAAGATGAGAATTAGAATCAAACCTTATTTGGTAATTATTCTCATTTGTTTGTATACTGGTTAAAATATTTTGGGATTAGATGTAGTGCGTTTATCTGATTTAAAAGTGAAACAAACGGCGATAATTAGCAAAGTTAATCGAACTTTGGAAGCGGGCATTTCTGAACAAGATTTGGTTGCAAGCCGTTTAGAGACATTAGGTTTTGTTCCTGGTACAAAAGTACAAGTGATTACCAAAGGTATTTTTGGGGGAGACCCAATTTTGATTCAAGTTGGATTTACCCGATTCGCACTGCGTAAAGTTGAAGCTGAAAAAATTGACATACATCTTGATGGGGTGCCGACATGAGTGATGCGCTACGTATTGCCTTAGTTGGTAACCCAAACTGTGGTAAAACTTCCTTGTTCAATCACTTGACAGGCACCCGTCAGAAAGTTGCTAATTATGCTGGTGTGACCGTCGAACGTAAGGTTGGACAGTTTAATTTACCTTCTGGTCAAGCGGTTCGTGTTCTGGATTTGCCCGGAACTTATAGCTTAGATGCTACCAGTCCAGATGAAGCCATTACCCGCGATGTCGTTCAAGGTAAAATTACAGAAGAAAAACAACAAGATGCATTCTTGTGTGTGGTGGATGCAACCAACCTCAAATTACATTTAGGTTTAGTCCTAGAAATGATTGAATTGGGTCGTCCAATTTTACTTGTCCTCAATATGATGGATGAAGCACGTCGTCGTGGCATGCAAATTAATACCCAAAAACTTTCAGAACGCTTAGGGATTCCAGTAGTAGAAACGGTGGCAGTGCGAAATTCAGGCATTGAAAACCTGATGAGCGCACTTGATCAAGCTAAATATTCGATTCCTCATACTGAACTGAGTGGTTTAAAAGGAAATAATCATCATAAAATTGAGACAATTTTGCATGATGTGGTCAACTCAGTCGATGAAGAAGATAAGCGCTCAGATTTTTTAGATAAAATCTTTTTACATCCAGTCTTGGGACTGGTGAGTCTCGCGGTCATGATGTTTGTGGTTTTCCAAGCGGTCTTTGCTTGGGCTGCACCATTTATGGATGGGATCGAGACGTTCTTTGGTTGGTTGGGGGAATTTATTGGACAGCATATCTCACATCCACTCTTAAACAGTTTGGTGGTGGATGGTGTCATTGCAGGCGCTGGTGGTGTGGTCGTATTCTTACCACAAATTTTGATTCTATTTTTCTTCATTTTAGTGTTAGAAGAATCTGGATATTTGCCCCGCGCAGCTTTCCTATTAGATAAATTGATGTTTAAGGCAGGCTTAAGTGGTCGTGCTTTTATTCCTTTATTATCTAGTTTTGCCTGTGCTGTGCCCGGCATTATGGCCACACGCAGTATTAGCGATCCACGTGACCGCCTGACCACAATTTTTGTTGCACCTTTAATGACGTGTTCGGCACGACTCCCTGTTTATGCTTTATTGATTGCTGCGTTCATTCCTGAATATATGGTGTGGGGTATTTTCAATTTACAAGGTCTGGTCTTGTTTGCTTTATACATGGCTGGAATTGTGAGTGCACTAGTAGTCTCGTTTATTCTGAAATTTTTCCAAAAAGATAAGTCTCAGCATATGTTGTTGATGGAACTACCGAGTTATCGTTTTCCTGATATAAAAAGTCTTTGGATCGGTTTGCTAGATCGTGCCAAAATTTTCTTAAAACGCGTCGGTGGCATCATCTTTGCGCTTTCAATTTTACTTTGGTTTTTGTGTACTTTCCCTCAACCACCTGAAGGTGCGACTTTACCTGCGATTGATTATTCTCTGGCGGGTATGCTGGGTCATGTCATGCAACCGATTTTTGCACCGCTGGGTTTTAACTGGCAAATCTGTATTGCGTTAATTCCTGCGATGGCCGCACGTGAAGTTGTTGTGGCTGCACTTGGTACGGTATATGCCTTGTCTGCAACAGATGATGATGCCATATCACAAGGTCTATCCTCTATTATCAGCAGTGATGGGAGCTTGGGTTGGTCACTGGCTACTGGTCTTTCACTTTTGGTGTGGTTTATTTATGCCCCGCATTGTCTAGCGACTTTGGCTACAGTAAAACGTGAAACGGGTTCATGGAAAACAGTCAGTTTTATGACGGCCTATTTATTTGGTTTGGCCTATTTGATGTCTTTTCTCACCTATCAAGTTGCATCGCATTATTGGGGTTAAGTGACGTTGATTCAAAATAACAGCGAGCGGAGATTGAAATGATAGAAGTAATTATAGTTGCTGTACTGGTAATATGGAGCACGATTGTGGTGTTCAAAAAAGTATTTCCTACAAGTGCAAATTCAGTCTTTATGCACTTATCTAATTTGTGTAATAAACAGGGTTGGCTCACCTTGGCAAAATGGTTAAAGCCGGCTGAGGTTTCAGGTTGTGGTGGAGGTTGTGGCTGTGCGGTTACTGAAGAAAAGACAGTAAAACAGCCAGAAATCCAAGCAGTAAAATGGAAATAAAACGCAAGTTTGTCCTGATTTAAAAAAACCGTCATCTTTATGACGGTTTTTTTACGCACTGACACAAAAAAAGGCAGATAAAGTCAAAACAGAAAAAGCATTCAAAACAGCAAAGTGCTAACATTTTGCCAGTTTTAAAAATAAACCAGAATATGGGGTAAAAATGTTAATTCAACGTGGTGGATTAAAAGTCGTTGCAGGACTAGGAATATCAGGTGTTGCGGCAGTAAATTTCTTACATGAACAAGGCTACCGCGTTGCAGTAACAGATTCTAGACCGACCCCGCCAGGCTATGATCAAATTCCTAGCGAAGTACAAACCAGCTTTGGCCAGCTTGATCAAGAGCTGTTGTTACAAGCTGAAGAAATTGTGATTAGTCCAGGATTGGATCCGAAGCTAGCTGAAATTCAAGCCGCTATCGCAAAAGGCATTCCTGTCGTCAGTGAAATTCAGATTTTACGCCGCGCCACTGACAAGCCGATTATGGCGATTACGGGTTCAAATGCAAAAAGTACAGTAACTACACTGATTGGCTTAATGGCCAAAGATGCTGATATTAAGGTTGCTGTGGGGGGGAATCTGGGACGGCCTGCACTGGATTTAACCAAAGATGATCCAGAATTGTATATTTTAGAGCTTTCCAGTTTTCAGTTAGAAACGACGTCTAATTTAGCCGCAGATGTGGCAGTGATACTGAATTTGAGTGAAGATCATCTAGATCGTCATGGTGACATGATGGGGTATCACACGGCCAAGCATCGTATTTTTCAAGGTGTCAAAAAAGTAGTACATAACCGTGATGATTCATTAACTCGCCCCTTGGTGCCAGATGTGACGCCAATGCAAAGCTTTGGTTTAAATGCACCAGATATGAATCAATATGGTATTTTAAAAGAAGATGATGGCACCATTTGGTTAGCTCGTGGCCGTGAACGTTTACTGAAAAGTACGGACATGTATATGCAAGGAACACATAATATTGCAAATGCTTTGGCATGTTTGGCCCTTGGTGAAGCAATTGGCTTGGCCCTTGAATCGATGCTGAATACATTAAAGACATTTAAAGGCTTAGAGCATCGCTGTGAATTTGTAAAAGAACTGAACGGCGTACGTTATTACAATGATTCAAAAGGCACCAATATCGGCGCGACCTTAGCAGCGATTGAAGGTTTGGGCGCTGCTATAGCCCCTCAACAGGGTAAAGTTGCGATTATTTTGGGTGGTCAGGGTAAAGGACAAGATTTTAGGGCTTTACGTAATGCCTTAAGCCAATATACAAAGCTTGCAGTGTTGATCGGTGAAGATCGTACTGTAATTGAAAAAGCAATTGCAGGTACAACCACGATTATTCAAGCTGACTCTTTAAAAGAAGCGGTCGAATTAGGCCAACAACATACGCAAGTGCATGATGTGGTGTTATTGTCACCTGCATGTGCCAGTTTTGATATGTTTAAAGGATATAGTGAACGTGGACACCAGTTCGTTGAATGTGTAAACACTCTTGCTTAAAAGAATGATAAGGAAAGTTGTATGGCTGGCTTAGCTCAGGCGACCATAAATAAAATTAATCAGGTTTATAATACGTGGGGACCAAAAATTCCTGCTGAAATGACCTCACGCAATGTACTTATTTTTTGTGTGATTGCCTTACTCTGTATTGGCTCCATCATGGTGGCTTCTGCATCCATGCCGTATGCTGACCGCTTGCATGAAAATCCATTTCACTTTGTGATCAGACATGGAATATCGATTTTGGTGGCTGCCATTGCTGCATTTTTAGTTTATAAAGTGTCGCTGAATATTTGGTTCAATAATACCTTCCCATTGTGGTTAATGACCATTTTGTTGTTGGGGGTCGTATTGGTTGTCGGGACAGAAGTGAACGGTTCAACCCGTTGGATTCGTATAGCAGGCTTTACTTTACAGGCCTCGGAAGTTGCTAAAGTCATGATGGCCATTTTTACGGCTGATTACGTGGTACGTAGGGCAGAAGAGGTACGTAATAATCTATCTGGACTGTTTCGTTTAGGTGCAGTGATGGTGATCACCGTCGGTTTGATTCTGGCTGAACCAGATTTGGGCGCAACAGCAGTGATTGTCTTGATGATTTTAGGCGTGTTCTTTTTGGCAGGTGCGCCGCCGATCCAATTTATCATTTTCATGGGGGCGATTATTATTGGTTTGGTTGTCGCGATTGTGTTCGAGCCTTACCGTTTGCAACGTGCTTTATCCTTTACCGATCCGTGGGCAGATCCGCTAGGCACAGGCTATCAACTGTCCAATGCTTTAATGGCTTTTGGACGAGGTGAGTGGGTCGGAGTGGGGCTTGGACATAGTATCCAAAAAATGGCTTATCTTCCTGAAGCCCATACAGACTTTATGCTGGCGATTTTAGGTGAAGAGTTTGGTTTTATGGGCATTAGCACCGTGTTGGTATTGTCTTTTTCAATGCTGGTTTGTTGTATCAAAATTGGTCATCGTGCCCTACAAAATCAATATTTACGTGCCGGCTATTTGGCCTATGGCATCAGTATTATTTTCTTGCTGCAAATTTTGGTCAACGCCGGTATGAATATGGGGATGCTTCCGACCAAAGGTTTAACCTTGCCATTTATTAGTTATGGCGGGTCATCTTTAATTATGTGCGCGGTTATGATTAGCTTGATTTTAAAAATTGATGCAACCACACAAAAAGTGAACCCAAGTAAAGAAGAATCAAGTTTCTAGCTTTGATTCTGATGATCAATCCTGCTGAGCATGGTTTAACACTGTGCTTGGCATTTCAGTGCCACAATGCAGACATTTCACAAATTCTCCTTTTGCTTTTGAAAGGGGAATCAATGGGATAAAAAATAAAGAAAAATAATGACGCTGTTGTCTTAATTCATATGCACTTTGGGTTCTGCATACGGGACAAAGGAACTGACTTTTCTCAACGATTTTGGTCTTTGGACCCATTCCAAAAATAAAAAACATAGACTGAACTCTTTTTTAAGTTTTGTCTTTTAGCTTAGCGCATTTTTGATTTTATAAATAAGTGCCTTGCAGTTCTATTGTGTGTGGAATCTGTTGTATATCCCATTGCGCAATGGCTTGCTTGAGCATATGTTTTGGCGTGTCCAAATCAACATGAGGTTGATGTAAAGCATGAATTGCTTGTTGGAGTAATTCAGGTGCGCGGTTGAGATCGATCGCTTGCGCCAAATTTTGTTTAGACAGTTTTTGCCCCTGTGCATTCATGGCAAGCGGCAAGTGCATATATTGAAGTGTAGGATAACCCAAAAGTGAACCCAACCAAATTTGCCGTTCGGTATTATCTAGTAAGTCTGCACCACGAACCACATGGGTGATGCCTTGTAAATAATCATCTACCACGACTGCCAGTTGATAATTCATAATCCCATCACGGCGCTTGAGAACAAAGTCGCCTAAGTCTTGTTGGAGATTGGAACAGTGTATGCCTTGTAAGCGGTCCTTAAAACAAATGTTTTGATCTGGCACTTTGACTCGAATAGCCTTTTGTTCAAAAGACAGATTTAAATTAAGGCAAGTACCTGTATAAATATGATTAGAACCCAACATTTTTCGGGTACATTGGCAGGCATAGACTTGATGCTTTTGATGTAATTGATCGATGATGGCATCGTAAATATCCAAACGATTTTTTTGGAAAATGATATCTGCGTCCATTTCAAAATGAAATGCATCAAGACAAGCTAGAATGTGATTTTCACTTCCGGGATAAATACGCGGAATGTCAGTATCTTCAATGCGAACAAGCCATTGACCGTGATGTGCACGGGCATCGCAATAACTCGCAACGGCTGTGATGAGTGAGCCAAAATGCAAAGGGCCGGTTGGCGATGGCGCAAACCGACCCACATAAGCCATCCTTTTATCTCCTTCCTTGAATAAAGAAGGGATTAGGGCTGGATTATTAAGCATAAACTGTAATTAGCCGTTATTTTGCTTCTCTTTGATTTCTGCTAAAGTTTTGCAGTCAATACAAAGGGTTGCAGTTGGACGCGCCTCAAGACGACGTAAACCAATTTCAATACCGCAAGTTTCACAAAAGCCATAATCGTCATTTTTAATCGCGTCGATTGATTGCTCAATTTTGCGAATTAATTTACGTTCACGGTCACGAGTACGGAGTTCAATCGCAAACTCTTCTTCTTGTGTCGCACGATCATTTACATCGGGCAATGCAGTATTTTCATCTTGCATTGTGTTTAAGGTACGATCCACTTCAGACATTAACTCTTCTTTCCATGCCAGTAAAATTTGGCGGAAATGTTCAAGTTGTCCTTCGGACATGTATTCTTCATTTTTTTTCGGCTGATAAGGTGCAATACCAAATAAGCTAGCAGTAGAGCCACTTTCTGATGCTTTTGGCTTGGTTTTTCGCACACGTTTTGTAGACTTTTCCTCTACAACATCAGTTTGTTCGTCCAAGACTTGGTTTTGGTTGTCATTCGCCATTTAGGGCATTCCTCATCATATACGTATATCTATACGCAAAAAATATGGTGATATGCAAGTGTTTTTATCCAACCCTTAGGAGATTCTCCTTCGAGGGGCGTCATCATATAGACTTTTTGTGCTTTTTGATAGTCTTTGATGTCGGGATTCTATCTATCACGTTTCCTTTCGAAGCCATAAAATAATGGAAAAGAAGGCAAATGAAAAGTTAATAACCTGAAATTTCAATATTAATTTTTTGTTGTGTATTTGCAACCCGATGAACTACTGTGTCTAACTCACCATTTTCTTTTAAAGATAATACGCGAAACCCCGGACTTTCATCATCTAAAGCGAAATGATCACTTAAAGGTTTGAACTGTACACAGGTGGATGGGGTAGAAAAAAACTGAATATTTTGCCACTCCCTTAAAGAATCTTGATGTACATGACCACATATAACGGCTTTGATATTGCTATGTTTATTTAAAACCTCTAAGAGGTTATTGGTGTTTTTGAGTTTGTGTTGATCAATCCATTTTGACTGCATATCAAAAGGATGATGATGACAAGCCACAATCATAAATTGCTGTGCATAGGTTTCTAAAATATGTTCAAGTTGATGCAAATGCTGTTGTGAAACCCAGCCATCAATTTGATTAGGAACTGCGGTATTTAACAGTACAATGCTCCATTGACCAAAATGAAGGACATGGACTTGATTTTGATTTTGATGGAATGGGAAGTGTTCAGCGTGGTCATGATTGCCCGGAATTTGATAAAACGGTATACCTGTAGTTTGCATAAAGCTTAAGTAACGAGCATATGTTTCTGGCACGGGAACTTGAGCTAAATCGCCTGTATGTATGATGGCGTCTGCATGTGGATATTGTTGTTGAACTTGCTTTAAAACGGTGTGAAAACTGTGTTCAGGATTCATGTGCACAAATTCTAAATCTGCCTGATCCATCAAATGAGTATCTGAAATCTGAATAATGGTCCAGTCACGTTGGTTGTCATGGTTCGATGATAAAGTCATGTCCAGCTCCTTAGACATTCCTTGAGGTGTTTATGTGCTGTTGTAACCATTGCAAAGCCATAATAACGGGCGCATTTTTTAATCGACCATTAAGGATTAAGCTTGCAATATCACGATAGTCAATCAGATGTAATTTGATATTTTCGCCTTCATCGGGCATGCCGAAAATGCCGCCCTTTTCTGGAAGTTCGGCTTCTGCGCTATATAAATGAAACAGTTCTGAACATGCGCCTGCTGATGGATAAAAGCTGAATAAATGCTGCAAGGTATTAATCTGGCAGCCCGATTCTTCTAAGCTTTCACGGCGGATGCAGCTTTCAGGGGATTCATCACCATCTAACACACCGGCAATAATTTCGAGTTGCCAAGGCGAATCTGTATCATCAATTGCACCAACACGGAATTGTTCAATTAAGGCAAATTTTTGTTGAGTATCATTGTAAATGAGGACACCTGCTGCTTCAGATCGTTGAATCAATTCACGTTGCAGAATTGGTGTATATTCGACTTGATGAAATAAACGGTGTTTTAGACTGACTTTCTCAACCTGAATAAAACCTCGATATAAATATTCACGTGACTGAATATGAACTTCGTTGCTCTGATAAGTCGCTTGTTGAAGAATATTCATATCATGCAGTTAGGATGAAAAGTATGCATTCATCCTAACTGAGAATTTTATGGAAATAAAAGATTTTTTACAAAATTAGAGTTTGTGATACAGTTTTTGACCCTGTTCCTGATAAGTGGTTTTCATAGCGTTAAATCCTGCTGTAATTTCATCATTTTGTATTTGACTCTGCTGCGCCTCACTTTGGTTTTTGGCATAATCGCGCACATTTTGAGTGATTTTCATTGAACAGAATTTTGGTCCGCACATTGAACAAAAATGGGCAGACTTATGCGCTTCTTTGGGCATGGTTTCATCATGCATACTGCGTGCAGTGTCTGGGTCAAGACTTAAATTAAACTGATCTTCCCAACGGAATTCAAAACGTGCTTTAGACAGTGCATTGTCACGAACTTGTGAACCCGGATGGCCTTTGGCCAAATCGGCAGCATGTGCTGCAATTTTATAGGTAATAATGCCATCTTTCACATCTTTTTTGTTTGGTAAGCCCAAATGCTCTTTTGGCGTCACATAGCACAGCATTGCGGTACCATACCAACCAATCATGGCTGCACCAATGGCTGAGGTAATATGGTCATAACCCGGAGCAATATCGGTGGTTAAAGGACCAAGGGTATAAAAAGGGGCTTCCTGACAGACTTCAAGTTGTAAATCCATATTTTCTTTAATCATATGCATCGGCACATGACCCGGACCTTCAATCATCACTTGGACATCATGTTTCCATGCGCGATGAGTCAATTCCCCTAGCGTTTTGAGCTCACTGAATTGCGCTTCATCATTGGCATCTTGAATACAACCAGGACGTAAACCATCTCCCAGACTGAACGATACGTCATAAGCTTTCATGATTTCACAGATTTCATCAAAATGGGTATATAGGAAATTTTCTTCATGATGTGCGAGGCACCACTGCGCCATGATTGAGCCACCACGAGACACAATGCCTGTTAAACGTTGTGCAGTCATCGGGACATAACGTAACAGTACGCCTGCATGAATGGTGAAGTAATCTACGCCTTGTTCAGCTTGCTCAATTAGGGTGTCTTTAAAGATTTCCCACGTTAAGTCTTCGGCTACGCCATCCACTTTTTCTAAGGCTTGATAAATAGGAACCGTACCAATCGGCACAGGTGAATTACGGATAATCCATTCACGGGTTTCATGAATATTTTTTCCTGTGGATAAATCCATGATAGTGTCTGCACCCCAACGGGTCGCCCAAGTCATTTTTGCGACTTCTTCATCAATGCTTGAGCCGAGTGCCGAATTACCAATATTGGCATTGATTTTGACCAAAAAGTTACGCCCAATGATCATTGGTTCAATTTCAGGGTGGTTAATATTGGCAGGAATAATCGCACGCCCTTCAGCCACTTCTTTACGCACAAATTCAGGGGTAATTTCAGTGAGATTTTTTGCCCCAAAGTTTTGACCTGCATGTTGGCGGACATCTGTACCCGCCATTTGACGCTGATTTTCACGAATGGCAATGTATTCCATTTCAGGCGTAATCATACCTTGACGGGCATAATGCATTTGCGTGACATTTTGACCAGATTTCGCACGGCGTGGTTTTTGAATATGCGCGAAGCGTATATTTGCGGTGCGAATATCTTTTAGGCGTTCTTGTCCAAATTGCGAGGTGAGGGTATCTAGGCGTTCGGTATCTTCACGTTCTGCAATCCAGTGTTCACGGACATTGGGTAAACCTTTATTGAGGTCAATTTCAACTTTTGTATCGGTATACACGCCTGAGGTGTCATAGACCAAAATATCAGGATTATGTTCGCCGCCTAAACCAGTTGGAGTATCGGTGAGTTCAATGGCACGCATGGGTACTTGAATGTCGGGACGTGAGCCTTGAATGTAAACTTTTTTTGAAGCGGGTAAAATACGGGTCAGATCTTTTGCATCTTGCTCATGTTGAGCAGAAATATCTGTTGCAGAGAGATTCGTTAATTGGTTCATTGCTTCGATCCTTATGAATGACATCAACGAATCAAGCACGACCAAAAACGTGGCAGAATTACCTGTGAATGAGACTTCAATAGTCCGATACAGATAAAGCAAAGGCTTCGGTTTTTAGATGGCTTGATTCCTACGCAGGTCTTAACCTGATCAGGTTCAACGGTACTCACCATCAAATGCCATCATTAATCATGCATTTTGGTGATCTCAGCGAGAAATTACTCGCGCTCCGTCAAGCTAGGCTGATATTAACATGCAGATCGGATAAAAACACGTGCATTAAAGCTCGTTTATAAACCTTTGATTCTCAGTTAAAAATAGATATTTTTAACGGCAAATGGCATCGCTAAAACAATCACGCGGTACAGACAGGCTTAAATTTTTTAAACCTAAATAGTGTTTCAATTGCTTTTGAGCCAACAAACTTTCATTTTTTGTTCCCTGTTCAGATGGACTGAGCTGAACTGGAATGTGTTTAATTCTTTGCTCTTCAGAGAGTTGCAGAAATTGAAGAAATTTTCCAGCCTGAACTGCCAAAGTTGAATTTTTGAGTTGAGCCAGTTTTTCAATTTCATCTAAGCTGCTACTTTGAACAGCGTATGAATTAAGAAAATTATCAGAAACGGGTGAAGCAGGTGTACCAATAAATAAAAATAGCGCATACATTTGCATCAGATATTCAGCATTTTGACGATAACTACTTTTCGGATATTGCTTTAAATAGTCTTCCCAAAATAAAGCACGGACGACAATTTCATGCGGTTCAATCATTAAGCTTTGTTTAACCCAGACTGGTTGCATATTTTGTGCAGCCAAGTTTTCTATAAAAGCTTGTTCTGCTTCAGGCATATAAGGTGCAAAAATTCTCGCTAGATATTCAGGGCTACGACGATAATTGAGTTGCCCTTTGCCTGCATCAAAGAGTTCAACATAGGCCTGACCTTTATGCTTTAGCAAATATTGATCACGTAACGTCAGTTGTTCAAAATGGTTTTGCTGAACGGTGGGGTGCTGGGCCAAGTCAAAGGCATAATTTTCAAAAGCAGTCTGTTGAGAAGCCGTTCTTTCCACACTTAAAAAGTTTTTATACATTTGATTCGATAAGGTGAGTAAATTTTTTTGTTCTTCAAAGGTGGAAAGCGGTAAGCATAATTTTAAATCTTGATTGACTTGTTCCAAGGCGAAAGTGGTTCGATCCGCATCAATCGCCAACATATTTTTTTCGATATTTTTACACAACAAGGATAAATCAACTGGTTCCTCTTGCTGTAACTGTTTTTCTAATTGTTTTGGAACAGGCTCTGGTTCAGGTTTCTGACATCCAAGCAAAAAAATAAATACGATTAAAGGGAGGTATTGCTTTGCAGAAAGCAGCATTTTGAAGGGCAGAGTCATTCTATATGTGGATATATCAGGCAATGAAAGGGAGTGAAGGTCAGTATTTTATCGCTAATACCGATTTTGTCTGTGTAGTATTGTGAAGGAATTTAGTTAACGTGATGTGACTATATAAAAATAATATGACACAGTTGATTTTTTTGATTTGATAGCAGATAAAATAAAGAGGAAAGATGGCAGAAATGTCATTGATGTATTTCAGATTAAACTAAATATTGTGGACTATTTTTATATATCTAACTGCATTCAATATTCCATGTTTTATAGCAGACTTAAAAATAGAGTGTCATGACATTTGATTTTATCCGACCCGCTGCAACTAAATAGAAATCTACGACCTAGATAACCACTGTTAGCCATGAATAGGTGTAGTATGGATAAAAAAATCAAGATTGAGATGTTTGGGTGCAGGAATTTACAATAAAAATGAAGATTAAAATTGTTTTGAGTAGTTCTTTGTTACTGCTCAGTTCAGGGGCATATGCTTTGGATTTGGTGGAAGCCTATCAACGTGCTCAAAGTACAGATCCTAACTGGCAAGCCAAGCTGTTGCAATATGAAGCAGAGCAATTAGATTTAGGCATTGCAAAAGGTAACCTGCTGCCGACCATTAAGCTTTCAGGGAATGTAACCCGTAAAAGTCAGCAAACCAATTCCAATTTAGATACTGATTTGCCTTTTAATTCAGACCTATTGATGTCTTCTTCATCAACCACTCGTCAGATTGCTCTGACTGCACGCCAGCCGTTATTTCGTTGGGATGCTTGGGAGGCGTTAAAACAGGTCAAAACTTCGCTGAGTTTGAGTGAAATCAATCTACAGTTACAACAACAAGAACATATTTTAAATCTTGCTGAAACTTATTTTGCAGTACTACGGCAACAAAGTCTGACCAAGGCCAATGTACAAGAAGAACAGGCATTACTGAAACAGTTGGATATGATGAATGCCAAACTCAGAGAAGGTTTAGTGGCAAAAAGTGATGTCAGTGAAGCCAAAGCACAATACGAAAATGCACGCGCAAATCGAATTGCTACTCATGTGGAATTGATTTTGGCTCAGGAACAGTTAGCGCAGTTTATTGGACCTTATCGGGAAAATCTGGCAGTTTTAAGTACAGGTTTTCAATTCCAAAAACCTTATCCTGAAAACTTGTCAGCGTGGACAGATTTAGCACAAAGCCAAAATTTATCGATTCAGCAGGCACGTTTACAGCAGCGCTATGCACAAGATCAAAAACGGGTAGAAAAGGCCGCATCCTATCCACAAATTGAGGCAGTCGGCAGTTACGGTTATACCAAACAATCTCCACAAAATATTATTTCCAGTGATGGTCAATTTGACCAAATTGGGATCGAGATGAATTGGAATGTCTACAGTGGTGGCAGAACTCAAAAATCGGTGCAGAAAGCAGCGGTAAATGTGGAAAAAAGTACAGCACAATTAGATGCTGCTATGCGTAAAGCCAATACCGATGTCAAAAAAGCTTATCTGCAAGTTGAAACTGATCAGGCCAAATTACAAGCCCGTAAAGCAGCGATGGATTCATCACAAATTGTATCTCAGGCATCTAAAGCCCAATACCAAGAAGGCTTAAAAACCATGGTTGATGTGCTTTTAGCACAAAGGAATGCTTTTTCAGCCAAGCAAGAATATTTAAATGCACAATATGATTATTTAATGAATGTGCTACGACTAAAAGCAGCGGTTGGGAAATTAACCACACAAGACTTAAGCGAGATGAATACATGGCTTGTTGATTCATCATTTCAGCGAATAAACTAAACGTTCGACTTTTGTCATGAAAGCTTCACAGTAGATGTGCTTTAATATTAAACAATTTATTTAAACCTAAAATTGCTGTTTTTGGAGTATGCCTCTTGCCAAATAATCCGGTGTTAAATCACCATATTTCTTCACAATTTAATGAAGATTTACAGGGTGTGAATACAAAGTTTATGACGATGGGCGGCTTAGTCGAACAGCAAGTTGCCAACGGAATTCGTGCTTTATTAGATACCGATGAAACTTTAGCCATAGACGTACAGTTTCAAGACAATATTGTGAATCGTCTAGAAACCGAAATTGATGAAGCTTTAACCCTCATTTTGGCACGTCGCCATCCAGCAGCAATCGATTTGCGCATGGTGATTGCGATGTCTAAAGCCAATACGGACTTAGAGCGAATTGGTGATGAAGCAGCTAAAATTGCCCGTATTGCACAAAACTTATGTGAAGAGGGCAGTTCACCGCGTGGCTATATGGAAACTCGCCATATCGGTAATCAGGTTCGTGTCATGATCCATGATGCATTAGACGCTTTTGCTCGTTTAGATGTCGAACAAGCACTACGGGTATTATTGGCTGATGCAGACATTGACCGTGAATATCAGTCAGCTACCCGTACCTTAATGACCTATATGATTGAAGATCCACGTCATATTTCACGTGTAATTAATGTGCTGTGGGTATTGCGCTCTTTAGAGCGAATTGGTGACCATGCTCGAAATATTTCTGAACAAGTGATTTATATGGTCAAAGGTTTAGATGTACGTCACATTAGCGTAGAAGAAATTGAAGAAAAAGTTCAAGTGCGCTAATTTTTTCTACAAAAAAAGCCTCGACATTATTTGAGGCTTTTTTTTGTAGCTGATTTTTAACTGTGGGTTTCTTCCTCGGTATCATCTTCAAACGTTTTGGCAATTTTTTCAATGTTTAAACTTTTTGCCATCGCATCAAAAATTTCTTTATATACGCCATTTTGATGGTAAAGCGTGTTGTGTTCGCCATGTTCTGCAATATGTCCTTCTTTCATGACATAGGTGTAATCTGCGTCAATAATTTGCGACAAACTATGTGAAATGATGATGACTGTTCGTCCTTGTTTAATCTGATCCAGACTTTGTTTAATTTGTTCGGAGGCAATGGCATCTAGGCTGGCCGTAGGTTCATCCAAAAAAATAATCGGTGGATTTTTTAGAAACATTCGAGCCAGTGCAATACGTTGTTGTTGCCCGCCTGATAGCATGAGCGCATCGGCATCATAGGCATGTGGAAGCTGTAAAATCTGTTCATGAATCGATGCTTTTTTTGCAGCATGCATGACGTCTTCTAAACTGGCATCGGTTTTACCATAACGGATATTTTCAAAAATAGTCCCTTGGAAAATATGGTTTTTTTGTAGTACCAGACCGATATGATCGCGTAAATATTGTGTGTCAATATGCTCCAAATCGATACCATCGAGTTGAATGTGTCCTGAAGCAGGTTGGTAAAATTTATCCAATAAACTGATCAGGGTCGATTTTCCTGCACCTGATAATCCCACCAAAGCAGTAATTTTATTCGGTTGAATCACCATATTGATACTTTTTAACGCATGATGTCCGTTGGGATAATAAAAATCGACCTGCTTCAGTTCGAATTTTCCTGTGATGATTGGTTTTTGCACACCACTTGGTTCTCTTTCATGATCGGCTTCTAAAATTGCAAAGAAACTTTCAGAGTAAATCATGGCGTCATTCACTTCGTCATAAATACGATGTAATGAGCGAATGGGTGCAGACACGTTATTGAACAACAGCACATGATACATAATCATGCCAATACTCATTTCTCCGTTTAAGACAAAATAAGCGGTTAAAATAATGATGAGCACAATTCCAATTTGCTCAATAAAAGTTTTTAAACCATCAAATAGAAAACTGGTTTGACGGGTTTGCATTTGATTATTGGTCAATTCTTTTTGTAATTTGAGTTGCTTCTCTGATTCAATGGATTCGCGGTTAAAAGATTTGATGACAGTAATTGAATTAATAATACTCAAAATACCTTGGCTTTTTCGTTCGCGTCCATCTCTTAAGTTACGTCGCCATCCGCCCAGTTTTTGTGCTTGTTTAAAGGTCAGCCAAAAATAAATCGGGACAATACTTAATGCCACTAAACCGACATAAATATTTGCATAGAACATTAAACCCAGTGCGACAATCGCACTGGTAAATAACGGTAAAATATCAATAAAGAAGATTTGCACCAAGCGCGTTAACGAGCCGATTCCGCGGTCTATACGGGTTTGTAATTTACCTGCTTGATTGTTCTCCTCATTAAAAAAGCTCAGCCGATAGGTGAGGAATTTTTCGATAATACCTTGCGCTAAATCTTGTGAAACAAAAATTCGTAGCTTTTCACCATAAAACTTTTGTCCAAACTGAACAAATGCATTAATCACTTCTTTGCCCAGTAAAATAGCTGTAATGGTGATGAGAATATGCCAGCCTTCAGACAGACCAAAACCTGCTTCAATCAGTTGGTTAATACTGTCGACGGCATATTGTAAGGTGAGCGCATTGACCTGAGCTGTGAATGAACCAATTAATGTCAGCAGTAAGGTTGCAATCACCAGTAAGCGATATGGTCTTACAAAAGGTCGAAGTTTATGAAAAAGATGCCATAAGTTCATATGTAATATTTTTATTGTTCAGCTTGGTTTGAGTCTAAGCGGGATTATTCAATGTCACAAGCGCATACAATGTTTTGAATTGTCATTCAGGACATTGCGCTAAAATAAATTAAATCGGTAATTTGATGATTGACCATGAACTTTGAATTATTTAAGCCTGAAGCTCAAGCCAATATTTTGCCTTATGCGGGAGTCGTCGAAGACTTTGGATTAATTTTAACTGCGGAACAAAGCACACGATATTTAGATTACTTTTTAAAACATTTAGCGTGGCAACAAGACGAAGTTTTTTTATTTGGTCAGCATTATCAAACAGCACGACAAGTGGCTTGGTATGGGGATGAACATTATGAATATCATTATTCAGGGACTTTAAAACAGGCACATCCATGGCAATCTGGATTATGGCGTTTAAAACAGCACATTGAAAGTTTGGTCGGTTGTCATTTTAATTCTTGTTTGGCCAATTTATATGAAAATGGTACACAAGCCGTCGGTTGGCATAGCGATGATGAAGCTGCTTTAGTCTCTAAAACAGGCCAAGAAACCATCATTGCTTCTTTAAGTTTAGGTGCAACACGAAAATTTAGTTTCAAACATAAGCAAACTGCAAAAAAAGTAGATGTACTGTTACAGAGCGGTCAGCTGATTGTGATGCGAGGCGATACGCAGCAGTATTGGAAACATGCGTTGATGAAATCAACACGCATAGTCGAGCCTCGAATTAATCTTACTTTTCGTCATTTTTTCTAAAATATGTTTAACAATGAGAGGTGCTCGATTTGAACCTAGAGATTTTCTAAATACGCGTTGTGACTGTTATTTCTTTTTTGTCAGATTGAGGTTTTAAGATTGAACTTAAGTGGTGAGGCAAGAGGAATAAAACATGAGGCTGTTTGAGCATAAAAAAAAGCTTATGCAGAACATAAGCTTTTCTCTAAGGATGTTGCAAATTGTCATGGAATACAATTGGCCACATGAAGAACAATAATCATATTATGAGAATATAATTAAAAATACAACGCTAAATTTGATAGTTTTATAGATTAAATCTATCTATTTGAATCGAAAATATTATTTTATCCATCTGGGTTTTGAGCTAACTCTTCAAATTTTTTTTCAATCAACGCCGCATTCTCTTTCAAAATATCGATTAATTTTTGCAGATTTACAAATTCAAAGCGGTTTTTAGAGGCCAATAAAGTCAAGGCTAAAGGCGGTTCTTTGGCAGAAAATTTAATTGGAATAGACAAGCCTGCAATATTAGGATCCAGTTCACCATTGGAAAAGTAATAACCTTGTTTCTTAATTTGCTTCATTTTCAGTAAAAATTGCTCTTCATTTTGTGCAAAACCAACTTCATCCAGTTCGGTCGAAAAACGACGGTAATAGTCCAAAATACTCTGTTTGGGTAAATTTGAAATCATCGCTTTAGGTGAGGAACCAATAAATACAGGACGTGGACAACCTCGACCATAGGACAGCAAAGTAATGTCTTTAAATAACTCATGATGTAGATCGATACATGAATTATGGTTTAAATGAGTGAGCAAACAACTAAATTCGGTACGTTCGACAATTTGTTGCATAAAAGGGATGCTGATTTGTACCAGAGGATCTGTCGTACGGGAGATATAATCCAGAACTGCAATTTTTGAACCCAAGGTGTAATCCCCTGATGTTCCACTTAAACGTTGCAGTAATTCTGCTGAAACTAATTCTTTTAAATAACGATAGCTGGTCGGCTTGGATAAACCCAATTCTTCACTAATCAGGTCGACATTAATAATCGGGCGAGATACCGAAAAGAGATCTAAAACAGTCAGAATCTTACCAAAACTAGAAAGTGTCATAAGTACCTGCTTAATGAAAGCACAAAAAAATAAAAAATAAAGCCTATTACTTTATAACAAAAACTGAAGTTGAAGCGTATTTTGTTGGAATTTTAATATATTTTTGGTCTTAAAAAAGTCACGACTTTTGTGAGAAAATGGTGGATTAAAATTCAATATGGTTAAAATATATAGTATTGATTATCACAATGAGATATTATATTTAAAAATATTGGTGTTTTCGAGCTTGGAGAATAAATCAAGATTTAAGATTGAATCTTTAACCGCTCTGCATCGAGTATTTTTTATACTGTTTCTCCTCATAAGAATTTAACTTGATTGTTTTTCATCAATCCTTGAAATGCTAATCATGTTTGGATCACATGTTCCAATCTGCTTTTGTCTACACAATTTATCTTTGAGATAGGTTGTGTATTTTAGTCAGGGCTAAAAAACATGAACACAAGTTTTCACACCTGACTTTGAGATCAAACAATGCTATTGGCCAGACAATTACTCGCATTTCGTCCTACTAGACTGGACTGGATTTTTGCGATTAAAACGTGTGTTGCAGGTATATTGGCGTTGTATATCGCTTTCTCTTTAGATTTGGCTTATCCAATTTGGGCCATTGGCACCGTTTTTATCATTGCCAATCCTTATTCAGGTATGGCTTCCTCTAAAAGTCTTTATCGTGTGTTAGGAACATTGATAGGTGCTATTGTTTCGATTGCAGTAACCCCCTTTTTAATTAATACCCCTTGGCTATTTACCTTTTTTTTAGCAGCATGGGTCGGGGTGTGCTTGTATATTTCGATGCTAGACCGAACTTCACGTAGTTATGTGTTTATGTTGGCTGGCTATACCGTTGTGATTATTTCTTACAACATTATTTATCTGGCCGATACCGTTTCCATATTTGATATGGCAATCGGACGATTTCTAGAAATCACTTTGGGTGTAGTGTGTAGTGCTGTCATTTCGACCTGCTTTTTTCCACTCCATATTGGGCCTGCGGTCGAAACTCGGGTGAGCCAAGCTATTCAAGATACTAAATTATTATTTGATCAAATTTTGCTGGGTGAACAATTACAGAAAGAAAAACAGCACTATGACTACACGCAGTTACTGGGAAATATTACACGTGATACTTCCGAGATTCATGTAATGGCAGTGCATTTGTCCTATGAAAAATCAGCGCTGCAAGGCATGACCAAACCACTACAAGAAATGTTGCATCAACTCACCCTGTTGGTGGCAAATTTGGTAGCCATTTCCGAACGTATGAAACAGTTAGATCAAATAGATATGGCATATCGAGCCGATTTAACCCAGATGCATGTGCATATCGCAGAGTTTTTACATGATGATCACGGCATTCAAGAACATCAATTGAATGATTTACCCAAACAGTTTGAGCCAGATTTTAACCTGCTGATGGACTCTGCACGACCCGAACAGCGCTTGGCTTTACAAAGTTTAAAAATGGATATTCGACATTTTATTCAGAATGTTCGAGCCGTAAAACTGATTTGGCAGCGTATTCAAAACGGAGATGATTCCTTACCCAAAAGCATCACTCCATTAACCACGCCATATCCTAGTTTACATCGAGATCATGGAGTGGCTGTCCGTGGTGGTATTTCGGCTTTTTTGGTGATTTTGATTGCGACGTCATTTTGGATTTTAAGTGGTTGGAAGTCCGGGTTTATGATGGCCGTCATGGCTGCTATTAGTGCATGCATTTTAACGGCAATGGATAATCCAGTTCCTGCATTAAAACTGTTTATTCGGGCGACTATTTATGCGGCGGTTATTGTTTTCATTTATGCATACGGTATTTTTCCGCATGTCAGCAGTTTTTGGGAATTGGCCGTGGTTCTTGCGCCGTTTATTATATTTTGTCTGTTGTTATTTCCACATCCACCTCTGGCAGGTTTAGGTTTACCTTTGATTATGGGCATGATTATGGGGTTAAATTTGCATAATACTTATGCTCTGGATCAGGTGGCATTTTTCGATTCAGCCATTGGAACGGTGATTGGCCCAATTATTTCCGTTTATATCATTCAAATGGTCCGTTCAATGTCACCAGATATGACGGTCCAACGTATATTGAGCCTACATTATAAAGCGGTGAGAAATGCGCTGTATTTACCTTATGGGGTCGATTTTAAAAGACATTTACGCAGTATGTTAGATCGGATTGGGGTACTCAACAGCAAGTTAGTCCAGTCCGAGAATTTGAAGCAGGAAATGAATTTGGCGCTGATTGAAACCAGTGCGGTGGTCGATTTGACTCGTTTACAGGAATTGGCCGAGCAGTTATCTGGCCTAAATCCTCTGGTTTCCAGCATTGGAAATTTACAACAGTTACTTGATGAATATTTTCGAGCCAAAGAAATGCAGCAACCTCAGCTTGATATTTTAGACCATGTGTTAAAGCAAATACAGCGATTACAAGAGGCAACGGGCCAGTTGGAAAATATCGATATTGCACAGCGTTTAAATATTTCTCTCAACAATATTCGTAGCAGTTTGTGTCATCAAAGCACTGTATATAGCGCTGAATAAAAAACGAGGCAGATCTAGATGGGTGAAATAAATATTTATGGGGTATATGTCCCAATACTTCTGGTTCAAGCTATTTTTGCTTACTTATTGCTGCAAGTTATGAGACTGAAAACAGATCAGTGGAGCAGTCAAGGTTGGATCGTGTGGCCGAGCATCTTTAATTTATGTCTTTATATCGTGCTGCTTTTTATGATTCATGGCCTGTTTGTTTTATCTGTTGCTTAACCAATATATCGACATCCTACAAAATGAATGAGGTAAACCTGAAATGACAGCTGTGGATTTACGCAAAGCGATCAGACCAATAATTTTATTGCTGATGATTTTAATTGCAGTTTTTGCCATTATTCATATTTGGAATTATTACAATGCCGAACCTTGGACACGTGATGGACGTGTGCGTGGTGATGTCATTCAGGTGTCATCTGATGTTTCAGGTTTAGTGACCGATGTTTTAGTGCAAGACAATCAAACGGTCAAAAAAGGGCAAGTACTGTTTAAAATAGACACTGCCCGTCAGGCCTTAGATGTCGAGCAGGCGATCTCTGATTTAGCTAGAGCTAAAGCAGGTTTGGCGGAAGCAGAAGCAAGTTTGGCTCAGGCCAAGGCCAATGTGATTAAATCACAAGCGAATATCGACTTAGCAGATAAAAATGCAGGTCGTTATGCCAATTTGATGGATGGTGCAATTTCTAGACAAGAACAAGATCAGATATTTGCAGTTCGAGATCAATCCCATGCAGAACATAGCCAGATAAAGGCAGCAGTAGAACAAGCTGAGGCAAATATTAAACAACAACATTCATTGATTGAAGTAGCCACCAGTCATTTACATATTGCACAATTAAATTTGCACCGTTCTGAAGTGCTTGCACCCGCAGATGGAACGCTGTCTAACTTTGAATTACGTGTCGGAAACTATATCAAGGTAGGACAAGCAGTTGCAGCTCTACTCGATCGTCATCAGTTGTATATCGTTGGTTATTTTGAAGAAACGAAGCTAGATAAAATTTATGTGGGTGCGCCTGCAACCATTCAGATGATGGGCGGTTCTGAAAAGTTAAAAGGACATGTACAGGGAATTGCATCTGGTATTGAAGATCGTGAACGTACCA
Organism: Acinetobacter albensis; assembly: GCF_900095025.1. Taxonomy (GTDB): domain Bacteria; phylum Pseudomonadota; class Gammaproteobacteria; order Pseudomonadales; family Moraxellaceae; genus Acinetobacter; species Acinetobacter albensis. Next base: position 64,342 of record NZ_FMBK01000010.1, on the reverse strand, counting down.
CGACATCTGGACTTTTAGCCAATGTAAATCCAACCTTTAGTTGGGTTCGTCTAGCGCAGCGCGTACCTGTAAAAATTATTTTAGATGAAATGCCCAAAAATCAATTGGCTTTTGTTGCAGGCCGAACGGCCACCATTCATATTGGAAAAACAAAAGTATTCTAGTTTTTTAGATACCATACAAAAAGTGATACAGGAGAAAAATTGATCTGGGGAGTCACTGAAAACTAAGCAGCTGATAATGAGTTTTAACGCATATTCATAAGATGATTTGAGAGATAGAAATATTCAGCATGTTTATTTCATCAAGGGTGTTCAAATGACACCAGTTAATTTTTCACACGTTGCTTTAGATAGGGCAAATCAAATTTAAGCCATTTTAAATCACTGTATTGCAATTTCGTTTATTAACGTAAAGGTTGAGCACAAGATTTTAGAGATTAAGGACTTATGCCTTGAGGGTTTCGATACCAACTTGAAATCAAAAGTGCTGCTGCAATACTGTCAGCAGCCAGTTTTTTAGCACGACCTTGAGCTTGATAGTGCTCTAACTCATCACGTGCTTCACGAGTGGTTAAGCGCTCATCCACCATCAGGGTTTCGATATTGGTTTGATGACGCAAGCGACGTGCAAATTTACGTGAACGGGTAGACAGTTCAGATTCAGTGTCATCCATATTCAGCGGTAAACCGACTAAAAATAAGTTAGGTTGATGCTGTTTAACAATTTTGAGTAATTCATCCCAGTTTGGAATGCCATCTTTCATGGGAAACAGTGCCAGTGGACTGGCACTTTCAATCAATGATTGGCCCACGGCCATGCCCATTTTTTGTGTACCAAAATCAAATGCCATAATAAGCTGAGGTGTTGATATTTCAGGCATGTCCAATCTCTGATGAAAGCCAAGTACGGTCAACACCCATTTTTTTATAGGCTGCATCCCAGCGGTCATCATAAGGCAGATTAAAAATAAGATCCATGTCGGAATCGCAAATCAGCCATTCACCACGTGACATTTCTTGTTCTAGCTGGTTTTTGCCCCAACTGGCATAACCCAACGCAATTTGATAACGGCCAACACCTTCATTGTGTGCAATGGCATCTAAAATATCTTTAGATGTAGTGATACAAACATTATCCCCAATTGCAATCGAGGAATGCCAAGTCGGTTGACCTGTGTGGAGTACAAATCCTGCTTCAGGCCGTAAAGGGCCACCTTGTAATACAGCATGAGGATTGACATTATCCGCTTCGATGTCCAAATCAATTAATAATTCTTTAATGGAAAGATCAGAAGGGCGGTTAAGAATAATGCCTTGAGCACCATCTTCATCATGGCGTGCCAAATATATGACAGTATTGGCAAAAAAATCATGAGCCAAGTCAGGAGGTGCAATTAAACAGCGATGGGTCAGATATTGTTTAGTCATCTAGCCATTCCCCCTTAAAAATTAAACTGCTAATCAATAAATCATTCTCTTCTTATCACCAACTTACTAAACTAATTCAGTTTAGCCAATGCTTTTTTATGATTTACATCACAATTTTATACCTGCTGAAACTTGAGCTGTCGTAATTGTTTAGCATGTTGTAAAGTGGTGTCGTTAATTTCCATGCCACCTGTCATCCGCGCTAATTCATCAATACGCTGTTCTTCCGCAAGACTGATAATGGTACTGCTGGCAGGGTCTGTTTGTCGTTTTTTTACCAATAAGTGTTGATCAGATTGCGCCGCAACTTGTGCCTGATGGGTAATACATAAAATTTGAACATGTTGTGCCAAATCTGCCAGTAAACGTCCCACCATTTCAGCTGTACCACCACTGATACCAACATCAATTTCATCAAACACTAAAACTTCAGATTCTGTTTTTTCAGCATTCATGACTTGCATGACCAAAGCAATTCGTGAAAGTTCACCTCCCGATGCAACACGTGCTAACGGTTGTGCAGGCATACCTTTATTGGCTGTGAACAACAGTTGAATAAAACTCAGGCCTTCCGCTGAAGCTTGCTCTAAAGGTTCAAATTTAAATTCAAAATAAGCTTCAGGCAAAGCCAGTTGTTTAACTTGTTCGGTCAAGTGTTTTGCTAAAGGCAAAGCCGCTTCACGACGAATTTGATCAAGATATTGTGCTTTATTTAAAAATGTTTGATAAGACAAATCAACTTGTTCAGCCAAAGTTTCAGGGTTTTCAAGTTGATGCAGCTGCTCAAGCTCTGTTTGCCAATTCAAATAATCTTGTTGAAGATGTTCGGGTTGAGTCCGATATTTACGGGCCAAACGATGGAAAATTTCAAGCTGTGAATTCAGGAGATCCATGCGTTCAGGGTCAAAACTTTGACGATCAATAAATTGACGCAAGTTTGCTGTGGCATCATCCATTTCACTTTGTGCATTTAAAAGTGAATTATAAATTTCTGCCAATTGCTCACTGCGCCCCGCATGTGATTCTAAACGACGAATAACTGAGGCCAATTCTTGGATCAAATTCTGTTCAGCTTCATCCAAGACCGTTAGGCTATAACTACAATCTTGCATGATATGTTCATGATGACTTAAGCGATCAAACTCTTGTTCAATCTCTTTATAGTCAATTGAGGTAATTTCTTCGAGTTCTTCGAGCTGTAATTCTAAGCTTTCGATCCGCTGTTTACGCGTGGCCTGTGCATCTAAAGCCGCTTGATGCTGACGAATATATTTTTGCCACGTGCTATAAGCATGACGTACATCCTGTGCAGGCTCATAAAAATTGCTGTAACGATCTAGCCAGTGTTTTGGGTAGGGGGGTTCAAGTAATTGTTGTTGACTGTGCTGACTATAGAGTTGTACCAATAAACGACCAATTTCTTTCAGTTCAGATAAGCTGCTCGGACGACCGTTAATCCATGCTTTGCTGCGACCTGTTGCAAAAATAACGCGTCTTAAATGGATTTCTCCAGACTCATCATCCAACTCATGTGCTTTAAGCCATTCAGCTTCTGCACTTTTATCTTGATAGCTAAAAACAGCGGTGACATCCGCTTTATCTGTTCCAAAACGCACATAATTGGTGTCTGTTCGTTCGCCTAAACAGGCCGAAAGTGCATCCAGTAAAAGCGATTTACCTGCGCCAGTTTCGCCCGTTAAGACATTGAAACCTTGTTCAATATCAATAGCTAAATGGTCAGCTAAAGCAAAATTAATCAGAGTTAAGTGAGTCAGCATAAACGCATCCGAGCTGCGAAAAGTTTAAATCTAAGATAGTGAAATTTGGTTTAAGTCACAAGACAGCTTTTATTTTAAGATGACGTAAAACCACACTATTTTACCTGAGTTTCATCCTACAGATGAACCGATCTATGTTTGAAGAAACGTGATATTAAGTTATATAAACATAAATTGAAGAAAATGCTTAGAAAAATATTCAATGTCCGTTCAACACCAGTGTAAAAACTCATCAGCCTTGTATCAGATCATTCTTTTATAATGTTTATCTGATTATTCTTTTTTTAAATGTGACTACAAAAAAAATATCAAATATTCACTAAATATTCATTTAAGTTTATGCAAGATTGATTGATTAGTTGAATGCTCGGCTTTAAACTACATCCGTTAAAAAATATAAATGCGCATTATCTGGAGAATACGCATGTCAAATCAGTTTGATCACGTGTCTGTTATCAAAAAATCGAATGTATATTTCGGTGGATTATGTATTAGTCATACCGTTCAATTTGAAGATGGCACTAAAAAAACTTTAGGGGTAATTTTACCAACGGAACAAGCACTTACTTTTGAAACACATGTGCCTGAACGTATGGAAGTTATTTCAGGAGAATGTCGCGTCCATATTGCAGATAGTACCGAAAGTGAATTATTTCGTGCCGGCCAATCTTTTTATGTACCAGGCAATAGCCGTTTTAGAATTGAGACCGATGACGTGCTCGACTATGTGTGTCACTTAGAAGGCTAAGCATCACCTGTATTCAGGCAAAGAAATTTTAGTCTGAATCAGTTAAACTAGATTTAAGCATCAATCCTGTAAAGTTAGCTTTGCAGGATTTTTCTTTTTTGCATCATACTCACATTTTTTAGAGGCCGTTCATGGCAAAAACAGAATATTTTTATGGCGTTCATTCAGTGGAGTCATTACTTGAGCTTGAGCCAGAGCGTGTACTGACATTATTTACCTTAAAAGGTCGTGACGATCAGCGTTTGAAAAATGTACTGGCTTTGGCTGACCCATTTGGGATTAGTGTGCAGCAAGCCAGTCGTGAAAAATTAGAAAAATTGGCAGGTCAGCCCTTTCATCAAGGTGTTGTTGCTGCTGTGCGTCCACATCCGACGTTGAATGAACAAGACTTACAAGATTTACTCAATCAAAATCCGCAAGCACTTTTGCTGGCTCTTGATCAAGTCACAGACCCACATAATTTGGGTGCTTGTATTCGTACAGCAGCGGCCATGGGCGTCGAAGCGGTAATTGTATCGCGTGATCGCTCTGCGAGCTTAACCCCAACAGCACGTAAAATTGCTGCTGGTGGTGCAGAAAAAGTCAAATTTATTCAAGTGACCAATTTGGCTCGTACTTTAGGTAATATTAAAGATGAATTTAATGTACGCGTAGTGGGTACCATGCTGGATGAAAAAGCACTCCCTGTGCAAGAATTTGATTTTACTGGGACGGGTATTTGTATTGTGATGGGTGCTGAAGACACTGGTTTACGTCCGATTACTCAGTCACAGTGTGATCAAACTGTATTTATTCCAATGGCAGGAAATTTGCAAAGTTTAAATGTGAGTGTCGCAACAGGTATGGCTTTATATGAAGCGTGTCGTCAGCGTAACGTATAAATATTTTTATTCTTTTTAACACCAAAGTTGTTTTGCTATGTCTCCCCGTTCTCAAGGTTATGTATTTGTCGCAATTACCATGTGTATTTGGGGAGGATTTACCATCACCTCGCGTTTGAATGCGCAGTGGGGGATTAGTGCTTGGGACATCACAGCTTTACGTTTTGCCTTAGCCTTCTGTATTTTAATGCCCATTTTGATTTATAAAAAAGACACTGCTTTTTTATGGAAAAAACGGCCTTTTCTTTTGGCGATGATTGGCGGCGTTGGATATTGTCTAACGTCATACTCTGCATTTCATTATGTGCCTGCTGCACATGCGGCTATTTTCTTAAATGGCTGTATTCCTCTGTGTACTGCCGTTGCTGGATTCCTGCTGTTTAAAGAGCCGTTTGATCGACACACTTGGATCAGTCTGATGATTATGCTTGCTGCAATTGGCATAATGAGTTTCTTGATGTATCAAGAAACGGGAATCGCTTTTGGTTTTGGAGATATGCTATTTTTCTTCAGTGCGATTTGGTGGGGTATTTTTACGGTATTGCTGCGGCAGTGGAAACTTTCTGCTTGGCACGCTATGACCAGTGTCGCCATTTGGTCTGCCCTGATTTATGTTCCAATCTATTTGGTATTTTTACCCAAAAATTTAACTGAACCACAACCTCTACATTTAGTGTTGCAAGTGATTTTTCATGGGATCTTTGTAGTGATGATTGCAACATTGGCATATGTTGAAGCAATTAAAAGACTTGGGGCTTTTAAAACGGGCAGCATTGTTACGCTGGCACCGTTTATTGCTGCTATTCTTGCCGTTCCTTTATTAAATGAACCTTTAAGCCGTGCCATTATTTGTGGTTTAATCGGTATGGCTGTGGGGGCGTTGCAGCCATGGCGTTGGTTCATGCACAAAGATAGCTTGCAACAAAAAATCAAACAACAAAAAGAACAACTTAAATAGACTGTATCTTTTACGTTTACCGTTTTAAATAGTCTTGATGCAAAGGCTGTAAATGTTGATATAAATGTTCAAGCTGACCATCATTGAGCACAATATCATCTGCCAATTCTTGTTTTTTGTGCCTCAGCATTTGTGCTTTTATAATCTGTCGAATTTGCTCAATCGATTGACCATCTCGTTGACTCGCGCGCTGAATTTGCAATTCTTCTGAAGCATCAATCAATAAAGTATGCTGGGTTAATAGGTGTTGGTTGGTTTCAAACAGGAGTGGTGAAACCAAAATCACATAAGGACTGGTTGCAGCGTGTAACTGTTGAATGATGGACTGACGGATCGCGGGATGGGTAATACTTTCTAATAAGCGTCGAGCATCTGGATCTTTAAAAATGTGTGCACGCAAAGCCTGACGATCAAGTTCACCAGTGTCTAGAATTACCCAATCACCAAAAGCATGCTGAATTTTTTGTAAAGCGGGTTGTCCTTTTTCAACAATTTCACGTGCCACAATATCGGCATCGACCACAGTAATGCCTTGGTTTTCAAACCATTTGCTGGCAGCTGATTTTCCACTACCAATACCGCCAGTCAAACCCAAGATAAAGGTCATATTTATGCCTAAATTATTGTCCTAAATAAATTTTCATAATCTGTTCACCCCAGAGAAAGGCAATCCAGCCAGCAATGGCTATATAAGGGCCGAAAGCAAAAGGTTGATTCTCTTTACGGATCTTAAGCAGAATAATGCCAATAATTGCACCCACCATTGAAGAAAGCAGCACGATTAATGGCAGCATTAAAGGGCCCATCCATGCACCTAACGCAGCCAGTAACTTAAAGTCTCCATAACCCATACCTTCTTTGCCTGTAATAATTTTGAACAGGTAATACACAATCCAAAGACATAAGAAGCCAATGATATAGCCCCAAATAGCAGCGGTTGGAGAAGTGTAAATCGCATAGCTGTTTATTCCTAAGCCCAGTGCTGCCAAGGTTAAAGTATAACGATCAGGTAAAAGTTGAGTATCAAAATCAATAAAGGTGAGGGCGATTAAAATCCATGTCAACAACAAGCCAAAAAGCATCTGTAAGGTTGGACCAAAGACAGCCACAACCACCAACGAAGAGACGGCTGTTAATAATTCAATAAAAGGATAACGAATACTGATGGGATTTTGGCATGAACCACATTGACCACGAAGTATTAACCAGCTAATAACCGGAATATTTTGATACCAGCGAATGGGACTTTGACACTTTGGGCAAGTTGAATTTGGTTTGCTGAGAGTAATTTTAGTCTCATCAATCATGGGTTGTTCTGGATGAAGTAAAAATTGGCAGTCGCTACGCCATTCTTGTTCCATCATTTTCGGGGTGCGATAAATCACGACATTCAAAAAGCTACCAATACATAGGCTCAAAAGCCCAACGATCAAATAAAGTGCAGTTGGAGTGTTGATCAGATAATCCAGAAATTCTTGCATTACACCACAGAGCCCATTTGGAAGATTGGAAGATACATTGCAATGACCAAGCCGCCGACTAGGACACCTAGGACAGCCATAATTAAAGGTTCCATCATAGAAGTCAGGCCATCTACAGCATTATCGACTTCATTTTCAAAATGAGTCGCGACTTTATCCAGCATACTATCAAGAGCACCAGACTCTTCACCAATTGCCACCATTTGTACGGCCATGGAAGGGAATCTATTGGTCACACGCATAGCAAATTGTAATTGTTGACCTGTTGCCACATCATCACGAATTTTCATCACGGCTTCTTCATAAACTACATTATTGGTTGCACCCGCTGTAGACTCTAAGGCATCAATGAGCGGTACACCCGCAGCAAAAGTAGTGGCTAATGTACGGCTATAACGCGCGATAATGGCTTTATAGACCAAATCACCAAAAATGGGTGCTTTAAGAGCAGCCCTATCTAAGAAGTCACGAAACTTTTTACTACGTTTTTTAGCTTCCATAAAGCTAGCGATAATGGCGCCGATCGCAATAATCAGAAGAAACCAATATTTTTGCATCCATTCCGACATATTGACCACCATTTTGGTAAAAGCAGGTAGATCGGCACCAAATGAGCTAAAGAGGTCTTGGAATACAGGTACGACTTTTACCATCAAAATAATGGTCACAATGACCGCAACCACGACAACTGCTGCGGGATATTTCATGGCTTTTTTAATTTTTTGTTTTAACAGTTCACTTTTTTCTTTATAGATGGCTACACGATCAAGCATCGTTTCCAATGCACCGGACTGTTCGCCCGATTCCACCAAAGAACAAAATAAATTGTCAAAATGTTGAGGATATTTGCGTAAAGCCCCTGCAAATGTGTTGCCGCCTTCAACCTCACCTTTAATTCCAAGAACCACTTCACGCATCGAGGGATTTTCAAGACCTTCAGCGACAATTTCAAAACTTTGAACCAGAGGCACGCCTGCTTTCATCATGGTGGCCAGTTGGCGTGTAAAAATAGTGATATCGAGTGTAGAAACCTTCTTTTTCATTAATCCTTCGAGAATATTTTTTCTTTTTTCTCGAATGGTTTTAATGGTAATACCTTGTTTGCGTAAGGTTACTTTGGCCAGTGCCATATTACGCGCGGGTAATTCCCCTTTTAGTTTTGCCCCTTTACGATCTACCCCTTCATAACTGAAGATTGGCATCATCTGCGCTTTTTTAACAGCCATGAATTTATCCTTATTTTTAAATGCTTTCGTTATTCACTGGTCACACGATTCACTTCTTGAAGTGACGTGATTCCTTGCATGACTTTCATTAATCCTGAACGACGCAAATTATTAAACCCCGATTTTAAAGATGCAGCAGCAATTTCAAGTGCATTGCCATCTTCCATAATAATTTTTGAAATTTCAGGTGTTACTTTCATTACTTCATAAATCCCAACACGGCCTTTGTAGCCTTCTCGGCATTCTGAGCAGCCTGCTGGTTGATAAACATGGAAATCTGGATGTTTGAGGTCTGCTTCAGTAAAGCCCATTTCTAATAAGCTAGGTTCTGGAATATTCGCGGGTACTTTACATTGTGGACATAAGCGTCGAGCTAGACGCTGTGCAATCACCAAGTTTACCGAGGTTGCAATATTGAAGGAAGGTACCCCCATATTTCTGAGTCGGGTCAAGGTTTCAGGTGCACTGTTCGTATGTAATGTGGACATGACCATATGACCCGTTTGCGCTGCTTTAATTGCAATTTCAGCCGTTTCTAAATCTCGAATCTCACCGACCATGACAATATCAGGATCTTGTCGCAAGAAAGATTTAAGTGCAGCAGAGAATGTTAATCCCACTTTTGCATTTACATTGACCTGATTAATTCCTTCCAGATTAATTTCCACTGGATCTTCGGCAGTTGAAATATTGGTATCTTCACGGTTCAGAATATTCAAACCTGTATATAGAGATACCGTTTTACCTGAACCTGTAGGTCCTGTAATCAATAACATACCTTGAGGTTTATCTAGTGCTTGCATGAACAATTCTTTTTGCTCTGGTTCATAACCTAAAGCATCAATTCCAAGCATGGCACTTGAAGGATCGAGAATACGCAGAACTAATTTTTCACCAAATAGAGTAGGGAGTGAATTCACACGAAAATCAATGGCTTTGCTTTTCGAAAGTTTAAGTTTAATTCGTCCATCTTGAGGTAAGCGTTTTTCTGAAATATCCATTTGCGACATGACTTTTAAACGCGAAGCCAACCGTGTAGCAAGTTGCAGCGGTGGATTGGCTATTTGTCTTAATACACCATCTACACGATAACGCACACGATACATTTTTTCATACGGTTCAAAATGTAAATCTGACGCACCCATACGAATTGCATCAATCAGTAACTTATTAATATATTTTACAATCGGTGCTTCATCTGCCTTCTGGTCATCATCTTCATCCTCTTTTTGGCTAATATCCTCCTGTTCAAGATTAAGATCGATATCATCATCTGAAAATTCAAAGGTATCTGCTTCAGCAAAATTTTGCTCAATGAGTTTTTGTAATTTTGGGTATTCAACAATAATGGCTTCAACATTCATTTTACTGCTAAAACGAATCGCGTCCATGGCATCCATATTGGTGGGATTGCTGGTGGCGATATACAGTAAATTGCCGCGTTTAAAAATCGGAAGAATGCGATGTTTGGTTATAATTTTCTCATCAATTCCTTCACGAATAATCTGGGCTGGATCATAAATGCTCAAGTCGAATAGTGGTTCACCAAATTCCTGAGAAATTTTTTCTGCAATTTGTAAGGCCGGTATTTTTAACTGATCAATTAAATAAGGAACAATATCTTGATGGGCTTTTTTTGCACTTAATATTGCATTCTGCATGTTTTCAGCAGAAACGATCTCATCCTCAACTAAACGTCGAATAAATCCCGTAAATTTTGGTGAACTCTGTAGTGCTGCCATGCTTAAGTATGCCTGTTCAATTCATTTGTTTATAATTGGTATCTGTGAATTATACTTTTGTTAGATCAAAATACCATATCAGAAAATGTTGTCATCTACTTAATATTAGATAAAACTTTGAACCAGTCGCAATTAGACATGAATATTTTTATACAGAATATAGGTATACAGGATAAAAAATAAAATAGATTAAAAAAGCACAATGAAAAATTATCTATTTGTGACTAAATTACGTGTAGAATATGCGCGGTTTAATGAATTGTCATGAATGGGTTACTGTATGTCGGGTTCGGCTGTTACTCCTTGGGTTGTCGGTAATTGGAAAATGAACCCAATGCAGGCAGAGGCCAAAGAATTAGTAAGTGGTTTAAAAGAATTATTGAAAAATAATCCAATCAAAGAAGAAGATTGTTATTTAGGTGTTGCGCCTACAATGCTTGCTTTAAGTGCTATTCAAGCAGAATTCTCCAGTGCAACACGTGTAATTTATACGGTTGCCCAGAATGTATCAATTATTGAGGGTACAGGAGCTTATACCGGTGAAGTGAGTGCACAACTGCTTCAAGACCAACAAATTAAATTCGTTCTGATTGGGCATTCAGAGCGCCGTGAAATATTTTCAGAAAACACACCTATACTCAATCAAAAAGTAAAACATGCATTAGCTGCTGATTTAACTGTAATTTACTGTGTGGGTGAGAGTCTACAACAGCGTGAAAATGGTCAGGCAGAGCAAGTGGTTTTACAACAAATTTGTGATATTGCCTCGGTAGTTCAAGCAGAACAGTGGCAAAAAATTGTGATTGCCTATGAACCGATTTGGGCAATTGGAACTGGTAAAACGGCGTCTCCTGAAGACGCACAGGCCATGCATGCTAAAATTCGAGAAGGTTTAACTCAAATTACTCCGTTCGGCGCGCAAATTGCCATCCTTTATGGTGGTAGTGTTAAGCCTGAAAATGCAGTAGAGTTGGCTGCCTGTCCAGATATTAATGGTGCGCTGGTCGGCGGTGCATCTTTAAATGCTGAATCTTTTTACAAAATTGCTCAGGCATTTGCACATACAAAATAAAGAGGAGTTCAGCATGCAAACTTTTGTGTTGGTGGTACATATTATTTTAGCGATTTTAATGATTGTATTGATTTTAGTACAACATGGTAAGGGTGCAGATGCGGGTGCATCATTTGGTGGTGGTGGTGCTGCTACTGTATTTGGTGCTTCTGGGTCAGGTAATTTTTTAACGCGTTTAACTGCGGTGTTGACGGCCTTATTTTTTATTACAAGCTTGTCTTTAGCCGTATTTGCCAAAAAACAAACTACGGATGCTTATAGTTTAAAATCTGTTCAAACCACGACAACTGCACCAAGCAAATCGGCTGAAACTTCACCAGTTGCACCGAAAACAGCTGAATAACTCTATTTAGCTCTTCCTTTTTGAGGTTGATGCGAATAGAATGCGACACAGCTGCGGTGGTGGTGGAATTGGTAGACACGCTACCTTGAGGTGGTAGTGCCTTCGGGCGTGGGGGTTCAAGTCCCCCCTTCCGCACCAACTTGTAATCCAGAACATAAGTTGGTGTGTGCGGCAAATCTGTTGATGCGGGATGGAGCAGTCTGGTAGCTCGTCGGGCTCATAACCCGAAGGTCGTTGGTTCAAATCCAGCTCCCGCTACCAATACTATTTAGAAGCAAACTAAATAGGTCATTTAAATTAAATGATGATTAATTTTTGCATGTTGTTGCGGGATGGAGCAGTCTGGTAGCTCGTCGGGCTCATAACCCGAAGGTCGTTGGTTCAAATCCAGCTCCCGCTACCACTTTTTGATTTGGGTGCAACCAAATCAAGCAACCGTTGAACAGTTTTTGATTGAAAATGTTCAGTGAATTGTATATAATTTTTGCACGTTGTTGCGGGATGGAGCAGTCTGGTAGCTCGTCGGGCTCATAACCCGAAGGTCGTTGGTTCAAATCCAGCTCCCGCTACCAAGTTTCTAAAAGGCTCACAAAAATGGTGGGCCTTTTTGCACAGTGGACTTTGGTTTTTCTGTGTACACAGGGGCGATTACGCCCTTTTTTATTGGCTATCGTGTAGTGTCGACATCCATTGGTCAAATTGTCATGTTTCACTACTAATATAGTTGAGTTAGTCTGAACCGGTCACAGCGACAATTGAATCGCACAACAATGACGAGAGTAAATGAAGCTATCAAATAAAACCCAAGCACTTCAAGACTTAATAACTCCTGCAGTGCAAGCTTGTAATGTAGATCTTTGGGGAATTGAATTTATTCCCCAAGGTAAACGTTCTTTATTGCGTATCTATATTGACAAAGCGAGTGAAAACAACACGCAACCTGTCATGAATGAAGAGGGTGAGCTTGAAGAGGGTGTAGGTATTGGCGTACAAGATTGTGTTCGAGTAACACAACAAGTCGGTGCAATGCTTGATGTCCATGATCCGATCTCTGGAGAGTATTCACTTGAGGTTTCTTCTCCTGGTTGGGATCGTCCATTTTTCCAACTTCATCAGATGCCAGCTTATATTGGAAAGCAAATTGCTTTACGCCTGATTAGTGCTGTAGAAAACCGTCGTAAATTTCAAGCAAAACTGATTGCTGTTGATCTTGAAAATGAGATCATTCAAGTTGAAGTTGAAAATCAACATGTACTAGAAATAGACAGTCATAATATCGACAAATCAAATTTGATCTATCAAGATTAATTCATTCAATAAATAAGAATCTGAACGAATAGGTGACTTATGGCTCGTGAAATTCTTACCGTTGTAGAGACGGTTAGTAACGAAAAAGGTGTAAGTCGTGATGCAATTTTTGAAGCACTTGAACAAGCTTTAGTTGCTGCGACTAAAAAGAAATTTTACGAAGGTACACACGCTGAAGAAGCAGAATTACGTGTAGAAATTGACCGTAAAACTGGTGATTACCGTACTTTCCGTCAATGGGAAGTGGTCGCTGATGAAGATCATGAAATGCCTGCTTGTCAAGATGCGATTTCTGATTTAGATCCTGAACAGTGGTCAATCGGTGATATTCGTGAGCTTGAAGTAGAGTCGATTGATTTTGGTCGAATTGCTGCACAAATTGCGAAACAAGTGATTGTACAAAAAATTCGTGAAGCTGAGCGAGCATTAGTGGCCGATGCCTATGAAGCTAAAGTCGGTGAACTCATTTATGGTGAAGTGAAAAAGCAAACCAAAGATGGCTTTATTATTGACTTAGGTGATAATGCTGAAGCTTATCTGTCTCGTGAAGAAATGATTCCGAAAGAAATTCTTCGTCCTAAGCAACGCTTGACCGCTATTTTATATAGCGTAAATCGTGAAGGCCGTGGCGCACAATTGTTATTGACCCGTGCTCGTCCTGAAATGTTAATGGCTTTGATGAAGAAAGAAATTCCTGAAATTTCTGAAGAAATCATCGAGATTAAAGCGGCTGCCCGTCAACCGGGTGTTCGTGCTAAAATTGCTGTGAAAACAAACGATCACCGTATTGATCCTGTCGGTGCATGTATTGGTATGCGTGGTACGCGTATCCAAGCTGTACAGTCAGAGTTGAATGGTGAACGTATTGATGTCGTGGTTTGGTCTGATGACCCAGCACAGTACATTGCCAGTGCTTTAGAACCTGCTGATGTATCAAGCATTGTGATTGATGAAGATGTTCATAGCGCAGATATTATTTTTGCAGCTAGCGATCAATTGGCACGTGCCATTGGCTCACAAGGTCAAAATGTTCGTTTGGCATCTGAATTGACAGGCTACAAACTGGACATGATGCTCGAAGAAGAATTCTACGCGCGTCAACAAAACGAAGCTCAGCAGTATTTAGACATGTTTGTAACACGTCTTGATATTGAAGAAGATTTGGCTATGGCTTTGGTTGAAATGGGCTTTACTTCACTTGAAGAGATTGCTTATGTTCCAGCTGAAACATTTGATGAAATTGAGTTAGATGCTGAAATTGTTGAATTATTGCAAAGCCGTGCGAAAGAAATTACGTTGGCAGATGCTTTAAAACAGCAAGAAAACATCCAAGATCCAAGTGCAGAACTTGTTGCAATGGAAGGGATGACACAAGAAATTGCTTATGCGCTTGCAGCTCGCGGTGTGGTAACAGTTGATGATTTGGCCGACCAAGCCACTGACGATATTGAAGATATTGAAGGTTTGGGTGCTGAAAAAGCAGGTCAACTTATTATGAAAGCGCGCGAATCATGGTTTAACTAGGAGGAAATATATGACGGACAAGTCAATTCAAGAGTTAGCACTCAGCGTAGAACGTCCTGTTGAAAAGCTCCTAGAGCAGGTTCGTGAGGCAGGTTTACCGCAACGTAAAGCTGACGATATTATTTCCACTGAACAACAAAATACCCTTGTGAACCATTTGAAGAAACTTCATGGTCAAGACAATGGGAATGCAGGAAAAATCACGTTGAAACGTAAAACAACCAGTACTGCTAAAGTAGCCAGTACATCAGGTAAGGCAAAAACAATTAACGTAGAAGTGCGTAAAAAGCATACGTTTGTTAAGCCAGATCCAGAACAAATTAAAGCAGAAGCTTTAGCAAAAGCGGAAGCTGACAAGTCACGTACTGAATCTAAAGCGAGTGACAATTCACCACAAAATACATCTGCTGAAGCAGCTGTAAATACGCAAGGCGCGTCTAAGGCGAAACAAGCTTTAGAAGCGATGCGTGCAGCAGCCAAGCAAGAAACGGCCAAGCAAGAAGTATCTAAAGCTGCTGTAGTGGTAAAACGTAAGTCAAACAATAAACCGATTGTGAAACAAGCGGTTAAAGTGACTGAGACAGCAGAACAAAAGAAAGTACGTGAAGCTCAATCTGCACAATTAAAAGCCGCTGAAGAAGCAGCACGTCGCAAATCAGCTGAAGAAGCGCAGCAGCGTACACTTGAGCAAATGCGTCAAATGGCGTCTAAGTATACTTCTGAAGATACTACAGCCACCATTCGTGTTGTTGATGATTCTCCACTAGCAGCTGGTCTTGTTGGTCAGGCATATGAAGATTCATTTGCCAAAGAAGACCGTGAGATTAAGCGTGGTGGTAACACGACCAGTACACGTGCACCGAAAAAGGGTGGCCGTCGTGGTCAGGAAGAGCAAAGTTTCAGCAAGCAACCTAAACGTGGTCTGAAAACCAGTCAGGCTGGTAAACATGGTTTTGAAAAACCTGTTAAGAAACAAGTTTATGATGTAGAAATTGGTGAAACGATTGTTGTTGCAGATCTTGCAGCGAAAATGGCGGTTAAAGTTCGTGAAGTTATCAAATCGCTTATGAAAATGGGCGAACTGGTCACGCAAAACCAAGCGATTGAACAAGAAGTTGCATCACTGGTGGTTGAAGAAATGGGTCATAACCCAGTTCTAGTATCAGATACGCAAGCTGAAGATAACTTGTTGGTTGCTGCTGAAGAAGCGCGTGGTGAACAAACCACTCGTGCCCCAGTAGTCACGATTATGGGTCACGTTGATCATGGTAAAACATCACTTCTAGATCGTATTCGTCGTACCAAAGTGGCAGCGGGCGAGGCAGGGGGTATTACCCAACATATCGGTGCTTACCATGTTGAAACTGAGAAAGGTATTATTACCTTCTTGGATACGCCAGGACATGCTGCATTTACCTCAATGCGTTCACGTGGTGCCAAAGCGACTGATATCGTCGTTCTGGTTGTAGCAGCAGATGATGGTGTAATGCCACAAACTGCTGAAGCAATTGATCACGCTCGTGCTGCAGGTACACCAATCATTGTTGCAATTAACAAGATGGACAAAGAATCTGCTGATCCAGATCGTGTATTGAATGAATTGACCACGAAGCAAATTGTTCCTGAACAATGGGGTGGTGATGTTCCAATTGCAATGGTTTCAGCACACTCTGGTCTAGGTATTGATGAACTTCTTGATCTGATCCTCATTCAATCTGAACTTCTTGAGCTTAAAGCATCTGAACAAGGTGCAGCACAAGGTGTAGTGATTGAAGCCCGTGTCGATAAAGATCGTGGTGCGGTTGCTTCTATTCTTGTACAAAATGGTACATTGAAAGTGGGTGATTTAGTCCTTGCTGGTGGTTCTTACGGTCGTGTTCGTGCGATGGTAGATGAAAACGGAAAACGTATTCAATCAGCAGGTCCTTCAATTCCTGTAGAAATTTTAGGTTTACCTGAAGCGCCAATGGCGGGTGATGAAGTTCTTGTTGTCAATGACGAGAAAAAAGCCCGTGAAGTTGCGGATGCGCGTATTGCGCGTGAACGTGAACAACGTCTTGAGCGTCAAAGTGCAATGCGTCTTGAAAATATCATGTCATCAATGGGCAAGAAAGATGTTCCATTCGTTAACGTGGTTCTTAAGACTGATGTACGTGGTACTTTGGAAGCACTTACTGTTGCATTGAATAGCTTGTCTACTGATGAAGTTCGTGTACGTGTGATTGGCTCAGGTGTCGGTGCAATTACCGAATCTGATGTTAGTCTTGCTGAGTCTTCAGAAGCTGTTCTACTTGGATTTAACGTACGTGCCGATACGACTGCGCGTCAAAAATCTGATGCAGATGGTATTGATATTCGTTATTACAGCATCATTTATGAATTAATTGATGATGTGAAAGCAGCAATGAGCGGTAAACTCGCACCTGAACATCGTGAAACGATTCTGGGTGTAGCGCAAGTCCGTGAAGTATTCCACTCAAGTAAATTTGGTGCAGCTGCAGGTTGTATGGTACTTGAAGGTATGTTACACCGTAACAAACCAATTCGCGTTCTACGTGATGATGTGGTGGTATTCCAAGGTGAACTTGAATCACTTCGTCGTTATAAAGAAGTGGTTGAAGAAGTTCGTGCTGGTATGGAATGTGGTCTTGCAGTCAAAGGTTATAAAGACATCAAAGCACTTGATAAAATCGAAGTGTATGATGTTCAATTGATTAAACGGAGTCTTTAATGGCGGGTAGTCAACGTCTTAAGCGAATGGGCGATACAGTACAGCGCGAGTTGTCTGAACTGATTCGTCAAGAGCTTAAAGATCCACGCTTAGGTGGTCTTGTGACCATCTCTGCGGTCAAAGTCAGCGCAGATTTAGGCTATGCAGAAGTTTACGTCACCATTATGGGACGTGAACTTGGCGATGATCAAAGTGAAGCAGCAAATAAGGAAACTTTAGAGGTGCTGAACAAGGCCTCTGGTTTCTTGCGTCATGAATTGAGCCGTCGTATCAAGACACGTATTACACCGCGTTTACGTTTTCATTATGATAAAACCAATGCATACGGTAACTATATGTTTGGTTTAATTGCAGAAGCAGTCAAGGATTTACCTCCTGCTGATGATGCAACACCAGATGAAAAATAATGCGTTATTGATCATAAAAAGCCACCTTCGGGTGGCTTTTTATTGTACTTGTTTTATCTTAAAGCAATGTCATATGACGAAGACAGAATAAAAATCAAATCTGAATTAGTCTACATCATTCGCAGCATTCTTTTTTAATTTAGGAACACGACGACGACTACGTTGCCAAGGCAAAGGACGATCTAAAGCTTCGGGTACTTCACCACTCGATGAACGTAAACGTAAATGTAAAGCAGCTTGAGCCATCAAATTTGCAGAAACAGGTGCGGTAATAAAGGAAAATAGCGTAATCAGTATTTCAGCAAATCCAAAACGTCCATGAAAAGCTGAAAAAATAATGGCGGCCATTAAAAAACTGCCCAGTCCCAGTGTGCTGGCTTTGGTTGGTGCATGTAATCGCATAAAAAGATCGGGAAGGCGCACCATACCTATTCCACCGACCAGCGTGAAAAAAGCACCAATCATCAAGAAAATTGAAACCAGAATTTCCATTATAAGTTGCGTCATGTTCACTCCTAATCGACCACATGGCCAGTGGTAAAGTAGCGAGCAAGCGCAGCGGTAGAAACAAAGCCGAGCATTGCAACCAATAAAGCACCTTCAAACAATGAAGTACTTGCCCAGTAGATTCCTAAAATAATAATGAGACAGGTGGCATTCAGAAAAAGTGTGTCTAAAGCCAAGAGACGATCAACAATCGATGGTCCCATCACCAAGCGAATTAAACATAAAAACATTGAGAGGGTAATTGCGACCAGACATAGACCGAGCGCATAAGGCAAAATGCTCATGTATCATCTCCTCTTTCTACATTAAAAATCGTCATCAATGGTTTTTCATAACGATTTTTAATGTCTTGAATATCGATCTCTGTGTCATCTGAACTTAAGGCATGGACCAGAATATCACCGCGATCTTGGTCAATTCCCGCAGTCACTGTGCCTGGTGTGGTGGTAATAATTAATGCGAGAAGTACATTTACCTGTTCATGTTCAGTCTCTAAAGGCACACGAAACCATTTAGGATGAAGTTTACGGGTAGGACCAAGCACCAGTTGAGCGACTTTAATATTACAAATAATAATATCCCAGAGCACAACAAAAAATAGTTTGAAGGCCAAGATCCATTGAATATCAGGTGTACGCGCAATAAATGGTTGAATTAATCGAGGAATAAAAATTCCAAGTAATACCGCCATAAATAAGGTGGTTGCCTCAAGATTATGTGCCAACATGACCCAACTTAAAGTGACAATCACCGAAACAAATGGATGCGGTAACCAGTTTTCCCAAAACACTCGTTTCTGCATGGTTAAGGCTCCATCGGTTTAAGTTGGGCATCATCTAAAACCTGGGGTTCTTGGATGTGCTGTTCCTCAATTTGACGCATTTTATATTCAGAAATATGTCCGCCCTCAAAAGTTTTTTGAGGAATGAGGTAAGGAATTAAATTTGCATTTGGATCGAGTGTCTCACCGCCATATTTTGTTTCAGGTAAATTCTCAGGATCATAGGGTTGTACACTGATGATTTGCTGGAGATGATCGTGTTTTAAAATTGCGGTTTCATACAGGGTGTTATTTTGGATTTGTGCTGCTGTTTTAAACATATACTGTTGAATCGGGCTAGCAAATACCATAAACAGTACTAAAGCGAATAACAACAAATAGATGGTTTTATCATTGCGTGCAGGTGCTTGCTCGGGTAGGGCTTGATATGCCTTGAACTCAGCCGATTCTGGACGTTCCTCAGGTTTGGTGGCGCGCCAAAAAAGGATAAAGCCAATTCGGGTAAAGGCAATAATACTGAGTAAGCTTACCACTAGTAACACCACAATAATGATAAGTTGGTAAGGTGAATGTGCGGTGGCTTGCAAGATAAAGACTTTGCCTAAAAATCCACTAAAAGGTGGTAAGCCCGCCATCATTAAGGCAATCATAAAGAAGATTAAAGAGACCAGTTTTTGCTGCTTCATTTGAGGTGCAACATTGAAATGATCTTTGAAACTACCGCGTTGTGAGGTAATCCAGCCGCACAGTAAATAAAAGGCTGCTGCAATCAGAGTGCTGTGGACTAAATAGTAAAGTGCTGCTGCCCATGCCAAAGTATTAAACAAAGAGATCGCAATAATGAGTGTACCGACTGAGGACAGCATCATAAAGCCGACAAAACGACGTAATCGTTCAGACCCGATGGCCCCAATAACACCATAAACTGACGTAATTAAACCTAACGGTAGCAACCAGCTAGCCAGAATATTATGACTGAGCTCATCATCAAAAACAGTTCCATTAATACGTAAAATGGCATAAATACCGACTTTGGTCATAATGGTAAAAATGGCAGCAATCGGGGTGGTGGCCACTGCATATGTTTTAGGCAGCCAAAAACCGACGGGTAATAGGGCAGCTTTAATGGCAAAAACCACAAACAGTAGCAGTCCACCTGCAACAGCAAGTTTGTGCTGATCGGCTTCTAACATCGGCATTAGACGAGCAACGTCGACCATATTTAGACTACCGACACTGCCATAAATAATTCCCAGCCCAATGAGAAATAGGGCAGAGGCCACCAAGTTAATGGTGACATAATGAATTCCGAGTTGAAAACGCGCCTTACCTTGACCATGTAAAAGTAAAACATAGGAGGCCATTAATAAAATTTCAAAGAAAACAAATAGATTAAATAAGTCGCCAGTCAGAAATGCGCCACACAAACCCATCAATAGAAAATGAAACATAGCATGGAAGTAACGTCCGCGCGCATCCCAGTCACGGCTTGCAAACCATAATATTGGCGTAGCCAAGGCATAAGTGAGCACAAGCATGAGAGCCGAAAGCTGGTCTAGAACCAACACAATACCAAAAGGTGCTGTCCATTCCCCTAAATTATAGGTACTGATTTGACCGCTACTGGCAAATATTAAATAAATAATGGCGGTGCTTAAACCGAGGAGTGAGGACACATAGCTAATTCCGCGACGCCAAGGCTGACGCCAATCTTGCGCCAAAGCACCTGAACCAGGATTGCCCAATAACAGCAATAAAAATGCGGTAACAGCGGGAATTAAAATACTAAAGATTGGAGTATGTTGCGCCCAAAATTCGAGGATATTATTCATTAAGGCTCATCCTCACGCGGGTCAATTGGCACAATATCTTCTTTGGAGTCGACATGATCATTTCCCGTTTCATAACGACTGCGTAAAGCCAGTTGCACAATAAAAGCAGTGGTGGCAAAGCCAATGACAATCGCAGTCAAAACTAAGGCTTGAGGTAGAGGATCGGTCACTTTGGTGGTTTCGGTCAAAACAGCAGGTGCATCTATTTGAAGTCGTCCCATAGCAAACAAAAATAAATTTACGGCATAACCAATCATGGCCAAACCCAAGACCACGGGAAAAGTACGGGCACGTAAAATTAAATAAATTCCAGTGGCAGTCAGGAGTCCAATCGCAGAGGCAAGTAAAAATTCTAGACTGATCATTCTATTCTCCTTTGCGTACTGGACCAGCCATGCTGGAGTGGCGTGAGTCGCCTAAAACTGAAATCATCAGCATGCTTGCACCAACGACAGTGACATATACCCCCACATCAAACAGGGCAGCCGAAGCCAAATGCATTTCACCTAATACGGGCGCTGAGAGATAAAAATGGGCACTGGTCAGAAATGGTCGTCCCCATAACCAAGCACCAAGACCTGTAAGTCCAGCAATTAAAAGACCAATACCAATCCAAACTTCATATAAGCGCCCCGATTTAGCCTTTAGCATGTGTTCAGCTTGATCTTGACCCAATGCAATATATTGAATTAGCAACGCCAATGACGTAATTAAGCCTGCAATAAATCCTCCACCTGGCAAGTTATGCCCACGTAGAAAAATGTAAAGACTAACCACAAGTGCCAAAGGCAGTACCCACGAGGCTGTAATACGGAACATCAATGGGGAAGGGTTGAAACGATAAGTTAACCCTTGGGTCATGGTGGTGCCATGCGCACGCATGCCATCCATCAGACATAAAGTACCAATCGCAGCTATGCCAAGTACTGTAATTTCACCAAAAGTATCGAAACCACGGAAGTCGACCAAAATAACATTAACGACATTGGTACCGCCGCCCAATGGAATTGATTGTTGTAAGAAAAACCATGAAATGGAATTATGATCACGCGTTAAAATGAGCCATGCAATCCAGCCAATTCCCAGACCACCACCAATGGCGATCAGGGCATCGCGCCAACGACGTGAAATACTGGATTCATATGGGGTAAGTTGGGGTAAAAGCGATAAGCTCATCAACAATAAAACCGTCGTAACGACATCTACGGTAATTTGAGTGAGCGCAAGATCAGGCGCAGAAAGGGTGACAAATACAATGGTCACCACCAGACCCACTGCACCACTAATCAAAACGGCTTTAATTCGCTCATGGTGAAACCACAACATCATCCAGCAGGCACTGAATAATAATAACCAAAGAACAATCGCAATCGCGGGTGCATGTGTCAATTCGCGTGTGCCCGTGGTGAGTCCTTGATTCATCAGTGGCATAGCCAGTAAGGCCGCACTAAACAAAACAATCCACGTTAAATAAGTTTGTAATGACCCATTTTCAGTTTTACGTTTTAATTGACGTGATTTGAGTAATAAATGCTTTAAAAATAAGTCAAATAAGATTCGACCCTGTAACTTGCCTAGCAGAGGATCAAGGTCAATCTCACGGATTTTACCCCCTTTCGCCAGAGCAAAATAGAAAATAATACCGCCCAAAAGCGCAATCATACTCATGAGTAAAGGTAGATTAAACCCATGCCAAATGGCTAAATGTGTGCCTTCAAATTCAGCTATCTGGGTACTGGCACGTGTGGTTGAATTTACAATTTTTTCAACCAGAAGGGCAGGTGCTAGACCGACTAAAATACATAAAATAGACAGCAAAATTGCTGGCGCACGCATACCTAAAGGTGGTTCATGCGCGTTTTGATTGGGAACCTGTGGACCAAGTGGACCATCGAAAAATACCCCATGTACCAAACGTACTGAATACGCGACTGCAAAAACGCCAGCCAAGGTGGCGACGATAATAGAAAAAATCAGTATAGGTCCAGACAGGTTGGCGACCAGTTCCGTAAAGAACATTTCCTTGGATAAAAAACCATTGGTCAAGGGAATGCCAGCCATCGATGCTGCGGTGATCATGGTGAGCGTGGCAGTAAATGGAAGCAGTTGCCAAATACCGTTTAATTTGCGTAAATCGCGTGTTCCCGTTTCATGATCAATAATTCCAGCCAGCATGAATAAGGCAGCTTTAAACGTTGCATGGTTGATAATATGGAAAATGGCTGCTGCAATCGCAAGAGGTGAACCGATCCCCAATAAGCAGACAATGAGACCCAAATGACTGATGGTCGAATAGGCCAATAGACCTTTTAAATCTTCTTTAAAGATTGCAAAAAAAGCGGCCATGCACAGGGTAAATAAGCCAACAAAAGTCACGATGTTGTGATAAAGCGCCGCACCAACAAAAATAGGCGCAAAACGTGCCAGCAAGAAAATGCCCGCTTTCACCATGGTGGCAGAGTGTAGATAAGCCGACACGGGTGTCGGTGCTGCCATGGCATTGGGTAACCAAAAATGGAAAGGAAACTGGGCACTTTTGGTAAATGCACCGATTAAAATCATCAATAAAGTGGGCACAAAGAGAGAGTGATTTTGAATTTGTGTGCGCATCCCCAGAATCTGGTCTATTTCATAGGTGCCTGTAATTTGACCCAATAAAATGAAACCACCCAGCATCGACAGCCCTCCCATACCCGTGATGGTAAGTGCCATGCGTGAGCCACGTTGTGCAGCTTCGTAATTGCTCCAATAACCAACCAGCAGAAAAGATGAAATACTGGTCAATTCCCAAAAAATAAGCAATAAAATCAAATTATTCGATAAAGATATACCCAGCATTGCTGCCATAAATAGCATTAAAAGCAGATAGAGTTTACTGAGAGAGTTTTTGGGACTTAAATAATAATAAGCATAAATATAAATGAGCGTACCGATACCGCTAATCAGTAAACAAAACATTAAACCCAAAGCATCAAGGCGAAAACTTAAGTGAATACCAAGTTGTGGTAACCATGCCCAGCTTTGAGTGATACTGGCACCATTAAAGACCGCTTTTGCTTGAGTCAGTAGCAAAATAAAACTACTTAAACTGACTGCAATTGCGCCTAAAGCCGTTACCCCGCGTGAAAATCGATTCAGCCACGAGACAAGGGTTGTGCCAAGTACTAACGGTAACAAGATAATAATCGGTAGCACATTCATATCCATTGTCGTGAATTAGGTCTTTTAAAACCTAAAAGGGTGAATGTTATCTTTCAAGGATTATAGGAATGCAAAGAGCAGTCCAAAAAAGTTCATTCTTGAAAGCCAAATGTAGTGAAAAATAAGCAATAACAAGCTGTGTTGCGCAGCTTGTAGAAAGTCATAGTAGAATCGGATTTTACTATCAAACTTCAAATATACATGATCTTATTGCATGAGTAAAACAACATCAAATCTTTTTTCGTCGAGCCATATAATTATACATCCATCTAAGATTTTCATGCGGCGAAGTAATTAATGGCTGAAAATTATTCATTAAAGTTATTAGAAATTGAATTTTATACATGAATTATGCATGCAATTTTTTTTCAAACTCTGATTGTGGGCGAAAAAATACTCTCTTATTGTTTCAATCAATTGTTGAATCAAATTTCGAGTTAAACGCAGACTTTCTCAGGGCAGAAGTTTTGAGCTTGAAAAGTAAGATAAAGTTATTGGGGTGAAAGGCGGGCAGCGTTGAACTGAAGATATCTATGTTCAGTATAAACGCGATTGGCTCACCTTATTCTCCTACCGCTTTACGCAATGAAACAGGCATTTGCTTTTTGAGTTGTTGTATCAAATCGTAAATATGGTAAATATTCAAACTGACTTTGGCGCGGGTACAGGCCACATAAAGTAGTCTTAACTCTTCATCACTAATTTTATGGTCTTTTTCATTGACCTTAAATTGATAGTCATCTTCGATATGCACACGATTCCATTCCAGACCTTTGGCTTTGTGCGCGGTCGAAATAATATAATCGGCATGCTCAATTGGACTAATTTTGGCTAGTGCACGTTTTAACGGATCTGTACCGTGATCATCTACCAGTTTCACTAAGGGTTTAATGTCACTGCCATCATTGGTTTCACAGTATTCATGTACATCATGCCAAGAGTTAAACCAAGCCAATTCAGGTACATCGGTAACGCGCCGTCCTTGTTTTAGCATACTGGCCGCATCAACAAAACGATTCAATTTAACATGGTCGGCTTGTAAGCTAACTTTGTCACCATGCACTAAACCTGCCAGTAACAATTCCATGGCGCGCGCATTGGTACGACACAAAATAGCATCGCGTTGTTTAATATGTGGTTTATTAACTACTTTTGAATTGAGCTGTGGATTACCCAAGAGGGGTACAGTTTCACTTAAAGCACCCAAAATGGCATTGGCATTTAAGGCGATTTCCTCACCAAAACGAAACGAGGTGGTTAAACGAGACTCGGGTAAAGGCAGTTGTTGCATAGCATTGACTGCACCGCGCCATGCATAAATTTGCTGATGGGCATCACCGACGTAAATCACTTGGGTATTTTTTTGACGCAGTAAAATCCCGAGCATGAGTGGGTCGGCATCTTGTGCTTCATCAAACAGCACATAATCGGTGGGAATGTTGGGTTCGGACAAAGCCCAAAGTTTCAGATAAATATCGTGACCAATGCCCGCTTGATGATTGGTATTAATCGATTCTAACCAACGCTTTTCCACAGCGGGATACAGATGTTTTTGCAATTCTTCAATATCGTCGGGGTGCAACCAACTGGGTGCTTGGAGATGACGTGGTGCAGGATATTGCGAACTGGTCGAACAAAAATAACTCACTGCATTAGAGACTAAGCTTGCTAAGCGGCTCGGCATCATCACGTATTTTTCGTAACGTCCGCCCATCATACGGCGCAAAGTAATTGGGTTAAGTCGATATTCTTTGGCAATAAAACTGGGGCTTAAACGAGGCAGGCGTAATTTGTCGGTCACACCACGCGGCACACTACGAAATGCCAAGGAGTGAAAAGTACGGCAATCAACCCCACGATGAAATTTACTTTGCGCTTCACTGGCAATGGCTTTATTAAATGCCAGATACATACCACGCCGTTCGGGCATGGCATCACTGATCATTTGTAAAGTGGTGGTTTTACCTGTACCTGCATAGGCAATCACTTTAAAGGATTTGCCCAAACGTGCATTGTCTATGGCAATAGCTTGCTCATAAGTAGCGCTGGGTTTTTTGAAGTCAGACACAGTCATCGGCTTAATGTTGACGGTTGGCTTTTTCAACCAAACCTGATAAGCCTTGGCGACGCGCGAGTTCATTTAAAATGACTTGAGGTTGAAGGTCAAAATAACCCAACATCACAATACTGTGGAACCATAAATCTGCCACTTCATAAATCAAATCATTTTTATTGTCTTCTTGCGGTTCAGATTTAAAATCTTTTGCGGCAATAATGGTTTCGATACTTTCTTCACCGATTTTTTCTAAAATTTTATTTAAACCTTTTTCATAAAGCTTTGCTACGTAGGATGAATCAGGATCGGCCGCTTTACGCTCAGCCATCATTTGACCCAAATAATCGAGTATTTCTATCTGTTCAGATTGCGCAGTTGAGGCATTCATTGCAAGGGTATGTGGATTATTAGACTTGTTCGCATAAATTTGATCTGGATCTTTTAATTGTGCATCGACGATTTCCCAGCCATTGGCTGTCAATTTGCGATAAAAACACGATTCACGACCTGTATGACAGGCAATGCCACCGTGTTGTTCAATTTGTAATACAATGACGTCGGCATCGCAGTCCAAACGGATTTCATGCACAGTTTGAAAATGCCCAGATTCTTCGCCTTTATGCCACAATTTTTGGCGTGAGCGTGAGAAATAAACTGCTTGGTTTTTTTCAGCAGTTAAAGTCAAAGCTTCACGATTCATCCATGCGACCATGAGGACGCGACCAGTTTGATGATGTTGTGCAATGGCAGGAATGAGACCTTGTTCGTTAAATTTTACTTCATCGAGCCATTGCAGATTTTTCATCAGAATTTCACCAAAATATATTCAAAATTAAAAAGAGCGAATGAAAATCGCCATTGCATAGTGTACGTGATAAGCGATGCTTTGAGAAAAAAATATCGATTTGATCCGTTTCAAACTGACTTGACCCACTACCCAGATATAGTACGACCACAATTTTTAGCATCCAGCCCGATGTAAAACCGACCGTTAGAGTACAGCTCTCATCAGACCCAGAAAGCTGTACATTGACGTCATTTATAAAGCGTTTATAAACTGAGGGAAATTTTGCTTTTCGACCAGCTCTAAAAATTCATCGCCTAAACGTTGGCTTTCAGCCACACACTGGTTCCACATTTGAATACGTTGTTTTTGGTCTAAACCTTTTAAGCTAAAGTCTTTGCGATCGGGTAAACGCCCGAGCGGCAATGATTGTAAATACTCTTTCGATGGTGAAAGTAATAATGTGCTTGCTTGATTTTCAGGATTAGCTTTACGCTTTTTCAACATTTTATCGAACCAGCCTGGAGTAATGGTGTCGCTAAAGTGCGGATACAATACAATCCCTTGGCTTTTAAAGGGCAGATCAAGATGATAATCAATTAAGCCTCCATCGCGATAGCTCCCCTTAGGTGCATCTGGAATATCACGAATAGCGGACATCAGGCCTGGAATAGAGGCTGAGGCCATGAGCCAAGGGGTGATATTTTTTTCATTTAAAGCATGATAATGGGTAAAAAAGTCATCTTCTATTTTAAACTGTTGAGCCGATGCAGGTTGACTAATCACACGTTGCATAAATAGACGATTATGTTTTCGCCCCCATGCATTACTTCCTATAATACCTGCCACTGAGGCAAGCAGTGGCAAAGAATGATCACTTTGAAATATATGCTGCGCTTTAATCGAAATAATGGCCAAATGATAATCGGGGTGTTCAATAAGCTGTTGTTCTTTACCTTGAATCAGTTCAATTAACATATCGCGACAAACATGACCGACGTCGTTTCGCGACATTTTTTTATGAAAATAAAGATGTGTGTATAAATCAGCAAGACGTTTGGTGCCTTCTTGTGCGCCCCAAGCCAAAATACTGGCAAAACGCCAGCTTCCAATTGATGAACCAATAAGCGTTCTGCGTTGTGGTGCTTGAGGGAGAAAATCACCAAAAATAGCTTGGTCTAAACCTTGAATGCCAATCCCTTTGGGGCCACCAGCTGCACCAGGTATAATATCGACAAAACTGGCTTGTAATCCTTCTTTTTCAATCAGTTGGCGTGCAAGGTGACCTGCACGTAAGTTTAATGCAGGAGCCCGTTTTTGCAGAATTTGCGTCATGATCTTCGATTAAATATACAAGTGTGCTGTAATTTTAATCCGTTTGCTGTGGGTCACAATGGCGAGAGACATCAGTTGGTGACTGAACAGTCACTGGATGGGAAAAAGCCCGATCATTTTTATCATCAGGCTGCTGAATATTGAAAACTTATAAAAATTTGGTTATTTCGCGACGCGCCAAATTGCCAGTATACTTGAGAGTACGATCAACAAAATGGACACATACCACGGTGCAATAATGGCAATGGATAACAAAATCGCCATGATGCTGCCAAACATCCAACTGCGTTTTTGTTGATGTTCCATCTGTAAACGCATACTTTGCAGTTCATTGAGTTGTTTGGAATGCCAAGCAGACTGATTTTTTAGACCGTTTAAACTGTCGATCATTAAGCTCGGTAAATCTTGTGCTCCAAGCAATAAGTCAGGAATTTTTTGACCCAATTCTTTTAAGTTTTTCTGTGGGTTCATTTGTGTTTTAATCCAATCGGTTAAGATTGGTTTCGCCAGTTTCCAAATATCCAGTTCTGGATATAAGTCGGTGCCTAAGCCTTCGACATGTACCAAAGTTTTCAGTAATAGCATCAGTTGTGGTGGGATTTCTAAATGGAAACGACGGGCAATATCCATGACTTGAATCAGGATGCCAGCAAAGTCTAGCTCGTGCATGGGTTTAGAAACCATGGGCCCAACTGTACGGCGCATTTCACGTGCTAAGGCATCTTGATCTGTGCCCGGTGGAATCCAACCTGCTTGATGCACCACTAAAATGAGCTGCATAAAGTCGCTGTTCATGACAGCCAATAACATGCGTGCTACAGTCATTTGATCGTGTTTGGACAACTCGCCCATAATCGCACAATCAAGTGCAATAAAGCGTGGATTACTCGGATTTATGGTTTCAACGAAAACATTGCCGGGATGCATATCGGCATGGAAAAAGTTGTCACGAAACACTTGGGTAAAAAAGATCGTTAAGCCTTTTTCAGCCAAATCTGCACGATCCATACCCATTTTGTCAAAAGTCGCAATATCTGAAATGGGTACACCTGTGATGCGTTCAGCCACCATCACATCTTGACTGTCCATGTAAACTTCAGGCACATACATCATGCTTGAACCGGTGAAGTAATGACGCATACGACGGGTATTGTCAGCCTCTAAGGTCAAATCCAGTTCATTCAAAATAATTTGACGATAATTCTGGATAATTTCAGATAAATGTAAGGCGCGCGCTGCTTCTAAACGTTTTTCTAATGCGGCACCCAGCCATTCCAAAATTTCAAAATCTTGTAAAATCTGCTGACGAATATGAGGGCGAGTGACTTTGACGACAACTTCACGACCATCATGCAGGGCCGCAGTATGCACTTGTGCAATAGAAGCAGCAGCAAGCGGTTGTTCATCAAAACGGGAAAAAAGAGTATTTACATCGGCTTTTAGGGATTGCTGAATGCGCATTTTGGCGACGTTATTGTCAAACGGTTTGACACGGTCTTGTAATAACACCAATTGCTCTAAGACTTCAGGTGCAATCAGATCGCGACGTGTCGAGAGTAATTGCCCAAGCTTAATCGCCAAGGGGCCCATGTCTTCTAAAGCTTGTTTAAGTTTAAGTGAGTTTTTACGTTCACGACTTGACCATGCTGCAGGATGCATACGAATCAGGCTTAAAGCATGACGCATTTTTTCTGGCAACTCTTCCGCAGGAAACAACGTGTCGAGTCTATAGTGCGCCGCAATGCGCCAAAGTTCGAGTAAACGTGAAACGTGCGGAATCATATGTGAAACTACCTAATTTTGAGGTGAAGCAGACGTTGCCGTTGCATCAATTTTTGCACGAAGCTGTTGAATCTTAGCTTCGGTACGGTCTAAATTTTGATTGAAGATGCGTGTGTCTTGATTTAAATCGTCCATTTGCCAGCGCGAAGCAAATAAACCACTGTCTTCTTTTAAAGCATCTTCCGCAAAGAAAGCATAACTTTCCAAAGCGCGTTTTAAATGTTGAGGTGCTAACTGGATTTTACCCAGTTCATGTGCCAAGGCAGGGCCAATCCAAGGACTTAAATGTGCAGCCAAATCTGGCTCGGCTTGTTGTAAGATACGCTGAATATCCTGCAATAGGTGATAATCACCTTGCAAAGGAATATTACCGACTTCATCTGCCAAAAACAGCTTTAAAAGTGCAACCACATTTTTAACATGTAATGTGGCAGTCGCTTCAAACACTTGTTCATTTTTATCAAATGGGCGTTGTTCGAAAATGGAATTGTGTCCACTTTGTCCAGTGACAGTCGGTTCTAAACGAACTTTGTTTTCATCAAAGAAAACATCGACTGAAAGCTGCGGACTGTCCATTACGACACGCAGCATTTGGCCTTGTAATTTATTTAATTGGATACGACTAATCGCATCCAGATCAATCACATGGTGAATTAATCGTTCAGCTGCACCGAGTGCGAGAATCGACCACATTGCATGAAACCTTAAAGTTTAAAGCCGCGGTGAACTGCGACAATACCAGCGGTTAAATTGTGGTAATCACAGTTTTGGAATCCAGCATTTTCCATCATTCCTTTTAAGGTACGTTGGTCTGGATGCATACGAATCGACTCAGCTAAATATTTATAACTTTCCGCGTCATTGGCAATAATTTTACCCATGATTGGCAAGGCGGTGAATGAATATAAGTCATAAAGTTTAGAGAAAGGTTCAAATACAGGTTTTGAAAACTCAAGAATCAGTAAACGACCACCTGGTTTAAGTACGCGATACATGGCAGCCAATGCAGCATCTTTGTCGGTTACGTTACGTAAACCAAAACTGATGGTCAGCAAATCAAAACTGTTGTCTGCAAAGGGCTCTAAAGTTTCGGCATTGGCCAAAACAAAGTCGACGTTGGTACAACCCGCATCAATTAAACGGTCACGCCCAACATTGAGCATAGATTCATTAATGTCTGAAAGTACCACATGACCTGTTGGACCAACTTCACGGCTAAACACTTTGGCTAAGTCACCTGTACCGCCTGCAATATCGAGTACATGTTGACCACGACGTACACCTGACATATTAATCGCAAATCGTTTCCATAGGCGATGAATACCAAAGGACATTAAGTCATTCATAATGTCGTATTTGCTGGCTACAGAGTGGAATACTTCAGCAACTTTTTGTGCTTTATCTTCGCTGCTGACCGTTGCATAACCAAAATGAGTGGTTGCACCGACATTGCCTGTATTGGCACCACGAGGTAAGTTATATTTCGGCACTGACTTCGTTGGATTATCTGTGAATTGTTGTTGTAGTGATTGTTGCTGACCTTGTGCAGTGCCTTGTGGCAGAGGTTCAGTTAAGAAAGGACTCACTTTGTCTGTATTGGGTGCCGACTCAGAAGTTGCAGTTGGCGCTTGATTTTCATTAGACATAGAGTCGCTCCTAATTATAAAAATAGGGTTAAGATGGCAATGCATGCATGATGACAGATTCTAAGACGTTGTACAGCAATCAGCATGCAATTGTTATGAATAATATACAGAAATCTATGTCGTATTTTTATTTTTCATGTCGATGTCCATTTTAATTATCCGAAAAAATTATTGAAATGGGGCCAGATCACCTGCATGGACTTTATGGATAATTTGACGCTCAACAGCGGTAAAATCTTGGACAAATTTCTCTGCTGACTTAAGTGGTTTCATGGCTAAAAAGCCATCTTGCATAAATTCATACATGATTTGAAAATGATATTTATTTGCCGTTCCTTTACACATTTTAAATGCAGTATAAACCACAAATGAGCGCATATATTTATCTAGACTCTTACCCAATTGATCGAGTAAATCAAGCTGTTCTAAGCGTTGTTGACCTTGGTCTAGTTTCAAATAAGTTAGCCGCATCATCTCGTCAGTTAAAGCTTCATTTGGATGATAATCTTGTAACAGTCGCATCGCGACTTGTTCATCTAAACGAACAGCTAAAATAGCCAAAGCAACGCCAGATGTACCTGTTTTAATCGCATTTTCAGGAATGAGTTTTTCTGCTTTGTGCACATATTTCATTAAACGTGCAATTTGTCCTGCCAAAGCATCGAAATCGGGGCCACCATATAAACGATTCAAAAAATATTCAGACATTAAAATATTCTGTTTTTCTGCAAATATTTTGGCATGGGTACGTTGCATACGTTGTTTTTGCCAAGCTTGTACATCTTGTAAACGCTGAAAAATAGCAGGGTTTTGATGATAATTTAATTGATAATACAAGGCTAATAAATCATCTAGTGCAGCCAGTTTTGACATTCTCAGTCTCTATTCTTTTCAGTTGGCTAAATTTTAGAGACAGATGGACAATGTCGCTATGACAACATGCGATAAAAATGACTTTAAATAGGTCAGTTTGCTGTTGAAATACAATTCTTCACAACATAAACGGTATATTTTCTTCTGCAATCTTGTTTTATATTGAAATAAATTAAAAGATATCAAAAAAAGAGAACAAAGATATGTCATTAGAACTCACGCAAAATCAAATCGTAGATGAAGATCAGCTCTCTTTAAACCTGATTGAAGCACAATATCTTTTAAAAAATACCCGTGATCAAAAAAATGCTAAAAGTGTCATGATTTTGGTCAATGGAATTGAATTGGCAGGCAAAGGCGAGGCTGTTAAACAACTACGTGAATGGGTCGATCCTCGTTATTTAGGTGTTAAAGCCGATATTCCAAAAATATTTAATCCACAGCAACCTTTCTGGCAGGCCTATGCCAGTGCTATTCCAGCGACAGGTCAAATGATGGTGATGTTTGGTAATTGGTATAGTGATTTACTGGTTACAGCGATGTACGTCTCCAAGCCTTTAGATGAAACGGAGTTTGATCGTTATGTCGAAGATATGCGGGCTTTTGAACAAGATTTAAAAAATAATCATGTCGATGTGATTAAAGTTTGGTTTGACTTGTCGTGGAAATCATTACAGAAACGTTTGGATAATTTAGATCCGAGTGAAGTGCATTGGCATAAACTTCATGGACTGGACTGGCGGAGTAAAAAACAGTACGACAATTTGCAAAAACTGCGTCAGCGTTTTACTGATGATTGGCAAATTATAAATTGTGAAGATGAGCAACAGCGTGATCAACAATTTGCACAGCTGATTTTAACTGCCTTAAAAGATTGTCCAGAACATTTAAGTAAAACCAGAACCAAGTGGAAACAGGCGGCCATTCCCGAAAGTTTATTGCAGCCTGAACAGACGCCACTCAACCATGAAGACTATAAAAAAGAACTGAAAAAACTATCGCGTAAAGTTGCGAAAGCCTTGCGTTGTGATGAACGCAGAACGATTATTGTCTTTGAAGGCATGGATGCAGCAGGCAAGGGCGGTGCAATTAAGCGGATTGTTAAAAATCTGGATCCGCGTGAGTATGATATTCATACCATTGCTGCACCTGAAAAGTATGAATTACGCCTGCCTTATTTGTGGCGTTTTTGGAACAAATTACAAACTGACGAAGATATTACGATTTTTGATCGTTCATGGTATGGACGGGTCTTGGTTGAACGTTTAGAAGGTTTTGCCAGTCCGCCTGAATGGCAACGTGCTTATGATGAAATTAACCGATTTGAAAGAGACTTGGTACAAAATCAAACGTTAGTGATCAAGTTTTGGTTAGCGATTAGTCAGGATGAACAAGCCGCACGTTTTAAAGCGCGAGAAGAAACACCGCATAAACGCTTTAAAATAACGCCAGATGACTGGCGTAATCGAGAAAAGTGGGATGGCTATTTGCAGGCCGCAGCAGATATGTTTGAGCGAACCAATACTTCAGATGCGCCGTGGCATATTGTTGCGACCAATAATAAATACACGGCACGCTTAGAAATATTACGTGCCATTTTAAAACAGCTAAATGCAGATTAAGCATTTAGCTGTGAGTTGGGTCTTTTATCTATACTGGTGAGAAGAGGCTAGTTTGGGTTTAAACCCGCATTGAGTCGATCATAAAATGATGATAGACCTAAGAAAAGCATGTGGTGCAGCAAGTTTGGTGTCAGACCATTGAAAAATTAACTGACCAACTGAGCTTGCTGTTTTTGCTGAATCCCTTTGGCAATTTTATAGCATTCTCTCACATGCGCTTCAGCCACTTTTTTCATGACCACATAACCTAAACTTGCTGCAATAATTTGTCCACCTAATGGGATAAATTTTGTGATTTGTTTAGTAATCACTTTAGCTGCTACATTATTCAAAGATTTTTTCACTGCTGTGCGTGCCACCACCAAACCTGAAAATTCGACGCCACGTTTGCGTAATTCAGTCCAATGCACTTGTTTGGTTTTAGGGTCGAAGACACTAATTTGTTCTGGCGCTAATCCAAAACGTGCATTCACTTCTGGAATGAGTTGTGACAAAATTCCGACATCGATGACAACATCAAGAAATGGCACGGGAACCACTGCAGCACCTGCAGAAAAGTAAGCACGTTTTTTGACCAGTTCCAAGCATTCTGCAAGAATGATTTCTAAATTTAATGTGGGATCTATAGCGTCCGGAATTTTATCTATTTTCATAATGGCAATACCTTAAACTTGATGTAGGTTTTCTTATTTAATCATTGTTAACGTTCGAATTTCAAAGCATTTTTGAATCGTACCGTTTTTTAAAAGTGACATAGATTAATCGGAATGTATAGTAATTAATTTTTATGCTTTTGTAGGTGTTTCATTTTGCAAATAAAGGGAAAAGGCAAGACATGGCCATTCATGTAATTCAAAGTCAACGTATTGAGGTGCTTGTAGAAGCAATGCTCACTACGGTGAATCAGCCAGCGCAAACGCCTTTTCATGTGCTGCAAACTCAGCATTATATTGTGCCTTCACACGCGGTTGAGGCATGGTTAACTCAAAAATTGGCAGAGAAAAAAGGAATAAGTGCCAATACCCAGTTTCATCATCGTATTCGGGGTTTTCAATGGTCAGCCTATCAATGGGTTTTGGTCGAGCAAAAAGAACAGGTCCGTAAAGCCAATATTCCACGAATTATTATTAAATGGCGGGTGTTTCAGGCCTTAAAAGAATTTATTCAGCCAGAACACACTGCTTTGGACAGTCAGCATCCTTTGTTTTCAATTGTGCAACGTATTTATGACAGTGCCGACCGTTTAGAACAAGGCACAGAAAAGCAACTTAAAAAACAAGGTATGTTGTATTGGGTTGCTGAGCAAGTTTCACGTTTATTTAGTCATTACATGGAATATCGGGGTTATTGCTCGAAAAATTGTCCTCCCAATCTGTGTAATTGCCAAAGCAACTGGTTACAGGCTTGGGGTAAAAACCAAGCCCTCGCACTGGAAGGCATGTTTTTTAAAACCAATACAGATATTTCTGAATTTACTCTAACTCAAGCGCAAGAACTAGAAGCATGGCAACGCTGGTTATGGCAAGACGTTTTTCACCAAGACTTTGAACAAATGCAAAGTATTGATGCGATGTTTTGGCAGATTTTGGACAATCCTGAAACACGTTCAGCAGCTTTAAAAAAATTACCACCTCAATTGGTGATTTTTACTGTATTGGATTTACCGCCCATGCAGTTGGCCTTTATGCGACGCTTGGGGCAGTACCTCGATATTTATATTTTGCATTATAACCCTTCGCAAGAATATTGGGCAGACAGCGTCGATCCGCATTGGAAAGCACGTTATGACGTGCGGGTTAAAGAACGTTTTATTGAAAAAAATCCACAGGCGAAAGATGCCGATATTGAGCAATTTTTTCAGGAATTCACCCTGAACTTTAATGCGGAACAACGAGAGTCTAGACATCCGCTGCTGACCCGTTTTGGTAAGCAAGCACGTGATCACTTTTCTTTATTGTCCAGTTTATCCTCAGGAGAAGAAGGGATTTGGGCAGATGCTTTTATCGATGCTTATCGCAATAATTTATTGGGTAAAATTCAGTCTGATATCTTATATTTGGTTGAACCTGAGCAGCATCAATATCCTTTGGAAGCTGAAGATGATTCTATTCAAATTCATGTATGCCATTCCAGTTTGCGCCAGCTTGAGGTCTTAAAAGAACAACTGATTTATTGGCTTGCTCAAGGGACGCCAGAAAATCCGCGTAAACCCAGTGATATTTTGGTCTTAACTCCCAGTTTAACTGAGCTTGAACCGCTGATTCGCAGTGTATTTGCGCCGCCACCCAGTGAGCGTGATTTAATCCAGCAAAAAGGTGATAGTCCTCATCAGTTGTCTAAAGACAGTATCTATTTGCCCATTAAGATTGCGGGTGTCACTCAAATAGATGTTTTAAATGCATGGCGAGCACTGCTGGGTCGAATTGAACTGATTCAGGGGCGCTTTACCATTGAAGATTTTGCGGATTGGTTAAGTTTAAATGCGACGCAACAGGTATATGACCTTGAAATAGGCTCGATTCAGCGAATAACCAAATTGCTGATTGATGCAGGCTTTAAACGTGGATTTGATGCTCAGCATTTGCGCCAAAGTCTGGCTGCGGGTGATGAAGACTATCGCTTTAGTTTTAAATTTGCTTTAGATCGTTTGGCTTTAGGTATTGCAATTCCTAAACATACTGTATTTCAGAATACACTCAGTTTTGCTGAAGTATTAAGTAGTGATTTTGAGTTGATTGCCAAATTGATTCAGATTTACCAAGATTTTGATGTACGTCGTGATTGGATTATCCAGCATGAACAAGGTCAAACCCAGCCTGTAGAGCACTGGTTAAACCGCTTAATGCAAGAGATTGCTACATTTGAACAAGCCGGTGTTGAAGCTTTAGCATCAGTCTATAAAATTGTTAAAAAACAACAGCGAATGCTGACTTTGGCCAACTTTTATGATGATCATGATCAGCATGCCTTGCAAGGTTTAAGGTTACCTTTGCCTTACATACTGGCCGAGATTAATACTATTTTAGAAACTCAGCTAGAACATGCCGAACCGACAGGACAAATTACCTTTAGCCAACTGGGTCAAATACGTCCCGTACCTTATAAGTTGATGGTGATGCTTGGATTGGATAGTGGCAAATTTCCCAATCGAACCCAGCATTTACCTTTTGATTTAATGGATTTATTAAAACCACAGTTAGGGGATCGTTCACGTTTGGAGGATGATCAAGGTGCATTTCTAGATCATATGTTATTGGCACAAGATAATTTGTGGTTGTTTTATAATGGATTTGACATTAATGATGGTGAAGTGCGCGATCCCTCCACTGTATTACAAGAGTTGATTCAGCATCTCGCTTTTATTGTACAGTCAAAACAACCCCAAAGTGGCACCAATGAAACGGTCAACATTCACGGCGTAGAGGTGCCTGAACAGTTACAGTCACTCTATTTTGTTCATCCGTTATTGCCTTTTGATCCTGTTGGCTTTGAGTCAAATAAACCCGTGCGTTACCAAGATCAGTGGTTTGCTGTGGCAGGGCAAATTCGCCATGCAACAGGGCAACGTTTGCCATGGATCAATACGCCTTACCAAAGCGTGGTGCATGATGTTCAGGTTTTGGACAGTCATCAGTGGATTAGAGATGTGACTTTTCCTGCACGTTTATATTTGAAAAGTTTAGGCGTTGAAAATTTGACTCCTGAAGAGTTACCTGCGCTAGAAGAACCTTTATTGCTTGATGGTTTAGGACGTTATGCTGTGCGAAATTTTTTGCAAAAACAGCAAGAACCGCCTAACCCTGACCTACTGATGCATCAACTACCGATAGGTAAACTGCAACACAGCAGTTGGCAGATGAGTTTGATCGAACAACAACGGTTAAAAGATCGCTTATATCAACATGCCACTGAAGTCACCCCGACCACGCAACAGATTTGGAAAGTCACTGATCAGCTTTATATCAATATCACTTTACCCAAACATCATGCAGAAAAATGGGTCAGTCTAGAAGCATCAAGTGCGCGGGCTAAGCGACGTGCTCAGGTCTGGCTAGAATATCTGCTTTGGGTGGCCTATTTAAATATGGGGGAGGGTGGAGAAAAATTATCGCGAATCGTGGTTTTTAGTGACCAGAGCATTGTTTGTGAGGGAGTCAGTTCAAATAAAGCGCGTGAATGGATTGATCACTGGTTGGCAGCATGGAGGTACGGTCAAACTCAACCTTTGGTTTTACCTGCAGCATTGTTGTTAAAAGTGGCA
Organism: Acinetobacter albensis; assembly: GCF_900095025.1. Lineage (GTDB taxonomy): Bacteria > Pseudomonadota > Gammaproteobacteria > Pseudomonadales > Moraxellaceae > Acinetobacter > Acinetobacter albensis. Next base: position 26,033 of record NZ_FMBK01000010.1, on the reverse strand, counting down.
GAAAAAGATAAAGCACATTACTGGCAAGCCAATGAGCAGAATCAGATGTGTATTGATGATATGCAAATCATTTATAAAGATTGGCATGACGATGGAAAATTTAGCGGCTTTTCTGTGGTGGATAATGAAGCCAATAAGATGCACCGTGACTGGCAGTTTATTTTGCAAGAACAAGATGCGACAGCATTACTTGAAGAGGCATGTGTACAATTTTCTTATCATCTTTATCAGCCCATTTTTTGGCATCAACACGTGATTGAGGAATAAAATAAAATGAATCATCCTCAAGTATTAAATAAGGTCTCGTTTGACCCCATTGCAGACATGCAATTTAAGGGTTTACATTGGATTGAAGCTTCGGCAGGAACGGGGAAAACGTTTACTTTATCAAGTTTAATGGTTCGAATTTTTTTAGAATCTTATTTGCCGAATCAAGTGATTGCCACCACTTTTACCCGTGCGGCATCCGCAGAGCTTAAAAATCGGATTCGGGTTCGACTGGTACAAACCTTACGTTATATTGAAACCTGTCAAACCCTGACAGAGGCCGAAATTCAAGTCAAAATGACTGCTGAAACAGACCCTTTATTGCAAAAAGTGTTACACGATTATGCGACTCGGATTGATTTTGCTCAACAACGTCTCAAATTGGTGATTGATCAGTTAGATGAGCTTTTTGTCGGAACATTGGACAGTTTTAGTCAAAAGTTATTACGTGAATTCTCTTTTGAAAGTGGCAAAATTGAACGTGCGGATATCACCGATGATGCGAAGCGCTATACCCATCAATTGATTCATGATGTATTACGTGAATGGATCCAATCACAACCTCAAGAGGTGGTGAATTATTTATTGCTGAATCAGAAACTCAAATCGCAAGAAGCTTATATTCCAGTGGTTGAAAATAGCCTGAATTTCGCATCGGCTCAATTTCAGGAAGTTAGCCCGCCAGTGCTAGACCTAAGTCAGTTTGAACAGGTGATTGATCATTTTATTCAGTTAGATCTCCAGTTAATCGAAACTTTAAGTGAATATTATTTACCTGAAGGACAATATCATGCCGTAGTGGCGAAAAAATGGCGCACTGATGCTTTAATGCAGCGCACCTTGTGTGATGATTTACCTATCTTTCTTCAGGCTTTGGCACAACAAGGTTGCTATGCTTTATTTGCACCACATTTTGAAAAGACATTAAAGCATTTGAATGAGCTGGCCACTAAAAAAGTGCTGAATAAATGCGCCGAAGATGTGTTACATCAGTTTGAACAGCATGGTGTTATTCAAAGTTTGCGAGTATTTTGTGAAGCATTATCTAAACTGAATATGGATCTCGATGTACTGGATGCCTATTTAAAGTTTTATTTAAGTCGTGAAGTCAAAAAACGTTTACCGCAAATGCTGCAACAAAAAAATGAAACTACCTTTGCCCAACAAATTCGGACGCTGTCAGAAGCTTTGCAAGGGCAACAAGGACAGCGTTTTGCGCAGTACGTACAGGCACGTTATCCACTGATTTTGGTCGATGAATTTCAGGATACCAACCAAGATCAAGATAACATGCTCGCCAGAATTTGGCGTGATGCCAAACGCTATACCCAAGGCTGTATGATTATGGTGGGCGATCCAAAACAGGCCATTTATGGTTTTCGCGGTGGTGATATGCTGACGTATAACCAAGCCCGTGCTGATGTTTTGGCTAAACAAGGCTTGCAATATAGCCTGCGCCATAATCATCGTTCAGTCCAAGCCTTGGTTGATGTGGTCGATGCTTTATTCCAACGGCAAATGGATTTTGGTGAGGAGGTTCGTTATAGTCCTGTTGAGGCAGGGAAACGTAGCCATCCACCGCTGATGGATGCACAGGGTGAAAACCACCAACCCTTACGCTGGTTATTGTTAAATGATAAAAATGAAGAACCCATACAAGTTGCATGGAAAATCCGTGAACTGTTAAATCAAGGGATTCAAGAACAACTTTATGTGGCAGAAGCGATAGAAGCTCGCGCGCTCGTTGAAAATGATATTGCGATTTTATCAAAAAACCATACGGGCCTAGATAAAGTTCAATACGAATTGGAGCGTCTGGGAATTCGGGTCAATCGCCCTTCCAAACGTAGTGTTTTCGATCATCAAGTGGCCAAAGATGTAGGGGCGGTATTGACTGCAATCATGCATCCTTATGATGAAGCAAAAGTGAAACGTGCTTTACTCAGTCGCTTGTTGGGTTTTAATTTACAACAACTCATTCAGTTGGAAAATCAAGCCGATGGACTGAGTCAATTTATTTATGATTTTGACTGTATTCGTGAAATGTGGGTCGAAAGAGGCTTTCTCACCGCTTGGCAATACTGTTTAAATTTATTTAAAATTTGGAAAAATCTGGTCGCTACTCAAAGCCGAGACAATGAGCGAACGGTGGTGAATTTACGTCATTTGACTGAATTGCTGAGTCAGCACAGTGAACATTATCAGGGTGCGCAAAAGCTATATTATTGGTATTTGAAACAACTGCAATCACCTGCGGAACGCGAGTGGGAGCTTGAGCGTAAACTGTCAAATGAGGCAGGCGTACAACTGATGACCATTCATCAGTCTAAAGGTTTAGAATTTAAAATTGTATTTTTGCTGGGTGCGGATAAACCGCCTAGAGAAATAAATAAAACGTTGAATTTTTCCACGATTGAGCATGTTCATCCCGTAACAGGAAAAGTCGAACTGCAACGTGTAGTTGCGATTAATGATAAAAATTTACTCCCAGACCATGCTATTGAGCAGCACAATGCCCGGGTGGAAGCTGAGCAACATCGTTTATGGTATGTGGCGTTAACGCGAGCCAGTCATCGTGTCTACGCTGTGCTACATGACCAACAAGGGAAATCGACACATGGACTGGCATTTTGGCGTGGACAAGCGGACCAATGTTTTGCTCATCCAGCCAGTAGTGATGAAGCAGTATTAAGCGAAAAACCTGTGAAGTTAGTGGCGAAAAAAATTCAAGAACTCTTGCCGCTATATGCTTTGGCATTTCCAGCACAGCGTTTTTATCCACGATCAAAAACTAGTTTTAGTGCCTTGGCACAGCATTTAAGCCGTAAACAGGTCATAGATGCTTTGGCGGTAGACGCTGAAAAAACAATGCGTGCAGCGGATGAAATGCATCGCACAGCATTTATTCAAAGTATTCCGATCCAACCGCTGTCATGGATTAAACGAAACTTTCCAATGGGAACTGTAGCGGGGACTTTTTTACATGAAATTTTTGAACATATTGATTTTCAAGACTCAAAAGATTGGCCTTTAGAAATTCGTCGCCGTTTTAAAAATGATTATCCTGTCTTATGGCTCGAATTATTCAATAAATATGAACAGGATTTTCCGCAGCAAGATGAAGATCAGCTGATTCTTTGGATCAGCGAATGGTTGGAGCACGTATTAACGACGGTTTTACATGAAAATTTTAAGTTGAACCAACTAAATACACATGAATATTTGGCTGAATTTCCATTTTATTTGTCTTTATCCGATCATGTGTTAGCAATTCACAGGATTCATCAGCTATATGCAGAATATGGCATTGAAATGCTGGATTTTAATCCAGCCAATTCTGCTCGTTACCTAACAGGTTCAATTGACTTGGTTTATTTTGATGGTCAGCGATATCACATTGCCGATTATAAAAGTAATTTTTTAGGCACAGATCAATCGCATTATACAGTGCCTGAAATTAGACAAAGCATGGCACTAGCCAGTTATTGGTTACAGGCAGGTTTATATTTGGTGGCTCTACATCGTTATTTAAGCGTGAAAATGCAGAGTTATGACATTGAACAGCATTTAGGTGGCGCAAGTTACTTGTATTTGCGCGGTATGAATGGGCAAAGCTCAGATGGTTTTTATCACTGGAAACCTGAGGTGGAGTTTATCTTACGACTTGATGCTTTGTTGGGCAGTTTTATTGAAGAAAAAACCTGAAAATAATCAACTCACCATGATTAAACGATTTTAAACAATAGATTGAGTTGTGGATAACTTTGAGGATAACTGTGTGGAAAATAAACAGGATAAAGAGCACCAAAGCGCTGAATGGATTGGCACTTGGAGTCGGTTTATTCGCCAAAAACCTTTTACTCAAGGTGCACAGAGCGAAATAGACAGTGACATCATTGAACAAGTACTCGAAGCAATTCAAAATGGCAACAGCTGTATTCCCGCAACGCAAGCACAAGTCGATACACTGCAAAATTTAGTGATTTGTGCTGCTGATGCTTCCCAAGAGCAAGAGATTGCTCCTTTTGTATTTGATCAGCAGCATTTGTACTTGTATCGTTATTGGATATTGGAACATGCTTTGGCTGAACAAGTGGTCCGTTTAAAACAGCAAACGATTGACCCAATTGATATCGGCGATTATTCCAATCTCTTGAGCGATGAACATCAAATTCGAGCTTTACACATGGTCGCCAGACAGGGCTTAAATATCATTACAGGCGGGCCAGGTACAGGAAAAACCTATACTTTGGCTCGCATAATTGCGGTACTGAATCAAGCCATACCGAATATTCGAATTGCGATGGCTGCACCGACAGGTAAAGCCGCACAGCGGATGAAAGAAGCACTACAGCATTCTTTTAATGATAAAAAATTGCAAAACTGGGTCACCAATGATTTAAAACAACTCAATCCTGTGACCTTGCATCGTTTATTGGGTTTGAACAGCAATAATCAGCCACGTTTTCATGCTAAACAACCTTTGCCATATGATGTAATAGTCGTAGATGAAGCCTCAATGCTAGATTTGGGTTTAGCGCAAATGTTGTTTGCGGCTGTGCCTGAGCATGCTCGTTTAATTTTATTGGGTGATGCCGATCAATTGGCTGCAGTAGATGTGGGTTCTGTATTGGCGGACTTACAACAGGTCGCTGCTTTAGCAGACAATCGTGTCAATTTACTGACCAGTCGCCGTTTTAAAGAAGGCGCTTTAATTGGGCAAATGGCACAATTCATACAGCTGCAAGAATTTACTCAAAGCCATGTAGCATTATTAGAAAAATTCTCCAATCAAGTGGTTGGCCCAACCCAAATTGAAACCATGAGTTTAACGCCTGAAATGGAAGACCACATTCAATGGGAATATCTAACAGAAGATACGTCCAAACCAGTGGATTGGACGCCTTATTACGACAAGCTTATGTTCGGTTATCAAGACTATATTGAAATATTAAAAAATTATTTAACTGCAGATGAGCCTGAGTTATGGATGAGTAAGGTTCTGAAATGTTTCGATGATTACCGTATTTTAACTGCTATTCGTCATGGGAATTTAGGTTTAAGGCAGCTAAATCAACAGATTGAGCAACGTCTGCTGGCCAGTTTATCTCTATTCATGCTAAAGCAGGGAGATTGGTATGTTGGACGTCCCGTCATGATGACCTATAACGATTATCAGCTTGGGTTATCGAATGGTGATATTGGTATTTGTTTTAAACGCAATCGAGAAGGCCAAAGCCAGTTTGAGGTATATTTTCCTAGTTTAGACAAATGGGTTCTTGCGACACGCTTACCTAAAAGTATTGAAACTGCTTTTGTGATGACTATTCATAAATCACAAGGTTCGGAATTTACCCATACCGCAGTGGTGCTTGACCGCTCTGCCAAGAATTTGCTGAGTAAGGAGTTGTTGTATACTGCGATTACTCGTGCCAAGAGGGGACTCACTTTGCTGGTGGATCAAGATGCTTTTATACAATCGTTGACTCATCGGAGTTCGAGAACCAGTGGCTTATTAGATAAAATTAACAAAATTTCTAATTGTTAAGATTAATTAATTAATATCGACTTTTGTACGAAAAAGCTTACACCAATTCGAGAAATTAGCGCATAGAGCTTTAGCTATGTTTTTGAGATGATGGCCTCACATAAAAACTCAACACGGAATGTTGAGCATAATCGCCATAACAGAATAAAAAAGGTCGAGAGACAGCGAACTTACAGTGAAGTAAGGAAAAGAGGAAACTTACAGCCGCTAAGCCTTGTAGTTTTGGGAGAGACTACAGGGCTTTTTTATATCTAAAAATAGCCTTATTTTATAAAATGATTTGCAAAACCTTATACCTTAAAATAAAAATCAGATGCGACTTTCTATTTTTTAGTTGAATCAGAATGCTGAAAAGAAAGCATGGTTTATTTTTTATTTAGTCTTTGTATTCTAATAATATTTTTTAAATATGTATTGGCATTTGAAACAAAAAATTAAAAAACGTACGCAAAAGCTTACACAAAGATACGTAAAAGTCGTCTTTTCTACATAATCCTTTATGGCAAAATGTATCACAGAGGGAAGGATATGTTTAAACATGGATGGTTTAAAACAAGAATCGCGAGAACGCGTCATATCATGACTATAAATAAAATAATAACAATTAAAATATAAGAAAACTACAGCGCAAAAAAGCCCAAGCTTGCTTGGGCTTTTTTTATTTAAAATAGAAGCACATTAAAGACTTAGACTAAATCTGTTTCTGTACGATCGGTTGCAAAAAGCGAACGACGTTGATTTTTAGGAATTTTTGGACAGTTGGTTGAAATTTGATAAAGCGTTTTTGCCAATGCGGGTAAATGTGTACCCACCACTGATTTCCCTGTGTTTAATAGGGAAACACTAATATCACGCTCAGGATCAGCCCAACATAAAATATTTGAAAAACCAATATGCCCAAAAGCTTGCCCTGTCATTGGTCCAAATAAACCGACTGGATTACTGCCAAGCATGGGTCCTAAAGCATAGCGCATAGGTGCTAACAAGGTACGATCGAGGCTAATGCCAGAAGTCGGTAGAGTAGAGCGAAACACAGTTTGAGCACTCATGATTTGTTTGCCTTGATATTCCCCTCCACTTAATAGCATTTCAAAAAAACGACCTGCTTGTTCCGCGCTGGTATAAATATTGCCTGCGGGACAAATGGAGTCCATAAATCGGCTGTCATTGGTCACATCGACTGCAAGTTGTAAACCACCTCCTAACACATGATTTAAATAATGATCTGTGCCTAAACGTGGGTGTAAACCAGTTGCATAATTTAAAGCTACATCTGCACGATATTCAGGTTTTAAACCGTAGTTGAAATAATCTAGACCCATCGGTTTTTCAATTTGTTCATGCAAAAATGCTTGAACACTTTGTCCTGTGACGCGCTGAACAATTTCACCTAAAATATAGCCTGCAGTGACTGCATGGTAAGCCAGATGATTACCTGAGGGTGAAACAGGTTTAGCTGCATAAAGAAGTTTTAAAATTTTTTCTTGGTCAAACAGCAGCTCTGGCGTAACTTCACTTTCGATACGGGGAATACCACCACGATGAGAGAGTAAATGGAAAATGGTGGCACGACGTTTACCATTTACTCCATATTCAGGAATATAATAGCTAATCGGATCGAGTAGATTGAGATCACCGCGCTCATCAAGCATATGGATCAACATGGCGGTAATCATTTTCGAGGCGGAAAATAAACACACAGGCGTGTCTGGCGTTCCGATTTTGGCATCAGATGCGAGGCCATTGGGTGAATTTCCTTGTGCATAACCGATGCTACGATTTAAAACAATCTGCCCTTTACGACGTAAACATAAGGTGACTAAAGGGTAATTTCCTGTTTTATATAAATTTTCGACACTATTCCAAATATTTTGAATTTGTCTTTCGGTCATGCTCCCCAAGTCAGCTGCGACTTCGTTTTTAGTACGAATCACATGATTGAGGTCATTCGGTACATAACAGGTATTGGTTGATAAAATTTTCACATTCCCTCGCAATTTTTTCATTTTTTTTGTTTCTGTGATCAATGATTGAACATAGATGAATATAATTTTGCCAATTTTATTACAGATTGTCAGCTGCCGAATTGCCCGCGAACATAAAACATTTTTGCAATATAGCGATAGATCACTTAAAATAGGCGACTTGCTGTAGTGATGCACGGCAGTCAGAGTTTTGAATTCTCATTACTTTGATTTTTATCAATATAAATAAGCATCTCGGAGAAATCGAATGGCTTTAACAAATACAGATCGCGCAGAAATCGTTGCTAAATTTGCTCGTGCTGAAAACGACACTGGTTCACCTGAAGTACAAGTGGCTTTATTGACTGCTCAAATCAATGATTTGCAAGGTCACTTTAAAGCACACAAACACGATCACCATAGCCGTCGCGGTCTTATCCGTATGGTTAACCAACGTCGTAAGCTTCTTGATTACCTTAAAGGTAAAGATGCTACTCGTTACACTGACGTGATTGCTGCTTTAGGTTTACGTCGTTAATTCGATTAAACTTATTTTTCGGACGATTGCATTTTTGAATGCTTTCAGACTGAAAAACAAAGTCTGCCTCGCTTCGGCTAGGTAAAAGGGAAGGGGCGAATGTTTCGCTCCTTCTTTGTGTCTTTAATTAGTGTTTTTAAAAAATCTGGTGAAGTCGGCTTCTAAGCTTTGTCATTTATGCTTACATTTGAGTAATGTGAATGTCAAACCTTAGGGGTCTCCACTAGAATAAAATCGGGAAACAAAAATACATGTCGATGTTTAATATTATTCGTAAAGAATTCCAGTACGGTCAACATACAGTTGTACTTGAAACAGGTCGTGTCGCGCGTCAAGCAAACACCGTTGTGATTACAATGGGCGGTGTAACCGTTCTTGTAGCAATTGTTGCTCAACCAAAAGCAAAAGCGGGTCAAGACTTTTTCCCACTGACTGTGAACTATCAAGAAAAACAATATGCTGCTGGTCGTATTCCAGGTGGTTATGGTAAACGTGAAGGTCGTCAGTCTGAAGCTGAAACTTTAATTTCACGTCTTATTGACCGTCCAATTCGTCCATTGTTCCCAGAAGGTTTCTATAACGAAATCCAAGTAACAGCGACTGTTGTTTCTTCTGATAAGACTATGGATGCTGACATTGCTGCAATGATCGGTGCTTCAGCTGCAATGTCAATTGCGGGTGTTCCTTTCCGTGGCCCTATCGCAGGTGCTCGCGTTGGTTTAATCAACGGCGAATATATTTTAAATCCAAACCACGAACAGCTGAAAGAGAGTGATCTTGATCTTGTGGTTGCAGGTACTGAATCTGCGGTACTAATGGTTGAATCTGAAGCGAAAGAACTTTCAGAAGACCAAATGTTAGGTGCTGTACTTTTTGGTCATGATGAAATGCAAATTGCTGTTCAAGCAATTAAAGAATTTGCAGCTGCTGCTGGTGCGGTTGAATCGACTTGGGTTGCACCAAGCAAAAATGAAGCGCTTCTTGAACAATTGAAAACTGCTTTTGAAGCAAAAATTTCTGAAGCGTATACCATTGCTGTAAAACAAGACCGTTATGCGGCACTTGATGCACTTTATGCTGAAGCAGTTGCTCAATTCGTCCCTGAAAATGACGAAACTGGTATTGCTGACGAAGTGAATGAATTATTCGAAGATCTTAAATACCGTACAGTACGTGACAACATTTTGTCAGGTAAGCCACGTATTGATGGTCGTGATACCAAAACTGTTCGTGGCATTGACGTTCAAGTGGGCGTATTGGGTCGTGCACACGGTTCAGCATTGTTCACACGTGGTGAAACTCAAGCGTTGGTGACAACGACTTTGGGGAACACACGTGATGCCTTGATGGTCGATACATTGTCTGGTACGAAAACTGACAACTTCATGCTTCACTACAACTTCCCTGCATACTCTGTGGGTGAAACAGGTCGTGAATCTGGTCCTAAACGTCGTGAAATTGGTCATGGTCGTTTGGCACGTCGTGGTGTTCAAGCGGTACTTCCACCTGCTGATCGCTTCCCGTATGTGATCCGTATCGTATCTGATATTACTGAATCAAATGGTTCATCTTCAATGGCTTCTGTATGTGGTGCTTCATTATCACTTATGGATGCGGGTGTTCCACTGAAAGCACCAGTTGCAGGTATTGCAATGGGTCTAGTGAAAGAAGGCGAGCGTTTCGCAGTTCTTTCTGACATTTTAGGTGATGAAGATCATTTAGGTGACATGGACTTTAAAGTAGCCGGTTCTGCAAACGGTATTACTGCGCTTCAAATGGATATCAAGATCGAAGGTATCACTGAAGAAATCATGGAAGCTGCATTGAACCAAGCGTATGCGGGTCGTATGCACATCCTAAACGAAATGAACCAAGTAATTTCACGCGCTCGTCCTGAAATTTCGATGCATGCACCAACCTTCCAAGTGATCAACATCAACCCGGATAAAATCCGTGATGTGATTGGTAAAGGCGGCGCAACGATTCGTGCCATTACTGAAGAAACTAAAGCTGCAATCGATATCGAAGATAACGGTACAGTTCGCGTATTTGGTGAAACGAAAGCTGCTGCTGCTGCTGCGGTTGCAAAAATTCAAGCGTTAACGGCTGAAATTGAACCAGGTACAATTTATATGGGTAAAGTGATCCGTATTGTTGAATTTGGTGCATTTGTAAATATTATGCCGGGTACGGATGGTCTACTTCACATTTCTCAAATTTCGAATGAACGTATTGCCAATGTTGCAGACGTTTTGAAAGAAGGGCAGGAAGTGAAAGTACAAGTTGCTGACGTCGACAACCGTGGTCGTATCAAGTTAACGATGAAAGATATCGAACAAGTATAATTGTTGCTTGTTTTAAAAAAACCCGCGTAATGCGGGTTTTTTTAATTTAAAGTAAATTGAAATGAGACTTAAAGATTGGATTGCTTAAGTTTTTCTCTCAGCTCATACTTTTAAACTGAATATGATAGAGCTGAACAGCAGAAAACCTATCCAATAAACAAAAAACATGATGAGAGAATTGTTGAAATGCAGGTTTATTACTTCTATTTACATCCGACAGAACATCATGTTTTTGTGCAAAAAGAAAAAAATGAAGCGCTTGAACCTGAATTTGTTTGGATTGAATGTACCCGAGAAGATGTGGTCAATCGTGCAGAAGTGTGGCAAACAGAACTCTTTCCCCATAGCCATTTTTGTTTAAATGAATTTCATGTCAAAGATATTTTGAATTTAGAGCATCCGTGTGTATTAGATAGTCTGGATGACTACGATTTACTGATTTTTCGTAAATTGATTACTCCAGATGATGAAATCAAAGCGGATGATCAAGCCATTGAACAGCACGAAAAATTGTTTGGTTTAGCAACTACACCGATTAGCTTTATTGTTAATTCACAGGTACTTATTACTGTTCGTGAACAGGGCAATAAAGCAGTAGAAAACTATATTTCCCGTCTTGAAATTCACTTTAGTCGTTCTGCTCAAGAACAAAGTAAACCTCGAAAGCTTCCAGCTACGCCTCTTGATTTATGTTTACGTTTACTCAATAGCATGGTGGATGGTTACTTAGATTTGCGTGTACCATTGACCCGCAGAGTCGAATTTTGGCAACAGGAATTGTTGCAGGGGCACCGTCGCTTTACCAAGTGGAATCAGTTATTACAAGAAAATATGGCTTTTCAACAAGTCGAAAATCTCTGTGAAGAGCAGATGGATGCCTTGCAAGAGCTGCGAGATGAAATTGTAGATAATTATCCACATTTAAAAGGCAAAAAAAAGTCAGAACGACAAGATATCATGTTGGTTCGGATGAATGATTTGGTGAGCCATATTGAGCGAATTCAAAAGCATACCATGCGGTTGCGGGCATCTATTCAAGCTGCAATTGATCTACATTTTTCGGCAATTGCCAATCAGACCAATGAAAATATGCGAATTCTGGCCATCATTACCGCGATTTTTGCGCCTTTAACTCTATTAACGGGTATTTATGGAATGAACTTTGAATTTATTCCAGGTTTAAAATCACCCATCGGATTTTGGAGCATGTTGATGATCATGCTGATCACCACGATTTTATTATTGTATTACTTTTATCGCCGACATTTGGTCGGACGCGGTGAAAGAAGCGTGATTGATCTTTTGGCACAGCAGCATAAAGGTCAACACGTCAATTTACTTTGGTTTCTTGAGTATGAACCAATTAAACAATCGGTTAAAGACACCATGAAAGAAGTTGAGAAACTCACCAAATTAAAGTAAAGCTTTCCCGTGATAGAAAAGCGTTACCTTCAACAGATTATATTTTAAGACATCCTGTTTGTGTTTAAGACTCAAACAGGATCACTTTTAAGAAAGAGGACTCGACTGAGTGGTCTGTGTCAATATTTTATAAATTTCATCTTTCATTTTTAGCTTTTTACGCTTCAGCAATTCTATGTCATCATTAATTAAATTGACGGGATTCAGCTCAAGCTGGGTAATCTCTTTATCGAGCTCTTCATGATGTTCAAAGATTTTGGCAAAATGTGGATCATCATGTCGAAGTTTCTGTATGAGTTCCTGATGTTCAGGAAACATTTTTTTTATCTTTTTATTACATTCTTTAGTTTTCATAGGCCTAGATTATTCTCACTGGTTGAATAATAAAAATAACCTGTACGGCTCATTTAAAACCGTACAGTGGGTTTAAGCGACTTCATTACGCATCTTTAAAATTTGAATGTCTGACTTGTTTACGCAATTGTTGAACTTCATCAATTAAATCAAGCATCATGGCGACAGCAGAAAAGCTGGCATCGAAGTCACGTTGTAAACGATAGGCGCGGCGTGCACGCGATACATCATCGCCAAAAAATTGATGAATCCGTTCTTCAGGACGGGTATTTAAAATATCATATTCAAGAAGTTGCAAAATCCATTCAGGACTTTGGCCACAAGCATCAGCAAAATGCTTTAAGTCAAAAATGTGATGCTCATCGACAATTTCGGCATGATTAAATCCATCACTGATAATTTCACGATAACGAATAGTGGTCATGATTCTTCTCCTTAAGCATTGCGCGGCTTAAATGCTGAAAAAGCTTCTGCGAAAGCTTGGTAAGCCTGCTGGTCATGTTCATTTTGCACTGTTGGATAGACAATATTTAACACAAGGAAGAGGTGTCCTGATGTTTTATTTGGTATCCCTTGGTCTTTTAATCGTAATTGTTGGCCAGTCTTGCTGTTTTTAGGTAAATTTACCTGAACTTTTTTTCCTGCAGGGGTGAGGATTTCAATGCTTTGTCCGAGTGCTGCTTCCCAAGGTGTCACAGTGATAGTGGCATAAATATCGGCACCTTCGACTCGCATCTGTTCTGTATTTTTATAATGAATTTCAATGTAAAGATCACCATTTTTCCCACCATTTACACCCAATTGTCCTTGCCCTGACAAACGAATGTGCTGACCTTCTTTCATACCTTTTGGAATTTTAACTTGTAAAGTTTTACGTTGGACTTCAGGTTCGCCATAAGCATTTAAGGATGGAATTTGTAAAGTAATTTGCTGTGTAGCACCTTCATAAGCAACCTGTATATCGACTTCGATACTGGCATGTTGATCTTCACCCGCATAACTGCGTTGTTGTTGTCTTTGCTGATTTTGATATTGGTAATTTCCTCCTCCAAAGCCTGAACCAAAGCGTCCAAATAAGTCCTCAAAACCACTAAAGTCAGACGACTGCTGATGACCACCTTGACGATAAAATTGTGCATCATCATAACTGCCTGCACCACTTTTAGACCCGCCTGTTTGCGAAAATGCTTCAGGATGATCAAGTTGAAAATCGTATTCGTTCTTTTTCTCAGCATGACTTAAAGTGTCATATGCTACATTAATGGCTTGCATCTGTTCTTCAGCATTGGCTTCTTTACTGACATCAGGATGATATTTTCGTGCCAATTTACGATAGGCTTTTTTAATTTGATCAGGCGTGGCATCACGGGGGATACCTAAGGTTTCATAATGATTTTTAGGCATAAATTAAAAAGCCGTCATTGATTATATTTTAATCATTATTATGCTTTTCATCAAAATGCAATAGTGTAGATCTGTACCTTATTGTTTCAAATCATAACAGGGTGTTACTTCAAAATGGCATCGTCTGATTTTTTAATTATCTATAAAGAGAGGAATTTCAGTATTAATATAAATCTGAATGAGTTCTTTATCTCTAATTCTAACTCTACCCAATTTAAGAGGATTCAGCTTTCATAGCACGTTTATGTTCAAACATTTTTTTATCTGCTTCTTGAGCGGCATTTGTCAGCCCTTGACTGGGATGACGCATCGCAAAACCGATTGCAGCACTAATATCGGCTTGTTCAAATCCATGCATTACCCGCTTTAACAGTGTTTTTGCGCCGACCTCATCAGTTTCAATACTTAAAATAACAAATTCATCGCCACCTAGACGGGCCACAACATCGTTTTTACGTGCAGTCTGGCGCAGTAGAGAGGCCGTGTGTTGAATTAATGCATCTCCTGCAACATGTCCTTGCTGATCATTCACTTGTTTAAGATTATTTAAGTCAATAAAGAAAACTGCGGCAGCATGCCCATAGCGTTGACAGCGCTTTTCTTCGGCATACAGTAGTTTTTCCCATGCTCTACGATTATACAATCCGGTCAAAGCATCACTTAAAGCCTCAGCTTCTAAGCGTTCACATTGACGTATTTTTTCATTTTCACGCAATTCAGCTTGAAGAATATGGCTGAGTAAATTACCAAACAATTCGATCATTTCAAGATCTTGGGTAATTTCTTCAGATTTGGGTTGAGGGTCAATTGCACACAAGGTTCCAAATAAACTGCCATCTTCCTTAATTAAAGGCTGCCCAATATAAGATTTAATGCTGACTTGTTGGTTAATCGGAGCACTGGCATATAAGGGTATATCTTCTGAACGCGGGGCTATTTTAGGCGCTTTACCGGTGACCATATGTGAACAAAAGGAATCTGCCCAGCTGAATACTTGTCCTGGCTTTACATCATAACCATGATCTTCACTTTGTAATACAATCCAGTCGTTACCTTCTACGCGCGTAATCATCCATAAATTAAACCCAAAGCGCTGATAGAGGAATTTTAAAATGGCTTCCCCAGCATCTTGAAACCCTTTAAAATTACTATTGTTCATCCAATCCAGACCTTTGGTGCTGATCTATAAAAATTTATTTTTATAGATCAAATAAATAAAAAATGTTTGAGAATATTAAAACCAATTTCATATAGAAAGGCGATGGGAATAAACAATTTAGTCACAGAACATCATTCGAATAAAATCAAAAAAATACATAGCGTTACATATACTTGATGCATTAATTTTATCATTAAATTAGATTTTTAGCGCTATACTTTGGTTTAATAATTATTCAATTTATTTCATCACTCATGATAAAAAATAGACCAAGCAAAATTGAAATGAGTTTTATATAGCGGTCATTATTTAAGTTATAACAGGGTATGAGCTTATATTTTTAATCCTTGGGTGATGCAATAGGATTGTTTAAAAGATGGATTTTAATTGCAGCAACTTACTCAAAAAGTGATGGCTAAAATCACTTTTTGAGTGGAATGATTGGACTAACTTAAGTGTTTACCAAATAAACCTAAAGCTTCTTCAGCAGTAAAACTATAGCGCGTACTACAGAATTGGCAATCCATCGTAATTGGATTTTGAAATTCCAGTGTTTCACGTACAGCATCTATGCCAATTTGCTCAAGCGCAGTGGCACAGCGTTCTTTAGAGCAGGTACAACCAAATTTTAATTGTTCCACTTCAGGTAAACGTACATCTTCTTCGTTGTATAAGCGGTAGAGAATTTCGGTTGCCGTTAGATCAGTCAGCTCTTGTGGTTTTAAAGTTTCTGTCAACAGGGTTAAGCGTGGCCAAAGATCTTCATCTACGCGTTGCTGTTCTTCTTCACTATTTCGAGGTAATAATTGAATCAGTAAACCACCTGCACGTTCTGCGCTACTGGCTAAAACAATTTTGGTCGGAATTTGTGCAGATAAATCATAATATTGCATTAGACAACCTGCTAAAGAGTCTTGCTCAAGTGCAACAATACCTTGATAACGTTCGCCAAATTCAGGTTCGATATTGATAAAGAGTACTGGATTAACCAAAGATTTTAATACGGTGCTGCTATTTTCAGCCTGAAAGAAACGAGGGTCTTCTTCATAGTCTGCCGATGCACGTAATTCACCTAAATGATTACATTCTGCCATCGCCCATTTGAATGTACCTGCTGCTTGAATTTGTAGGCTAATACGACCTTTAATTTTCAGTGTGCTGGCAAGCAAGGCAGTTGCAGTAAGCATCTCACCTAATAAAATCTGGATGGCTTGAGGGTAGTCACGCTGAGCGAGAATCGTTTGTAGCACATTTTCAATATGTACCACTTCACCACGCACTGGACAATTTTCAATATAAAAGCGTTGACGTAATTCAGACATAAATTTCTCCAATAGCCCGTGTTAATGGTGTCTATATGATAAAACACAAGCTAGTTAATTTCATCAGGTGAAACATCGGTGCGTTGATGTAAGGGATGACGTAAATGTGCGCTGCTGGTTTGTTCACGAATATGAGCATCACTTTCAAATAAATGCTCAAGTTCTGCGAGTGCATTTCGGTGCGTTTCGTACATCTTTTGTTCATCTGTATAGACGCGTTGCTGTTGGGCCAAGAGCTTTTCGTCGTAATCGCGGAACAACTCCAGACTTTTAAATGCATCTGCTTCACTAACACCTAATTCACGCAAAGCACGATAAGCCATATCCAGTGAAGACAAATATGTTTCGCGCCAAATATGTTCGACACCTAAGTCACGTAGTAAGTGGACATGATGACGATCGCGTGCACGGACTAAAATTTTTAAATCTGGATAATTTAAACGAATATGTCGTGCCACATTCATGGAGTCTTCAATATCATCAATGGCTAAAACAAATACTTTGGCGTGTTCAATACCGGCAGCGCGTAAAATATCGGGTTGGGTTGCGTCACCATAATATAAAGTACCGCCATAATTTCGTACAAAATCAACTTTTTCTAGATTACTGTCAATTGCGGTAAAGGATTGATGTTGCAAATGTGCAATACGTGCAATGATTTGTCCAAAACGGCCAAATCCAGCAATAATCATTGCATGATGTATATTCGGAATTTCATCATAGATCGGTGATTTTTCTTGATCGATCAGTGGAATAACCCATCGATTGATGAGCCAATACAACATTGGAGTGAGCACCATGGAAAGGGTCACCATGAGCGTTAACGGTTCTACGATGGCCTGACTCAGAACTTTTTCACTCGTGGCGACTTTAAACACCACGAACGCAAACTCTCCTCCTTGTGCCAAGCAAGTCGCAAGCAGCAGACTATTGCGCCAAGAATATTTTAAATAACGTGCAACCGCGGTCAGAGTTACACTTTTAACCAGCATTAAAAGCACAGCGCCGCCTAAAATGAACCAAGGCATCTCCACCAATAAAGACAATGGGGTGGTCATTCCTACGGTCATGAAAAATAGACCCAGCAGTAAACCTTTAAATGGTGCAATACTGGCTTCAAGTTCATGCCTAAATTCAGAATCCGCCAGCAATACTCCTGTTAGGAATGCACCAAGTGTAGTGCTAATTCCCAGCACATCCATGAGGACGACTACACCCAAAACAATAAATAAACCCACTGCTGTGATGAGTTCATGTGCACCACTTTTGGCGACGAAGCGGAAAAAGGGACGCATCATGTAACGGCTAAATAAAAATAATCCACTAAAGGTCGCAATAATTGCTGCGAAATAAGCAACGCCATGATGTGTTGATTCACTGCCTGCCAATAACGGAATAATGGCCAATAACGGGATAGCAGCAATATCTTGGAACAATAAAATAGAAAATGATTGCTGTCCAAAGGTGGTATTCAATTGTTGTTTTTCTGACAGTAGCTGTAAAACAAATGCAGTAGATGATAATGCGAGTGCTGTCCCAATAATAAAACTGGCTGCAAGACTTTGTTGTAATGCAAAAAAGGCTACAACAGCCAAAATTATTCCAGTAATACCCACTTGTAGACTACCCATTAAAAAAATGGATTTACGCATTTCCCACAACCGTTGTGGACGAAGCTCTAGGCCAATAATGAACATCAATAAAATGACGCCAAATTCAGCTAGTTCTTGAATTGCTTCAGGGTCATTGGCCATGTTAAGGACGCTAGGACCCAGCAAAATACCTGTAAATAAATAGCCGAGTACCGTCGCAATTCCAAAGCGTTTGGCTAAAGGAACCAAAATCAGGGATGCACCAAGAAAAAGCGTAATCTGCAATAAGAGCGACATTAGTCTTTCCTAAAATTTATTTTCATTTTAAACAATATTTCACTCAGCAAATGTTGAACTTAACTCAATTCCTGAGGGTCTATATCTAGGGTCAGTTTCATGGTTGATGGCTTTTGATGCAACATATTTTGCCACCAAGCGCGAATATAAAAATGTAATCGGGCACGATCTACGGATAACAGCACCATATGCGCCTGATAACGACCCGCTTTACGTTCCATCGGGGCTGGAATAGGCCCCCAAATATCAATTAGATTTTCAGAACCATGTTTTAACACTTGAGCGTGTTGTTGTAAAAATTCTTGATTTTGTTCCTGACTTTTAGACTCGCAACGAATGAGGACCGCATATCGAAAAGGCGGTAAAAGTGCAGCTTGCCGTTCTTTTAAAGTTTGGTGAGCAAAATGACGGTAATCTTTGTGAATTAAAGTATTCAGTAATGGATGATCTGGTCTTAAGGTCTGTAAATAGACTTCACCTTTATGTTCCCCACGTCCTGCACGACCTGCTACTTGTATAATCAGTTGTGCTGTACGTTCGGTGGCACGAAAATCGACACTGAGTAAACCTGAATCAATATCCAGAATCGCCACCAAAGTCACGTATGGAAAATGATGCCCTTTGGCCAGCATTTGAGTTCCCAGTAAAATAATGGGTTCACTTTTTTGAATTTTGTCATAAATTTTTTGCCAACTTCCAATCCGGCTGGTGGAGTCACGATCTACGCGAATGACATCAAATTTTGGAAATAACTGTTGTAAGTGTTCTTCAACCTTGGCTGTTCCCATGCCAATTGATTTGAGCTCAGTATGCTTACATTGTGGGCAATGCTCTGGCATACGATGAATACTGCCACAATGATGACAATGTAAATGCTGGTAAGGTTGACGGTGTACCGTAAAATTAGCATCGCAATGTGGGCATTTGGCTTGCCATGCACAACTCTCACAAATCAACACAGGTGCATAACCCCGTCGATTTAAAAACACCAAGACTTGTTCTTTTTTATCTAAACGTTTTTGAATTTCATCAATTAAGGTTTGACTCATGCCGTTTTGTTTTTGCGCAATTTTCAAATCAATTAAATGAATTTTTGGCATGAGCGCAACACCTGCGCGCTGATTCAATTCTAAGTTGGTCATTTTGCCCGAACTGACCAGCGCATAACTTTCAATACTCGGTGTGGCTGAACCTAAAATAATGGGGCAACTGTGTAAGTGTGCACGATACATTGCTACATCGCGCGCATGATAGCGAAAACCCTCTTGTTGTTTAAAAGATAGATCATGCTCTTCATCTAAAATAATTAATCCCAAATTAGGCAATGGGGTATAAATAGCTGAACGTGTTCCCAAAATAATGGAAGCTTTGCCTGTCTGTGCTGACTGCCAAGCTTGTAAACGTTTTGAATCATTCAGTCCTGAATGTAACAGTACAATATGGCCATGGAAGCGCGACTGAAAACGGCTAATGGTTTGTGGGGTCAGTCCAATTTCGGGCACTAAAACCAAAACCTGTTTGCCTTGTTTCAGAACTTCTTGCATGACTTGTAAATAGACTTCGGTTTTACCACTGCCAGTTAAGCCATCCAGTAAAAAAGCCTGATATTTATTTTGTGCTTTTAGAATGTGTTGAATGGCTTTCTTTTGATCTTGATTGGGGGTCAATGGCATTTGAGCCAATGTCACGGACTGGGGCCGAAAATCTTGATTTTCCAAGACACATTCAATAATGATTTTTTTTTCTAAAGCTTTCAGCGTGGCAGTTTCAATACCTGCTAAATTTAAAATATTCTCTGTGGTGCCTGATGGGTGTAATTTCAGAATTTTATAGGCATTTTGTTGTTTTTCTGAACGTGTTACTTTGGCTTCAGCATTTAAGTCCAAAACCTTCCAGATGCGTGCCAATAAATTATACGGTTTACCCTGACGTAAAAAAGCAGGTAAGGCACTTTGAAAAACTTCACCTATCGGGAATTGATAATATTGTGCTGACCACGTTAATAAACTTAAAATTTTTGCATCTAAAATAGCCTGTTCATCCAGCAATTCGCTAATCGCTTTAAGTTTAAAGCGTGGGTCGATAGGAGTGTCATTGCTTAATTTTTCAACAATAATGCCGACCAGATTTTGACGTCCAAATGAGACAGCAACACGTGCACCTACTTCTGCCTGCTGATATTGTTCTGCGCTTAGCATGTAGTCAAAGCAGTCATAGACAGGTACTGGCACTGCGACACGAATGCGATAAATACTGGATAAAGTCGAGGTTGAATTTGGCATAGATAAAGCTTAAATAGTCCTGATCAAATTCCGTCGTGCTATCGAGAGAGTTATGTTAGAGTGAGCAATCATTTATATCTCAGAATATGAATGATTTTAGTGGTCAGACGCAACAGCGCTGAAGCAAATTTTGGAAAATTAGAGCATTACAATGCCTGCATATCAATTTACTGCCATTGATGCTTCAGGGAAGCAGCAAAAAGGCGTTTTAGAAGGCGATTCAGCCCGTCAAATCCGTCAGCAGCTCAGAGACAAAGAACTCATTCCTGTCACGGTTGATCCTGTTGAACAAAAAGATAAACACCGATCGCAAGCGTGGTTTCAAAAGAAAGTGACTGCTTATGATTTGGCCTTATTTACGCGTCAACTCTCAGTTTTGGTGGCAGCATCTATTCCATTGGAAGAGGCACTTCGTGCCGTAGGCAAGCAAAACGAAAAAGCCCATGTGCAAAATTTATTGATGTCAGTTCGTTCCAAAGTGATGGAAGGGCATTCATTGGCGCATGCCTTGCAGCAATCTGGGCGTCTACCTGATTTGTATATTGCGACCATTGCCGCAGGTGAGCGTTCGGGACATCTGGATTTAATTTTAGACCAATTGGCAGATTACACCGAAAACCGCTTTACCATGCAAAAGAAAGTGCAAGGCGCCATGATTTATCCAATTATTCTGATGCTGATGTCCTTTGCGATTGTAATGGGTCTGATGACCTATGTCGTGCCTGACATTGTCAAAACATTTGATCAAAATAAAGATGCACTGCCTTGGATTACCGTGGCTTTAATGAAAGCCAGTGATTTTATACGGGTGGCATGGCCATTTTTATTGGTCGTCAGTGTGGTCGGTTCTATTGTTTTGCTTCGCTTTTTAAGAACCTCGGCTGGGCATTATGCATTTGATCGTTTAACACTCAAACTGCCATTATTTGGTAAATTATCACGTGGTATAAATGCTGCACGTTTTGCCAGTACCTTGTCTATTTTGACTAAATCTGGCGTACCTTTGGTGGACGCACTTAAAATTGGTGCAGCAGTCAGCAACAATTGGGTGATTCGTGATTCAGTCAATTTAGCCGCAGAAAAAGTCACTGAAGGTGGCAATTTGGCGACGCAATTGGAGCGCAGTGGTTATTTCCCACCGATGATGGTACAAATGATCAAAAGTGGTGAAACGTCTGGAGAGCTAGACCGAATGCTAGAACGGGCTTCAACCATGCAGGATCGAGAAGTTACGACCCTTATTTCAACGTTATTGGCTTTACTTGAACCGATTATGTTGGTGGTGATGGCCAGTATTGTTTTAGTGATTGTGATTGCGGTCATGCTGCCAATTGTGAATATGAATAATATGATTTAACCCATTTTATAAAGATAAAGATTTTTGCGAGAGAGTTATATGCAAGCTAAAAAATATCAAGCGAAGCAATCAGGATTTACCCTCATTGAAGTGATGGTGGTGATTGTCATTTTAGGTGTTCTGGCTGCCCTGATTGTGCCAAATGTTATGGGTCGTGGCGAGAAAGCAAAAGTTGATACCTCATCCATTACTCTAAAAGGGATTGCAGGTGCTTTAGATCAATACAAACTTGATAATGGTCGATATCCTTCGATGCAAGATGGCGGTTTAGATGCTTTAGTGAATCAGCCTGCTTCTGCAAAAAATTGGTTGCCAGGTGGATATGTAAAAGGTGGTTATCCAAAAGACAGTTGGGATAATGATGTTCAATATGTAATTCCGGGTGCTGAAGGTCGTGCATTCGATTTATATTCTTTTGGTGCTGATGGTCAAGAAGGCGGTGAAGGAAATAATGCCGATATTTATTATCAACCGTAATTTAAAATCATCATGTCTTTTAAATAAGTCTTATCACTTCACTTTATTTTTACCTCAATACTAAGTGAAGTGATAATAAATCTTAATTCTAAAATAGGGGTTAAGTTTATGAATTTTAGAATAATGATATAATAGTAGAGGTTTGAGAGTTATAATAAGAATTATTCCCATATTTGATAGTTACAATATTGATTCTTTATGAAGATAAATAGACTTTTTATTTATTAAAAAGCTTGCATAATGTTCTTAGTGGCAAAAAAAGCCTTTGGAGGATGGAATGAAAGCATTAATATTATCGGATGAAATTAATCAATTTCATTGGGCAATGCTCAAATCTATTCTTTTAATTTTGAGCTTATTGCCGATGGCTCAGGGTATTTTAACCCTCTGGAATGCGACAGAAGGCAGTAGCCAAATTATGGTGGGCTTTTTTGCACTGAGTGTATTTAGTGCGATGTCAGTTTTGTGCTTCTGGTCGGCATTGCAAGCAACAGTTTTAAAATTAAAACAACCACAGATTTCAGCGCTAGAGCATGTTGTGGTCAAAATGTATGGCTATATTCCAATGCTCTTTTTGGCGAGCATGCTGTCTTATTTGGTCACTCAGCTTTAAAAAGAAGAATGTTTTAAGTTTATTAAATTAAAAAACCGAGATATTGATCTCGGTTTTTTAATTGCTTTTAAAGCAGTTGAAAGCAATGATTAGCGTCGTGATTTAAAGGATACATCTACTTTACGTGGGCGATAGATCCAACCCAGAATTAACAATAACAAAGAAAACCCCAAAACTGGCCAATCACTTAGACGCATATACAGGGTTTTACCTTGCATAGCTGGCAGTTCACCACGTAAAACAGTTGCTTGATCGATTGGTGCTTGTTTCACAATATGGCCATGATGATCAATAAAAGCAGTCACACCCGTATTTGTGGCACGAATGAACCAACGTCCATTTTCTTTAGCACGCATTTGTACCATTTGTAAATGCTGCCAAGGACCTGCTGTACCCGTAAACCACGCATCATTGGATACTGTGACCAAATAATCGCTTTGGCTGGCGTTACGACGGGTCAGATTTGGATAAGCGACCTCATAACAAATGGCCGCACCCAAAGGATGGTTTTTAACATTTAAAGGTGGCTGATGGTTTGCACCACGTGAAAAACCGCTCATTGAAGGGTCATTTTGTAGTGCAGGAAGTACCCAGCTAAGCCATCCAGATAATGGAATGTATTCACCGAAAGGCACCAAACGCTGTTTTTTATACAGACCACTCGATTCATCACCCGAAGCCATGATGCTGTTGTAGTACATCGGATGTTGCTCGATATCTGATTCTTTCAAATCCCAATATGGAATACCTGTAACCCATGCTGTTCCAGATTTTTCGGCCTGTACATTCATGGCATCTAAAAAAGGTTGAATATCAGTTTGGAACATTGGAATAGAGGATTCTGGCCAGACAATGAGGTCACGTCCCCATTCTGTTCGACTTAAATTGGCATAAATCAGTAAAGTTTTAACTTGGTATTCGGTTAGCCATTTTAAATCTTGCGGAATATTGCCTTGAATAAGAGAAACAGAAAGTGGCTTTTCATCTTTTTCTTGTACAAAGTTAAGAAATGAAGCACCCCAAGCACCTAACAAGATAAGGACTGAAGGCACAATCCAAAATAGACGTTTATTGAGAATTTCAACTAATGCACAGGCCAGTAAAATGACCGCAAACGAAACGCCAAAAATTCCAAAGAGCGGGGCATAATTGTCTAAGAAGCGTTCAGTAAAAGCATAACCTGCAAATAACCACGGAAATCCAGTAAATACCCAAGTTTTAATCCATTCAAAAAACACCCAAAGCGGTGCAAAAGTGAGGGGTGTTTCTGGGAAAAAGCGACGATAGATCCACGTTTGTAAAGCAGTGAACAGACCCATGAGCAAGGCCATGAATGCAATCATCAGAACGCTTAAAAATGCACTGGTATCGCCATAGACGTGTATAGAGGTATATAACCAAAATGCACCCACAAACCATAAACCAAAGCCATAGGCCCAGCCTATTCCAAAGGCTTGTCGTGCAGAACGTTGACGTAATGAGGCATACAGTAGAGCTGGAGACAGCAGTGCTAGCCACCAGTAATAATAAGGCGCCAAAGCAAAACTAAAAATAGCACCTGAAAATAGTGAAATTAAAAAAGGATAAATAAAAGGAAGCTGCTTTTGTGTTTGAGATGAATTTAACAGCTTATGAAAGTAAGTTCTCATTTACGGACAGCTCGAATCAGATGAATAGTACGTGCATCTGCTTCTAAAATGGTAAATTGCCAATTTTCAAGCTCAATAATCTGACCCTGTAAATCGCTCACCAAGCCCATTTCTTGAAGCAATAAGCCGCCCACAGTTTCTACTTCATCATCAGAAAATTCAGCATCTAAAATATTATTAAAGTGTTCAATTGGTGTAAGTGCCTGAACAAGCCAAGTATTGGCTGTTTCAGGATCATGATCAGGAATAATGAATTGAGCTTCTTCATCTACAGTGTCATGCTCATCTTCAATTTCACCGACAATTTCTTCTAAAATATCTTCTAAAGTGACTACGCCAGAGGTTGTGCCATACTCATCAATCACCACCGCAATATGGGTTTGAGTGTTTTTGAGCATACGCAGCACTTGGTCAGAACGTGCACTTTCAGGAACAAATAATGGTTGTCGCATTAAAGCACGAACATCTACTTTATTGCTTTGTTCTGTCAAAAAAGGCAGCAAATCTTTTGCCAGTAAAATACCGACTACATTATCGGGTTGATCAGATGAAAAAACGGGGAAACGTGAATGTGCAGATTCGACCAATACATGCAAAATATCCAATAACTGATCATCTTCTTGTAAGCTAATCATCGACGTTCTTGGGGTCATGACCTCACGAATTTTAGTTGCGGGAAGGTCAAGTACACCTTCTAACATTGCAACAGTATCGGGTTCTAAAAAACGACGTGAATCTTGTACTAATTTTAGCAGTTCGTCGCGAGTTTCGGGTGCGGTGCTTAACCATTTACGTAAGCCGCGCATGCCCCACGACGGGCCTGATTCCTCGTGCATGATTTTTCCTAAAGAGGCTGAAGAGCAAAAAAATAAATTTTATCATACCCGAGAAAATATAGATGTCTATCTATAAAATAATGCAAACGGATGAATGTCGTAGTCATGGTTTAATTTCATATTACAGTCTTTTTTTGTAAAAGATGCTAAATGAGTTTATGTTAAAATAGTTGCGATTTTTAATACCGAGTTTAAACATGTCTGAACCGCTTGTTATACCTACGCTACAAATCAATACACGGGGATTGCGTTGCCCTGAACCTGTAATGATGTTGCATCAAGCGATTCGTAAGTCAAAATCGGGCGATGTGGTTGAAGTCTTTGCAACAGACAATTCAACTTCATGGGATATTCCAAAATTTTGTATGCATTTAGGTCATGAATTATTATTACAAGAAGAAGTATTCGATGAAGTAGGCAACAAAGAGTTTCATTATTTGGTGCAAAAAGGCTAGTTTAGACTATTTCATTCTTTTTGAGATACCCATAAAAAACCCCCTCTTAAGGGGATTTTTTATGGCTAATTACATCTTCGGATATGAGAACTTGCGGAATATATTCCTCATTCGAAAGATAAGACAGGGGAAACAGCGTTTTCCGCTGTCGC
>NZ_FMBK01000024.1 GCF_900095025.1 Acinetobacter albensis | reverse complement strand
CTTTTTAAATTATGTATAGAAAAACCCCCCTCAGTCTTTTGACTGAGGGGGGTTTAGAATAATGAGCTGGCGATGACTTACTCTCACATGGGTAACCCCACACTACCATCAGCGCGAAGAGGTTTCACTTCTGAGTTCGGGAAGGGATCAGGTGGTTCACTCTTGCTATTGTCGCCAGCACAACTGTTTATGATTACTTGCTATGGTCTTAGTTACGTTGCTTACGCTTCGATGTGCCTAGCTTTGGTCAAAAGAGTTATTAACAGACATTAAATTTGAGTTGAGATTTTAGTTTGTAGCGTTAACTAAATCAAGGGTATATTGCTTGGTTTTGAATCATTTAGATGATGCAATACAACTGTTTGGGTGTTGTATAGTCAAGCCTCACGAGCAATTAGTATTGGTCAGCTTCACATATCACTATGCTTCCACATCCAACCTATCAACGTCGTAGTCTTCAACGGCTCTTTAGGTGACATAAAGTCACAGGGAAATCTAATCTTGAGGTAGGCTTCCCGCTTAGATGCTTTCAGCGGTTATCCCTTCCGAACATAGCTACCCGGCGATGCAACTGGCGTTACAACCGGTACACCAGAGGTTCGTCCACTCTGGTCCTCTCGTACTAGGAGCAGATCCTCTCAAATTTCCAACGCCCACGGTAGATAGGGACCGAACTGTCTCACGACGTTCTAAACCCAGCTCGCGTACCTCTTTAAATGGCGAACAGCCATACCCTTGGGACCTGCTTCAGCCCCAGGATGAGATGAGCCGACATCGAGGTGCCAAACACCGCCGTCGATATGAACTCTTGGGCGGTATCAGCCTGTTATCCCCAGAGTACCTTTTATCCGTTGAGCGATGGCCCTTCCATACAGAACCACCGGATCACTAAGACCTACTTTCGTACCTGCTCGACTTGTGGGTCTCGCAGTTAAGCGCGCTTTTGCCTTTATACTCTACGCGTGATTTCCGACCACGCTGAGCGCACCTTCGTACTCCTCCGTTACTCTTTAGGAGGAGACCGCCCCAGTCAAACTACCCACCAGACATGGTCCTCGCTCCAGATTATGGAGCAGAGTTAGAACCTCAATATTACCAGGGTGGTATTTCAAGATTGGCTCCACCGAAACTAGCGTCTCGGTTTCAAAGCCTCCCACCTATCCTACACAAGTAAGATCAAAGTTCAATGTCAAGCTGCAGTAAAGGTTCACGGGGTCTTTCCGTCTAGCCGCGGGTACACCGCATCTTCACGGCGAATTCGATTTCACTGAGTCTCTGCTGGAGACAGCGCCCCCATCATTATGCCATTCGTGCAGGTCGGAACTTACCCGACAAGGAATTTCGCTACCTTAGGACCGTTATAGTTACGGCCGCCGTTTACTGGGGCTTCGATCAAGAGCTTCGCTTACGCTAACCCCATCAATTAACCTTCCAGCACCGGGCAGGCATCACACCCTATACGTCCACTTTCGTGTTTGCAGAGTGCTATGTTTTTAATAAACAGTTGCAGGGGCCTGGTTTCTGTGGCTGTCAACCGCTCAGGGAGTAAATCCCATCACCGTCGACAGCGTACCTTCTCCCGAAGTTACGGTACCATTTTGCCTAGTTCCTTCAGCAGAGTTCTCTCAAGCGCTTTGGTCTACTCGACCTGACCACCTGTGTCGGTTTCGGGTACGATTCCTGTGTAACTGAAGCTTAGAGACTTTTCCTGGAAGCATGGTATCAGCCACTTCACTGTACAAGTACAGCTTGCTATCAGTTCTCAGCATAGAGCACCCCGGATTTGCCTAAGATGCATGCCTACAACCTTTCACCTGGACAACCAACGCCAGGCTGACTTAACCTTCTCCGTCCTCTCATCGCATTACACAGAAGTATTGGAATATTAACCAATTTCCCATCGACTACGCCTCTCGGCCTCGCCTTAGGGGTCGACTCACCCAGCCCCGATTAACGTTGGACTGGAACCCTTGGTCTTTCAGCGTGCGAGTTTTTCACTCGCATTGTCGTTACTCACGTCAGCATTCGCACTTCTGATACCTCCAGCAGACTTCTCAATCCACCTTCATCGGCTTACAGAACGCTCCCCTACCACTTGCAATAAATTGCAAATCCGCAGCTTCGGCATATAGTTTTAGCCCCGTTACATCTTCCGCGCAGGCCGACTCGACTAGTGAGCTATTACGCTTTCTTTAAAGGGTGGCTGCTTCTAAGCCAACCTCCTAGCTGTCTATGCCTTCCCACATCGTTTCCCACTTAACTATAATTTTGGGGCCTTAGCTGGCGGTCTGGATTGTTTTCCTCTTGACTACGGACGTTAGCACCCGCAGTCTGTCTCCCGGATAGTACTCATTGGTATTCGGAGTTTGCATCGGTTTGGTAAGTCGGGATGACCCCCTAGCCGAAACAGTGCTCTACCCCCAATGGTATTCGTCCGAGGCGCTACCTAAATAGCTTTCGGGGAGAACCAGCTATCACCGAGTTTGATTAGCCTTTCACCCCTATCCACAAGTCATCCCCCGGCTTTTCAACGACGGTGGGTTCGGTCCTCCAGTTAGTGTTACCCAACCTTCAACCTGCTCATGGATAGATCACCCGGTTTCGGGTCTACACCCAGCAACTAAACGCCCTATTAAGACTCGATTTCTCTACGGCTCCCCTATGCGGTTAACCTTGCTACTGAATGTAAGTCGCTGACCCATTATACAAAAGGTACGCAGTCACCGAACAAGTCGGCTCCCACTGCTTGTATGCATGCGGTTTCAGGATCTATTTCACTCCCCTCACAGGGGTTCTTTTCGCCTTTCCCTCACGGTACTGGTTCACTATCGGTCAGTCAGGAGTATTTAGCCTTGGAGGATGGTCCCCCCATATTCAGACAAGGTTTCACGTGCCCCGCCCTACTCGTCATCATTATCTAAGCCCTTTCGTGTACAGGACTATCACCCACTACGGTTGCACTTCCCAGAGCATTCCACTAAAACTTAGATAACTTAATGGGCTGATCCCCGTTCGCTCGCCGCTACTAAGGGAATCTCAATTGATTTCTTTTCCTAAGGGTACTGAGATGTTTCACTTCCCCTCGTTCGCCTTGCATGACTATGTATTCATCATGCAATACCTACCTTATGGTAAGTGGGTTTCCCCATTCAGAAATCTCCGGATCACAGGATATTTGCCGCCTCCCCGGAGCTTATCGCAGGCTATTACGTCTTTCATCGCCTCTGACTGCCAAGGCATCCACCACATGCACTTAATTACTTGACTATACAACCCCAAACAGTCGTTAACACCCTACAAGTGATGTAACAACAGAGTCAGCCTTACGACCTTCTCATACAGTTTGTTGTCTGTAGATTTAACTACAGTACAGCTTCAATCTAAATTCATCTACCAAAACGCTTGATTCAGTTAATTTCGCTAGTTCTCAGTTCTTCTTCGTCACTGAAATGAAATACTTACGTATTACAGTCAATGTTGAATTAGTTCTGAGTTCAAACAATTATTTCAACTCAAATTCTCAATCTGTTAATGATTAACTACGTCTTCGTCAGACCGTAGGTAACTGTGATAAATCACAGAACTTAATAAATTAAAAATCATTTAATCATGATCTTATTTATTAAATTCTATAATCTAACTTCTTAGCTTATATATTGAAGAACAATATATGGTGGAGACTAACGGAGTCGAACCGTTGACCTCCTGCGTGCAAAGCAGGCGCTCTACCAACTAAGCTAAGTCCCCAGCTTATCACTTATTAGCTTTATGTATCTCTCGTTTGTAACTCAACTCCAAGACTCTCATCTCTTCATTATTTCAGTTAGTAGACTTGGTGGGTCTGACAAGACTTGAACTTGTGACCCCACGCTTATCAAGCGTGTGCTCTAACCAACTGAGCTACAGACCCATCGATACATCATGAAGAACAACTTGTTGTGGATTCTTACCAATCGTCAATCTTTCGTTAAGGAGGTGATCCAGCCGCAGGTTCCCCTACGGCTACCTTGTTACGACTTCACCCCAGTCATCGGCCACACCGTGGTAAGCGTCCTCCTTGCGGTTAGACTACCTACTTCTGGTGCAACAAACTCCCATGGTGTGACGGGCGGTGTGTACAAGGCCCGGGAACGTATTCACCGCGGCATTCTGATCCGCGATTACTAGCGATTCCGACTTCATGGAGTCGAGTTGCAGACTCCAATCCGGACTACGATCGGCTTTTTGAGATTAGCATCCTATCGCTAGGTAGCAACCCTTTGTACCGACCATTGTAGCACGTGTGTAGCCCTGGTCGTAAGGGCCATGATGACTTGACGTCGTCCCCGCCTTCCTCCAGTTTGTCACTGGCAGTATCCTTAAAGTTCCCGGCTTAACCCGCTGGCAAATAAGGAAAAGGGTTGCGCTCGTTGCGGGACTTAACCCAACATCTCACGACACGAGCTGACGACAGCCATGCAGCACCTGTATGTAAGCTCCCGAAGGCACCAATCCATCTCTGGAAAGTTCTTACTATGTCAAGACCAGGTAAGGTTCTTCGCGTTGCATCGAATTAAACCACATGCTCCACCGCTTGTGCGGGCCCCCGTCAATTCATTTGAGTTTTAGTCTTGCGACCGTACTCCCCAGGCGGTCTACTTATCGCGTTAGCTGCGCCACTAAAGTCTCAAAGACCCCAACGGCTAGTAGACATCGTTTACGGCATGGACTACCAGGGTATCTAATCCTGTTTGCTCCCCATGCTTTCGTACCTCAGTGTCAGTATTAGGCCAGATGGCTGCCTTCGCCATCGGTATTCCTCCAGATCTCTACGCATTTCACCGCTACACCTGGAATTCTACCATCCTCTCCCATACTCTAGCCAACCAGTATCGAATGCAATTCCCAAGTTAAGCTCGGGGATTTCACATTTGACTTAATTGGCCACCTACGCACGCTTTACGCCCAGTAAATCCGATTAACGCTCGCACCCTCTGTATTACCGCGGCTGCTGGCACAGAGTTAGCCGGTGCTTATTCTGCGAGTAACGTCCACTATCCCTAGGTATTAACTAGAGTAGCCTCCTCCTCGCTTAAAGTGCTTTACAACCAAAAGGCCTTCTTCACACACGCGGCATGGCTGGATCAGGGTTCCCCCCATTGTCCAATATTCCCCACTGCTGCCTCCCGTAGGAGTCTGGGCCGTGTCTCAGTCCCAGTGTGGCGGATCATCCTCTCAGACCCGCTACAGATCGTCGCCTTGGTAGGCCTTTACCCCACCAACTAGCTAATCCGACTTAGGCTCATCTATTAGCGCAAGGTCACAAGTGATCCCCTGCTTTCTCCCGTAGGACGTATGCGGTATTAGCATTCCTTTCGAAATGTTGTCCCCCACTAATAGGCAGATTCCTAAGTATTACTCACCCGTCCGCCGCTAAGTTAAGTAGCAAGCTACTTTTCCCCGCTCGACTTGCATGTGTTAAGCCTGCCGCCAGCGTTCAATCTGAGCCATGATCAAACTCTTCAGTTTAATATTGCTTAGTGCCTTAAAGGGCACCAATCTTGGCTCATCAATTTTCTGACAAATATTTCTCAAATAAACTTCGAGTAATTTCTACCATCAATCAATGAAAATAATTTCGATCAATCAATCAGTAAAAATCCACACAAGTTGTTCTTCATAAGCTCTTAATGATCT
>NZ_FMBK01000026.1 GCF_900095025.1 Acinetobacter albensis | reverse complement strand
ATGATAGATAAAAGCACTGCTTCATTACGTGAAGCCCTCTCCCAAATCAAAGACGGCTCCACCATCATGATTGGTGGTTTCGGTACCGCAGGACAGCCCGCTGAACTGATCGATGGTCTCATCGAACTCGGGATTAAAGATCTCATTATTGTCAACAACAATGCCGGTAATGGCGATTATGGTTTAGCGAAACTGCTTAAAGCAGGCGCAGTCCGTAAAATCATCTGTTCTTTCCCTCGTCAATCCGACTCCTATGTATTCGATGAAATTTATCGTGCCGGTAAAATTGAACTCGAACTGGTGCCGCAAGGTAACCTCGCGTGTCGTATTCAAGCCGCAGGCATGGGCTTAGGTCCCATTTACACCCCAACTGGTTTTGGTACGTTATTGGCCGAAGGCAAACCCACTCTCAACTATGAAGGCAAAGATTTTGTGTTGGAAAATCCAATCAAAGCCGATTTTGCACTGATTAAAGCCCATCAAGGCGATCGTTGGGGGAACTTGGTCTATAACAAATCTGCACGTAACTTTGGCCCGATCATGGCCATGGCCGCGGATGTCACCATTGCACAAGTATCGGAAGTGGTTGAACTGGGTGCTTTAGACCCAGAACACATCATCACCCCCGGTATTTTTGTCCAGCACGTGGTGGCTGTCGGCAAAAAACAACTTGAACAATCTGCTTAAGACGTGAGGATTTAACCATGAGCTATACCAAACTATCCCG
The DNA here is from genome assembly GCF_900095025.1 of Acinetobacter albensis. Classification (GTDB taxonomy): domain Bacteria; phylum Pseudomonadota; class Gammaproteobacteria; order Pseudomonadales; family Moraxellaceae; genus Acinetobacter; species Acinetobacter albensis. Next base: position 1,847 of record NZ_FMBK01000026.1, on the reverse strand, counting down.
CGATCAAATTGCAGAGCGTGTGGCGCAAGATATTCCAGATGGGGCCTATGTCAATTTAGGCATTGGTTTACCGACCAAGATTTCCAACTATTTACCCTCAGACAAAGATGTGTTCTTACATTCTGAAAATGGCTTATTGGCCTTTGGTCCACCCCCTGCCAAAGGTGAAGAAGATCCAGAACTAATCAATGCTGGTAAAGAATTCGTCACCTTGCTACAAGGCGGTTCTTATTTCCATCATGGCGATTCCTTCGCGATGATGCGTGGTGGGCATTTGGATATTTGTGTACTGGGCGCTTTTCAAGTGGCTGAAAATGGTGATTTGGCCAATTGGCATACCGGTGCCCCCGATGCGATTCCTGCGGTCGGCGGTGCCATGGATTTAGCGGTGGGTTCGAAAAAAGTTTTTGTCACCACAGATCATGTGACCAAAAAAGGCGAACCAAAAATTGTGGCTGAGTTGGCGTATCCCGCGACTGGGTTAAAGTGTGTCGATCGTATTTATACGGATCTGTGTGTGATTGATGTTACACCTGAAGGGATGAAAGTCATTGAAAAAGTCGCAGGGCTCTCTTTTGAAGAATTGCAAGCGGTCACGGGTGCCAAACTGATTGATGCCACTGCAACTCACGCTTAAGTCTTAAAGTATTCTGGAAGATCACTGTAATGAAAAATGCTTATATTATCGATGCCATTCGTACCCCTTTTGGTCGTTATGCGGGGGGCTTAGCCCCAGTACGTACCGATGACTTGGGTGCTGTACCCATTAAAGCCCTGATGCAACGTAATCCCGCTGTGAACTGGGAATTGGTGGATGATGTGATTTACGGCTGTGCGAATCAAGCCGGTGAAGACAACCGTAATGTGGGTCGTATGTCGGCTTTACTCGCAGGTGTCCCGTATCAAGTGCCTGCAACCACAGTCAATCGTCTGTGTGGGTCATCCCTCGATGCTGTAGCGATGGCAGCACGTGCCATTAAAGCGGGTGAAGCAGATCTGATTATTGCCGGTGGTGTGGAAAGCATGAGTCGTGCGCCATTGGTGATGGGTAAATCTGAAGGTGCGTATGGCCGTGCTCAGAAACTTGAAGACACCACCATGGGCTGGCGTTTTATCAATCCGAAGTTAAAAGAGATGTATGGCGTCGAGACCATGCCACAAACGGCTGAGAATGTGGCAACACAGTTCAACATCAACCGTGCTGATCAAGATCAGTTTGCCTTAAGTAGTCAACAACGCACCGCAGCTGCTCAAGCGCGTGGTTTCTTCGATAAAGAAATCATTCCTGTGACGATTCCACAGCGTAAAGGTGAGCCTGTGGTCATCACTCAAGATGAACATCCACGTGCCACCACGATTGAAGCGTTAACCAAATTGAAATCTGTGGTGAAAGCGGAAGGTTCTGTAACGGCAGGCAATGCTTCAGGGATTAATGATGGTGCAGCTGCATTACTGATTGCATCGGATGATGCGATTGAAAAGTATGGCTTGAAAGCGCGTGCCAAAATTATTGGTGCAACGACTGTGGGCGTTGAACCACGGATTATGGGCTTTGCACCTGCACCTGCAATCAAGAAGTTATTGGCACAAACCGGTTTAACGCTTGAGCAGATGGATGTGATTGAGCTGAATGAAGCATTTGCAGCACAAGCATTGGCTGTCACGCGTGACCTCGGTTTGGCTGATGGTGCAGAGCATGTTAATCCGAATGGGGGTGCAATTGCGTTAGGTCATCCACTGGGTGCCTCGGGTGCGCGTTTGGTCACCACGGCATTGAATCAGTTGGAGGCAACGGGTGGAACTTACGCCTTGTGTTCGATGTGTATCGGGGTCGGTCAAGGCATCGC
>NZ_FMBK01000027.1 GCF_900095025.1 Acinetobacter albensis | reverse complement strand
TACCCTTGAATCTCCGATATTACTCATCCCTAAAAAATAAAACCTCCGTAGAGGTTTTATTTACATTGATTCATCTTATGCAGCACTACGCGCTTCAATAGGCACAACCTTACGCAACTCTGGCCCCGTATAATCCGCACTTGGGCGAATAATACGGTTGTCTGCGCGTTGTTCCATCACATGCGCTGCCCAACCAGTCACACGACTCATCACAAAGATTGGGGTAAACAGTTTGGTTGCAATATCCATAAAGTGATAAGCCGATGCATGGAAGAAGTCTGCGTTACAGAATAATTTCTTCTCTCGCCACATCACTTCTTCACAGCGCACCGAAACTGGATAAAGTACGCTATCCCCCACGTCTTTGGCTAATTTTTCAGACCAAATTTTAATGATATCGTTACGTGGGTCATTGTCTTTGTAAATCGCATGGCCAAAGCCCATGATCTTTTCTTTGCGCTCAAGCTTACCCAGCATTTCTCGTTCAGCTTCTTCAGGAGATGCCCAGTTTTCAATCATCTCCATCGCTGCTTCGTTTGCACCACCATGCAATGGACCGCGCAGTGAACCAATTGCACCAGTAATACAGGAATGCATGTCTGAAAGTGTCGATGCACAGACACGGGCAGTAAAGGTCGATGCATTGAATTCATGCTCTGCATACAGAATCAGTGAAACGTTCATCACTTGTTCATGCAGTTCGTTTGGTTTTTCACCACGGAGCAAATGTAAGAATTGTGCACCGATTGAATCATCATCGGTGTTTTCTTCAATGCGTATGCCATCATGGCTAAAGCGGTACCAATAACAAATGATGGACGGTAAGGTTGCCAAAATGCGGTCGGCCACGTCTTGTTGTTGTTCGAAGGATTGTTCTGTTTCAATGTTGCCTAGCATGGATACACCTGTACGCATCACATCCATCGGATGTGAATCTGCGGGTATACGCTCCAGTACTTCTTTGAGTGCTTGCGGTAATTGGCGCAATGATTTGAGTTTGGCTTTGTAAGTGGCCAGTTGTTCTGCTGTTGGCAATTCACCAAAGAATATGAGGTAAGCCACTTCTTCAAACTGGCAGTTTTCTGCTAGGTCTTGGACATCGTAACCGCGGTAGGTTAAGCCTGCACCACTTTTGCCAACCGTGGATAATGCCGTTTTACCTGCCACTTGTCCGCGCAATCCTGCGCCTGTGAGTACTTTTCCTTCAGCCATTTTTTTATTTCTCCATTTTTAACGGTTTTATTTAAATAATTTATCCAGTGTATTTTCAAAGGTGTGGTAGTCAAGGAATTGATAGAGTTCTTTACGCTGTTGCATCTGTTCTAGCACATTGACTTGGGTACCCTCTTTACGAATTGAATGCATCACTTCAAGGGCCGCTTTTTGCATGGCACGAGTCGCAGAGAGTGGATACAGCACCATGGATATGCCTTGCTCAGCCAGTTCTTGGGTGGTGTAATACGGTGTATCGCCAAATTCTGTGATATTGGCCAGTACTGGTACACCGACTGCATCACAGACGGTTTTATACATGGTGATGTCCGTCATCGCTTCGGCGAAGATCGCATCTGCACCAGCTTCAACACAGGCACAAGCACGATCGATCACTGCTTGTAGGCCTTCTTTTTGTAGGGCATCGGTACGCGCCATCACCACAAAGTTGGCATCGGTTTTGGCATCGACGGCTGCTTTGATGCGATCCACCATTTCTTGCTGTGACACGATTTCTTTGTTGGGACGGTGTCCACAGCGTTTCTGTGCCACTTGATCTTCAATATGCACGGCTGCTGCACCTGCTGCAATCATTTGTTTGACACTGCGTGCGATGTTGAATGCTCCACCCCAACCTGTATCAATATCGACCAGTAAAGGCGTATCGACACGTTCGGTAATTCGGCGTACATCTTCCAAAACGTTATCTA
>NZ_FMBK01000028.1 GCF_900095025.1 Acinetobacter albensis | reverse complement strand
TTTTATGGCTAATTACATCTTCGGATATGAGAACTTGCGGAATATATTCCTCATTCGAAAGATAAGACAGGGGAAACAGCGTTTTCCGCTGTCGCAAATATTACATATTCGGATAGTTCGGACCACCACCACCTTCAGGGGTCACCCAAGTGATGTTTTGAGACGGATCTTTGATGTCACAGGTCTTACAGTGCACACAGTTCGCAGCATTGATTTGAAAACGCTTTGAACCATCATCATTTTCCATGATTTCATACACTCCCGCCGGACAATAACGCTGTGCAGGTTCATCCCATTTCGGTAAGTTGATGTTGACTGGAATAGAAGCATCGGTCAGTTTTAAATGTGCAGGCTGATTTTCTTCATGCACCGTATTTGAAACAAACACCGAAGACAAACGATCAAAAGTCAATTTGTTATCTGGTTTTGGATAAGTCGGCTTGAAATTCACCGCATCAACGCTTTTTAACGCACCAAAGTCAGTCACCAAGTCATGCAAGGTAAATGGAACCCTGAAAATATTCTGATCGATGAAATTAAATGCACCGCCCATCCATTGACCAAACTTATGCATGGCAGGACCAAAGTTACGCGACTGATAGAGCTCTTCTTTCAACCAGCTCTTGTTAAACTTGTCTGTATATGCAGTGAGTTCTTTAGCAAAGAAATCTTCACCCTCGACCACACGTGCAATCGCCAAGTCACCGCCTTTTTCTACGCCGGCAGCAATCGCTTCAAATACCGCTTCACCCGCCAACATGCCAGACTTCATGGCAGTATGAGAGCCTTTGATTTTGGCGAAGTTTAAGAAACCTGCATCATCTCCAATCAGCGAACCACCCGGGAAAGTGAACTTCGGTAGTGAATTAAAACCACCTTTGGTGACAGCACGTGCACCATAAGAAATACGCTTACCGCCTTCCAAATATTGTTTAATCAACGGGTGGGTTTTCCAACGCTGCATTTCTGCAAAAGGATACATATGTGGATTGGTATACGATAAATCGACAATCATGCCCAAGGTCACTTGGTTGTTTTCTGCGTGATATAACCACCAACCGCCAGAAGACCCAGTTTCATTTAACGGCCAGCCTGCACCATGCATCACCAAACCCGCTTTATGTTTCGCTGGATCAATTTCCCACAACTCTTTAATCCCAATACCGTAATGCTGTGGATCAGCATCTTGATCAAGATTGAATTGAGAAATTAAACGCTTGCCTAAATGACCACGACAGCCTTCAGCAAAAAGGGTGTATTTGGCATGTAATTCATAACCTGGGGTAAAGTTATGGGTCGGTTGACCATCTTTACCAATGCCCATATCACCCGTTTGAATGCCTTTGACCGTACCATCGGTATGATACAAAATTTCAGAGGCTGCAAAGCCGGGGAAAATCGAAACTTCAAGTTCTTCAGCTTTGGTTCCTAACCAACGCACCACATTGCCGAGTGAGATGACATAGTTGCCATCATTATGCATGGTTTTAGGCACCATCCAGTGCGGTGCTTCTTGAGATTTTTGATCAGACAATAAGAAGAATGTTTTATCTTCAGTCACAGGCACATTGAGAGGAGCACCTTCTTCCTTCCAGTTGGGGAACAACTCATTCATGGCACGTGGTTCAAGGACCGCGCCTGATAAAATGTGTGCACCGACTTCGGAGCCTTTTTCCACGACACACACGGACAAATCTGCAAGGTTGTTTTCAATGGCAAGCTGACGGATTTTGATTGCAGCAGATAGACCCGCAGGGCCGGCACCTACGATTACAACGTCAAACTCCATGGATTC
>NZ_FMBK01000029.1 GCF_900095025.1 Acinetobacter albensis | reverse complement strand
TTACCCCTCAGCGCGGATCAAATAATCAAAGGCAGATAATGCAGCCTTCGCACCTTCACCTGTCGAAATAATAATCTGCTTATACGGTACAGTCGTACAATCACCCGCTGCAAATACCCCTTGAACATTGGTTTCATTGCGATCATTAATCACAATTTCACCTCGCTTAGACAGCTCAACGTTGGATGCTTGCAAAAAGTCTGTATTCGGTAATAAACCAATTTGAACAAAGATTCCAGCCAGTTCAACTGTATGTTCCGTATTCGTGGCACGATCTTGATATTTCAGTGCCGTTACTTGTGAACCATCACCAATCACTTCAGTGGATAAAGCATTCAAAATTACCGTGGTGTTAGGCAAACTATGCAGTTTGTTCTGTAACACTTGGTCGGCACGCAGTTGGGTATCAAATTCAACCAAAGTCACATGTTCAACAATACCCGCCAAATCAATCGCCGCTTCAACCCCTGAATTACCACCACCAATCACGGCCACACGTTTGCCTTTAAACAAAGGGCCATCACAGTGTGGACAGTAAGCCACACCACGAGTTTTGTATTCTTGCTCACCCGGTACATTCATCTCTCTCCAACGTGCACCAGTCGACAAAATAATGGTTTTAGATTCCAGAATGGCACCATTTTCTAAAGTCACTTCAACCCGTCCATGCGCTGTTTCATCTGCACCTTTGATGCTCGACACTTTTTGTAGATTCATGATGTCTACATCATAAGCACGTACATGGGCCTCCATTTCAGCGGCAAACTTTGGCCCTTGGGTTTTTTGCACCGAGGTGTAGTTTTCAATGTCCATGGTATCCATGACTTGTCCACCGAAGCGTTCTGCCACAATACCGGTGTGAATCCCTTTTCGTGCAGCATAAATGGCAGCAGTATTGCCCGCAGGACCACCTCCAATCACCAGTACATCAAAAACCTCTTTGGCATTGAGTTTTTCTAGATCTTTACTGGATGAGCTTGAATCAAGCTTGGCCACAATTTCTTCTAAAGTCATACGACCTTGACCGATATGTTCACCATTTTGGAACAGCATCGGGACGGCCATGATTTTGCGCTGTTCTACTTCATCTTGAAAGAATGCACCATCGACCATGGTGGCTGTCGTACCTGGGTTGTGAATCGCAATCAGGTTCAAGGCTTGCACCACATCTGGACAGTTATGACAGCTTAAAGACACAAATACTTCAAAGTCAGAGCTTAAGTTTAAGCCTTTGATTTGTGCCAAAACGTCATCAGAGACTTTGGGTGCATAACCTGAGACTTGTAACAAAGCCAAAATCAAAGAAGTGAACTCATGTCCCATCGGTAAACCTGCAAAGTTCACCCGAGCTTGTTCTCCGACTTTGGCAATACCAAAACTTGGACGACGGCTATTGTTTCCATCAAAACGTACGCTGACTTGATCAGACAATGCAGCCACTTCGGTGACCAGTTCTTTGATTTTTTCAGATTTGTCTGAATCATTTAAAGAGGCAACCAATTCAATTGGACTTTCTAAACGTTCAAGGAGTGTTTTTAATTGTGCTGAGGTATTTTGATCTAACATGGCTTAAGTCTCCAAGGGAGTAAATTTATATGCAATGCAGTGATCATAAGGCAATTCAAGGAATAGATAAAACAGTTTGTTTTTATT
>NZ_FMBK01000030.1 GCF_900095025.1 Acinetobacter albensis | reverse complement strand
TCATGGCTAAGGCTAAGTTTGAACGTAATAAGCCACACGTAAACGTGGGTACAATTGGTCACGTTGACCATGGTAAAACAACTTTAACAGCTGCAATTGCAACTGTATGTGCTAAAACTTTCGGCGGTGAAGCGAAAGATTACGCAGCAATTGATTCTGCACCAGAAGAAAAAGCACGTGGTATTACCATTAATACTTCGCACGTAGAATACGATTCTCCTGCTCGTCACTACGCTCACGTAGACTGCCCAGGTCACGCCGATTATGTTAAAAACATGATTACAGGTGCTGCTCAAATGGACGGCGCGATCCTTGTATGTGCTGCGACTGATGGTCCTATGCCACAGACTCGTGAACACATCCTTTTATCTCGTCAGGTAGGTGTACCGTTCATTCTTGTATTCTTAAACAAGTGTGATCTTGTTGATGATGAAGAATTACTTGAATTGGTAGAGATGGAAGTTCGTGAACTTCTTTCTACTTATAACTTCCCTGGTGATGACACGCCAATTATCCGTGGTTCAGCACTTGCTGCACTTAACGGTGAAGAAGGTCAATACGGTGTACCTGCAGTACTTGCTCTTGTTGAAGCGCTTGATACTTACATTCCAGAACCAGAACGTGCAATCGATAAAGCATTCTTAATGCCAATCGAAGATGTATTCTCTATCTCTGGTCGTGGTACGGTTGTAACAGGTCGTGTTGAAGCGGGTATCGTTAAAGTCGGCGAAGAAGTAGAAATCGTTGGTATTAAAGATACAGTTAAAACGACTGTAACTGGCGTTGAAATGTTCCGTAAATTGCTTGACGAAGGTCGTGCTGGCGAGAACTGTGGTGTTCTTCTACGTGGTACTAAGCGTGAAGACGTTCAACGTGGTCAAGTATTGACTAAACCAGGTGCAATCAAACCGCATACTAAATTCGATGCTGAAGTATACGTACTTTCTAAAGAAGAGGGTGGTCGTCATACACCATTCTTGAATGGTTACCGTCCACAATTCTATTTCCGTACCACTGACGTAACTGGCGCAATCCAATTACAAGAAGGCGTGGAAATGGTAATGCCAGGTGACAACGTAGAAATGTCAGTAGAATTAATCCACCCAATCGCAATGGACCCAGGTCTACGTTTTGCGATCCGTGAAGGTGGTCGTACAGTGGGTGCTGGTGTTGTTGCGAAAGTAACT